>CAJYLV010000011.1 GCA_913776255.1 uncultured Sphingomonas sp. | reverse complement strand
GCTCGGGCAGCGTGCGGTGCGGGGGCTGATCGCGGTCCTCGCGCTGGTCGCCACCCCGGCGGACGCGGCGGAGCGGCGCTGGCCGGTCGGCAGCGTCGAGCGCGTGCGCGTGGAGGCGCCCGTCGCGGTGCGTATCGTCACCGGCGGCGGGACCGGGGTGCGCGCGACCGCAGCGGATCGCGCGGCGCTGGACGCGATCGACGTGCGGGTCGATGGCGCGACGCTGACGATCCGCAGCGCCCGTGCCATCGCGGGCGAGGTGGTCGTGATGACGCCGCGCGTCGAGGCGGTGGCGGTGACCTCGGCGACGGCGGTGGCGGTGGACGCGCTGCGCGGGAGCCGCGTCATGGCGTCGGTGGTCGGCGCGGGGACGCTGTCGGTCGGGCGCGTCGAGGCGGAGGCGCTGTCGGTGTCGCTGGTCGGCGAGGGCGAGATCGTCGCGGGCGGCAGCGCACGCGAGGCGCGGGTGACCGGTCAGGGGCCGGGGACGATCGACCTCGCTCGCGTCGCGACCGACCGGCTGGTGGTGCAGGCGGCGGGCGACCTGATCGTCCGCGCCGCCGCGCGCGATACCGCGCAGGTGACGGCGGGGCCGGATGTGCAGGTGATGGTGGCCGGGCGGGCGCGCTGTACGGTGCGGGCGCCCTCGACAGCGGTCGTGCGGTGCGGGGTCCGCTGAGGCGGATCAGTGCGCGTCGGGTCCCAGCGCGGGATCGACGTCGCGCGGACGGATGAAGCGGGTCAGCGTCCCCTGCCCCGCTGCGACCGCGGTCCAGTCGTCGGTATCGAAGGTGATCTCGGCGAGCGTCGCGGTCGGGTATTTCTCCTCGACCACGTCGCGCAGGCCGCCCGCCGTGTCGGGGACCAGCAGCATCGTCAGTTCCTCGAGCCCGGGATTGTGACCGATCAGCAGCAGCGAGCGCGCGTCCGCCGCCGCTTCGTGGACCGCATCGAGCAGGGTCGGTGCGGAGGCGAGGTAGAGGCGGCGGTCCCAGGCGGGGGACAGCGCGCGGCCCAGCCCCTTCTCGACCTCCGCGGCCGTTTCGGTGACGCGGACCGCGGGCGAGGCGATGACGCGGTCGAAGCTCAGCCCAAGCTCGCGCAGGTGCCGCCCCATCGCCACGGCCGCGCGGCGGCCCTTGGGATTCAGCGGCCGGTCGAAATCGCGCGCCACCGGATCGTCCCAGCCCGACTTGGCATGGCGCAGCAGCGTCAGCGTCTTCACGGGGCGAACATCTCCGTCAGGCGTCGAGGGGGGCGTCATGCCCTATGTTGGTGCCCGTGGAAAGCCGCCGCCGCACTCTTTCGACCGCCTCGTCGAGCGGCACGCGCGTGACCGGCACGCCGGGCGGAAAGGCGTCGAGCAGCCGCGACGGCATCGCGGCGGACAGCAGGACGAACAGCCCCGCGTCGCTCTCCCGCCGGATCAGCCGCCCGAACGCCTGCGCCAACCGCGCGCGGACGATCCGGTCGTCATAGGCACTGCCGCCCCCCGCCAGCCGCCGCGCGGCGTGGAGGACGGTCGGCTTCGGCCACGGCACGCCCTCCATCACCACCAGCCGCAGCGAATGGCCAGGCACGTCGACGCCGTCGCGCAGCGCATCGGTGCCGAACAGGCTGGCGTGCGGATCGTCGCGGAAGATGTCGACCAATGTCCCGGTATCGACCGGATCGACATGCTGAGCGTGGAGCGGCAGCCCGGCGCGCGCCAGCCGGTCGGCGACCCGCGCATGGACCGCGCGCAGCCGGCGGATCGCGGTGAAAAGCCCCAGCGCGCCGCCCGCGCTCGCCTCGACCAGCCGCGCATAGGCATTGGCGAGCGCCGGAATGTCGCCGCGCTTGACGTCGGTGACGATCACCACCTCGGCACGCGCCGCATAGTCGAACGGCGACTCGACCTGGAAACGCCCCGCCGCGCGCGGCAGATGCGGCGCGCCGACGCGCGCCTCGGCAATGTCCCAGTCGCCGCCGGCGGTCAGCGTCGCCGAGGTGACCAGCGCGCCGTGCGCGCCCTTCAGCACCGTCTCGGCAAACGGCAAGGTCGGGTCGAGCCAGCGGCGATGCAGCCCGATGTCATATTCGCGCCCCTCGATGCGATCGACCGCCAGCCAGTCGACGAAGCGCGGGTCGGCCGGTCCCCCGACGCGCGCGAGCAGCGCCAGCCACGACGCCACCGTCTCCGCGCGCCAGCCGAGCGAGGCGATCGCCCCTTCAACCCGCGCGCGCGCCGGCCCGTCGAGCCAGTCCGGCCCCTCCGCGAGCACCGCCTCCAGCCTTTTGCCGAGCGCCACCATCGGGCGCACCAAGGCATCGAGCGCCTGCGCGGCGGGGGCAGCGGCCTCGATCAGTTCGGGCGAGGGCTCGGCGAGCTCGGTCTCCAGCCCGTAGCCGGCATCCGCGCCGCGCTCCTCGGCACGCGCATAGGCGAGCCCGCGTACCGCGCCCAGCAGCGCCTCGATCGCGCCGAACGGCTGACCCTCGGCGACGCGCGACAGCCAGCCGTCCGACGCCAGCGCCTGCGCCGCGCCGACGATGTCGGTGACGGCGCGACCGCCCTGTTCGTCATAGCTCGCGACATCCGACAGCCGCGCCTGCAAGCCACGCCGCCGTCCGCGCGACGTCCCCTCGGGTCCGACGATCCAGCGCCGCAGCTCGATCGTCTCCGCGCCGGTCAGCGCGGTACCGAACATCGCATCGGCGGCGTCGAACAGATGATGCCCCTCGTCGAAGACATAGCGCGTCGGACGGGTCGCCAGCTCGCGCCCGCGCGCGGCATTGACC
Source organism: uncultured Sphingomonas sp. (assembly GCA_913776255.1). Taxonomy (GTDB): domain Bacteria; phylum Pseudomonadota; class Alphaproteobacteria; order Sphingomonadales; family Sphingomonadaceae; genus Sphingomonas. Next base: position 35,814 of record CAJYLV010000011.1, on the reverse strand, counting down.
ATCACCAGCGCATGGTTGGCGATCACCAGATCGGCCTCCGCCGAGGCGCGCGCCGCGCGCTCGATGAAGCATTTCCGGTAATGCGGGCAGCCGGCGTAGACGCATTCGCCGCGGCGGTCGGTCAGCGCCGCCGAGCCGTTGCGGCGGAACAGCGCGACCAGCCAGCCGGGCAGGTCGCCACCGACCATGTCGCCGTCGTCGGTATAGGCCGCCCAGCGTGCGACCAGATGCGCGAGGATCGCCGCGCGTCCCGCGAACCCGCCCTGCAACGCATCTTCCAGATTGAGCAGGCACAGGTAATTCTCGCGCCCCTTGCGCGTCACCACCTTCGCCTTGCGCAGCGCGCGATCGGGATAGAGCCGCCGCGTCTCGTGCCCCAGCTGGCGTTGCAGCGCCTTGGTATAGGTCGACACCCATACCGCGCCGCCGGCCTGTTCCGCCCACAGGCTGGCGGGGGCGAGATAGCCGAGCGTCTTGCCGATCCCGGTCCCCGCCTCGGCCAGCATCAGGTTCGGCGTATCGCGCGTCACGCGCGGCGCGAAGGCGGCGCTGGCGGCGGCGGCATAGGCGCGCTGCCCGGCGCGCGGCTCGGCTCCGGCGCCGGTCAATCGGTCGAGCCGGTCGAGCACCGCGCGCTCCTCCAGCGTGACGCTGCGCGGGGCGGGGCGCGGCGCGACCTCGTCCCATTCGGGCAGCCGCGTGAACAGCCAGCGCTCGTTCTGCTGCGGCTTGGCGATCCGCGGGCTTACGACCGGCGCCCAGGCCCAGCGCGCGCGGGTGAGCGATTGCGCCGCGGTCCATGCCCCCTCGCGCTCCGGCCAGTCGCCGTCGGTCACCGCCAGCATCCGCGCCGCCGCCTCGCGCAGGAACGCCGCCACCGCGTCATCGCGCACCGGCGCGGCCATGCCGCACGCATCCGCCACGCCCTTCGGGGTCGGCACCATGAAGCGTGCCGGGTGAAGAAAGGCGAACAGTTCGAGCAGGTCGAGCCCCGACAATTCGGCATAGCCCAGCCGCTGCCCGATCAGCGGCGCGTTGAGCAGGATCACCGGCGTGTCCGCCGCCAGCCGGATCGCCTCGCCGCGCGACAACGCCCGCGTCGCCTCGCCGTCCGCCATCCAGATGCCGGAATGACTCGCGTGCAGCGCGGGATGCGGGAGCCGGATCACGCGAATGACATGGCGCTGCGGGAACGAAAGAGCAACCGGAACCGCCTATTGCAATTGCACCGCAACTGCACAACGATAAAGGGTGGATTTGCGCGCGCCCCTGTGCTTTAGGCTGCCGCGATTTTATCGCTGCACCTGGGAGAGCCCCCGTGAACATCCACGAATATCAGGCCAAGGAACTGCTCGCGAAATTCGGCGTCCCCGTGCCCGCCGGCTATGCCGCGATGAGCGTGGATGAGGCAGTCGAGGTCTCGAAGAAGCTGCCGGGGCCGCTGTACGTCGTCAAGGCGCAGATTCATGCCGGCGGTCGCGGCAAGGGCAAGTTCAAGGAGCTTTCCGAGGGCAGCAAGGGCGGCGTCCGCCTCGCCAAGACCGAGGACGAGGTCCGCCACGCCGCGACCGAGATGCTCGGCAACACGCTGGTGACGATCCAGACCGGCGAGGCCGGCAAGCAGGTCAACCGCCTGTACGTGACCGACGGTGTCGACATCGCGAAGGAATTCTACCTCGCGCTGCTCGTCAACCGCGCCACCGGTCGCATCTCGTTCGTCGCCTCCACCGAGGGCGGCATGGACATCGAAACCGTCGCGCATCACACGCCCGAGAAGATCCACTCGATCGACGTCGATCCGGCGACCGGCTTCCAGCCGCACCACGGCCGTGCGGTCGCGGGTGCGCTGCAGCTGACCGGCGATCTCGCCAAGCAGGCGGCGAACGTCGCGGCGAAGCTGTACGACGCCTTCCTCGGCACCGACGCCGAGCAGATCGAGATCAACCCGCTCGCCGTGACCGACGATGCCAAGCTGATGGTGCTTGACGCCAAGGTCGGCTTCGACGGCAACGCGATGTTCCGCCACAAGGACATCGCCGAGCTGCGCGACGAGACCGAGGAGGACGCCGCGGAGCTGGAAGCGTCGAAGTACGACCTCGCCTATATCAAGCTGGACGGCGACATCGGCTGCATGGTCAACGGCGCCGGGCTCGCGATGGCGACGATGGACATCATCAAGCTGAACGGCATGTTCCCGGCCAACTTCCTCGACGTCGGCGGCGGCGCGAGCAAGGAGAAGGTGACGGCGGCGTTCAAGATCATTCTCGCCGATCCGGCAGTGAAGGGCATCCTCGTCAACATTTTCGGCGGGATCATGAAGTGCGACATCATCGCCGAGGGCATCGTCGCCGCGGCGAAGGAAGTGAACCTGTCGGTGCCGCTGGTCGTGCGCCTCGAGGGCACGAACGTCGACAAGGGCAAGGAAATCCTGTCGAACTCGGGCCTCGCGATCGTCCCCGCCAACGATCTGGGCGATGCCGCGCAGAAGATCGTCGCCGAGGTCAAGAAGGTCGCCTGACGCGACGCGATCATCGCGGAACGCTTCGAAGACTCGCGGGGGCGGGGTCGGCACGCCGGCCCCGCCTTTCGCATATCGGGCGCGTCGACACCGCCATGCACATCGCGATGGACATCTCGGCGGCCTGACGCTTTATCGCTTTATCGCAGAGGATGCCGGCCGCTCGCGACCCGGCCGCATCCGGCCGCTTACTTGATCTTTACGTAAACGTCAGGTAGCAGCCCGGACAGATTGAGGAGGGTAGCGCAATGAAGGTGCTGGTGCCGGTCAAGCGCGTGCTTGACTATAATGTGAAGCCCCGTGTGAAGGCGGACGGCTCGGGCGTCGATCTCGCCAACGTCAAGATGAGCATGAACCCCTTCGACGAGATCGCGGTCGAGGAAGCGATCCGCCTGAAGGAAAAGGGCGTGGTCACCGAGATCGTCGTCGTCTCGATCGGCGAGCCCAAGGCGCAGGACACGCTGCGCACCGCGCTGGCGATGGGCGCCGACCGCGCGATCCTCGTCACCTCGGGGACGAAGGTCGAGCCGCTGGGCGTTGCCAAGCTGCTCGCCAAGATCGTCGACGAGGAACAGCCGCAGCTGGTGATCCTCGGCAAGCAGGCGATCGACGACGACAACAACCAGACCGGGCAGATGCTCGCCGGGCTGCTCGGCTGGGGCCAGGGGACGTTCGCGTCGAAGGTCGAGCTGGCCGCCGACAGCGTCACCGTCACCCGCGAGGTCGATGGCGGGCTGGAGACGGACACGTACCGGCTCCCCGCGATCGTCACCACCGACCTGCGCCTCAACGAGCCGCGCTACGCCTCGCTGCCCAACATCATGAAGGCCAAGTCGAAGCCGCTCGCGACGAAGACCGCCGCGGACTTCGGCGTCGACGTGACGCCGCGGCTGACCGTGGTCAGCGTCGCCGAGCCGGCCAAGCGCCAGGCGGGCGTCAAGGTCGCCGATGTCGACGAGCTGGTGAACCGGCTGAAGTCGATGGGCATCGCGAAGTAATCTCACGGCCCGTTCGTGGTGAGGAGAGGCTGAGGGTGTCCAAGCCTCGTCTCGAACCACCGTCCTTCGAGACGCCGCTTCGACTTCGCTCGGCGGCTCCTCTGGACGAACGGCTCGGAAGTTCGAGAGGATAGTGGAATGAAGACTCTGGTTTGGGTCGAACACGACGGATCGACCGTCAAGGACGCCACGCTCTCCGCGGTAACCGCCGCGGCGAAGCTCGGCGAGGTGCATCTGCTCGTCGCCGGGCAAGGCGTCGGCGCGGTCGCGGAGGCGGCGGCGAAGATCTCTGGTGTCGGCAAGGTGCATGTCGCCGATGACGCGGCCTATGCGCACCAGCTCGCCGAGAATGTCGCGCCGCTGGTCGTCGCGCTGATGGGGCATCACGACGCGTTCGTCGCGCCCGCCACCACAACCGGCAAGGCGGTCGCCCCGCGCGTCGCCGCGCTGCTCGACGTCATGCAGATCAGCGACATCCTGTCGGTAGAGGGCGAGGACACGTTCACGCGCCCGATCTACGCCGGCAACGCGATCGCCACGGTCCGGACCGCCGACGCCAAGAAGGTCCTCACCGTCCGCGGAACCGCTTTCGAGAAGGCGGCGGCCGAGGGTGGCGCGGGCACGGTCGAAACTGTTGCGGCGACGGGCGACAAGGGCCTCTCGACGTTCGTCAACCAGGAGATCGCGGCGTCGACGCGTCCCGAGCTGACCAGCGCGAAGGTGATCGTCTCGGGCGGGCGGGCGCTCGGTTCGGGCGAGAAGTTCCACGAGCTGATCGAGCCGCTTGCCGACAAGCTCGGCGCAGGTGTCGGCGCCAGCCGCGCCGCGGTCGACGCCGGTTATGTGCCGAACGATTATCAGGTCGGGCAGACCGGCAAGATCGTCGCGCCGGAAGTCTATGTCGCAGTCGGCATCTCGGGCGCGATCCAGCATCTCGCGGGGATGAAGGATTCCAAGACGATCATCGCGATCAACAAGGACGAGGACGCGCCGATCTTCCAGGTCGCGGACCTCGGGCTGGTCGGGGATCTGTTCAAGGTGGTGCCGGAACTGACGGAGAAATTGTAAGGCGGAAGGCGGGCGCCCCGCGCGCCGGTGCAGCAAGCGAAGCGATGCTGCATCCGCCGACACGGCCGGCGGCGCCACCGCGCCGTCCGACGACGCGGGCTTCACGCCCGCGTCGTGGCCCCACGCGATGCCGTCATTGCGAGCGCAGCGAAGCAATCCAGCGCCGGACCAGGACGCCCTGGATTGCTTCGCTCCGCTCGCAATGACGCAAGGCCCGCCCCCATGAACACCCCACTCGACTGGTCCCGCGACGGTGCCACCCACCACCCCGCCGCCGCCGCCGGACTCCTCCCGGCACTCCACCAGCACGCCGCCGACCTCCCGCAGGAGCGCGCCGGGCTCCGTCTCCACGGCCATCCCGCACTGCCAGCGCTGCTTGCCACCGGCCCCGTCCACAACATCGCCGCACAGCGGCTCGGCCAGGCCGCGCAGCCGGTCCGCGCGATCCTGTTCGACAAGACCCCTGCCACCAACTGGTCGCTCGGCTGGCATCAGGACCGCACGATCGCCGTCCGCGCCCGCGCCCGTGCCGACGTCCCGGGCTACGGCCCGTGGTCGACCAAGCAGGGCATCGCGCACGTCGAGCCGCCGTTCGCGATCACCGCGGCGATGGTGACGCTGCGCCTCCACCTCGACGACACGCCCGCCGACAATGCGCCGTTGCTGATCGCGCCCGGCTCGCACCGGTTCGGTCGTATCGCGGAGGATGCGATCGCCGACACCGTCGCGCGCTGCGGCACCTACGCCTGTCTCGCCAGCGCCGGGGATGTCTGGGGCTACGCCACCCCGATCCTCCACGCTTCCGCCGCCGCGCAGGGTGAGCGCCATCGCCGCGTCCTGCAGGTCGATTATGCCGCGACCGCGCTCCCCGAGCCGCTCGTCTGGCTCGGCCTCTGACGGCGTTGCGATCGCGCGCGCGCGTCCGTACATCCGCGCGATGCGTCGCCTCCTCCCGCTGCTTGCCCTGCTCGCCGTTGCCACACCCGCCACGGCACAGCGCGCCGATCGCGCCACGCCGGGCTGGGTGCGCGTGCGGCTGGAAACCGCCGACGGCCCGATCGTGCTCGCGCTCGATCAGCGCCACGCGCCGCTCACCACCGCCAATTTCCTGCGCTACGTCGACGATGGCCGCTTCGACGGCGTCAGCTTCTATCGCACTGCGCGCAGCAGGAAGCTGCCCGGCACCGGCTTCATCCAGTCGGGCATCCGCACCGACGCGCGCCGCTTCCTCGACATGATCCCGCACGAATCGACCAAGAAGACCGGCATCCGCCATCTCGACATGACGGTCTCGATGGCGCGCAAGGGACCGCCCGGCTCGGCGAACGGCAATTTCTTCATCACCGTCGGCCCGGCGGCGTATATGGACTGGAGCCCGCGCGATCCCGGCTATGCCGCGTTCGGACGCGTCGTTGCCGGACAGAAGACCGTCAAGCGCATCCTCGCCGAGCCGACCGGGCAGCAGATGAACGGCACGCTGATGCTGCGCCCGGTGGTGGTGACGCGCTCGATCCGGCTCGACGGCACGCCGAAGCCGACCGGCCGCCCGCGTCCGTGGCTGCTCGAACACCGCCGCGACGGTTGACCGGCATGACGCCAACGTTCGATCCCAGCTGGCGCGACGCGCTCGCCGCGCCGCTCGCCAGCGACGCGATGGCGGCGCTCACCCGCTTCCTCGCCGCCGAGGAGCAGGCGGGGACGGTGATCTTCCCGCCCGTCGCCGAGCGCTTCCGTGCGCTGGAACTCACCGCGCTGCCCGAAGTGCGCGTGGTGATCCTCGGACAGGACCCTTACCATGGCGCGGGTCAGGCGCATGGTCTTTGCTTCTCGGTCCGACCTGGCGTGAAGCCGCCGCCCAGCCTCGCCAACATCTATCGCGAGCTGGCCAGCGATTGCGGCATCGCGCCGCCGACGCATGGCTTCCTCGAACATTGGGCGCGGCAGGGCGTGCTGCTGCTCAACACGGTGCTGACCGTCGCCGAAGGCCGTGCCGCCGCGCATCGCGGGCGTGGCTGGGAGCCCCTGACCGACGCGATCATCCGCGCGGTGGCCGAACAGGATTCGTCGACCGTGTTCATGCTATGGGGCAGCCACGCACAGGCCAAGGCGCCGCTCGTCACCGCCGCCGGGCGCGACCGCCACCTGATCCTCACCGCCCCGCATCCCTCGCCCCTGTCGGCCTACAAGGGCTGGTTCGGCTCGGGCCATTTCAGCAAGGCCAACGCCTTTCTGTCAGCAAACGGCCGCGGCACGATCGACTGGAGCATCCCGCCGCTGGCGTCAGCGTGACAAGCATGATGCGAGTGTCGTAGAGCTTAGCTACAGTTTCGTGGGCCTACCCTGCTTTCGTCGCCCCGGACTTGATCCGGGGCCCCGCTTCTTCCTGCCCTTCGATCGAAGAAGAAGCGGGATCCCGGATCAAGTCCGGGATGACGGCAAAAAGCGGCGTCTCGCCGGTCGCGAAGAGATTTGGTGCAAGCCCGCCGATCGTGCATCCGCGCCGAAGCCGGCGCGACAACCAACGCCGCCATTGCCCCACCCGCGCCGATCCCGTAGCGCGGACACCATGAAGCGCCTCGCCATCTATTGCGGCTCCGCCACGCCTGCCGACCCCTTCTATCTCGATCTCGCGCGCGAGGTCGGCCACACGCTTGCCACGCGCGGCATCGGCGTCGTGTACGGTGGCGGGCGGCTCGGGCTGATGGGCGCGATCGCCGATGCCGCGCTGGCGGCGGGCGGCGAGGTGATCGGCGTCATCCCGCAAGCGCTGGTCGATGCCGAGGTCGCGCACCGTGGCCTCTCCGAACTCCACGTCGTGACGGGGATGCACCAGCGCAAGCAGATGTTCACCGACCTCGCCGACGGCTTCGTCACCCTGCCCGGCGGCACCGGCACGATGGACGAATTGTGGGAAGCGCTCAGCTGGGCGCAGCTCGGCTATCACGCCGATCCGGTCGGGCTGCTCAATGCCGGCGGCTATTATGACGCGATCGTCGCCTTCTGGGAGAAGATGGGCGAGGTCGGCTTCCTGCGTGCGCAGCATCGCGACCTGCTGATCGTCGACGAGACGCTGGGCGGGCTGCTCGACCGGATGGCGGCGCACGTCCCGACGCAGCCGATCGTGCGCATGGCCGCCTCCGACCTGTGACCGACACGCGCGCGGCGCTGGTCGAGACCGCGCGGCTGTCGATCGCGCGCGGCTCGAAGAGCTTCGCCGCCGCCTCGAAACTGTTCGCGCCGGTGGTGCGCGAGCGCGCGTGGCTGCTCTACTCCTGGTGCCGCGCCTGCGACGATCTGGTCGACGGGCAGGATCATGGCCATGATCGCACGATCGTCACCGATGCGCGCGCGCGGGTCGCGCGGGTGCGCGCGCTCAGCGACGCCGCGCTGGATGGCGAACCGACCGGCGATCCGGCGTTCGACGCACTGGGCGTCGTCGCGCGCGAGACCGGGCTGCCGCGGCGCTTCGTCCATGACGTGATCGACGGCTTCCAGCTCGACGCCGAGGACTGGCACCCGCGCAGCGAGGACGATCTCTATCGCTATTGCTACCATGTCGCGGGCGCGGTCGGGTTGCTGATGGCGGTGGTGATGGGCGTGTCGCCCGACGATGACGCAACGCTCGACCGCGCCTGCGATCTCGGGCTGGCGTTCCAGCTGGCGAACATCGCGCGCGACATCGAGGAGGATGCGCGCGTCGACCGCTGCTACCTGCCCGACGACTGGCTGGTCGAGATGGACATGCCGCCGGGCGAGCATATGAAGCCGCCCTATCGCGAACGGCTGGCGGTGCTGGCGAAGCGGCTGGCGACCCGCGCGCAACTGCACGAGGACAGCGCGGCGGTCGGCACCAAGGCGCTGTCGTTCCGCTCGGCCTGGGCGGTGCTGGCGGCGGCGGGAATCTATGGCGACATCGCGCGGGAGGTAGCGGCGCGGGGCGCCCGCGCGTGGGATCACCGCGTGACGACCTCGAAGGGCGCGAAGCTGGCATGGATCGCGCGTGCGGGACTTAAAGCCGCCCGGCGCCAGTCGCTGCCCGATGCCCCGCGCGATCCCCGGCTCTGGACGCGACCCAGATAGCCGGCCGTCGTTGCGAGCGGAGCGAAGCAATCCAGGGCCGGGCTAGGACGCCCTGGATTGCTTCGCTCCGCTCGCAATGACGATATTGGCTAAACCCGGTCCAGATACGCCTGATGCGCCGGCAGCCCGCGCACCGCGCCCGCGACGTTCGCCGCCATCTGCCCGAGCGTCTGCTGCAACCGTCCCTCGGGCATCATCCGCGCCACGCGATTGTGCGCGCGCGGGGTCAGCTTCTGGCCGAGCATCACCTGCACCCACGACGTGATCGTGAACAGCTCGTCGCTCGCCTGGAAGGCCTGCGCGCCCTCGCGGAACAGCGCGATCCGCGTCGCGAGCGAATCGGGCAGCGGCATGTCGCGCATCCGCTGCCAGAACGGCTCGTCGCGCTGGTTGAGCGTATAGTGCAGGATGATGAAGTCGCGCACGCCCTCGATTTCGCGCCGCGCCATGTCGTTGAACCGCGCCGCCGCGGCTTCGCTGACGCCGTCGAACGGGAACAGCTGCAACAGCCGCGTCAGCGCGATCATGATGAGGTGGATGCTGGTCGACTCGAGCGGCTCGACGAACCCGCCCGCCAGACTCAGCCCGACGCAATTGCGCTCCCACGCCTTCACCCGCCGCCCGGTGCGGAATCGGATCACGCGCGGCGCGATCAGCGTCTCGCCGGTCACACTTCCCAACAGCCGCGCCTGCGCCTCGTCGTCGCTCAGATACTCGCTGGCATAGACGATGCCGTTGCCGAGCCGGTGCTGGAGCGGGATGCGCCACTGCCACCCCGCATCATGCGCGATCGCGCGCGTATAGGGCACCGCCGGCCCGGTCGCCTTGGTCTGGACCGCGATCGCGCGGTCGGTCGGCAGCCATTCCGCCCAATCCTCGTAACCGACACCCAGCGTCTCGCCGAGCAGGAGGGCGCGGAAGCCGGTGCAGTCGAGGAACAGGTCGCCCGCGATCCGCGTGTCGTCTTCCATCACCAGCGCGGCGAGGTCGCCGCTTTCGCCGTCACGCTCGACCCGCGCGATCTTGCCCTCGACGCGCGTCAGCCCGTCCGCCTCGCAGCGCTCGCGCAGATAGCGGGCATAGCGCGCAGCGTCGAAATGATAGGCGTAGTTGAGCCCCGCGTCGCCGCCCGCGAACTTTTCGGCGCGCGCCGCCTCATGCTCGACGCAATAGCGGCCGATCTCCTCCGCATGCCCCTGCGCGCGTGCCTCCAGCCAGAAATGGTGGAAGTCGGCCATCCACGTCGATTGCCCGATCGACCCGAACGAATGGAGGTAGCGCTCGTCCGGCCGCGACCAGCCCTCGAACGAAATCCCCAATTTGAAGCTCGCGCCGGTCGCGCGGACGAAATCGCGCTCGTCGACCCCGATCAGCTGATGGAAGGCGCGCACCGTCGGGATCGTCGATTCGCCGACCCCGACGGTCCCGATCTCCTCCGATTCGACGAGCGTCACGTCGATCATCCCGCCGAGCTGCCGGGTCAGCATCGCCGCCGCCAGCCACCCGGCGGTGCCGCCGCCCGCGATCACCACCCGCCGCACGCCCGTCATCGGTTCAGCTTCCTCAGCAAATCGCCGCGCAACCGCCGCGCGCGCGCATCGTCCAGCGGCGCGAGCGCGCCCTGCGCCGCGTTGGGCAGATGCGCCGCCGCGCGCGCCGCATCGCCGAACACGTAATAGTCGAACAGCGCGCGCCACGCCTGCTTCTCCGCCGCCGGGCGGTCGCGCAGGCTGAGCAGCGCGTGGAGCAGCGTGTTCATCGGCGTGTCCATGAACGCCGCCGCGTCGTTCCACCAATAGTTCACGAGCACGTTGAACGGCGCGAGCGCCTCGACATGGTGCCACCACAGGGCGGGGTAGACGACGGCATCGCCCGGCTCCAGCTCGGCGACCTGCGCCGCGTCGTGCGCCTCGGCAAAGCGCGGGAAGCGCTCAAGGTCGGGCGCGCGGAAGTCGACCAGCGACACCACCTGCCCGCCCGGCGTCGGTTCGAGCGGGCCGGGATAGAGGTTCGCGACCTGCTCCGGCGGGAACAGCGTGAAGCGTCGCCGCCCGACCGCGCAGACCGCGATGTTGTTCGACATGTCGTAATGTGCCTGCGCGGTGGTGCGTGTCCCGATCCAGATGCTGCGCAGCACGCGCGCGAAATCGGCGCGGGCGAGCGGATTCTCGGCGATCAGCCCGGGGAAGAAGCGCTCCAGATCGGTCGAGCCGATGTAGAAGGACGGTGCGTCCGCTTCGTCCAGCGCCGCGAGCATGCGCGCCATATAATCGTCGAGCGCCACGCGCTCGGCGGCGAAATCGAGCCGGGTCAGCGTCTCATCGTAGAAATACCGCCCGCCATGCGCGGCGTCCCCGGTATAGCCGACGCCGGGCTGGCCGTTGTAGAAGCGTCGCAGGTAAGCGACCGCCGCCGCCGGTCCTTCACGCCCCGCCGCGACCAGCGGCCAGTCGGCGGCCAGCCCGCGCACGACCACCGGCGCACCCGCCGCGACCAGCGCGGCCAGATCGCGCGCGGCGGGATCGTCGGCCGCGATCGCACGCACACGCCGATCGGTGATCGCCGCGGTCACGCCGACTCCTTGAGCGTCTTCAATTCGATGAGCCGCTCCATGTTGCCCAGCGACGCGGCCGCCATCGTCGCCGCGCGCAGCAGGCCATTGCCGTGCAGCCGCTCCAGCGTCGCGCCCGACAGCCCCGCCAGCGCCGCCTGGTCGATGGTCAGCAGATCGGTCAGCTCGTACCCGCCGGCATCGCCGAGATCGATCCGCAGCGTCACGCCGCGCAGCAACCCCGCCGCCTCGAGATCGGCATGGATCGCGCGCTCGCTCTGCGCGCCCTCGGCGAGCAGGTGCAGCGCCGCGCGGACATGCTCCAGATAGGGCGCGTCGCCGCCGTGATCGCGGAACAGCGGCACGCCGTCGGCCGCGCCGACGCGCGGGTCGTCGCGGTCGATCTGCACCACCGGCTCCCCCTCCTCGCCCCGCGCCAGCGCGAACGGCCCGCGCCGCTGGATCGCGGGCACGAAGCGCGTCGCCCAGCGCTCGTCCGCGTCGGCGCCGGTCAGAAACAGATTCTCGCCGCGGTCGAGCCCGAGCAGGACATAGCCGCGGATGCCGCCGTCCGCGCCGCGCCGGAAGACGATCGGCAATTCGCGCTGCGCCTCCTCGAACTCGACCGGCATGATCGGCAGCAGATTGGCGTGATCGCCGAACGCCGCCCCGGCCCGCACCGCGACATGCACGTCGGCATCATCGACATTGTCGAGAGTCGTGAAGGTCATGCGATCCTTGTTCCAAAAGCAAAGGGCCACCGCAAGCGATGGCCCTCCACTAACGTTGATCGTCGCGATCGATCAGAAGCGGTAGCGCGCGCCCAGCAGGAAGCGCGGCTTCAGCTCCTGCGCGAACACGAGGTTGCGCTTGGTGCGGCCGTAGGTGCGCACGGTCTCGCTGGTCAGGTTGATGCCCTCGAGCGTGAGCGCGATCTTGTCGCTGACGTCATAGCTGATGTTGACGTCCAGCGTACCGAACGGCGCGACGAACAGCGGGTTGCGGTTGCCGCCCTGATTGGTCGCCGCCAGATACTTGTCGCGCCAGTTGTACGCGATACGGGCGGAGATGCCGTTCTTGTCGTAGATCGCCGTCGCGTTCGCGCTGTTGCCGAGGCCGGTGAGCGCGAAGATGTTGACGGTCGGGTCGGCATAGGGGTCGACGTTGACGTCGCCGTTCACCTTGGTGAACGAGCCGGCGAAACCGAACCCGGTGTTGCCGAAGAAGTTCGTCCACGCCAGTTCGAAGCCGTTGATCTTGCCCTCGCGGTTGTTGATCGGCTGCGAGACCGAGAAGTTGAACAGCGGATCGTTGGCGTCGGACGAGATGTCGACCTGCGACAGGATCTGGTCGACGAACGTCTGCTGCAACCCGCGGCCGGCCACATAATTGGCGTTGAACTGCGTGGTCGCCGCCGCCTGGTTGCCACCGTTCTGCACCAGCAGCGCGGTATAGGTGAACAGGTTGACGTCGCTCAGATCGTAGTTGTTGGCGCGCAGGAACGCCGCCGCGGTACCCGACCGCGACCCCGCCGCACCCGAGCTGGGATCGCGCAACCCGAACAGGTTCTGGTTGACGATGCCGGTGCCCAGGAAGTTGGCGACGCGCTTGTCGAAGAAGCCGATCGAGATGAAGCTGGACGGCTTGTAATACCATTCCAGCGACACGTCGAAGTTATCCGACAGCAAAGGCAGCAGGTTGGCGTTGCCGGTGCTGCCGGTCGGGATGCCGCCCAGCGCGGTCGGGCGCCCCGGCGCGCCCGCCGAGGCGGTCGCGAACAGATTGCCATAGTCCGGACGGGCCAGCGTGCGGCTGAACGACACGCGCGCCTTCACGTTGGTGATCGGCTCGATGCTGAAGTCGACGGACGGCAGCAGGTTCTCGTAGCTGCCGCGCTGGCGGATCGCGGTGAACACGCCGCTGGCGTCGCCGCGGAAGTCGTTGTCGGCGGTCCAGACGATGTTGTTGTACGTCTGCACCGCGTCCGAGACGACGCGGGTCTGCTCGTAGCGCGCACCGATCACCAGGTTGGCGGGCTTGTTCGCGACTTCGCCGTTCCAGGTGAACTGGCCGAACACCGACCAGATCTTCTCCTGCACCGTGTCGTCGGCCGGGGCCGACGGCGCCGGCGGCGCGCCGCGCTGCGAGTAATAGGGGCTCAGCACGTTGTAGAGGTCGATCGCATTGCCGCGGAACGCGATCAGCGACGAGCCCTGCGACGCCGGGTTGAAGTGGTCGAACTTGCAGGTCAGGCAATATTGGCTGACCAGCTCCGGCGCGAGCTGCTGGATGATGCCCGGGTTCTGCAGGCCCCAGTCGCCCAGCGTCTGCTGCGTCTGGGTCTGCGTCGAGTGCATCTTCGAGTCGGTGTACGACCCGCCGACGTCGAAGCGGCTGCCGCCGCCCAGATCCCAGCCCAGTCGCGCCTGGATCTGGTCGATCCGCTGCGTCTGGCGCGAGATGATCGTACGCGCCGGCGCGGCACCCAGATCGCCGATGTCGAGCACGCCGTTGCAATTGCCCTTCGGCGTCGCGTTCGCGTCAGCCCGGTAGCAATCGTTGATGACCTGCGCCTGCTGCGGGAAGCCGGTGCTGAAGTCGAGCGAATGGCCCTGGATCACCGGCGCACCCAGCGCGACGGTGGTCGCGGTGGTGCCGTTGGGGTTGTCCGGCGACGAGGTCGACACCGAATGGTGGCCGTCGACGGTCAGCGTCAGGTTCGACGCGAATTCCCACTTGGCGTTCAGGCCGACCGAGCCGAGCCGCGCCTTGGTCGCGGCCTGCTGCTGCTCGAAGCCCTCGTCCTTCGGGCTGGTCGGCAGATAGTCGCGCAGGAAGATCGCGGTCGCCATGTTCGGATTGTCGTCGAAGCGGACTTCGCTGAACGGCCGGTTGAACCAGTTGGTCTGCTCGCTGCGCGATTCGCGCAGGCGGTTCTGCGCGAACAGGCTGTCGACCGTGAATTCCAGCGTGTCGGTCGGCTTGAACTGCAAGACGCCCTGGAAGTTGATGCGCTCGCGGCGGTTTTCCGAGAACTGGTAACGGCTGTCGTTGGGGACCAGCACGTACGGCGCGGTCGGGCGCGTGCCGTCGATCACGGTGGTCGAGTTGATGAACGTCCCCGGGTTGAAGAAGTCCGAGGTCTTGATGACGTTCCAGTAGTTCGGGTTCGACTGCGCCGACGCCGAGTAGCGGAGCTGGTAGCTGCCGAACACCGCCGCGCCGAACGTGCCCTCTTCGTTGCGATAGTTCAGCAGGCCCGAGACTTCCGGCGTCACGCGGTGCTTGGTATCCTCCGACTTCTCGACCGAGGTATCGTACAGCGCCTTGGCGCCGATCGAGCCGGTGACGCCCGTCTCGGCCGAGTTCAGCGGCTTGCGGGTGTCGATGTTGATGGTCGCGCCGATACCGCCGGTCGGAACCGAGGCGCGGCCGGTCTTGTAGACCTCCAGCCCGCTGACGCCTTCCGACGCGATGTTCTGGAAGTCGAACGAGCGGCCCGCGCCGCGCGCGAACAGATTGCCGCCGCTGGTGTCGATGTTGGTGGCGGGCAGCTGGCGGCCGTTGATCGTGACGAGGTTGAACCCGCCCGAGAAGCCGCGGACCGCGACCTGCGAGCCTTCGCCGTTCACGCGGTTGATCGACACGCCGGTGATGCGCTGCAGCGATTCGGCGAGGTTGGTGTCGGGAAACTTGCCAATGTCCTCGGCGCTGATCGCGTCGACGACGCCCGGCGAATCGCGCTTGATCGCGATCGCGCGATCGAGGCTGGCGCGCACGCCGGTGACGACGATGTCGTCGGCCCCCACGCTGGCGTCCTGACCGGCCGCATCGGCGTCGGCCGGCTGCGCATTGGTCGGGCTCTCGGTGGTGCTCTGGCCGCTGGTCTGCGCGACCGCGATGCCCGGCACCGCTGCCGCCACCGCCAGTGCCCACACCGACGACGACCGCGCAAGCGCGCCCATGACATGGCTTCCCTTCATGATCCCCTCCTCCGTGACGGCAACGCGCCGCCTTGTTCATGTTTGTGACATGATTGCCGTTATCGCTATCAGCGTGCCTTGCACTGTCAATCTGGAGATGGTCGTATCGTATGGGTGCAACCCTGCTTTGTCGCAAAGTTCATCAGGACTGTGACGATTTGGCCACACGCCCTTTCACGTGTGCGGCAGCGTTTCATAAGCAGCGGCAAACCGGCGCGCTGCAGTATACTATCAGACGAGAAGCGGAGCGGTCGAGGATGAGGTCAGGCACACGGTTGTTGCTGCAATGCACCACTCTGGCGGGCGTGCTCGCGCTCTCACCCGCCGCCGCGCAGGTCTGGCGCAGCGACCGCGGTGACGGCAGCTATGCCAATCCACCGCTCAACGCCGATTATCCCGACCCCGACATCATCCGCGTCGGCGGCGACTTCTATTTCGCGAGCACGACCTTCGCCAACGCGCCGGGGCTGACGCTCCTGCATTCGCGCGACCTCGTGAACTGGGACATCGTGTCGCATCTGCTGCCGCGGCTGGACGGATCGCCGACGCTCGATCTGGCAGAGGGCGGTTCGTACCGGCACGGCATCTACGCCCCCAGCCTGCGCTACCGCGACGGCACCTTCTACGTCGCGGTCACCCCGGTGGGGCAACCAACGCGCATCTATCGCGCCCGCGACCCGAAGGGGCCGTGGACGCATGTCACGCTCGACCGCGCCGCGTTCGACCCGGCGCTGTTCTTCGACGACGACGGCGCGGTGTATCTGGCGACCTCGATCGGCAGCGACGGGACGATCACGCTCCACACGCTCGACCGTGACGTGACGCGGATCACCGCGTCGCGCGTCATCCATTACAACAAGGGCGCGGAGGGCTCGAAGCTCCTCAAGCGCAACGGCTATTATTACCTGTTCAACGCGATCCCCGGCAAACTCGCGCTCACCGTCTCGCGTGCCCGCAGGCTCGACGGGCCATGGGAGACCCGCGCGCAGATCGACGACACCACCGGCGGCCATCAGGGCGCACTGGTCGACCTGCCCGGTGGCGGGTGGTACGGGTTCGTGATGCGCGATTCCGGCGCGATCGGGCGCGTCACGAACATCAGCCCAGTGTTCTGGCAGGACGACTGGCCGGTCTGGGGGACACCCGACGCCCCCGGCCGCGTCCCGGCGGTCGCGCGCAAGCCGATCACCGGACAGCCGTTCGCGGAGCCGCCGTCGAGCGATGATTTCGGCACCCGGACGCTTGGCCGGCAATGGCAGTGGAACCACAACCCGCTCGACCACCTTTGGTCGCTGACCGAGCGTCCCGGCTGGCTCCGCCTCCACGCCGCGCCGGGCAGCCAGTTCTGGTGGGCGCGCAACACGCTCGTCCAGAAGGGTCAGGCCCCGCGCGCGCGGGGCGAGGTGCTGATCGACACCCGCGGGCTGAAAGCGGGCGACGTTTGCGGCTTCGGGACGCTCGGCAAGTTCAGCGCGCAGCTGTCGGTGCTGGGCGGAACCAACACGCTGACGATGCGCGTGACGGAGGATCGCAAGGACGGTCCGCATGTCGAGGTGCGCGCCGCGGACCGCCGCTTCCGCGGCACGCGGCTGTGGCTGCGCACCGACATGGACTTTCCGGCGAAGACCGCCGCCCTGTCCTACAGCGTGGACGGTCGCCGCTTCACTGCCATCGGCGGGACGGTGCCGCTGGTGTTCGACTGGCAGACCGGCACCTTCCAGGGCGTGCAGTTCGCGCTGTCGTGCTACAACCCCGCCGGCACAGGCGGCTGGCTCGACGTGGACCGGTTCACGCTGTCGCGGTTTTAGAGCCGATCGACATTCACCGCGCTCGCCCCTCCTTCGTCATCCCGGACTTGATCCGGGATTCCGCTTTTGCTGCGGCTGCCGAAGAAGCGCGGCCCCGGATCAAGTCCGGGGCGACGAACGAAGAAGGCTGACGATCCATCAAATGGCCGGTCAGCCATTAAATACCGAATGTCGATCGGCCCTTGACCGGTCCAGCGCCCGTCCTGCCGGACGACGAAGCCTCAATGATCGTGGTGGCCATACCCGGCGACGTTGCGCAATGCCTCCAGCACCTCGTCGGCGCGCGCCGGGTCGCCGATCGCGAGCACATGCCCGGCGCTGTCGGCGGTCAGCGGGTCGCCGTTCCAGTCGCACATCCGCCCGCCCGCGCCCTCGACGATCGGCGCGAGCGCCGCGAAGTCGTACAGCTTGAGCCCGGATTCGCAGACGATGTCGAGGAACCCGCTCGCCAGCAGCCCGTAATTGTAGCAGTCGCCGCCATAGACCGGCCCCTGTCGCGGCGCGCCGCCACTCGCAGCGGTCACCAGCGCCATGAAATGCGGCACGTCGGCGTCCTCGAACAGATGCGGGCTGGTGGTGGCGACGATCGCGCCCTCCAGCGCCGCGCACGCCCGCGTCCGCACCGGCGCGTCGTTGAGCAGCGTCGGTCGCCCGGTCACGCCCGTCCAGCGCTCGCGCTGCACCGGCTGGTCGATGATCCCCAGCACCGGCCAGCCGTCCTCGACCAGCGCGATCAGCGTCCCGAAGATCGCGCGCCCGGCGGTAAAGCTGCGCGTGCCGTCGATCGGATCGAGTACCCATTGCCTCCCGGTCACGCCTTCTTTCACGCCATGTTCCTCACCGACCACGCCGTCGCCGGGGCATTCGGCGTCGAGCAGTCGGCGCATCGCCTCCTCCGCCTCACGGTCGGCGCGCGTCACCGGCGAGCGATCCTCCTTCAGCTCCAGCCCGGCCGGCTGGCGGAAATAGGGGCGGATCACCGCACCCGCGGCGTCGGCGAGGCGGTGGGCGAGCGCGATATCGGCAGGGCGTACAGGCATGGCCCTGCCTATCGCGCCCGGCGGCGATGCGCTAGAAGCCGCTTATGTCCGCGACCATCGCTATCCTGCTGTCGGCGCTGGCGATGAGCGTCATCGTCGGGGTGCGCTATCTGGCCGCGAGCGCCGGCTTCGCGCTCGCGACGCGGCTGAAGCACCCGCGGCTCTACGCCGGGCTCGATCCGCAGATCCGCCGCGAGATCCTGTGGAGCCTCGCCTCTGCCGGCATCTATGGCGTACCCGCCGGGATCATCGCCTGGGGCTGGCAAAACCGCGACTGGACGCGGATCTACGCCGACGTCCATGCCTATCCGTTATGGTATCTGCCGGTGTCGGTGCTGCTGTATCTGATCGCGCACGACACGTGGTTCTACTGGACGCACCGCTGGATGCATCGTCCGCGCGTCTTCAAGCTGGCGCATGCGGTGCATCACGCCAGCCGCCCGCCGACCGCCTGGGCGGCGATGGCCTTTCACCCAATCGAGGCGGTGACCGGCGCTGTTGCCATTCCGCTACTGGTCTTCGTGATTCCGATCCATGTCACCGCGCTGGGGGTGGTGCTGACGATCATGACGATTATGGGGGTCACCAACCATATGGGCTGGGAAATGTTCCCGAAGTTCATGTGGGGGGGACGGGTGGGCCGGTGGCTGATTACCGCCAGCCATCACCAGCGGCACCATGAACGGTACGGATGTAACTATGGCCTTTATTTCCGCTTCTGGGACCGGCTCTGCGGCACCGACGACGGGCTCGGCGATTTCGCGCGCGATCACGCGAAAGCGGCTCGCCGTGACGGGGCTGGCGTTGCTGGCGGTGCCGCTGATCGGCGCGGCCCCGGTCGGCTCGCTGCAGGTGGAGATCGACCATCTGCGCTCGTCCAAGGGGATGCTGCGGCTGTGCCTGACCGCCGATCCTGACAATTTCCCGAACTGCGTCGACGATCGCGACGCGGTGACGCGCTCGGTGCCCGCCGGGCAGACCAGCATTCGCTTTCCGGGCCTGCCGCGCGGCGACTATGCGGTGGCGGTGATCCACGACGAGAACGGCAACAAGAAGCTGGATACGTTCGCGGGCATCCCCAAGGAAGGGTTTGGCTTCTCGCGCAACCCCGCAATCCGGTTCGGGCCGCCGCGTTTCTCGGCGGCGCGCTTCTCGCTGACCACTGATGCCGAAGAGCAACAGATCCGGATGCGCTACATGCTGTAACCAGCAACATGGAGCAAAATTCCCCGCGAGCGGTTGGGCGCGCAGATCAAAGGGGAATTTACGTGTACGTCAATCGTTTCGCCGCCCGTGCGCTGCTCGCCGCCGGGCTCGCCTGTCTCGCGATGCCCGCGCTCGCGCAGAGCGCATCGGTTCCGGCCGAGCCCAACCCGACGCCCGATCCGGCGCTGGTCGGCGACACGGTGACCGTCGCGGTCGCCGCCGCCTATCTGCCGGACTATGAAGGATCGGACCATTACCGCGTCGTTCCCGGCCCGGCGGCGATCGGCTCCTTCCACAATTTCGCGTTCCAGGTGCTCGGCAACCGCGCCTCGATCGATCTGATCCCGAACCCGTCCGGGCCGCGCTGGGACGTGCAGGCCGGGCCGATCGGGGTCATCAACTTCAACCGCACCAACAACAAGGCGATCGACGATCGCCGCATCCGCGCGCTGGGCGAGCGTGACACCGCGTTCGAGCTGGGCGGCTATGTCGGGCTCGGCAAGACTGGCGTGCTCACCAGCCCGTACGACAAATTGTCGGCCTCGCTCAGCTATCGCCACGACGTCAGCGGCGTCCACGACAGCGGCATCTGGTCGCCGTCGGTGAATTACTTCACGCCGCTCAGCCTCAAGGCCGGGGTCGGGCTGTTCGCTTCGGCCGAGCGCGTCGAGCGCGGCTTCGCGCGCACCTATTTCGACGTCGACGCCGCGCAGTCGCTGGCGAGCGGGCTGCCGCAATATCGCACGCGTGGCGGGTGGAAGCATTGGACGGTCGGCATGGCCGGCACCTATTCGTTGACCGGCAACCTGCTGAAGGGCTGGAAGGCGATCGGCGGGGTTACCTACAAGAAGATGCTCAACGACTTCGGCGACACGCCGGTGGTGTCGGTCGCTGGGTCGCGCAGCCAATGGCTGGCGGCGCTGGGCGTCGGCTATACGTTTTAGCCGCAGCGCGGGCCGGCGCACGCTGCGCCGACCACGCGCAAGACCGGCCGGCGGGGCAGCGCCCCGACCGACGACGCGGCTTCGCCGCGACGGGCGCCCACGCCTTGCCCCCGGTCGCGAAGAAGCGGGGTCCCGGATCAAGTCCGGGACGACAGCTGAGCAACGGCGACGTCAAAAAAGCAAAATCCCGACTTTGCCCCCCGCGCGATGCTGGCCTATCACGCGCAGCAACGCCGCGTACCGGCGCGAGTAATAGAAGGGACGAGCCTGCCATGACCGATAGCGAGCAGCTGATCGAGACGCTCGACGCGCGCGTGCGTCGCCGCGATTCGCGTCGCGCCTTCTTCACCGGTGCGCTGGGTGCCGCGGCCGCCGCGGCAACGCTGTCCGGGACGGCACAGGCGCAGACCGCGACGCCCACCCCCTCGCCCTCGCCGTCCCCTACCCCGACCTCGACCTTCACCGAGGTCGACGTGCTCAACTTCGCGTTGAACCTCGAATATCTCGAGGCGAATTATTACGCCTTCGCCGTCACCGGCAGCGGGCTCGCCGCCGCCGACATCAGCGGCGCGGTCGGCACCGCGGGCGCGGCCACCGGCGGGCGGGCGGTCGGGTTCAAGGACCCGATCGTTCAGCAATATGCGCAGGAAATCTATCAGGACGAGCTGGCGCACGTCCGCTTTCTGCGCGCGCAGTTCACGACATCGTCGCTCCTCGCGCAGCCCACGATCGATCTCGGCACCAGCGCGACCGGCGCATTCAGCACCGCCGCACGCGCCGCCGGGCTGGTCGGCAACGGGGTCGCGTTCGACCCTTATGCGTCGGACGAGAACTTTCTGCTCGGCGCCTATCTGTTCGAGGACGTCGGGGTCACCGCCTACAAGGGTGCGGCGCCCGCGCTCATCAACAGCAAGATCTATCTGGAAGCGGCGGCCGGCATCCTCGCGGTCGAGGCATATCATGCCGCGATCATCCGCTCGGTGCTGTATCGCAAGGGGTTGCAGACGCCCTCGCTCCAGCTGATCGAGGCGACCACCGCCATCTCCGCGGCGCGCGACCGGCTGGACGGCAGCCCGGCCGAGGATCTGGTCCGCGGCATCGGCCCGGTCGACGACAGCGGGCTGGCGGTCACCACCACCAGCGACGGCGACGTGTCGAACATCGCGCCGCTCAACAGCAACGGCATCGCGTTCAGCCGCACGCCGTTGCAGGTGCTCAACATCGTCTATCTCAACCAGGCGGCGGTGGCGAGCGGGGGCTTCTTCCCGGCCGGGGTCAACGGCAACATCAAGATGAGCGCGGCATCGGCCTGACGCGAGACGGTGCGCACCGCCTCCCCGCCTTTGCCCCACACGCCCCGAACCAGGGAATGACGCCATGATCAAGGATTCCGTTTTCGCCGCGCTCGAACTCGCCGAGGCCCGCCGGGCCGAGCGCCGCCGCTTCCTCAAGCTGGCCGGCGCTGGCACCGCTGCGGCCGGCGGACTCGCCTTGCTGTCCGCCTGCGGCAGCGACAACAACAACAGCACCAGCCCGAGCCCGACCCCCACGCCGACCCCGACGCCGACCGGCAGCGTCTCGACCGACGTCGGCATCCTGCAACTCGCGCTGAACCTCGAATATCTCGAGGCGCAATTCTATTCCTTCGCCGCGTTCGGCCGCTCGCTGCCCGAGGCGAGCCTGACCGGCGCGGTTGGCACGCGCGGCGGCGTGACCGGCGGGCGCAAGGTCGCCTTCTCCGACCCGATCATCGCCAGCTATGCGCGCGAGATCGCCGCCGACGAGCTGGCGCACGTCAACGCGCTGCGTGCGGTGATCACCGCGGTCAACGCGGCGCAGGTGATCGCGCAGCCGGCGATCAACATCGACGGCGGGGCGAGCGGCGCCTTCACGCTCGCGGCGCGCAACGCCGGGATCATCGGTGCCAACGACACCTTCGATCCCTATGCCGACGACAAGAGCTTCCTGCTCGCCGCCTATCTGTTCGAGGACGTCGGCGTCACCGCGTACAAGGGCGCATCGCCGCTCATCAGCAGCGCGATCTATCTGGAGGCGGCGGCCGGCATCCTCGCCGCAGAGGCCTATCACGCCGGGCTGATCCGCGCGGAGCTGTATCGGATGGGCACGCTGGTGTCCGGGGCGTCGGACGCGATCACCAAGGCGAATGCGATCTCCGACTATCGCGACAGCCTCGACGGGGTCGGCACCACGCTGCTGCCCAATCTCAACGAGCTCGACGAGGGCATCACCAAGACGGTCAGCGGTGCGCAGGTCGCCAATATCGTCCCGGCCGACAGCAATGCGATCGCCTACAGCCGCACCACGCTGCAGGTCCACAACATCGTCTATCTGACCAAGGCGGCGGCGACCTCGGGCGGCTTCTTCCCGGCCGGGACCAACAATTCGATCGATTCGCTGCGCAGCAGCGGCGCGTTCGCCTGACGTCACGCCCCGGGGCGAATTGGCCGCGCGCCGCATCCGGCGGCGCGCGGCCTTTTTCGTTGGTGTCGCGGCACGTGCGGGCCTATACCGGCCGCTCCCCGGGGGACCGCCGATGCTGCGGTTGAGAGGAGGACCGCAGTCCTCGACCCGCTGAACCTGATCCGGCTGACACCGGCGTAGGGAGTGGACGCGGCGACCTCCGGCCACCGTCTTCCTCCCCGCGAGTTGGAGAGAGAAGTTATGGCCGACGTTCCCGCCCGTACCGAAATTGGTGTCACCACCGGCCCGATCCGCGGCAGCCGCAAGATCAACGTCGGCCCGCTGAAAGTCGCGATGCGCGCGATCGACCTCGATCCCTCCTCCGGCGAGCCACCGCTCAACGTCTATGACACGTCCGGCCCCTACACCGATCCGACCGCGCGCATCGACATCGCCGCCGGCCTGCCCGCGCTGCGCCGCGAGTGGATCATGGCGCGCGGCGACGTCGAGGCCTATGACGCGCGCGAGATCCGCCCCGAGGACAATGGCCAGCTCGGCCCCGACCGCTCGGGCGGCGTCCAGCCGTTCCCGAACGTCAACCGCCGTCCGCTGCGGGCCAAAGCCGGCGCGAACGTCAGCCAGATGCATTATGCCCGCCGCGGCATCATCACCCCCGAGATGGAATATGTCGCCACCCGCGAAAATCTCGGCCGCGAGATGCTGCGTGAATATGTCCGCGACGGCAACAGCTTCGGCGCCGCCATCCCCGATTACGTGACGCCCGAGTTCGTCCGCGACGAGGTCGCCCGCGGCCGCGCGATCATCCCCAACAACATCAACCACCCCGAAACCGAGCCGATGGCGATCGGCCGCAATTTCCTGGTCAAGATCAACGCCAACATCGGCAACAGCGCGGTCGCCAGCAACGTCGCGACCGAGGTCGACAAGCTCGTCTGGGCGATCCGCTGGGGTGCCGACACGGTCATGGACCTGTCGACGGGCCGCAACATCCACGACACGCGCGAATGGATCATCCGCAACAGCCCCGTGCCGATCGGCACCGTCCCCATCTATCAGGCGCTGGAGAAGGTCGGCGGCATCGCCGAGGATCTGACGTGGGAAATCTTCCGCGACACGCTGATCGAACAGGCCGAGCAGGGCGTCGATTACTTCACGATCCACGCCGGCGTCCGCCTGCCGTACGTCCCGCTCACCGCCAAGCGCGTGACCGGGATCGTCTCGCGCGGCGGCTCGATCATGGCGAAATGGTGCCTCGCGCATCACAAGGAATCGTTCCTCTACGAACGCTTCGACGAGATCACCGAGATCATGAAGGCCTATGACATCGCCTATTCGCTCGGCGACGGCCTGCGCCCCGGCGCGATCGCCGACGCCAACGACGAGGCGCAATTCGCCGAGCTGTACACGCTCGGCGAGCTGACCAAACGCGCCTGGGAGCAGGACGTGCAGGTGATGATCGAGGGCCCCGGCCATGTGCCGATGCACAAGATCAAGCAGAACATGGAAAAGCAGCTCGAGGCGTGCGGCGAGGCGCCCTTCTACACGCTCGGGCCGCTCACCACCGACATCGCGCCGGGCTATGACCACATCACGAGCGGGATCGGCGCGGCGATGATCGGCTGGTACGGCACCGCGATGCTCTGCTACGTCACGCCCAAGGAGCATCTCGGGCTGCCCGACCGCGACGACGTGAAGGTCGGCGTGGTGACCTACAAGCTCGCGGCGCATGCCGCCGATCTGGCGAAGGGCCACCCCGCCGCCAAGCTGCGCGACGATGCCTTGTCGCGGGCGCGGTTCGAGTTCCGCTGGCGCGACCAGTTCAACCTGTCGCTCGATCCCGACACGGCTGAGTCGTACCACGACCAGACCCTGCCGGCCGAAGGCGCAAAGACCGCGCACTTCTGCTCGATGTGCGGGCCGAAGTTCTGCTCGATGAAGATCACGCAGGAAGTTCGTGAATTTGCCGCCAAGCAGAACGCCCCGGTCGAGACGTTCGTCGCGGCGGAGGATGCCGAAGCGGGCATGGCGGAGATGAGCGAGTTGTACCGCCAAACTGGCAGCGACTTGTATATTCAGGCGAGTGATTCTAAGCGCAATTGATCCTCGATGTAGCCGCATTCGAGTAGCTGCTTCAGGCAGCCGATTCGCTTCCCACACCCTTAAGGCGATTGATTTGTCAATGGCGGGAGGCTATATCGTGTAAGCCGGGAGTGCGTCACTTAGCACGTTGGGGCCACGGCCTCACCCGGCGTCAATCCAAGATAGCTCCCTTCCAGCCTTTTTTCGGAAATCGGACAAGGCCATAGCCGTCTATATGACCGTTGCTTGATGCCCGGAAAGAGGGCCGCAGTAGGTCGAACCATGTTCGGTCGCCGTGAGCTTGGGCGCGCCAGATGGCTCCCGCGATCATGTCAACAAGCTGTATGCCTATACTTAAATGCGATGGCGAGAAGAAAAGCCCCTCAATGAAATTTGCATAATCTGAGGTGTAACGGCCAGTCTCTCGGATAAGCCGTTCGTGACGTAGGCGCATACTGTCATCATCGCCCCTCCCGCGATGATCCGCAACTATCATTCCATAGGTGTCCCGTCCGCTCGTGCGAGTTATATCCTGAAGGAAGTACTGAAAACGCTCAGTGACGGGTTTGTATGTGCGGAAATAAAGGTCGTCTTGACTATTTACGTTTCCTAGCCCGTAAGCAGTCAAACTTTCTGATACACAAGCAATTATCCGGCAAGATTTTGCTTCAGTGATTATTCTGAACACCCGATCCCTAAAATCATTCTTCGCAGCCCTATCCCACTCTCGCATGGGATTGTCTTCATCATCGTTCTTCGGCGCAAAGAAACGCCACTTCAATTCACCGCGGTAGGCCGCAGCCCTTTTGGCGCCGATCAGCTTGTCCCTCAATCCGGGCCAGCGATCCTCCGGGATCACGAAACCGGCGATTACAAAATAACTTTGCTCTTTCGCGGTAGGCTTTGGAGGCGTGCCGCTTTCATCAACGAATAGAAGGTGCATAGGGTAATATACATAGCATACCAGCGAAGCTCAATAATGATGCCAGCACTGCACCACCTGCTCGACACCATTGCCTGCCCCTCGATAGGCCAGTCGATGCTCATGACTGATCCGGCGCGACCACCAGCTTGGCAAATCGCCGCCGAGCGGCCCCGGGTTACCCGTACCTTTGAACGGACGCCGCCGACATTCCTCGATCAACGCATTGATCTTGCCAGTGAGCTTGGCGTCATGCTCCTGCCAATAACGATAGTCGTCCCAACCCGTTGGCCAGAACGCCACATTCACAAGAGCGGCACACCCTCATCACCGGCGTCGAACCCGCGCACTGCCTCAAGCAGCCGCTCGGCGTTCTTCGGCGACCTCAGGAGGTACAGCGACTCCTCGATCGACGCCCATTCGCTCGCTGAAACCAGCACCGCACCCTCGCCTCGCTGGCGCGTGATCGCCAGCGGCACGCGATCGGCGACGACCTTATCGATCATCGCGTTCAAGTTCGCGCGGGCTTCGGAGTAACTGACAGCGTTCATGTCCACAAAATTGGACAGCGGCCCGCCGAGAGTCAACGTGGCGCGCCTATGCCCCCAGCATCAACGCCGCCGTCGCCTTCGCACTCCCGACCACCCCAGGAATCCCCGCCCCCGGATGCGTCCCCGCGCCCACGAAGAACAGGTTCGGAATCGCGTCATCGCGATTATGCACCCGGAAATACGCGCTCTGCGTCAGGATCGGCTCCAGCGAGAAGGCGCTGCCCATGTGCGCGTTCAAATCGTGCGCGAAGTCGGTCGGCGCATAGCTGAATTTGGTCACCATCCGGTCGTGGATGTCCGGGATCAGCCGCCGCCCGACCTCATCCAGAATGCGCTTCTCGAGGATCGGCCGCACCGTCTCCCAGTCGCCGGTGAACTTGCCGAGATGCGGCACCGGCGCCAGCGCGTAGAAGGTCGAATCGCCCTCGGGCGCCAGCGACGGGTCGGTGACGGTCGGGTGGTGCAGGTACAGCGAGAAATCCTCGCTGAGCATTCCATGCTCGTAAATGTCGTCGAGCAGCCCCTTATAGCGCGGCCCGAACAGGATCATGTGGTGCGGGATGCCCGGCCACGTGCCCTTCACCCCGAAATGCACCACGAACAGCGACGGCGAGTAACGCTTGCGCTCCAGCCGGGCCGCGGTGCGCCGCGCCGCGCCCGATTCGGGCAGCAGGTCGCGATAGACGTGCATGATGTCGGCATTGGCGGCGACCATGTCGACCGGCTCGCGCCAGCCACTCGCGGTTTCCACCGCGGTCACGCGGTCGCCGAGCGTCTCGATCCTCGTCACCGCATCGCCGAGCCGCAGCGTACCGCCCAGCCGCTCGAACAGCGCGACCATGCCCGCCACCAGCCGGTTGGTCCCGCCGCGCGCGAACCACACCCCGCCGTCGCGCTCCAGCTTGTGGATCAGCGCATAGATCGCGCTGGTCGTCATCGGATTGCCGCCGACCAGCAGCGTGTGGAACGACAGCGCCTGCCGCAGCCGCTCGTCGGCCACGAATTTCGACACGATCGAATAGACCGACCGCCACGCCTGATATTTGGCCAGCGCCGGCGCCGCCTTCACCATCGACGCGAAGTCGAGGAAGGCGACCGTGCCGAGCTTCTCATACCCCTCGTGATAGACGCCCGCGGCATAATCGAGGAACTGGCCATAGCCCGCGACATCGGCGGGGTTCAGCTTGGCGATCTCGGCACGCAGCACGACATCGTCGTTGGTATAGTCGAAGTTGCTGCCGTCGGGCCAATTGAGCCGGTAGAAGGGCTGTACCGCGTCGAGCGTGACGTCATCGGCCAGCTTCTGCCCCGACAGCGCCCACAATTCCTCCAGACACGCCGGATCGGTGATGACGGTCGGCCCGGCGTCGAAGGTGAAGCCGTCCTGCTGCCAGTAATAGGCGCGACCACCGGGCTTGTCGCGCGACTCGACGATCGTCGTCGCCACGCCCGCCGATTGCAGCCGGATCGCGAGCGCCAGCCCGCCGAACCCGGCGCCGACGACGACAGCACGCCGCGTCATGCGCGGCCTCCCAGCGCGGCGATCGCGCGGCCGACCGGCACCGGCGGTTTCCCGCTCAGCACCCGCACCTTGTCGAGCCCGGTCGAGCGTGCGGCATAGAAGCGCGCCACCAGCGCGGGCGACAGGCGATAGAAACGCTCCAGCACGCGATAGCGCTGGTCGGGGTCGGCGGCCTTGAACAGCATCAGATCGAGCATCCGGTAGAAACCTCGTTGCCGCCACGAACGCGCGGCATGGCGAAAAGTCAGGTCGTGAAGCGCCTTGCCCGAAAGATCGCGCTGATTGGCGATCAGCACCGCGATCCGCGCGGCATCGGGCAGCGAATAGCCGGTGGTCGGGTGGAACAGCCCGGCGCGAACCCCGGCCTTGGCGACCTTCGCGCCGGTCGACTGCCAATAGGCCGTGAAATCGCCGCCGCTCACCACCGGCAGCACGCCGCGCTCGCGGTGGATCACCTCGGCCCGCCAGCCGCGCGCGGCGGCGTAATCGGCGACGCGCGCGGCGATGGTCGGATCGTCCAGCACCGGCGAATCGCTGTAATAGGTATCCTCGACCAGCAACGTGTCGGGAGTGAACGGCAGCAGATAGACGAAACGATAGCCGTCGAGCTGCGGCACCGTGGCGTCCATCACCACCGGGCGCGTCACGCCGTGCCCGCCCGCGACGCGCAGCTCGTGCCCGACGAACTTCTGCCACCCGCCGGTCAGCAGCGACAGGTCGCCGACGCCGCGCGCGTCGATCACGCCGGTCGCGTTGAGCCGGTCGCCGTCCGACAGCACCACCGCGGTCGGGCTGCACGCCAGCACCGCGCGCCCGGTCATCACCGCGCGATGCGGCAGTATTCGGCGGACCTGCGCGTCGAGCGCCGCCGAGCGAACCGTGAAATAAGGCTGCGCCAGCGTGCGCGCATGGCCGGGAAAGCGCACGTCATATTCGGGCCAGCCGTGCGCGATCAGCGGCGCGACCAGCGCCTGCTCGGCGCCGCGCAGGTCCGCGCCGAAGAACGACCAGAAATGATTGCCGCCGATCGTCTCGCCGGCTTCGACCAGCCGCACGTCGAGGCCCGGCTGCCGCGCCTGCACCGCCAGCGCGATCAGCGCGCCGGACAGGCCGCCGCCGACGATCGCAAGGTCGCATTTGTGGGTGGCCGGCATGACGCCTGCGCTAACCTAAAGCCGGGCGTTGCGGAAGCCCGACGGAGGGTGGCGGAACCCTCAGGCGATGATATGGCTTGTCGATCAACTTCCTCCCGCCGGAGTCGTCCCGATGCGCCGTCTGCTTGCTGCCGTCACTGCCCTGACCTTCGCCGCACCCGCCGCCGCGACGCTCGCGCCCGGTGCAAAGGCGCCCGATTTCTCCACCCGCGGCGCGATCGCGGGCAAGGTGGTGCCGGTACGGCTGTCCGAACAGCTCAAGCGCGGGCCGGTGGTGCTGTACTTCTTCCCCGCCGCCTTCACCGGCGGCTGCAACGCCGAGGCGCGCGCCTTCGCCGAGAAGGTCGACGCGTTCCGCGCCGCCGGCGCGACGGTGATCGGCATGTCGGCGGACAATGTCCCCGACCTGCAGCGTTTCTCGTCGAGCGAATGCGCGGGCAAGTTCGCGGTCGCCAGCGCCGGGCCGAAGGTCGTCGCCGGCTATGACGTCGCGCTCGGCCGCGAGATCAAGGGGCGGCAGGTCACCAGCCGCACCAGCTATGTCATCGCACGCGACGGGCGAATCGCCTCCGTTTATTCGGACATGAACCCCGCCGAGCACGTCACGCGCTCGCTGGCGGCGGTGCACCAGCTCACCGGGCACTAAAAGCCTTCGGTTATCATATCTTAGTAG
Organism: uncultured Sphingomonas sp.; assembly: GCA_913776255.1. GTDB lineage: Bacteria > Pseudomonadota > Alphaproteobacteria > Sphingomonadales > Sphingomonadaceae > Sphingomonas. The sequence goes on along the minus strand of CAJYLV010000011.1, from coordinate 6,275 downwards.
TTGCCGCGTACATCGTCGGTCCCAAGGTTTGGGGGCGATGCGGGGCGGATGATGGCGAGCAGGGCGGTCGATATCGGGCAAGCGAACGGGGGAGATCGCCTGTTCGCCCGGATCGGGGCGTTCCTCGCCGCGCACCGGCTCAGCCCCGATCCGGCGCATTACGCCTTCGCCTATGAGGTGATTGCCAACGCCACCGGGCTGGTCGCGCGACGGGTCGCGGAACTGACCGACGGCGGCGTGCGGCTGACCAGCCAGGACATCGCGAGTCTCGGCGGCGTGTCGGTCGCCGGCGCGCCGGTCGACCCGGCGGACGATGATGGCACGATGAGCGGCGACGTCGATGTCCAGCAGGCATTGCTCGAACGCATGATGTTCCAGCTCGACGGCTTCGGCGATGCGATGCGGATCGTCCATGCCGAGGCCAACGACTTCGGCCGCGACCTGCAACGGTCCGCCGACACGATGCGCGACATGGGCGCGGAGGCGGGGATCGAGGCGATCACGCAGCTGACCGCGGACATGATCGGCCGCGTCCAGCTCGCCGAGGCGCGACTCGACACCGCGCTGCGCGAAACCGAGGAATTGCGCACCGCGCTCGACGAGGCGCGCGGGTCGGCGCGCACCGATCCGCTCACCGACCTGCCGAATCGTCGTGCATTCGACGAGACCTTCGCCGCGCTGCACCGCGACACCCCGGTGACGGTGGCGATCTGCGACATCGACCACTTCAAGCAGGTGAACGACAATTTCGGTCATGCGGTCGGCGATCGCGTGATCCGGATGGTCGCGCAGACGCTCGCGTCGGAGAAGGGCATGATGGTCGCGCGCTACGGCGGCGAGGAGTTCGCGCTGCTGTTCGAGAACGTGCGGCTCGACGACGCCGCGCAGATCATCGAGCGCGTGCGCCGCACGATCTCCGAACGCCGTCCGCGCGTCCGCGAGACCGGCGAATCGATCGGCGTCATCTCCTTCTCGGCCGGCGTGGCCGAGGGCCGCGTCGGCGAAGGTCGCGCCGCGCTGATGGCGCGCGCCGACGCCGCGCTGTACCGCGCGAAGGATCAGGGCCGCGCACGCACGATCACGTCGGACACCACGCCGTAATCTGGCGCATCCCGCCGGGCGCGGCTGGCAAATCCCGCCAACCTTGCTGCCGGATCGCGCCATTCCCCTCGGTAGACGCATTTGGCACGGGTCCTGCAATGACCTTGGCATCGGCCGGATCGACCGGCCGCTGACCAGGGAGTATCCAAGATGACCATCCGTTTCACCGCCCTCCGCCAGTCGCTGTTCTCGGTCGCCGCCGCTTTCGCCGTCGCCGCCGTGATGGTCAGCGCCGCCGTCCCCGTCAGCCCGATCGCCTGAGCGGACCCGACCCGATGAACAACTATCCCACGCTCGCCCGCTCGCTGCTGCTCAGCGCCGCCAGCTTCGCCACCACCGCCTTGCTGCTCTACGTCGACGCCGTCACCGCCGCGGTCGCCTGACCGCGGCGGGGGACCGCGCCGCCCGCCCGGGCGTTGACGCGGCATGGACCTCGACCGCTTCGTCGCCGCACAGGCGACCCATTACGACGGCGCGCTCGCCGAACTGACGCGCGGCGCCAAACAGAGCCACTGGATGTGGTTCATCTTCCCGCAGATCGCCGGGCTCGGCCACAGCGCCACCGCGCGCCATTACGCGATCCGCGACCTCGCCGAAGCGCGCGCCTATCTGGCGCACCCGCTGCTGGGCCCGCATTATCTGGCGTGTGTCGCCGCGCTCGACCGCCATCGCGGCCGGTCCGCGGAGGCCATCATGGGCGGGATCGACGCCGTGAAGCTGCGCTCGTCGCTGACGCTGTTCGACCGTGCCGGCGCACCGCCCGCGGTGCGCGAGACGCTGGACGCCTTCTTTCCCGGACCCGACGAGGCGACACTGCGGCTGCTAGGCAGTTAGCGCGACCGACGTGCCCTTTTCTTCGTCGCCCCGGACTTGATCCGGGGCCCCGCTTCGTCAGGGCGACGGAGGGAAAAAGCGGGATCCCGGATCAGGTCCGGGATGACGAAGCTTTCGAACCTACCGCCCCTGCGCACGCCAGCGCTGGACGGTGCGCGCGATCATCGCCTCCTCGCCGCCGCTCTCGCGCCACAGCGCCGAGAAGACCGGGTCGTCCGAGGCGGGCCGCCGTCCGTCCTCCAGCGTGTCGAACGCGACCCGGATCGGGATCGCGACGCCCTCCCCGCAGACGATCGCCTCGCGGTTGCGCAGCGCCGGCAGCGCATCGAGGAAGCCCCGCGCGCCCTCCGGCATCGCGGCGCGCACGAACGCCTGGTCGCGGTCGTTGTTGAGCCGCATCGAGATGATCGTGCCGCATTGCGACAGCACCCCCTCCGACAGATCGGACGGCCGCTGCGTCACCAGCCCCAGTGACACGCCATACTTGCGCCCCTCCTTGGCGATCCGCCCGAGGATGCGCGCGACCGATCCGCGCGCGTCCGGGTCGGCGGGGACGTAGCGGTGCGCCTCCTCACAGACGAGCAGGATCGGATGCTGATCCTCACCGCGCGACCAGATCGCGAAATCGAACACCATCCGCGCCAGCACCGCGACGACGACCGAGGTGATGTCGCTGGGGACGCCAGACACGTCGATGATCGAGATCGGCTTGCCATCGCCCGGCAGGCGGAAGATCCGCTGCACGAACGCCGCCATCGTGTCGCCGACCAGCAGCCCGGAGAACATGAAACCGTAGCGCGGGTCGGCCTTCACCTCCTCGATCTTGTTCTTCAGCCGCAGATAGGGCGCGACATCGCCCGCGCGGTCCATCTTGCCCATCTCCTGTTGCAGCAATTGCGTCAGGTCGCTGAGCAGGTAGGGGATCGGCGCATCGGCGGTCAGCTTCGCGATCTCCTGCCCCGCGCGGCTCTTGCCCCGCGCGGCGAGCAGGCATTTGGCGAGGATATCCACATCCACCTGTCGCGCCGACCCGGTCGAGGTGACGAACACCTCGCAATGCTCCTCCAGGTTCATCAGCCAATAGGGCATCTGGAGGTTGGTCACGTCGAAGGTCGCGCCCGCCTGCCCGAACGCTGCGCCATATTCGCCGTGCGGGTCTATCATCACGATATGGCCGCGCGGGGCGAGCGCGCAGATGCGGTGGAGGATCAGCGCGGTGGCGGTCGACTTGCCGGTGCCGGTCGAGCCGAGCAGCGCGAAATGCTTGCCGAGCATCGCATCGACATACAGCGCGGCGCGGATGTCGCGGGTCGGGTGGACGTGGCCGATCTCGATCGCGGTGCGCCCGGTGGCGGTGTAGATTTCACGCAGGTCGCGCCCGCCGACCGCGAACACCGCCGCGCCCGGCGTCGGATAGGCGGTGACGCCGCGCCGGAAATGATGCAGCCGCCCGGTCAGCCGCTCTTCCTCGCCCTCGCCGAGAAAATCGACCTCGGCGGCGACGCTGCCGTCAGGGGCGAGGCGCAGCGCACGGATCGTCGCGACCAGCCAGAGCGTGCCGACGCGGATCTTCACCTGTCCGCCGACCTGCCCCGCCATCGCCAGCACCGGATCGCGCTGGCCCCGCAACGCGGTCAGCGCAGGGGCGTCGAGCCAGACTTCACCGCTGCCGCCCGCGATCTGGCGGACGTGCCCGATCGAGTCGATCGCGGGCGACGCTGGGACGCCCGCCATCGGAAAGGCGGCGGCAATCGCGTCGTGGAAGTCGCGCTGACCCGGAATGTCGTTCATGCGCCACCTTTCGCATGGCGACGGTAAAGATACCGTGGATCAGCGCCTTGCGATCCGGCCCGCGCCCCAGCCGAGCAGCACCGACAGCAGCACCGCCGCGCCGCCATAGAGGATTTCGTGGCGGTCGGCGGCCTGCGCCACGAATCGCTCGAAGCCCGATTTGCGGATGTCGATGTCGCGCACCTCGGCGGCGATGACGCGCCCGTCGCGGATCAGGAAGGTCTCCGCGGTGAAGCGCCCGACCGGCACGCGCGCCGGGATCGCGATCCGCGCACGGTACAGCACGCCGTCGGTGATCTCGACCGCGCGCGGCGCTTCGTAGAACAGCCCGGTACGCACCCGCTGCTCGACCAGCCCGCGCGTGAAGCGGTCCTGCACGTCGCTGGGCGCGGCGGAGGCGGGGGAGAGTTGCAGGCTGTCGAGCCCCAATTCGTAGATCGCGCGCGTCCGCGCATCGACCAGCGAATCGAGCGGCCGCGACGAGGCGACCGCGTAGAAGGACGGGGCCGAGCGATAGCGCAGCCGCCCGGCATTGACCCAGATCCCGGCGACCTTCTCCTTCTCGCGGATCACGATCGACTGGGTCGGCCCCTTCACCACGACCACGACGTCGGTGCGCGGGGTATCGGCGCGCTCGCGCACCGCCGGGTCGATGATCGCGCCGAACAGCAGCAGCTCCGCACCGGTGAAGCTGTAGGCGATGTCGATCTCGCGCTGCGACACGTCGGGGACCAGCACCGGCTTGACCTGCGCCATCAGCAGCGGCGCGAGCAGGAGGGCGAGCCAGCGCCTCACGACAGCTCGACCGAATAGATTTCGTCGGGCCGCCACCCCAGCCCCAGCGCGATCCGACCGGCGACCAGCAGCACCATCAGCGCGAGCGCGAGGCGGAGATATTCGGGCTTCGCGCGCGCAGCGAACCGCGCGCCGATCTGCGCCCCCGCCACCGATCCGACCAGCAACAGCCCGGCCAGCACGATATCGACCGCCTTGGTGGTGGTGGCATGGACCATCGTCGCGGCGGCGGTGACGAACAGGATCTGGAACAGGCTGGTCCCGACCACCACCGCCGTCGACATGCCGAGCAGGTAGATCATCGCGGGCACCAGCACGAACCCGCCACCGACGCCCAGCAGGATGGTCAGGATGCCGGTGAAGAACCCCAGCAACAGCGGGGCCAGCGGCGAGATATACAGGCCCGAGGCATAGAAGCGCATCCGGAACGGCAGGCTGGCGACAAGCGGATGGTGGCGGCGGCGACGCGGCGGCGCGGCGCGGCGCCCCTTGGCGATCAGGATCGCGCCGATCGCCTCGCGCAGCATCAGCACGCCGATCGAGCCGAGCAGCAGGACGTAGGTGATCGCGATCACCGTATCGATCTGTCCCCATTGCTGGAGCAGCCGGAACAGCCATGCGCCGAACAGCGAGCCGAGCACGCCGCCGATCACCAGCACCGCTCCCATCCGCGTATCGACGCCGTTGCGGCGGAAATGCGCGAATACGCCCGATCCGCTCGCGCCCGTCACCTGGCTGGCGGCCGATGCGGCGGCGACGGTCGGCGGCATGCCGTAGACGATCAGCAGCGGGGTGGTCAGGAAGCCCCCGCCGACCCCGAACATGCCCGACAGCAAGCCGACGCCCGCGCCCAGCGCGATCATCACCAGCGCGTTCACCGACAGGTTCGCGATCGGCAGATAGATGTCCATGCGCGGTCGATCGCTACCCGTTTCGCACGCGCGATGCCATCAATAGTCGGTGCCGATCGACAGCGCGGGACCGGACGCCGGGCGCGCATCACCGACGATCCGCTGCCGCCATTCCAGCGCGAAACGCACCCGCGCGGCCGGGCCGATCGGGAGCGCCATGCCGATGGCGGGACCGATGTCGATCCGCTGCGCATCGCGCTGCGCCGCGCCCCACGCACCGATGCCCAGGTCGAGCGCGACGCCGCCGCCGGTGCGGAACAGCGGGCGCGCGACGCGGACGCTGCCGTCGGCATAGCCCTCCACCTCGCCTTGGCGCGCGATCGCACCGGTTTGCGCATAGCCGTCGAGGCGGAACCCGGCGGGCAGCGCACGCCCGCTGACGCCGCCGACCAGCCCGATCGCGGTGCCACCCGCGATACCGGCGATTCCGATCCGCCGTTCGGCGACGAGGCGGACCGGCAGCGCGGTCGGCCGCCACTCGACACCCAGCGCCGCCTCCTGCTGGCGCGCGCCGAGCGCGGCGGCGACGCGCGCGACGACCGCGATCCGCCCGCGCCGATCGAGGGTCCGCGCGAACCGTAGGCCGATCTGGCTACCGCCGAGCTGCGGCGTCGCCACGCCGCCACCCGGTCCAGCGCCGCGCACCAATCCCCACGCGCTGAGCGACCAGCGGCGCGGCGTGACGGCAGCGTCGACGGATGCCATCGTCGCTGACGGACTGCCATCCACCGGCACCGGCGCTGGTGGAACGACCGCATCATCGGCCGCGACATCTCGCACGGGAATGATATTCCGGTCGGGCGTCCTAGGCGAACAACCTCCCCGGCACGGGGAGGGGGACCA
>CAJYLV010000010.1 GCA_913776255.1 uncultured Sphingomonas sp. | reverse complement strand
GAACGTACCTCTGGTGTACCTGTCGTCGTGCCAACGGCGCAGCAGGGTAGCTATGTACGGACGGGATAACCGCTGAAAGCATCTAAGCGGGAAGCCTCCCTCGAGATAAGATTTCTCAGGACGGTCGAAGACCACGACCTTGATAGATCGGATGTGGAAGCGCGGTAACGCGTGAAGCTAACCGATACTAATCGTCCTATTCGCGCTTGAGAGCACACACCCCCAACAACAGCGTTGGAACGCAGGTGATTGACCCTCGACCAGACATCAACAGTGCATCGATTTGAACCCGTCTCCCCAGCCACATCCCGGCCGGGGCAGACACATGTGCAGGCTCCATTGCCTGGTGGCCATAGCGTCGGTGAACCACCCGATCCCATCCCGAACTCGGACGTGAAACCCCTCTGCGCCAATGGTACTATCGCTCAAGCGATGGAAGAGTAGGTCGCCGCCAGGCATTGCAGCTTCGCACACAAGAACCCATCCACAATCACTCAACACCTCGGCGCGGGGTGGAGCAGCCCGGTAGCTCGTCAGGCTCATAACCTGAAGGTCACAGGTTCAAATCCTGTCCCCGCAACCAACCCAACATACACCGACCCAACAGCCTCCCCGGTCACCACCGCGGAGGCCGCACGCGTTGCCGCTCGCGCCATACGGCCGGCCCAGCCCACGACCTAGCGCTCGGCCAGCCTTGGCCGACACGGAGCGACACCGGCGCTCCTGCCCGCGCGCGACGTCGACGAAGCCGAGCCGTCCCGGTGAGAGGCTGCGGGATAACCATTATAAGCCGCGTCATTAGGGCTCGCTGCCAGGATCGGATCGTCGTGGCATACCGGGGGAACGCCCTCTCAGGCACTTCCGACCATGCGCCCGCCCCCGCAAGGAATTGCGATCGGCGGCGCGGCACCGCGGGGCGTCTCAGAACCTGGCCTGCCAGCTCAGCGTGATGTTGCGGCCCCGACCGGTATAGAAGCGGCTGTTGTCGGTGGGACCTTGCGTGTCGCTGTAGTATGTCACGTAGTCCGTATTGCCGAGGTTCTGGACGCCGAGCATCACGCGCCCGGGCGCCACGTCATAGGCAAGATAGGCGTCGAACAGGCGATAGCCGGCGAAATCGTTGGCGATCGGCTGGCCTTGGAAGCGGCGGGACAGATACCATCGTCCCTGTGCGCGGACGCTGAGGCGCCCGGTGGCATAGTCGAGATTGAGGTTCAGGCGATCGGGCGAGATGTTGGCGCCGTCCAGATCGGCGTCAAGGCGGCCGTCGCCATCGGTATCGGTGCGCCCGGTGACGTGACTGTAGCCGGTCCCGACCTTCAGGCCCGGCAGCGGCAGGCGGACGTCCAGATTGAGCTCCAGACCGGCGATGTCGACCGGCTGGCGATTGACGTTGAAGATGCCTTCGTCGTTGCGGACCAGCACCTGCCCCGCGTCGCTCGACGAGCGGTAGTAAGTGGCGCTGGCGACCAGCGGCCCCTGCGTGATCTCGACCCCGACTTCACGATTGTTCGAGATCACCGGCGTCAGATCGAGATAGGTGGCGATCCGCACGCCCGGCTGGCTGACGGCGCGGAGGACCCGGCCGATGTCGGCGATCGTGTAACCCTCGGCGTAGCTCCCATAGGCGCGAACCCCCTCGACGGGCTCGACGACGACGCCGCCGTTCCAAAGTGCACGGCTGAACGCCGGCTTGCCGCCGGTCACGAATTGGGCGCCGGAGGTCGCCAGCGTAGTATAGTCGGGCACGTCGAGTCGAACGTTTTCATAGCGGACGCCCCCTGCCAGCCGGACGACGCCGTCGAACAATTTGAGATTGGCCTGCCCGAACGGCGCGAGGCTGCGGAAATCGGTGCGCGGCACCCAGGTCCTGTTCGTCTGCACGAGGGTCTGGGCGGTGCGGTCGAACAAGGCGTCGAAGCCCGCCGTCATCGTCAGCGCCTCGAGCCCCGGGACGGTGCGTTCGTAGCTGACCTTGCCGCCCAGCTTGCGCGAGACGTTGCGCGACTGGTCGAAGAGCGTCCCGACCGGGGCGATCCGCGCGTCCTGGAAGGTGGCCAGGATGGCGCCAGCGAAGGTGTCGCTGGTGCGATTGTAGAAGCCCTGCAGCGTGAGGGCGCCGTCGGCGAGGTCGCGATCGGTTAGGGACGCCGACACCATCTGCGCGATGCCGGTGGAGGGCTGCCCCGGCGTCCGACCGGGGCGGGTGGTGGCCGGTATGCCGCGTGCCCGGCTGCCCTCGACCGGAACGTAGTGATTGTTTCCCTCCAGCCGGAAGCGATTGGCGACGACCTCGATCCGGGCGGTGTCGGAGAGATCGACCCCGACCCGGCCGAAGAACGACAGCGTGTCGGTGTCCTGGACTTCGCTCTGATTGCCGTCATAGCCGATCCGCCGGCCGCGCCCGTCCAGAAACACCCCGCGCCGTTCGAAGGCGACGCCGGTGGTGGCGTCGAACCGCCCGCTGCGAAAATTGACGAGCGCGCCGAGCTTGCCGCCCAGCGAGGCGCCGGAGAGGTCATCTCCCGTGTTGCCCTGGAGAAGCGCCCGACCGCTCCAGCCATCCTGCTTGGCGGGGCGGACGGTGACCTGGTTGACGACGCCGCCGGTCGCACCGATCCCCTGCAAGGCGTTAGACCCGTAGATGACCTCGACCCGATCGATGAAGAACGGGTCGATCGTATAACCGTCCCGCGCGCCGTCGCGGATCGGCGTGGTCTGTGGGATGCCGTTGATGGCGTAAAGCGGCGAGCGACCGCGCAACGTCTCGCCGACCCCGGTGATCTTCTCGCGGGTCGGGGAGAATGCCGGGAGCAATGCCGATACGGCGTCGACGACCGAGCCGGAAACCGCGACCTGACGCGATAGGGTTTCGCGATCGATCACATCAACGGTGAGCGGCAAGGCACTGGCGGGCAGAGTGGTGCGGGCCGCCGTCACCACGACGTCTGCCCGGCCCCCGCCCGGCGCGTCCGTTTCGTCGTGCGGGTCCTGTGCGGCTGCGCCCGTGGCCCAGATGGCACTCGCTGCAACGACGCCGACGACGAATTTCATTGTTCTTCCCCACTTGCGGACGAGTCGGGTATCGAACAACCTTGCGATATGCAACACGCTCGCATTAGCGTTAAGCGGAGGTGCTGCGCCGGACCGCAGCTTAGGGGCCACGGTGCATTTGCGTGACCGATGCGGTGCGGACCCGCCTAGACGGCGAGCGACAGCAGCAGGGTCAGCGACAGCGCGACCAACGAGATCAACGTCTCGCAAGCGGTCCAGCTGCGCAACGTGTCGGCGACGCTGAGCCCGAAATATTCCTTCACCAGCCAGAAGCCGCCGTCATTGACGTGGCTGAGCACCACCGAACCCGCGCCGGTGGCGAGCACCAGCAGCTCAGGCCGGACGCCGGGCTGCGCCGCCGCGAGCGGGGCGACGATGCCGGCGGCGGTCGCCATCGCGACGGTCGCCGATCCGGTCGCCACCCGCATCAGCGCCGCGATCGACCAGGCGAGCACCAGCACCGGAACATGCCATTGCGCGGCGAGCCCGACCAACGCGCCCGACACCCCGCCATCGGTCAGCATCCGGCCGAACCCGGCACCGACGCCGACGACCAGCGTGATGAGGGCGGTCGGCGCAAGGCACTCGTTAGTGTAGCGCTGAATCGTCTCCATCGTCAGCCCGCGGGCGAGTCCGAGCGTCCAGTAGCTCGCCAGCACCGCGGCGAGCAGCGCGACCACCGGGGTGCCGACGAAGCGGACGATCTGGTCCGCGGTCGAGCCGGGCGCGGTGATCGTCGCACCGGCGCTGCCCAGCAGCATCAGCGCGACCGGCAGCAGCAGCGTAGCGACGGTGATCCCGAAGCCTGGCAGCGCACGGTCGGGCCGGTGCTCGGCCGCGGTCGGCGCTGGCGCGGCCGGCGCAAGGCGCGGCACGATCAACCGGGCATAGAGCGGTCCGGCGACCGCGGCGGTCGGCACGCCGACGATCAGCGCGAACAGCACGGTCAGCCCGACATCGGCACCGAAGGCCTGGGTCGCCAGCATTGCGGCGGGGTGTGGCGGCACCATCGCATGGACGACCGACAGGCCGGCCGCCATCGGCAGCCCCAGCCGCATCGTATGCTGCCCCAGCCGCGCGGCGACCGCGAAGACGATCGGCACCAGCAGCACGAAGCCGACCTCGAAGAACACCGGCAGGCCGACGATCAGCGCGACCGTCATCATCGCCCAGTCCGCGCGGCGTGCGCCGAAGAAGCCGATGACGGTGCGCGCCACCCGGTCCGCGCCGCCCGATGCGACCATCATCTTGCCGAGGATCGTCCCCAGCCCGACGACGAGCGCGATATGGCCGAGCGCGCTGCCGACCCCGGCCTCGAACGCCTTGACGATCGAGGCCGGCGGAAGCCCGGTCGCCAGCGCGAGGCCGAGCGAGACCAGCACCAGCGCGATGAACGGGCTGAGCCGGGCGCGGACGATCAGCACGATCAGGATCGCGACGGCGGCCGCGCCTTCGACCAGCAACAGTGTGGCGGGCGCCACTTACGGTTTCTTCCAGGCCACGCAGTCCACCTCGACCTTGCAGTCGACCACCATCTGCGACACCACGCACGCGCGCGCCGGCGGGTTGGCGCCGAAATATTCCTTGAAGATGCGGTTGAACGACATGAAGTCGCGCGCATCGTCCAGCCACACGCCGCAGCGCACGACATGCTCCGGCCCGTAGCCGGCTTCCTCCAAGATCGTCAGAACGTTGCGGATCGCCTGATGCGTCTGCGGGACGATGCCGCCGTCGATCACCTCGCCGTCGACCATCGGCACCTGCCCGGAGACGTACAGCCAGCCATCGGCCTGTACCGCGCGCGCGAACGGCAGATGCTGCCCGCCCGTCCCGCTGCCGCCCTCGACGCCATAGCGCTTGATCCCGTCACTCATTCATCGATCCTTCTCGTTGGAAACATGCCGGCTTTCCGGGCGGCGCAGCATCCGGCCGCCGCGCGCGCCGGTGATCCCGTCGCGATCGAGCGTCGCGACGCCGTTGACCCACACGCCCAGCACGCCCGTGGCGGCGCGCGCGGGATCGTCGTAGCGGGCTCGATCGGCGATCCGCGTGGGGTCGAACAGCACGAGATCCGCGGCCATGCCGACACGGACATAGCCGCGGTCCGCCAGCCCGAGCCGGTCGGCGGTCAGCCCGGTCATCTTGCGGATCGCTTGCGCCAGCGACAGCAGCCCGCGCTCGCGGACGTAGTGCGCGATCACGCGCGGGAAGCTGCCCCACAAGCGCGGATGCGGCCGCGGATCGCACGGCAGCCCGTCCGACCCGACCATCGTCAGCCGGTGCGCGAGGATGCGGTCGACATCGGCCGCGGCCATGCAATGATAGACCGCGCCGGCCGGTTGCAGTCGTAGGGCGGCGTCACGCGGCGCGACGCCCCAGTCGGCGGCGATCGCGTCGAGCATCCGCCCGGCCTGCATGGGCTCCGCGTCCGACCAGGTGATCATGATCGGGGTGTCCGGGACGACCTGCCCGAGATCGAGCGTCGAGGAGCTGGCGGTATAGGGATAGCAGTCGCAGCCGACCGGATGCGTGTCGGCAGCCTGTTCCAATTGCGCGAGAATGGCGGTGCTGCGGCCATGCTGCGCCGCGCCGGCGCACTTCAGGTGCGAGATCACCAGCGGCGCGGCGGCGTGGCGCGCGATCGCGAGCGCCTCGTCGATCGCCGCGTCGATCCCGGCACCTTCGCTGCGCAGATGCGTGCAATAGACGCCGCTCGTCCCGCGCAACGCCGCGGCGACCGCCATCACTTCCCCGGTCGAGGCGTGGATCGCGTTCGCATAGGCCAGCCCGGTCGAGAAGCCGAATGCGCCCGCGGCCAACGCCTCGGCGAGGTCGGCGCGCATCGCCTCGCGCTCGGCGAGGCTGGCGTCACGATCGAGCCGGTCGAGATGCCGCGCGCGCAGGGCGGTATGCCCGACCAGCGCCACGACGTTGGTGGCGGGCGCAGCGGCGTCGACCGCGGCGGCGTAGGCGGCGAAGGTGGCGTAGCGGAACGCGTCCGGCGCGCCGAGCAACACCATGGGATCAGGCAGGGAATCGCCGTTGGCGCGGCCGGCGCCGGCGCTGATTCCGCAATTGCCGACGACCACCGTCGTGACGCCCTGCGTGATCTTCGGCGTCATCGCGGGGCGGGTGATCGCGACGAGATCGTCATGGGTATGCGCGTCGATGAAGCCGGGGGCGAGCGCCAGCCCGCGCGCGTCGATCGCGCCGGCGGGCGGCGGGTCGCTCGCGGCGGTGACGGCGGCGATGCGTCCGGCGCGGAGCGTTACGTCGGCGCGGAAGCCCTCGCAGCCGCTGCCGTCGTAGAGCATCGCTCCGGCGATCGTCGTGTCGGTCATGCTGCGCTCCTCACCGCTCGACCCGCATTGTCACTGCCCCCCGCAATTAAGTAAACGTCTTGAATTATCAGGAGGCTGGCGTTGACGATGATCGAGTTGAACAAGGGCGTCGGCCAGGGTAGCGGGCCATGGAACCTGCTGGCCGGCGACGTGCCGTTCCCCGCCGCGGTGCTAAGCGAGACGCGCATGGCGCACAATCTCGCGTGGATGCGGTCCTTTATCGACGCGTACGGCATGGCGCTTGCGCCGCACGGCAAGACCAGCATGGCGCCCGCGTTGTTCCGCCGGCAGCTCGAGGCGGGGGCGTGGGGCATCACCGTCGCCACCAGCCAGCAGGCGCGGGTGGCGGCGGCGCATGGCGTGGAGCGGATTCTGATCGCCAATCAGGTGGTCGGTGCCGCGAATCTCGCCGAAATAGCCGGACTGGCGGCGCGTCCGGACACCGAATTGCTGTGTCTGGTCGACAGTCCGGCGGCGATCGCGCAGCTGGGTGCGGCATGTCGGGCGCGCGGCGTAACGCTGGATGTGCTGATCGAGCTGGCGCCGGAACGCGATCAGCCGGGTTTCCGCACCGGCATCCGCGACGAGGCGCAGCTCGCCGCGGTGCTCGACGCGCTCGCGGCATGGCCCGACACGCTGCGGCTGGCGGGGGTCGAGTTCTACGAGGGCGTGCTGCCCGACGAAGCCGAGGTGCGTCGGTTCGTGCGGCGCGCGGTCGAGGTCGTGACGCGGCTGGTGCGCGCGGGGACGATCGTGCGCACGCCCGCGATCCTGACCGGCGCGGGGTCGGCGTGGTACGACGTCGTCGCCGAGGAGAGCGCGGCGGCGACCGGCGACGGCACGGTGCAGGTGCTGCTGCGGCCGGGCTGTTACCTGAGCCATGACGACGGGCTGTACCGCGCCGCGCAGGAGCGGATCCTGCAGCGCAACCCGGTCGCCCCGACGCTCGGCGAGGCGCTGCTGCCGGCGCTGCGGATCTGGGCGGTGGTGCAGTCGATCCCCGATCCGGCGCGCGCGGTGGTGGCGATGGGCAAGCGCGACGTCGCCTTCGACGCCGGGCTGCCGCGCCCCGCGACGCTGTTCCGCCCCGGCCGCGACAGCGATCCGCTGCCCGCACCCGCGCATTGGGAGGTCACCGGGCTGATGGACCAGCACGCCTATCTCGCGATCACGCCGGGTGACGATCTCGCGGTCGGCGACGTGCTGGCCTTCGATATCTCGCATCCGTGCCTGACCTTCGACAAATGGCGGCGCGTGCTGGTCGCCGATGACGCGCATCGCGTGGTGGAGGTGGTGGAGACGTTCTTCTGAGCGTCGCCACCGGCGGCGGATGGCTCAGCGCGTCAGGATACCGATCTCCGCGATCGCCAGCCGCCGTTCGCCCTTGGCGGTGCGGGTGAAGGCGATCTCGATATAGCGGCCACGATGCGGACGCGCGAAGGCGAGCCGCTGCGGGGCCTGATTGGCGGCGATGTTGCTGAACTCGCCGCGCTCCTGCGGCGGACCGGCCAAGGCCGGATCGTCGCCGACCCGCACCATCCACGACGCGGGATCGCCGGCGCCCTGCGGCGCGTGCCAGCCGGGCTTGAGCACGAAGCCGCGCACGTCGACGCTGCGGCCGAGATCGATCGTCACCGAGCAGGGCCGGCCGTCGGCGCCGGTCAGCGGTGCGATCCAGTCGGTGCGGTTCAATTCGTCGATCAGCCGCTCGGCCCCGGGCGCGGTGGCGCGGACGATCGTCCAGTCGCTCTTGCGGATGTCGAAGCTCTGCCGCCCGACCGTGCTCATCGCGTTTGTGGCGCGGTGGATGCCGATCGCCTGCACCACGCCGCCGTCCGGGAAGGCGAAGGGCGCGGTGTAGCGCGGCGAGGCGCGCGTCGGAATGCTGCCGTCGGTGGTGAACGCGATCTCCTGCCCCGGCGCGTCGCTGGTCAGCGTCACCATGCCGTCGCGGTCGCGCACGATATGCGGGGGTTCGAGCAGTACCGGGGCCAGATAGAGGCCGAATTGGGTGATCGCGGGCGCGGCGCGCGCCGCGACGATCCGCAGCCTTACGCCGCGGGTGGTGACGGGCGTGTCGAGCCGGATCACGCGCTGCGATCCGATCCCTTCCTTGTTAGCGACCTCGACCCATGCGTCGGCGCGCCGGACGTCGATCGCGAACCGGTCGACGCGCAGCCCGAGCGGCAGATGCTCGGCGAGCCGCACCACGTCGAAGGTTCGCGCGCCGCCGAGGTCGAGCGTCAGCGTCGGCACCGCCGCGCCGTCGTGGCTCGCCCAGAAGCTGGCGGGATCGCCATCGAGCACGTTCGCCGCCGGATGGCCGGGTCGCGCGCTGCTGGCGACCGGCCGCGCCCCGCCGGCGAGGTTGGTGGCATACATCCGGCGCAGCGCGGCGCCGAAGGCGGTGAGATTGCCGACATCCTCGTCGGTGACCAGCCCGCGGGTATCGGGCGCGAGATTGAGCAACAGCCCGGCGCTGCGCCCGACCGTCTCAAAATAGATTTTCATCAGATTGGCGGGGCTGCGGCTCTGCCCGTCCTCATAGGCGTGCCAGAACCAGCCGTAGCGCGTCGAGACATCCGCCTCCGCGGGCCACCAGACCGCGCCGCCGCGCACGCCGCTATTGCCCTTCTCGGGGGTGAAGCCCTGGTCGTCCATCGTCGCCCAGCACGGGTCGCCGGCCTCGCCCTCCTCGTTGCCGACCCAGCGCAGGTCGGCGCCGACCGGATCGAAGGTGCAGGCCATCGGCTGCAGCTCGTGGACATAGTCGATGATCGACGGCCAATTGTAGTAAGGCACGGCGTCGATCTTCCGCGTCTCGCGCGCGCCGCCATAATAGCCGTCGCCGCCGTTCGCGCCGTCGAAGAACACCTCGTAGATCGGGCCGTAATTGGTCAGCAGCTCGCGAAGCTGGTTGCGGAAGAAGGTGATATATTCGGGCCGCCCGTAATCGGCGTGATTGCGGTCCCATGGCGACAGATAGATGCCGAACTTCAGTCCGTGGCGGCGACAGGCGGCGGACAGCTCGCCGACGATGTCACCCTTGCCATTTTTGTACGGGCTGTTCTTGAGGCTGTGCTCGGTATAGGCGCTCGGCCACAGGCAGAAGCCGTCGTGATGCTTGGCGGTGATGATGAGCCCGCGCAGCTCGGCGGCCTTTGCCGCGCCGACGATCTGGTCGGCGTCGAACTGTTTGGGGTCGAAGATCGCCGGATCCTCGTCGCCATAGCCCCATTCGCGGTCGGTGAAGGTGTTGATCGTGAAGTGGACGAAGGCATTCTGCTCCATCCGGTGCCATGCGAGCTGTCGCGCCGAGGGCGTCGCGCCGTAGGGGACCAGCTTCGAGGCGGACGACTTGGCGAGCGCCGACGCGGGGAAGGACAGGCCGGCGGCGACACCGGCGATCACGCCGCGCCGCGACAGATGGGGGAGAGAGGTCACCGTGGCTCCTTCGGGGTCAGTCGCACCGTATCGATGCCGTAGAGCGGTCCGCCGACCGGCGGCGCGATCGTCAGGCACAGGTCCGCCCGCGCCGTCGTCGCCGCCAGCGGCGCGTCGAGCGTGAAGCGGTTCGGCGCGCTGGCGGGGTCGGGGAGCGGCAGCGCGGCGAGCACCGCGCCGGCGCAGTCGCCGGCATGGACCAGCAATGTGCCGAAGCTGGTCGGGGTAAAGCGCCACACCACCTGCTCGCGCTGCGGCTGGCGGAGCGCGAAATTGCGCGGGAGCCGCCCGATCGTCACGCTGATCGCGTTCACCTGATCGAGCGGTGCGTCGGGGTAGCGCCAGCAGCTGTCAAAGATGTTCATGCTATGCGCCGGCCCGGCGGTCGCGTCGGGCGAGAGCGGGAGGCGCAGCAGGATGCCGGGGGTGGTGGTGCACGGCGGCAGCGCGGCGCTGCTGCGGGTCAGCAGCGCGGCGGGGGCGGTGTCGAAGCGGCGCGGCGCGGCGAGCGCGCGGCCGTCTGGCGCGATGGTCGTCGCATGGATCACGCTGCCCGGTGCGACCTTCAGCGGCGTGGCATAGGCGGGGGAGGCGGCGGACGGCGCGCTGCCGTCGGTCGTGTAGCGGATCGTGCCATATTTCGCCTGCCGGGTCAGCGCCACCGTGACGCGCCTGGCGCGCAACGCCGCGCCGACCCCGCCCGCCACCGCGAAGTCGACCGCGAAGGCGGAATCCGCAGCGGCGACGCCCTGCCGACGATAGCGGTCGAGCTGCGGATCGAGCCGGGTGAGGAACGCCGGCCAGTCGCGCGCCGCCTTCGGCGACCACGCCATCTCCGCCAGCGCGGCGAGGCGCGGGAACAGCGCATGTTCGCGCTGCTCCGGGGTGACCATATATTCGGCCCAGAGATTCGCCTGCGCTCCGAGGACATGCTGCGCGCGGGCGGGCGCGATCGCCGCGGGCAGCGGATCATAGGCATAGACGTCGGCGAGCGTCTGGATCTTGAGCCGGCCAGGCGGCTCGTCGCCGCGCGCGCTTTGCAGATTGTCGAGATAGAGCACCGGGCCGGGCGACAGCACCACGTCATGCCCCATGTTCGCCGCCTCGATCGCGCCGGCCTCGCCGCGCCACGACATCACCGAGGCGGAGGCGGGCAGCCCGCCCTCGAGAATCTCGTCCCAGCCGATCAGGCGGCGGCCGTGGCGAGCGAGATGGTCGCCCAATTGCCCGATGAACCAGCTTTGCAGCCGTTGTTCGTCGGCGATGCCCAGCGCGCGCCTCTGCGCCTGTACCGTCGCCGATGCCTGCCACTGGTCCTTGAGCGCCTCGTCGCCGCCGACATGGATATAGGGCGAGGGGAAGATCGCCATCACCTCGTCGAGGACGTTGCGGACGAAGGTCAGGCTGCGCGCGTCGGTGCCGAACAGATAGGGGTTGATCCCCCAGTCGCCCGACACCGGGGGACGGTCGCCGAGCACGCCGATCTCGGGATAGGCGGCGATCGCGGCCTGCGCATGGCCGGGCAGGTCGATCTCCGGGACGATCGTCACCGCGCGCGCCGCGGCATAGGCGACCAAGGCGCGCAGCTGGTCCTGCGTGTAGAAGCCGCCATATTGGCCGGAAGGAGCGCCGTCGTTGGGCGTCGCCGACGCGCGCCACGCGCCTTTCCGGGTCAGTTCGGGATAGCGCTTGATCTCGACCCGCCAGCCCTGATCGTCGGTCAGGTGCAGTTGCAGCTTGTTGAGCTTGTGCTGCGCCATCATGTCGATGACGCGCTCGATCGATGCGATCGGCTGCATGTGCCGCGCGACGTCGAGCATCACCCCGCGCCACGCGAAGCGTGGACGGTCGTCGATCGCCAGCGCGGGGACGGCGACCGCGTCACCGAAGCGCGCGTCGGGCGCGAGCAGTTGCGCGAGCGTCATCGCGCCATAGAAGAGCCCGGCGTCGCTGGCGGCGGTGATGCGGATCCCGGCGGGGGTGACGTCGAGCCGGTAACGTTCGTCGCCGGCGGTCGCCTTGCCGGTGCGGACGAAGCGGATCGCACCGGCGCCGCGGTCGGCGACGCGCAGGTGCAGGCCGCGGGTGCGGGCGACGACCTCGATCGCGCGCGCCGCGGCGTTGCGCGCGGCGGCGTCGCGGCCCGGCACGACGATGGTCGCGCCATTCTCGACCCGGAACGTGCCCGTCCCCGGCGTGACCGCGGCCGGCACCGGCAGCACCGGCAGCACCGCGGTCAGCGGCGCGGCGGCGGCGGGGGCGGCGACCAGCAGCGTCGCCGCGCGCCCGATAAGATGGCCGGTCTTCATTCGCTCTCCCGATCGTGGCGGCACCGCCTGCGCAGGGGTCAGAACCGCGTCGTCGCCGACACGGAGATCATCCGCCCCAGCGTGTCGTACCGCTGCGGGATCGTATTGCCGCGCGACAGCGCATAGTCATAGGTGTTGGTCAGGATCGGCTGCTGCCGGTCGAACAGGTTGTTGACCGCCGCGGTCAGCGTCAGCCCGTCGGCGATGTTGAACGCCAGCGCGAGGTCGAAATAATTGTACGCCGGGATGCGCGTGAAGTCGGTGACCGCGGTCTCCGGCTTCGAATTCGGGCCGCCGTTCTGTCCGGCGGTGGTGCCGGCGATATAGCGCCACGCCAGCGAGGCGCTGAACACTTCGTCCTGCGTCGTATAGGTGGCGCGGGCATTGTGGACCCAGCGCGGCGCGGGCTGCGGGCACGAGCCGCCGAAATAGCCGACGCAATTGATGCGCGGCTGGTTGACCGCCGCCTGTCCGCCCTGATCGGTGGTCAGCGTGCCGTTCATCAGCAGGTCGAGCTTGCCCGCTTTCTCGCCGAGACGCAGCGAATATTGCGCCTGGAAATCATAGCCCTCGGCATAGAGACGATAGGCGTTGAGGTTGCCGCCCTGGATATAGCCGCCCGCGGTGCCGGTGCTGGTCAGCTGATAGGTGGTCGGGTCGCGCACCAGCCGCGTGCAATAATAGGGATCGCCGGTGATGACGCAGCCGTCGACCGCGAAGCTGGCGCCGATGTAGCTGATCACGTCGTTGACCTGGATCGTGTAGCGGTCGACCGACAGGCTGAAGCGCGGCAGGAAGCGCGGCGTCAGCACGAACCCGTAGGTGGTCGTGCGCGCATCCTCGGGGACGATCGGGGTGCCGTTGTTGCGCTGGCGGCAGACGTCGTCGACGCAGCGGATGCTGCCGGGGACGCCGGGGGCAAGGCCGTTGCCGTAGAGATTGTCGGGCAGCCCGGTCAGCCGGCACGCCTCGCGGCTGGCGAGCGGCGCGACGCCGTTGACGCTGGCGCACGGGTCGACGATCGTCGCATTCTGGTAGCTGATCGTCTGGTTGGCCTCGCGCAGCCCCGGCGCGCGCGCGGCGCGGTTGCGGCCGAAGCGGAAGGTGATGTCCTCGCTGGGCGAATAGACCGCCTCGATCTTCCAGGTGTTGAAGGTCTCGGGATTGGTGCTGTACTTGGACAGGCGATAGCCGCCGTTCACCTGCAACAGCTTGATGAGCGACACGTCCTGCACCAGCGGCAGCTGCGCCTCGACATTGCCCTCGACCACGTCCTGTTCGGCGAACCGGTCGGCAACCCCGCCATAGACCTCGATGAAGCGCGCGTTCTGGAGACCGCGCTCCTGCTGCTTGCGATATTCGGCGCCGATCGCGATCGCGAGCCCCTGCTCGGCGAACGGCGAGCGGATGCCGTAGCGGGTCAGATCGCTGGTGAGGTTGGCGGTGACGTCGTAGAATTTGGCGCGCAGGTCGCTGTTGCCCAGCCCCTCGTTGAACAGATAGTCGCTCAGCGCGGCGCTGCCGGGATTGTTCGCGACGAAGACGTTGAGCGGGACGCACGCCGGATCGCTGCCGTCGAGCACCGAGCGGCAGGTCGGCACGCCGCCGACGTTGACGACGTCGAGCGCGCGGTTGACGTGCGCGGCGACCGGGTTGCCGCCCGGCTGCCACAATTGCCGGCTCTCGTCATAGACGCCGCCGATATCGTAGCGCCAGCCCTCCGCGATCTCGCCCCGCACCGAGGCGTTGATGCGCGTCTGCGTGTTGGTGAATGTCTCCTTGTCGCGGTCGCCGGCCAGCCCCGGAAAGCCATATTGCACACCGAGCGGCGCGAAGGCGGTGGTCCCGGCGGCGGCGCCGCAGATCGTCTGCGCCTGCGACGCGGACAGGAAGGGATTGTCGCAATTCACCCGGTAGCTGCCCTGCACATACGGGCCGTAGAGCAGGTTGGCGGATTTATCGCGCAGGTACATGACGCCGAGCGAGAATTCGGCGGCCGACGACGCCTTGAAGTTGATGAACCCGCCGGTGTTGTAGCGCTCGTAGCCGCGCGCGGCGAGCCGGTCGCCCTGATTGGGGTAGCCGGGGATGGTCGCGGCGGGGGCGAAGGTGCCGGGGCTGCCGGTGACGTTCGAGTAATTGACGCCGTTGGCGGTCAGCGTGCCGTTCGGCGAGGCGGCGGTGACGCCGCAGATCAGGTTGTTGACGCGCAGCGGATTGCCGGTGTCGCGGCGCAGCTGGCAGCCCGAGGCGTCGCGGTCGCGGAACAGGATGCCGTCGGCGGTGCGGTAGGTGCCGTAGACCGAGACGTTTAGCCGGTCGTCGAGGAAATTGTGACCCCAGGTCGCGCTGAGATCGGCGCGCCCGCCGTCGTTGGTCATGCCGGTCGGTGTGGTGATCCCGTAGCGCGCGGCGACTGGGGTCGAGACGTTGTTGCGATTGTTGTGGTTGTAGAAGCTGTAATTGGCCGACAGCTGCAGCCCGGTGAAATTGCGCTTGATGATATAGTTGACGACGCCGGCAATCGCATCGGAGCCATAGACCGACGAGGCGCCGCCGGTCAGCACGTCGACCCGCTCGACCAGCGACACCGGGATCAGGTTGGTGTCCACCGATTCCGTCCCCGCGATCCGCTGCCCGTTGATCAGCGACAGCGTGCGGTTGAAGTCGAGCCCGCGCAGCTTGACGCCGCGCTGCTGGCCGTTGCTCTGCTGGTAGTTCTGCTGCGCATCGGGCTGGACCTGCCCGAGGCGGTTGGTCACTTCCTCGAGGTTGACCGCGCCCTGCGCCTTGATCTCCGACGCGGTGACGGTGGTGATCGGGCTGGCGGACTTCAGGTTCGGGCGGACGATGCGCGTGCCGGTGACGACGATATCGACCGCATCGGCCGGCGCCGGCGCGGCCGGCTCGCCCGCGATCGCCGCGGCGCGCGCCGGTTCGCCCTGGTCGATCTGCCCGAGCGTGCTGAGCGCAGCGGGCGAGGGCGCGGCCGGCTGCGCGCTGACCACGAACACGCCCTGCTGGGTGCGCGAAGCCGCGAAGCCGCTGTTGCGGAGCAATTGGGTAAGCGCGGCGCCGACCGGCATCGTGCCGGACACGGCCGGGGCGCGCCGCGATGCGAGCCGCGCCTCGTCGAAGACGATCTGGATATGCGCCTGCTGCGCCAGCGTGCGCAGCGCCTGCGCCAACGGTTGCGGGCGAACGTCGATCGGCACGGCGGCCTGTTGCGCCTGCGCCGGCGTCGCCGCGATCAGCAGCGCCGCTGCCAGCGCCAGCGTGCTCGAGCGCGCGCCGATGATACCAAACCCACTCCTGCCGGTCATACCGCCCCCATCTTATTTGGTTACCGGAATATGACGTGCGGCGATGCAAAACACTCAGCGCAGGGCGGAACTTTTTTGCGATCCTGTCGTGATCGGCGTTTCTAGAGCGGAATTGGTATGGTTGTCAGGGCGCGGCGTCAGCAGGATGTCGCGGTCCGAGACGACCGCGGTCACCGGGAAGGCCGCGACCACGCCCTGCACGAACGCATCGGTGTCGCCGGTGTTGAACACGCCGCTGACCCGCACGTCGCCGGCCCGGGGCGCGACGGCGATCGGCTTGCCGACATTGTAGCGGTTGACGCGCTGGACCGCGACGGCCAGCGGCTCGCTGGCGAACGACAGTTGCCCGCCGCCCGGCCGATCGCCGATCGCGGCGGCGCGCAGCACCGCGTCGGCGGCGTCGTCGGACAGGATCAGCTCGCGCCCCGGGGTCAGCGCCTGCTCGGCGGGCTGGCGCGCGCCCGCGACCCGCGCCAGCTGCGCCGACGGTCCGCCGCCGCGATCGCGCAGCACCGCGACATGCCCCTCGTACAACGCGACGCGCACCTCGCGCGCCAGCCGCTCGACCGAGAAAGCGGTGCCGACCGCCACCACCACGCTGCTGCCGCTCGTCACCGCGAACGGCCGCAGCGGATTTTTGGCGACCTTGAAACTGGCGCGCCCGCGTTCGAGCGTCAGGTCGCGCCGGTCGTCGCTGAACCGCACGCGCACCGCGCTGTCGGCATCCAGCACCAGCGTCGATCCGTCGGCGAGCACCACCGCGCGCTGTTCGCCGACGCGGGTCTCGTACAGCGTCGCGCGGTCGCGCAGCAGCAGCGTGACGCCGATCGCGAGCAACAGCGCCGCGGCCGCCGCCAGCCACGGCGCGACGCGCCCGCGCGGCGAGGTCCAGCGCCGCCGCCCCGCCGCCTGCGCCGCCGCCAGCGCCTGCTGCCGCAGCGGCAGCAGCTCGGGGGCATGCGCGTCGAGCGCGACGCCGTCCCACAGCCGCCGCATCCGCGCGAATTGCGCGCGGTGGGCCGGATCCTCCGCCAGCCAGGCGTCGAGCGCCTGCTGCTCGGCGGCGGTCGGCTCGCCCTCGTGGAGACGCAGGCACCAGGCGACGGCCTGATCCTCGATGTTCCGGGCGCGGTCGGTGCTCATCGCTCGCCTCCGGCATCGCGCAGCAACGTTCGCATCGCGGTGGCGATATGCTTTTCCACCGCGCTGACCGAGACGCCGAACGTGTCCGCGATCTCCTTCCGCGCCATGCCTTCGAGACGATACAGGATGAAGATGTGACGGGTCCGTTCCGGAAGGGTGGCGAGCACCGCGGCGACCCGGCCGACGCTCTCGCGCGCCTCCAGGAAGCGCGCCGCGTCGAGCTGGTCGACATCGGCGTCGCGCGCCGGATCGTCGTGGCGGTGATAGCGCGAGCGCACCGTCTCGCGACGGTAATGGTCGTTGACCAGATTGGCGGCGATGCGGAAAATATAGGCTTCGGGATTGTCGACGACATGCGGCGGCCCGGCGGCCAGCCGGCAGAACAGGTCTTGGGTCAGATCCTCCGCCTGTGACGGATCGCGCAGCCGTCGCTGGAAGAACGCGATCAACGCCGGACGCAGCCGGCCGGACAGCGCCAGCAGGTCACCGGACAAGGCGTTCGATCGGGGTCGCTCCATTGCCATATCGGGTAGACGGGCGAGCGCGCAAAAGACACAGCCGTCGCCGGTCGATTTCGGCTGTTTCGTGTGGCAAGGCCGCTGGTCACGCCCGCGCCGCCGTGCGAGGCTCGCGGCCATGACGATGTTGCGCCCGTTCCTCTTCGCCGTCATCGCCGCCGGTCTGGGCGCCGCCTCCGCCGGTGGCGCGACCGTGCGCGATGCGCCGCCGACGACGGTGCCGCAGCCGCCCGAGCGCGCCCGGCTGTTCGTGCTGACCGACATCGGCAACGAGCCGGACGACCAGATGTCGCTGGTCCGGCTGCTGCTCTACGCGCAGGCGATCGACATCGAGGGGCTGGCCGCGGTGACCTCGACGTGGCTGCGCACCACCACCAACGCCCCGACGCTGCGCGCGATCATCAGCGATTACGGCGCGGTCCGCCCCAACCTGCTGCGTCACGCGGCGGGATGGCCGACCGCCGCCGCGCTGCTCGGACGCGTCGTGGAGGGCGTTCCGCTGTACGGCATGGCCGGGGTGGGCGCCGGCCATGCCTCCGCCGCGTCGCGCGCGATCATCGCTGCCGCCGACCGCCCGGACCCGCGCCCGTTGTGGATCAGCGCCTGGGGCGGCACCAACGCGCTGGCGCAGGCGCTGTTCGACGTGCGGCGGACGCGCTCCCCCACGGCGCTGCGCACGTTCGTGTCGCGGCTGCGCGTCTACGCCATTTCGGATCAGGACGATTCGGGGGCGTGGATCCGGCGCGAATTTCCCGAGCTGTTCTTCATCGTCACCCCGTCGTCGCAGGACAGCGGCGATTATGCCGCGGCGACCTGGACCGGGATCAGCGGCGACGCCTTCTACCGCAACGGCGCCGGGGCCGATCCCGGCACCGTGACCAATGCATGGCTCGACCGGCACATCCGCAGCGACCGCCCGCTGGCGCGCCATTACCTGCGCTACGCCTATATCATGGAAGGCGACACGCCGGCGTTTCTCGGGCTGATCCCCAACGGGCTCAACCGGCAGGAGCAGCCCGACTGGGGCGGCTGGGGCGGACGCTACATGCTGCGGCGTCCGGCCGGCGAGCCGCGCGCGATCTGGACGCAAGGCAACGACGACACGCTGCGGCTGGGGTCGCGCGACACGGTGATCGGCCGCGACGGGCGACCGCAGGTGTCCGATCAGGCGACGATCTGGCGGTGGCGCACCGCCTTCCAGCACGATTTCGCGGCGCGGATGGCCTGGACGTATGCACCATGGTCCGGCGCCAATCACGCCCCGCTCGCCGCGATCGATGGCGACACCGGCACCGCGCCGGTGCGCCGGGCGGCCCGGTTGGGGGAGAGTCTCCGGCTCGACGCGCGTGCCAGCGTCGATCCCGATCGCGATCGGCTCCGCTATCACTGGTACGCCTACCCCGAGGCGGGCCAGCCGGCGGGGCAGCGCTCCGCCGTGGTGAGGATCGCGGGGGCGGACCGCGCGGTCGCCGCGATCACGCCCGTCCGGCTTTGCGACACGCCCTGGCCGACGCGGACGACGCCGTGCGAGCGCGGCACCGTCCACCTCGTGCTGGAGGTGACCGACGATGGCGCGCCGCGCCTGACCAGCTATCGCCGGGTCGTCCTGTCGGTGAGCCGCTGAGCCGCGCTCGCCCGGTTCCGGGTCGGGCGTGGCGCCGGGTCAGCCGACCTCGACGCCCTTCCAGAAGGCGATGCGGTCGCGGATCTGCGCTGCCTCGGGCTTGGGGTCGGGATAATACCATGCCGCGTCCCGGTTGACCGCATCGCCGACGCCGAGGCTGTAGTAATGCGCAACGCCCTTCCACGGGCAGACCGTCGTCGTGCTGCTCGGCGTCAGCACCGCCGCGTCCACCGCCGCGGCGGGGAAATAATGGTTCCCCTCCACGACGACGGTATCGTCACTGCGCGCGATCACCGCGCCATTCCACCGTGCCTCGACCATTGCGCACCTCCGTTCGTGCCCGAAGGTCGGGGCGGCGCTTCCGCCCGTCAAGGCCGCGCCCGTCCGGCGGCGCGGGGACGATCAGCGCCCGGCGAGGCGCGCCGCGGTCTCGCGATAGCCGTGCAGCGGGCGGCCGAGCAGCGTGGTCAGCCGCTCGCGGTCGCCGTCCTGCGGGATCATGCCGTCGCTGACGTAGCGCTCGGCCATCAGCCGCATCTCATAGGCGGTCCATCGGGGCAGGACGCGCGCCATGTTCGCCTCGAACCCGCTGGGATCGTCGCCGCCATAGACGACCGGGCGCGCCAGCACCTCCGACCAGATCGCCGCCACGTCGGCGCCGGTCAGCGTATCGGGGCCGACCAGGTTGATCGTCTCGAGCGGCAGCGTCTCCGGCGCGGCGTCACGGCGAAGCAGTTCGAGCGCCGCGACCTCCGCGATGTCGCGTGCGTCGACCATCGCGACGCCCTTGCTGCCGATCGGCATCGGGTAGACGCCGTGATCGAGGATGACGTCCTTCACCATCGCCTCGTTGTCGATGAAATAGGTCGGCCGCAGGATGGTGGCGCCGAAACCCATCGCCGCCAGCATCCGCTCGGCCCCGAACTTCACCGCGAAGTGCGGGACGTTGACGGCGCGGTCGGCCTCGAACACCGACAGGTACACGACGCGCGTGATCCCGGCCTCGCGCGCGATGTTGAGCGTGATGAGCGCCTGGGTGAATTCGTCGCCGGTCACCGCGTTGAGCAGGAACAGCGTCCGGACCCCGGTCATCGCGCCGCGCAGCGCATCGATGTCGAGCAGGTCGCCCTGCACCACGTCGACGCCGCCCGGGAAGGTCGCGCGGCCGACGTCGCGGGTGAGGACGCGGACGTCGGCGTTGCGGGCGACGAGCTGGTCGACGACATGGCGGCCGACGCGGCCTGTCGCACCGGTAACGAGGATGGTCATGGGAGTTCTCCTTCGTGAGGTCTTGCTGACCAGACGAAGATGGGCGATCCACGACGCTGCAAATAGACGCGTAATCTGGACGCATCGTCTCACAGGTGGAACAGCATGGATCTGCTCGCGCTCGCCGATTTCACGCTGGTCGCGCGGCATGGCGGCTTCGGCAAGGCGGCGCGCGCCGCACGCCGGCCGAAGGCGACGCTGTCGCGACGCGTCGCGGAGCTGGAGGCGGCGCTGGACCTGCGGCTGTTCGAGCGCGGGCAGCGCGACCTGAAGCTGACCGAAGAAGGCCGTGCGTTGGCGGCGCGCGCCGGCGCCCTGCTCACCGAGCTGGAGGAGACGACGGCGGCGATCGCCTTTGGCAGCAGCCGGGTGCGCGGGCGGCTGCGGATCAGCGCGCCGTTGCTGTTCGCGCAGGTCGCGATGGGGCGGCTCGCCGCGGCGTTCGCCCGCCGCCACCCCGAGGTCCGGCTCGAGGTGACGACCGACGACCGCGCGGTGGACATGATCGAGGAAGGCTATGACCTCGTCATCCGCGTCAATCCCGCCGCCGACGCCGCGCTGGTGGGCCGGCCGTTCCTCCACGACCAGCTGGTGGTGGTCGCCAGCCCCGATCTGCCGCGCACCGACGGCGTGGCGGTGCCGGCGGTGGTGCGCGGGGGCGAGGACCACGGAAGCTGGCGCCTCGACGGGCCGGACGGGCGCGCCGAGCTTCGGATCGAACCCGTCCTGCGCCTGTCCTCGCTGGTGATGATCCATGATGCGGTCCGCGCCGGCGCCGGGGCGGCGCGGCTGCCGCTGTCGTTGGTGAGCCGCGACGTCGCGCGCGACCGGCTGGCGCGATGGGGTGACGTGGCAGGGTCGGAGATCGCTTTGTGGGCGCTGTATCCCTCGCGCCGGCTGCTCAACGCGCGCGTCGCCGCGTTCCTCGACCTGCTGCGCGACTCCTTCCCGCATGGCACCCCGGAGGAGCTGGCCGCCTTTGTCGACGACGGACACACGGCGCTGCGGGATCACCCGCCCGCGCCGGGTGCGCCGGCGGGGGCGATGTTAGGCGCGCCCCGCCCTCAGGGCACGGGGTAGCGAAGCGCGCCGGCCCTCGCGGACCGTCTTGGGCGATGATCCATCGCCGGCGCCTCAGCAACATTCCCGAAGGCGGTCCGGCGCGACCCTGGATCATAATGGAACAGGCGGCGCGGGTCGTGCCGCCGTTACTGGAACGTGTAGCGGATCGTCCCGAACACCGTGCGGGGCGTACCGTAGAAGTTGCCGCGGCCGGTGCTGGAGATGCGCGCGTAATAGCTTTTGTCGAGCAGGTTGTTGACGTTGACCGACACGGACAGCCGCTCGGTCAGCTGATAGCCGGCGCGCAGGTCGACCACCGCATAGGCCGGCTGCCGGACGATCGTCGAGCGCGTCCGCAACGTGCCGTTGGCATTGTAGAGCGCCGGATTCCCGCCATAGGTGGACGAGAACCACGTCAGCCCGCCACCCACGCTCGCACCCGCCAGCGGGCCGCCGACCGGCGCGTAGTTGGTGAAGAACTTGATCATGTGATCGGGGATGATCGGCATCAGCGTGATCCCCTCGAACTGCGGTTCGGTATCCTCCAGATATTCGCTGTGCGTGTACGTATAGCCGCCGTTGATCCGCCAGCCGGGCACGATCTGTCCAGTCGCCTCGGCCTCGATGCCGCGCGCGCGGACGCGGCCGGCCTGCAGGACAATGGTGGGCAGCTCGGGCGGATTGACCAGCCGGTTGTCCTGCGTGATCTGATAGCCGGCGAGCGACAGCAGCAGCCTTTTGCCGAGCAGCGACAGCTTGGCGCCCGCCTCATATTGGTTGCCGATCAGCGGGTCGAGCGGTCGACCGTCGGGGCGCGCGCGTCCGGCAGGCGCGGCCTGCGGCGTGAAGCTGTCGGCATAGCTGGCGTAGATGTTCAGATCGGGCGTCACGTCGAACAGCGCCGCGCCGTAAGGGGTGAAGCGCCCCTCATAACCATATTGCGACCGCGCGGTGGCGGCGCCGGTCAGGCGATTGAGCGTGTCCAGATCGTTCGACCACCAGGTCGCGCGACCGCCGCCGACCAGCGTCAGGCGGTCGACCGGCGAGAGCCGCAGCTGCCCGTAGACGCCATATTGCTCGATATAGGTGCGCGTCGCCGCCGAGGCATGCGCGATACAGGTCGCCGACGCGACCGTGCACGCGCCGGTCGAGCCCTGCACCGGGTAGAGCGGCAGCTGGGCGCGCGGGTCCATCGGCGGTTCGGCCGGATAGACCGGGTCGAATACGTTGATCGTCGCGTAATTGCTCAGCCGCGAATTGTACGAGGTGTAATCGAGCGCCTGATAGTCCATCCCGAGGATCAGCGTCTGCTCGCGCCCGAACGCCGGGAAGCTGCCGGCACCGTTGATGTCGAACGAGCGGGTGCGCTGGCGATTGTCGCCGAGGAAGGCGATGTGGCTGGTGACGCCGCGGTTGTCGGGCGTGACCGCGGCGTTGCCGATGTAGCTGTATTTGTCGACGCGATCGACGTTGGCGATCATCCCGGTCGCGCGCAACGTCCATCGGTCGCTGATCCGATGCGCCAGCTCGACGAAGCCGGTCCATGTCTCCGACTCGAAGCGGTTCCAGTCGGCGCCGAGATAGGTCGAGCGTCGCACGTCGAGCAGCCGCCCGTCGCTGCCGTCCGCGCCGCCGACGACGCCCGGCAGCCCGGTCTGCACCGCGGGATGGAAACGGTCGTAATAGACGCCGCCGGTCAGCGTCGTGCGCGCGCCGATCGCCACGTCGCCGACCGCGAACGCGCCCCAGCGGCGGCGGTGCGCGGTGTCGAAGAACTGGTCCTGATCCTGCGCCATCGCGCCCGCGCGCAGGCCGATCGCGTCGGTCAGCCGGGTCGAGGCGTCCAGCTCCAGCCGCACATTGTCGTAACTGCCATAGCCCGCCGACGCCTGGATACGCGTCGCCTCGAGCGGGCGCTTGCGGATCAGGTTGATGCTCCCGGCCGGATTGCCCGCGCCGCTGAACAGCCCGGCCGGGCCGCGTAGCACCTCCAGCCGGTCGTAGAAGAACAGGTCCGGCACGACGCCCGGAAAGCCGAACGACTGCGTCGGCACGCCGTTGACCAGATAGTTGTTGATCGCGAAGCCGCGCGAATTGAACGACGGGTCCTCGCTGCCGATTCCGGTGACGGTGATGCCGTTGGTGGCGGTGAGCGCGTCCTCGAGCGTGAACAGGTTCTGCGCCTCGATCTGATCGCGTTCGATGACGCTGATCGTGTTGGGCGTGTCCTTGAGCGGGGTGACCGTCTTGCCGACCGCGCGGCCGTAGCTTTTGCCGATCACGACGACCTCTCCCTCACGCTGCGCGGCGGCGTCGGCAGTGAGGTCGGCGGCGGCGTCCGTTGTCGCGGTCGTGGTGGCGATCTCGCTGGCATGGGCACCAGTGGCGCTGACGCCGAGCACGCTGGCCGACAGCAGGACGAACCAAGATCTCATGTGCGTTTCCCCGATTTATGGGACACGCCCTAGCGGTGTCGCTGATGATAGTCACTATCAATTGCATAATTTGTTACAAAGAGGCGGCGCTTTGCGCGGTCGCGCGTTGGGCGGGTATGTTGCTGTTCCTCGCACTTGCCGGCGCCACCGCCGCCCCGGCGTTCGATCCGCTGCGCTTCTTCACCGGCGCGACGCGCGGCACCGCGCAGCTCAAGGTGATCCTCCGCGCGGCGAAGCCGGTGACGGTGCGCGGGAGCGGGCGAAGGCAGCCGGATGGCGCACTGGTGCTCGATCAATGGGTGACCGAAGGGAGCAAGCCCCCGCGCCCGCGGCACTGGCGGCTGTGGCAGATCGCGCCGGGGCGCTACACCGGGACGCTGACCGATGCGCGCGGGCCGGTCACCGGTGCGGTTCAGGGCAGGACGCTGCGGCTGTCGTTCACCAGCGACGGCGGGTTCCGCGTCCGCCAGACACTGACGCTGCAGCCCGATGGGCGCACGCTCGCCAACCGCCTGGAAGCGCGGCGTTTCGGGATCAGGGTTGCGGTGTTGACCGAGCGGATCGTCAAGATCGATTGAGACGGAACGCGACGCGCGCGGCGGCGGTTGGCGTGACGATCAACCCCGGAGTGACCGATGACCGACCCCCAGGTGCAGACCCGCCAGCGCGAGATCGCCACCGAGCATCTGCTGTTCAAGCTGATCGAATATGTCGAGGGCAAGCATCCCGGGCTGCTCGATTATCTGGAGGACAGCCTCGACCATCTCGGCGATCCTGCCACCGACGCGACCAAGGACGACGAGGGCGTGCGCCGGATCGCGCGGCGGATGATCACGGGCGCGCGTCGGGGATAGGGCAGCCAAGCCGTCATTGCCTCGCTACGCTCGCAATGACGAACCTACCGCGTCAACCGGGTGACATGCCCCATCTTGCGGCCGTCGCGCGTCTCGCGCTTGCCGTAGAGATGCAGGTACGTGTCGCGGGCGGCGACGTAATCCGGCCAGCGCTCCCAGTCCGCGCCGATCAGATTCTCCATCTCCGCACCCTGCGCGACCAGCGCCGTATCGCCGAGCGGTAGGCCGCAGATCGCGCGGACATGGTTGGCGAATTGCGAGGTCGCCGCGCCTTCGATCGTCCAATGCCCCGAATTGTGGACGCGCGGCGCCATCTCGTTGAACACCGGCCCTTCGGCGCTCGCAAAATATTCGCAGGTCAGTACGCCGACATGATCCAGCGCGTCGGCGATCCGCCCGGTCAGCGCCGCCGCCTCGGTCCATTGCGCGGCGATCTCGGCCGGGGCCGGCAGCGTCGAGCGGTGCAGGATGCCGTCGCGATGCTCGTTCCACGGCGGCGGGTAGCTGGTGATGGTGCCGTCGCGCCCACGCACCAGCACGATCGAGAATTCGTGGCTGAATGTAACAAACGCCTCTAGGATCGCTGGACCGCCGATCGCTTGCCATGCCGCATCGGCGTCGGCGGGCGATAGCAGGCGCGTCTGCCCCTTGCCGTCATAACCGAAGCGCGTCGTCTTGAGCACCGCCGGGCAGCCGATCGTCGCAATCGCCGCGTCCAGCTCCTCGCGCGAGTTGACCGCCTGCCAGCGCGCCGGGCGCCCACCGACCTGCTCGACGAACTGCTTCTCGCGCACGCGGTCCTGCGCGACCGCGAGGCTGCGCGGGCCCGGATAGACCGGCACGCGCTCGGCGAGCCATTCGACCGGCGTGACCGCGATATTCTCGAACTCATAGGTGACGACGTCGCATTGCGCGGCGAAGTCGGCGAGCACGACCTTGTTGTGGTAATCGGCACGCGTCAGCGACGAGGCGGTCTGCGCCGCGACGCTCTCGCGATCGGGGGCGAGGACATGCGTGCGATAGCCGAGATCGGCCGCCGCGCTGGCGATCATGCGGCCGAGCTGCCCGCCGCCGAGGATGCCGATCGTGCTGCCGGGGGCGATCACGCTCATGCCGGATCGACCGCGACGCCGTCGGTCTGCTTCGTGCGCCACGCCTGCAAGCGCTGCGACAGCGCGTCGTCCGACAGCGCGAGGATCGACGCGGCAAGCAGCGCGGCGTTGATCGCGCCGGCCTTGCCGATCGCCAACGTGCCGACCGGAATGCCGCCGGGCATCTGGACGATCGAGAGCAGGCTATCCATGCCTTTCAACGCCTTGGACTCGACCGGCACCCCCAGCACCGGCAGATGCGTCATCGACGCCGCCATGCCGGGCAGATGCGCCGCCCCGCCTGCGCCAGCGATGATGACCTTCAGCCCACGGTCTGCCGCGCCGGTCGCGTAATCGTACAGCCGCTGCGGGGTGCGATGCGCGGAGACGACCTTCGCCTCATACGCCACGCCGAGCGCGTCGAGCGTCTCGCTCGCGTGACGCATCGTTTCCCAGTCCGAGGTGGAGCCCATGATGATGCCGACGTGCGCCATCGCGTGCGGTTAGCGGGGCGTCCGTGCGGCGTCCAGTCCTTCGTCGCCCCTGCGGCATCAGAGTATTCGGCAACGCTCCCACGCCGTCGCGCCTGCGAAGGCAGGGGCCTATGTCTGTGTCGTCCGGGCGAGTGGCTGACACAAGGCGGGGCGAGCTTGTGTCAGACCTCCGCGACGGACTTCACAGACATGGGCCCCTGCCTACGCAGGGGCGACGACGTTTGTTGTGGCGCTGTGAATTACGCCGCGAGCGGCAGCTCGCGCATCGCCGCCGCCGCCAGCGCGATCGAGTGGCGGCGCGCCTGATGGTCGTAGATCGCGCTGGTCAGCATCAGCTCGTCGACCCCGGTGCGCGCGACGAACGCCGCGATACCGCGCGCCACCTCGTCGCGGGTGCCGATCGCGCTCGCCGACAGTGCGTGGTCGAGGATCGCGGCGTGCTGCGGCGGCAGCGAGGCGCGATAGCCCGGCACCGGCGGCTTCATCCGCCCCGGATTGCCGGTGCGCAGCGCGACGAACTGCTGCTGCTGCGAACTGGCGAGCAGCTCGGCCTCCTCGTGCGTGTCGGCGGCGAAGACATTGAACCCCGCCATGGCATAGGGCTTGGCGAGTGCCGCCGACGGGCGGAAATCGCGCCGGTAGATGTCGAGCGCCTGATCGAGCGCGTCGGGCGCGAAATGCGATGCGAACGCATAGGGCAGCCCCAGCATCGCGGCGAGCTGTGCGCCGAACAGGCTCGAGCCGAGGATCCACATCTCCGGCTGCGCGCCCGCCCCCGGCGTCGCGGTGATGCCGGTGCGCCCGTCGTCGGCGAAATAGCTTTGCAGCTCGACGACGTCGCGCGGGAACTCATTGGCGTCGCTGGAAAGGTTGCGGCGCAGCGCGTGCGCGACGCGCTGGTCGGAGCCGGGTGCGCGGCCGAGCCCGAGGTCGATGCGACCGGGAAACAGCGCGTCGAGCGTCCCGAACTGCTCGGCGATCTGCAGCGGCGCGGAATTGGGCAGCATGATCCCGCCCGCGCCGATGCGGATGCGGCTCGTCGCCTGCCCGACATGCGCGATCACCACCGCGGTCGCCGCCGAGGCGATCCCGGTCATGCCGTGATGCTCGGCGACCCAATAGCGGTTGAAGCCGAGGTGCTCGGCATGTTGCGCGAGGTCGGCGGCATTGGTGAGCGATTGCGCGACCGAACCGCCCTCGGTGACGGGGACGAGGTCGAGAAGGGAATAGCGGGTCATGGACGATAGGTGGGGAGCGCGCCGGCGCTTTGCCACGACAGCCTCGCTATGCGGCCGCAAAGCCGATGTTTCCGGCATAGCCCTCGTCACGCCCGCGCAGGCAACGGTGACGATGCGAACCTTCCCGGTCTCCGCGAACGCGCGGAGAAGATGAATTCGCGCGGAGCACGCGGCGGGCGCAGAGAAAGGCGCCTGCGGCGACCTTTCGTGCCGACGTGCGCTATGTCTTCCGATCGTTGGCTTGCACCGTCTTCTCTGCGACCGCTGCGTGCTCTGCGCGAACCCTCGACGCCCTCGCGTCGAGCATCGACCTTTCCCCGATGGCACGAACCGCCTAAAGCGCCGCGCCATGCACCCGGCCTTCGCGCACGTCGATACGTGGATCTTCGACCTCGACAACACGCTCTACCCGGCGCGTGCCGACCTGTTCGCGCACATCGACCGGCGGATGACCGCGTTCATCGCCGACTTCCTGAACGTCGACGCAGTCGAGGCGCGCCGTATCCAGAAGGAATATTTCCTCGGGCACGGCACCACGCTCGCCGGGCTGATGGCGGATCACGACGTCGATCCGCACGCCTTCCTCGCCTATGTCCACGATATCGAGATGGACGCGCTGGAAGAGAATGCGCCGCTCGCCGCCGCGCTGGCACGGCTGCCGGGGCGCAAACTGGTCTTCACCAACGGCGACCGGCCCTATGCGCTCAAGGTGCTGGAGCGGCTCGGGCTCGGGCAGAGTTTCGAGGCGGTCCACGACATCGTCGCTATGGACCTGACGCCGAAGCCCGCCGCCAGCGCCTATGCCGGGCTGTGCGCCGCATTCGACATCGACCCGATCCGCGCTTTGTTCGTCGAGGACATGGCGCGCAACCTGAAACCCGCCAAGGCGATCGGGATGACCACCGTCTGGGTGGACAACGGGTCCGAGCAGGACCACGACGCCGACCGTTCCTATGTCGACCACCGCGTGACCGACGTCACCGCGTGGGTCCAGTCTGTTTTGGAGGACCAATGACCGCCGATCTTTCCGCCACGATCGACGCCGCGTGGGAGAACCGCGCCGAGCTGGGGCTGACCACCGGCGGCGAGGTGCGCGTCGCGGTCGATCGCGCGCTGGCGCTGCTCGACGCCGGGCAGGCGCGCGTCGCCGAGCCAGATGGAGCGGGAGGCTGGCGTGTCAACCAGTGGCTCAAGAAAGCGGTGCTGCTCAGCTTCCGCCTCAACGACAATGCGCTGATCGACAACGGCCCGGGCGCCGGCCATTGGTTCGACAAGGTGCCGAGCAAATTCTCGGGCTGGAGCGAGGCCGAGTTCCGCAGCGCCGGCTTCCGCGCGGTGCCGGGCAGCGTGGTGCGGCGCGGCGCGTTCGTCGGCAAGGGCGCGATCCTGATGCCCAGCTTCGTCAACATCGGCGCCTATGTCGGCGAAGGCACGATGGTCGACACCTGGGCGACGGTCGGCAGCTGCGCGCAGATCGGCAAGAACGTCCACCTCTCGGGCGGTGCCGGCATCGGCGGCGTGCTCGAGCCGTTGCAGGCCGATCCGGTCATCATCGGCGACGGCGCGTTCATCGGCGCGCGCGCCGAGGTCGCGGAGGGCGTGCGCGTCGGCGAGGGCGCGGTGCTGTCGATGGGCGTCTATCTCGGCGCGTCGACCAAGATCATCGACCGCGAGACCGGCGAGACGTTCCGCGGCGAAGTGCCGCCCTATGCGGTGGTCGTTCCCGGCTCGATCGGCGGCGGCGACGGAAAGCCGGCGCTGTATTGCGCCGTGATCGTCAAGCGCGTCGATGCGCAGACCCGCAGCAAGACCAGCATCAACGACCTGCTGCGCGACTGATACGCGGCGTTTCGTCATTGCGAGCGCAGCGAAGCAATCCAGGGCGTCCTGATCCGGCTCTGGATTGCTTCGCTACGCTCGCAATGACGGCATGAGCTGTATCCCGCGCGAACCTTTCCCGCGCTTCTTCGTTGCTCCGACGTAACGACAATGAAGAAGGTCGCGAGGGTAGATGAGGAAGGGGCTTTTCGCCGCCGCGTTGCTGGTGGCGGGCGCGGCGCAGGCGCAGCAGGTCGACATCGGCGCGTCGCCGCCCGACGATCCCAATGCGCCGAAGCCCGGCGCGAGCGCCGCGACCCGCTCCGGCGATACGCAGCGGCAGCCGCGCACGCCCGCCCCGCGCCGCCCGCGCGACACCTCGCCCTCGTCGCTGGTCGGCGACACGCAAAGTTCGCCGCCGCCGGGACTGATCGGCGACTGGCAGGAGATCCGCACCCGGCTCGGCCGGCGTGGCATCGGGCTGACCGCGCGTTATGCGTCGGAAAGCGGCTATAATTTCAGCGGCGGCGAGCGGAAGCTGTTCCGCGAAACCGGGCAGTTCGACGTCGGCGCTTTGCTCGACATGGAGAAGCTGGCCGGGATCACCGGCGGCGCGGTGCAGGCGACGGTGACGTGGCGGCGGGGGTACGACCTGACCACCGATGCCGGGCTGAACACGCTGCAACAGGTGCAGGAAATCTACGGCCGCGGGCAGACGGTGCGCCTCACGCAATTGTGGTGGGAGCAGAAGATCGGGACGCGGACCGAGGTGAAGCTGGGCCGCACCAACCCCGGCGAGGATTTCGCGGCCTTCTCCTGCCACTTCATGAACCTCAGCTTCTGCGGCGCGCAGCCCGGCAATCTGGCCGGCGATTACTGGTACAATTGGCCGGTCAGCCAGTGGGGCGCGCGGGTGCGGGTGGCGCTCGACGACGATCGCTACATGCAGGGCGCGGTGTACGAGATCAACCCGCGCAATCTGGACCGGACCTTCTTCGTTGGCCACTTCCACGGCGCGACCGGCGTGCTGATCCCGGTCGAGACCGGGGTGAGCCGCGGCGGCGACGACGGCAAGGTCGGCTCGTACAAGGTCGGCGGCTGGATCGCGACCGCGGACGGTGACGACGTGCTGCTCGACCGCGATCGCCGCCCGATCGTCCTGACCGGGGCCGCGCCGCTGCGGCGCTCCGGGCGGTACGGCGTCTATTTCACGATGCAGCAGCAACTCACCGGCACGTCGAAGGACGGCAAGTCGCTAACCGGGCTGGGCGTCTTCCTCAACGTCACCCAAACCGACCGCAAGACCAGCGTCACCGACAATCAGGTGTCGGCCGGGTTGTTCTACAAGGGGCTGGTGCCGGCACTCCCCGGCGACGTGCTGGGCGTCGCGTTCGCGCGCACCAACGTCAACGGTCGTGCGGCGCGCGCCGACGCGCTGGTGCCGGGCACCCCGGTGCGCGACGCCGAATATGCCGCGGAGGTCTATTACAGCCTGCACCCGATCGACTGGCTGGAACTGCGCCCGAACGTGCAATGGGTGCACCAGCCCGGCGGCGTGCGCGACGCCCCCGATGTCGGCGTGGTCGGGCTGAAGGCGGCGCTGACGCTTTGATCCCGATCCTGTAAAACATGTAAAACAAAATGCCTCGACACCGTCATGTGGCGCGCCTATCCGGGATCGATCAGAGAAGAAGGACTCCCCATGCCGACTGCCAGCAAGGTTCTCGACCGTGTGCTCGTGCTGGAGATGGTGCGCGTCACCGAGGCGGCGGCGATCGCCGCCTCGACGCTGACCGGGCGCGGTGACGAGAAGGCCGCCGATGCCGCCGCGGTCGAGGCGATGCGCGCCGCGCTCAACGACCTCGACATCGACGGCACGGTGGTGATCGGCGAGGGCGAGCGCGACGAGGCGCCGATGCTGTTCATCGGCGAGAAGGTCGGCAGCGGGCAGGGCCCGGCGATCGACATCGCGCTCGATCCGCTGGAGGGCACGACGATCTGCGCCAAGTCGGGGCCGAACAGCCTCGCGGTGCTGGCGATCGCCGAGGCCGGCGGGCTGCTCAACGCACCCGACGTGTACATGGACAAACTGGCGGTCGGGCCGGGGCTGCCCGCCGGGGTCATCGACCTCGACCGCACCCCGACCGAGAATGTCGCGGCGATCGCGGCCGCCAAGGGCGTCCAGCCCAAGGACATCATCGCCTGCGTGCTCGACCGTCCGCGCCACGAGGCGCTGATCGCCGAGCTGCGCGGGATCGGCTGCGGGGTGGTGCTGATCGGCGACGGCGACGTCGCGGGCGTGATCGCGACCAGCGACCCGGACACGACGATCGACGTCTATATGGGCTCGGGCGGCGCGCCGGAGGGCGTGCTGGCCTGCGCGGCGCTGCGCTGCGTCGGCGGGCAGTTCAAGGGCCGGTTGCTGTTCCGCAACGACGACGAGCGCGCGCGGGCGCGCAAATGGGGGATCGCGGACCTCGACCGCCAATATGATCTCAAGGATCTCGCGAAGGGCGATTGCATCTTCGCGGCGACCGGCGTCACCGACGGTTCGCTGCTCGAAGGCGTGCGGCGCGTCGGCGGCAAGATGACCACCGAGAGCGTCGTGATGCGCGCCTCGTCGGGCACGGTGCGCTGGGTGAAGGGCGAGCACCGCCTCGACCTGTGATCCCCGCCGGCGTCGCGCTGGCGGTCGCGTTGGCCAGTCTCGCGTTGCTGCTCCACGGCGCGCGCTTCGGCTATTGGCCGCGCCCGCCCGCGGCCGCGCCGGGGGCGGTGCGGCATCGCTGGTTCGCGCGGCTGGCGCTGCGCGCTTTGGTGCATTTCGGTTCGGTCGCGGTGCTGCTGCTGGCGGTGCTGGGGCGATTGGACGCGGTGACGCGCTTCCCGCCGGAGTTGCTGCCGGCGCGCGCGTTGGCGGTGGCGTGGATCGGCCAGCCGGGCTGGCCGCCGCTGGCCGCGGGGGCGCTCGGCGGCGTGGTGATCGCCGCATTGCTCGAACGCCGCGGACGCCGGGTGAAGATCGGCGACCTGCGCGCGGTCATGCCGACGCGCCACGCCGAACTCGGCTGGGGCGTGCTGCTCGCGCTCGTCGCGGGAGTGACCGAGGAGCTGTTCTTCCGGCTGCTGCTGCCGTTGCTGATCGCGAGCGTGAGCGGGTCGGCGCTGCTCGGCTTCGCGGGTGCGACCGCGGCGTTCGGCTATGCGCACCGCTATCAGGGCTGGCGTGGCGTCGTCGCGACGGTGATCGCGGGGGTAGTGCTGGCGCTGGTCTATCTGGTGTCGGGGCGGTTGTGGGCGGCGATGCTGGTCCATGCCGCGATTGACCTCAACGGTCTGGTGCTGCAGCCGATTTTGCGACGGCGGCTCGCCTCATCGTCATTGCGAGCGTAGCGAAGCAATCCAGGGCGTCCTGATCCGGCCCTGGATTGCTTCGCTGCGCTCGCAATGACGATCAAACCTCCGCCAACGCCGCCAGTACCGGGGCGACATGCTCGTGACGGCAGATCAGCAGGTCGGGCATGTAGGTGTCCGCGCAATTATAGACCAACGGCGTGCCGTCGATGCGGCTGACGTGCAGCCCGTGTGCGCGCGCCACCGCGGCGGGGGCGCAGCTGTCCCATTCATATTGCCCGCCCGAATGGAGGTAGATGTCCGACTGGCCGAGGATGATGCTCATCGCCTTCGCGCCGGCGCTGCCCATCGGCACCAGCTCCGCGTCCAGCGCCTCGGCGACCGCGACCGCCTCGCGCGCCGGGCGCGAGCGGCTGACCACCATCCGCAGCCGTTCGGGCGCGGGCGGCACCGCGAGCGGCGCATCGCTGCGCAGCACGATCCCCGCCGCGGGCAAGGCGACCGCGCCGGTGGTCGGCACGCCGTCGATCGCGAGGCCGACATGCACCGCCCAATCGGCGCGGCGCTCGGCATATTCGCGCGTGCCGTCTACGGGATCGACGATCCACACCCGCGAGCGGTCGAGCCGGATCGGGCAGTCCTTCTCTTCCTCCGACAGCAACCCGTCGACGCTACGCTGCGCGCGCAATGCCTCGACGAGGAAGCGGTTGGCGATCGCATCCCCGGCCTTGGCCAGCGCCCGCTCGGTCAGCGCCGCGCTGTCGCGCACCGTCAGCAGCAGCGCGCCCGCCACCTCGGCGAGATGCGCGGCCAGCGCGGCGTCGCTCTCTCCCCCGGTCATGCGCGGCGCAGCAGCAGGTCGACGATCTGCTCGGCGGCCTGTTCGGGGGTGGTGACGGTGGTGTCGATCCGCACCTCGGGCGCCTCGGGCCGCTCATAGGGGCTGTCGATGCCGGTGAAGTTCTTGAGCAACCCGGCGCGCGCCTTCTTGTAGAGCCCCTTCACGTCGCGGCGTTCGGCTTCCTCGAACGGCGTGTCGACGAACACCTCGACGAACTCGCCGGCGGGCAGCATCGCGCGCACCATCTCGCGCTCGGCGCGGAACGGGCTGATGAAGGCGGTCAGCACGATCAGCCCGGCGTCGGTCATCAGCTTCGCGACCTCGCCGACGCGGCGGATGTTCTCGATCCGGTCGGCCTCGGTGAAGCCGAGATCCTTGTTGAGCCCGTGGCGGACATTGTCGCCGTCGAGCAGGAAGGTGTGGCGGCCGAGCGCGTGCAGCCGCTTCTCGACCAGATTGGCGATCGTCGACTTGCCCGACCCCGAGAGCCCGGTGAACCAGAGCACCGCCGGCTTCTGCTCCTTGAGTGCGGCATGGGCCTCGCGACCGACATCGACCGCCTGCCAGTGGACGTTCTGCGCACGGCGCAGGCTGAAATGCAGCATCCCCGCCGCGACCGTCGCATTGGTCAGCTTGTCGATCAGGATGAACCCGCCGAGCGTGCGATTGTCGGCATAGGGCTCGAACACGATCTGGCGGTCGGTGGTCAGCTCGGCGACGCCGATCGCATTGAGGTCGAGCGTCTTGGCGGCGAGCTGTTCGAGCGTGTTGACGTTGACGACGTACTTGGGCTGCTGGACGGTCGCCGAGACGGTCTGCGTGCCCAGCTTCAGCCAATAGCCGCGCCCGACGCGCAAGGCCGCATCGTCGAGCCACACCAGCGTCGCTTCGAACTGGTCGGCGGCTTCGGGCGGCTGTTCGGCGGCAGCGATCACGTCGCCGCGCGAACAGTCGATCTCATCGGCGAAGCACAAGGTCACCGACTGGCCGGCGACCGCCTGTTGCAGGTCACCGTCGAGCGTGACGATCCGCGTCACCGCCGAGGTCTTGCCCGACGGCAGCACGCGCACCCGGTCGCCGACCGCGACGCGCCCGGTCGCGATCAGCCCCGAGAAGCCGCGGAAGTCGAGGTGCGGACGGTTGACCCATTGCACCGGCATCCGGAACGGCTTGTCGGCATCGACCGAGGCGAGCACCTCGACGGTTTCGAG
Organism: uncultured Sphingomonas sp.; assembly: GCA_913776255.1. Classification (GTDB taxonomy): domain Bacteria; phylum Pseudomonadota; class Alphaproteobacteria; order Sphingomonadales; family Sphingomonadaceae; genus Sphingomonas. The sequence continues at coordinate 7,911 of CAJYLV010000010.1, read as the reverse complement.
ATGCTCGACCAAAGTCGGCCCGCGATACCAGGGCGTGTTCGGCGAGCGTGCGGTGATATTGTCGCCCTTGAACCCGGAGATCGGCAGCGCGGTGAAGCCCTTGATCCCGATCGACTGCGCGAAGGCGGCATAGTCCGCGACGATCGTGTCGAACGTCGCCTGATCGTAGCCGACCAGGTCCATCTTGTTGACCGCGAGCACGATGTTGCGGATGCCGATCAGGTGGCAGAGATAGCTGTGCCGCCGCGTCTGCGTCAGCACGCCCTTGCGCGCGTCGATCAGGATCACCGCGAGATCGGCGGTCGACGCGCCGGTCACCATGTTGCGGGTATATTGTTCGTGGCCCGGGCAGTCGGCGACGATGAATTTGCGCTTCTCGGTATTGAAGAAGCGATAGGCGACGTCGATCGTGATCCCCTGCTCGCGCTCGGCGGCGAGCCCGTCGACCAGCAACGCGAAGTCGATCTCGCCACCCTGCGTGCCCTGTTTGCGCGAGTCGCTCTCCAGCGCGGCGAGCTGGTCCTCGAAGATCATCTTCGAATCGTAGAGCAGCCGCCCGATCAGCGTCGACTTGCCGTCGTCGACCGAGCCGCAGGTGATGAAGCGCAGCATCGTCTTGTGCTGATGGCTGTCGAGATACGCATCGATGTCGCGCGCGATGAGGTCGTCGACGACATAAGCAGGTGCGGTGCTCATCAGAAATACCCCTGCTGCTTCTTCACTTCCATCCCCGCGCCGCCGGCATCCTTGTCGATCGCGCGCCCCTGCCGCTCGCTGGTGGTGGTGAGCAATGTCTCTTGGATCACCTGCGGCAGCGTCGTCGCGCGGCTTTCGACCGCGCCGGTCAGCGGGTAGCAGCCGAGCGTGCGGAAGCGGATCGAGCGCATGACCGGCTCCTCGCCGGGCAACAGCCGGAAGCGCTCGTCATCGACCATCAGCAGCATCCCGTCACGCTCGACGGTCGGGCGCTCGGCGGCGAAATAGAGCGGCACGATCGGCACGTCGTTGAGATGGATATATTGCCAGATGTCCAGCTCGGTCCAGTTCGAGATCGGGAAGACGCGGATGCTCTCGCCCTTGTTCTTGCGCGCGTTGTAGAGGTTCCACAGCTCGGGCCGCTGGTTCTTCGGGTCCCAGCCGTGCGTGGCCGTGCGGAAGCTGAAGATCCGCTCCTTGGCGCGGCTCTTCTCCTCGTCGCGGCGCGCGCCGCCGAACGCGGCGTCGAAGCCGTAATGGTCGAGCGCCTGCTTCAGCCCCTCGGTCTTCCACAGGTCGGTGTGGAGCGCGCCGTGGTCGAACGGGTTGATCCCGCGCTCGATCGCCTCAGGGTTCTGGTGGACGAGCAAGGTCATCCCGCTCTCCGCCGCCATCCGGTCGCGTAAGCGATACATCTCGCGGAACTTCCACGTCGTGTCGACATGCAGCAGCGGGAAGGGCGGGGGACTGGGGAAGAACGCCTTGCGCGCGAGGTGCAGCATCACCGCGCTGTCCTTGCCGACCGAATAGAGCATCACGGGATTGTCCGCCTCGGCCACCACCTCGCGCATGATGTGGATCGCCTCGGCCTCGAGCCGTTGCAAATGGGTGAGCCGGTGATGATCGAGCAACCGTGACATTCGCTTCCCTCTACGCCGGACGCGCGTGTCCGGTCGTCATGCGTCTGTCATCCCTTGCGCGGAAACGCGCGGCAGCGGGGGGTGGAATTGGTTGCCTTGGGGAAAAGCCAGCTTCTCGGGATCAACAGCCGTCATTGCGAGCGGAGCGAAGCAATCCAGGGCGTCCTGGTCCGACTCTGGATTGCTTCGCTCCGCTCGCAATGACGGCGGCGCTCGGGTAGCGAGGCGGAAAGAAAGAAGGGTTGCAGATGAAGCGTTTGATAATGGCGGCGGTCGCCGCGGCAGCCGCGCTGGTGACGGCAAGCGGCGCTTGGGCGCAGGACGTGCGCGTCATGACCTTCAACGTCCGCTTCGCCTGCGATTGCGACGGCGCCAACGTCTGGCCGGCGCGCCGCGACCTGTTCATGCGCACCGTGCGCGAGGCGAACCCGGACGTGATCGGCACGCAGGAGCTGCTCAGGACGCAGGGCGACGACATCGTCCGCGCGCTGCCGCGCTATCGCTGGTTCGGGCGCGACCGCGACGGCGGGCACAAGGGCGAGCATATGGGCGTCTTCTACCGTACCGACCGGCTGAAGCTGATCCGCAGCGGCGACTTCTGGCTGTCCGACACCCCCGAGACGCCGGGCAAGATCAGCTGGGGCGCGAACCTGCCGCGGATGGTGACGTGGGGCGTGTTCGAGACCACCGGCAAGACGAAACGCCGCTTCCTGATGGCCGATACGCATTTTCCGCACCGCGGCGCCGAGGACGAGGACGCGCGCAACCGCTCCGCCGCGCTGATCGCCGAGCGGCTGCCGACGATCGCGCCGGGGTTGCCGATCGTGCTGACCGGCGATCTGAACACCACGCCGGACAGCGCCGCGGTCCGGCGGCTGACCGCGTTCCTGACCGACGCCTCGCAGCTGGCGCGCACCGCCGACGCGCCGAGCGGCACCTTCCACGATTTCACCGGCACGCCCGAGGCGGGCAAGTGGATCGACTACATCCTCGTCAAGGGCTTCCGCCCGGTGGCGGCGAAGGTGCTGACCACCCACGAGGGCGAGCGCTATCCGTCCGATCATTTCCCGATCGTCGCCGACCTGAAGGGCGAGTGACGACCGGGCAACGGCGATGTGGCACGCGCGCCGTAGCCGACGCCGGCATGCAGCGGGCCGCGCGCATCGGGGCGGGTCAATCGGCCATCGCAGACGATCCGTTCCGAAGCGTCGCGCTTCTATCAGGCAAACAACGCGCCCCAAATTGAAACGAGATTTTGCTGACCGAATGAAAAAATCTCATCGGGCCTCGCCGACCAATTAGCAAATTCTTCTTCAAGTTGCTGACTTTGCATTGATTGGTCTCGACGATCCGCGGCGACCATTGAGTCGCGGGTTAATGGTCATTTTACTCCTGCACGGTAGCACGGCGGTCGTAGGGGAGGACCCCGGCCACGGCGTCGAAGCAGGAATCGACGCGCAGGACGGCGCGATCCGCAGCGTAACAGGCGTCCGGCGCCGTGATCTGCCTCGGCGGGTGCGGCACCGGATCAAGGAGCACCAAGTTCATGTCGATCACCCCTGTGGTCGCGGCCGGCGATCTGTGCCTGCCGTCGATCGGATTGCTGGCCGACGATCTGCTGCAGGCATTCGCCACGGGCGATGCCGTCCGGCTCGACCTGTCGGCGGTCACCGCGCCCGATCTGAGCGTGGTGCAGCTGGTCGAGTCGGCGCGGCGCACCGCGCGCGACGACGGCCGCGATTTCGCGCTGGCCGCGCCGGTCGGCGCGCCGTTCCGCGCGCTGCTGGCGCGTGCCGGCTTCACTCCCGCGTCCGACGACGACGCGGCCTTCTGGTTCCACGGAGACTCCGCGCAATGACCGCCTCGATCCTTACCGTTGACGACAGCGCCAGCCTGCGCATGGCGATCCGCATCGCGCTCACCGGCGCCGGCTATGCCGTGACCGAGGCGATCGACGGTGCTGATGGGCTCGCCAAGGCGACCGGCACGCGCTTCGACATGATCGTCACCGATCTCAACATGCCCAACATGGACGGGCTGTCGATGATCCGCGCGCTGCGCCAGCAACCCGCGCAGGCGGGCGTGCCGATCATCTTCCTGTCGACCGAGTCGGACGGCGACATCAAGGCGCAGGCCAAGGCGGCGGGCGCGACCGGCTGGCTGGTCAAGCCGTTCCAGCCCGAGCAGCTGATCCGCGTCGCGCAGAAAGTGCTCGGCAAGTGACCGAGGACCCGACAGCCACCTTCCGGGTGGAGGCGGGCGAACTGCTCGAACAGGTCGAGCAGGGGCTGCTCGATCTCGGGCACCGGCTCGGCGACATGGCGCTGGTCAATGCGGTGTTCCGCGGGCTGCACACGCTCAAGGGCTCGGGCGCGATGTTCGGGTTCGACGCGCTGGCGGCGTTCACGCATCATTGCGAGAGCGCCTTCGACCGCGTCCGCAAGGGCGAGGTGCCCGCGACCGCGGAGCTGGTGTCGGTGATCCTGTCGGCGCGCGACCATATGGCGGCGCTGGTCGACGGCGATGCGCCGCAGGCCGAGGGCGACGCGATCCTCGCGCGGCTCGCCGCGGCGGTCGAGGCGGCGCGCGGCGGCGGCGTGGCGGCTGACGCCCCCGCCGCCGCATCGGGCTGGAAGCTGTTCTTCCGCCTGCCGGCCGATGCGATGGCGAACGGCACCAACCCGCTGATGCTGCTCGACGAACTCCGCGATCTCGGCGAGGCGGAGGTGCGCGTGCGCACCGACGCGCTGCCGCCGCTCGGCGCGCTGGTCCCCAACGAATGCCATCTCGGCTGGGACGTGGTGCTGCGCGGCGACATCACCCGCGAGGCGATCGAGGACGTGTTCATCTTCGTCATGGACGACATGACGCTGGAGATCGCGCCGCTCGGCGCCGAAGAGCCGGCCGCTGCTGCCGCGCCCGCGGCGCCGGTCGCGGACGCGCCCGCCGCGGTGGCGCCCATCGAGACGGCCGCGCCGGCCGCTGCCCCCGGCGGCCCGCCGCCCGCGGCGCAGCCGGCGGTCGAGAACGTCCGCGTCCCCGCCGACCGGCTCGACGCGCTGATGGACCGCGTCGGCGAGCTGGTGATCGCGCAGAGCCGGCTGTCGCAGCTCGCGAACAACCGCCACGACCTGCTGCTGCGCTCGGTGACCGAGGATATCGAGCGGCTGTCCGGCGAGCTGCGCGACACGATGATGGTGCTGCGCATGGTCCCGGTGTCGTCGCTGTTCGGGCGGTTCCGGCGCCTGATCCACGATCTGGCGCGCGAAACCGGCAAGGCGATCGAGCTGCAGACGTCGGGCGAGACCACCGAGGTCGACAAGACTGTGATCGAGCGGCTGTTCGATCCGCTGGTCCACATCATCCGCAACTCGTGCGACCACGGGCTCGAAGCGCCGGCCGACCGTATCGCGGCGGGCAAGTCCGAAACCGGGCTGGTGAAGCTGAGCGCGCATCAGGCGGGCGGCGAGGTGCTGATCACGATCGTCGACGACGGGCGCGGGATCGACCGCGAGCGCGTCCGCGCCAAGGGCGAGGCGAACGGGCTGATCGAGCCGGGCCAGCAGCTTGCCGACGAGGAACTGTTCGGGCTGATCTTCCACCCCGGCTTCTCGACCGCGGCGCAGGTGACCAACCTGTCCGGGCGCGGCGTGGGGATGGACGTCGTCAAGCGGACGATCGAAAGCCTGCGCGGCTCGATCAGCGTGGCGAGCGAGGCGGGCAAGGGCTCGACGATCACGCTGCGCATCCCGCTGACGCTGGCGATCATCGAGGGGTTGCTGGTACGCGTCGGCGAGAGCCGCTACGTCATCCCGCTGTCGGCGGTCGAGGAATGTCTCGAACTGTCGCTGGAGGAGGATCTGCGCTCGCGCGGGCGCAGCCTCATCACGCTGCGCGACCGGCTGGTGCCGTTCCTGCGGCTGCGCGACATGTTCGCCAGCGGTACGCGACCCGATCCGCATCAGAAGATCGTGGTGGTCGCCACCGGGCGCGAGCGCGTCGGGCTGGTCGTCGACCAGATCATCGGCAGCCACCAGACGGTCATCAAGTCGCTGTCCGTCTTCCATCGCGGCGTGAACAGCTTCTCGGGCGCGACGATCCTGGGCGACGGTGGCGTCGCGCTGATCCTCGACGTCGCGCAACTGGTCGCGATGGCGCAACCTCGGGAGGAGATGCTCCGTGCCGCAAGCTAAGCAACAGGGCGACGCCGCGGCGTCGATGCCGTCGAACACCGCCTGGAACGAGCGTGGCGAGCTGGAGGTGCTGACCTTCGATCTGGGGGGCGAGACCTTCGCGCTGGAGGCGACGCTGGTGCGCGAGATTCTCGACCTGTTGCCCGAGACGCATGTGCCCGGCGCGCCCGCGCTGGTGAGCAGCGTGGTCAACTTCCGCGGGCGGATCGTGCCGGTCGCCGACCTGCGTTCGGCCTTCGGGATGGAGGTGAACGCGGCGAGCGTCGACAGCCGGATCGTCGTCATCGAACTGGCGTTCGACGGCGAGCCGACGCTGCTCGGCCTGCGTACCGATCACGTCCACGAGGTCGCGACCTTCACCGCCGCGACCAGCGAGGAAGCGCCGGTCGTCGGCATGCGCTGGCCGCGCGACCACGTTCGCCGGCTGGTGCGGTGGCGCGACGATCTGGTCGTGCTGCCCGATCTCCATGCGATCTTCGCGCCGGTCCTCTCGGGGCCGCGCGCCTGAGATCATCCGTCCGACCCGTCACTCCGCGCCTGCGTATTCTGCCCGGAAAGGTTTAGTCGATGTCGTTCCACACTCCGTTCAACAAGACCTCCCGTCCCGAAGTCGCGGTCGCCGAGATCCGCGCGCTGATCCAGACGATCGGCGACGGCGACCTGTCGCGCCGTGCGCGGCTCGATCTGGCGACGGGCGATGCGCGCGACGTGCTGGCGGCGGTCAACGATCTGCTCGACGTGTCGCTGGGGCCGGTCGGGCAGTTGCGCGGCGCGATCCAGCGGATGGCGGGCGAGCATGAGCGCGGCGATATCGATGTGGTCATCCCCGCCGACACGATGCGCGGCGACGTGGCGGTGATGGCGCACGACATCAACGCGTTGGTGGGCGCGCATATCGCGGTCAAGAAGCAGGCGCTGGCGTGCGTGAAGGCGTTCGGCGAAGGTCATTTCGACGCACCGATGGAACGCCTGCCGGGCAAGAAGGCGTTCATCAACGACATCATCGAGTCGCTGCGCGCCAATTTGAAGGGATTGATCGCGGAGATGAACACGATGTCGGGCGCGCATGACGCGGGCGACATCGACGTGTTCGTGCCGGTGTCGCGCTTCCAGGGCGATTTCGCGGCGATGGCGAGCGGCATCAACGGCATGGTCGCCGGCCATATCGCGGTGAAGAAGAAGGCGATGGCCTGCATCAAGCAGTTCGGCGAGGGCAATTTCGACGCCGAGCTGGAGCGCTTCCCGGGCAAGAAGGCGTTCATCAACGACACGATCGAGGAATTGCGTGCCAATTTCCGCGCGATCATCGGCGAGATCAGCCGCCTGATCCAGGCATCGACCGACGGACAGCTAAGCGAGCGCGGCGAGGCGGGGGCCTTCCGTGGCGACTTCGGCCGCCTGGTGGAGGGCATCAACGGGATGCTCGACGCGATCCTGCTGCCGATCGCCGAGGGCAATCGCGTGCTGGCGCTGGTCGCCGGCGGCGACCTGACGCAGCGGGTGACGATCCCGTGCGAGGGCGATCACGAGCGGATGAAGGACGCGGTCAACGCGCTGGTCGACAATCTGTCGAAATTCGCCGGTGACGTCGCCGCCGCCTCGTCGCAGGTCGCCAGCGGCAGCCAGCAACTGTCGGGCACCGCCGATCAGGTCAGTGAAGGTGCGACCGAGCAGGCGGCGGCGACCGAGCAGGCATCGGCCGCGATGGAGGAGATGGCGGCGAACATCCGCCAGAACGCCGACAATGCGACGCAGACCGAGAAGATCGCACGCCAGTCGTCGCAGGATGCCGAACTGAGCGGCGCGGCGGTGCAGCGCGCGGTGGGGGCGATGCGCACGATCGCGGAGCGGATCGGCATCGTGCAGGAGATCGCGCGCCAGACCGACCTGCTGGCGCTGAACGCGGCGGTCGAGGCGGCGCGTGCGGGCGAACATGGTCGCGGCTTCGCGGTCGTGGCTGCCGAGGTCCGCAAGCTGGCCGAGCGCAGCCAGACCGCGGCGGGCGAGATCAGCGGCATGTCCTCGGAGACGGTGACCGCGGCGGCACAGGCCAGCGACATGCTGACCAAGCTCGTCCCCGATATCCGCCGCACCGCCGATCT
>CAJYLV010000009.1 GCA_913776255.1 uncultured Sphingomonas sp. | reverse complement strand
TGGCGATCGTCGCGGGCTTCGCGCACAACCGCCGCGTGATGGTGCAGGGCTATCACGGCACCGGCAAGTCGAGCCATATCGAGCAGGTGGCGGCGCGGCTGAAATGGCCGTGCATCCGCATCAACCTCGACGCGCACATCAGCCGCATCGACCTGGTCGGGCGCGACGCGATCGTGCTGCGCGACGGGCAGCAGGTGACCGAATTCCGCGAGGGACTGTTGCCGTGGGCGCTCCAGACCCCGACCGCGCTGGTGTTCGACGAATATGACGCCGGGCGCCCGGACGTGATGTTCGTGATCCAGCGCGTGCTGGAGACCGAGGGCAAGCTGACGTTGCTCGACCAGAATCGCGTGATCCGGCCGAACCCGTGGTTCCGGCTGTTCGCGACCGCCAATACCGTCGGGCTGGGCGATACCAGCGGGCTGTATCACGGCACGCAGCAGATCAATCAGGGGCAGATGGACCGCTGGAACGTGGTCGTGACGCTCAACTATCTGCCGGCCGCGACCGAGGCGCAGATCGTGCTCGCCAAATCGGGCGAATATGACAAGCCCGAGGGCAAGAAGATGGTCGAGAACATGGTCCGCGTCGCCGACCTGACCCGCAAGGGCTTCGTCAACGGCGACATCTCGACGGTGATGAGCCCGCGGACCGTCATCACCTGGGCGCAGAACGCGCTGATCTTCGGCGATGTCGGCTTCGCGTTCCGGCTGTCGTTCCTCAACAAGTGCGACGAGGCGGAGCGGGCGCTGGTCGCGGAATATTACCAGCGCGTGTTCGGGAAGGACCTGCCCGAAAGCGTGGTGGCTGCTGCATAACCCGGACAAGAGGGGCGATAATTGGATCGCCCCTCTTGCGCGAAAAAGTGCGGTCAGACCAGGCTGACGCGCGCCTTCACGGTGCGGCGCCGCCGCGTGGCGAAGCCGATCGCGCCGAAGCCGACCAGCATCATCATCCACGTGCCGGGTTCAGGAACCGCGCCGGGCACGACGGTGCCGCCTACGCCCTTGAAGCCGAAGATGAAGGTCGAGCGACCCGGGGTGGTGCCGAACTTGTTGTCGGAGCTCTGGCCGAGCGAATAGACTTCCGCGCCGACGGTCGCGAGCGAGGCGAGTGCCGCGGTTTCGCTCAGTGATGCGCCGTAGAAAACGCTGAACTTCCGTGACTCGCCGGCTGCCAGTGGGTCGAACGAGAAATCGAACAACGCGCCGTGGTCGTAAACGCCCGAATCGACGAAATCACCCGTCGCGGATGGATCGATCGGGCTGCCGCGGCTCGAAAGGGGATCGGCCGACGCAAAGCCGTTGTCGCTGGTATACAGGACGTTGGCCGCGCCGACGGCGCCCTGGATGGTGGAATATTCGCTGAAGGCCGTCGGTTCGACGTCCCAGTCCATGACGCGGCGGTACAGGATGTCGCCGGTCGTCGCGCTGGTTCCGGTGTTGGTGATGGTGACGTCGACCTGATACAGGTCGGCGGCAGCGCTCGGCGAATAGACATGGCTGACGGACAGCGGGCCGCCGGTAAGGCGCACGTCCGATTTGGCGGTGCTGGCGGTGCTGGTGAAATCAACCGAGGTCAGCCCTCCGATCCCGCGGGAATTGTTGGCATAGCCACTGATCGAAGTGCCGGCGACCGCAACGCCCCAGCCTTCGCAAAGGCAACCGGCGCGCGTACCGTCCGCCTTGGTGCGCAGATCATAAACACCGTATAGTCCCGAGCTGTCGCTTTCATTCAACTGTCCGAGCCGGGACACGCCGAGCCGGATGGTGCCATTGTCGATGACTGCCTGCGCACTGGCTCCGGACGACATCGTCAGGGCCGCGGCAAAGGCTGCCGCAGCCAGAAACTTGTGGTTGCTCATCTCAAACCCCCGTCACGAGAAGTGTAAAAAATTATACTGGCGACCATCCGGGCGGAGGCGAGCTGGCTCTTCTGGCATGAGTCATTGTTTTTGCTCGCCGGCTGTTCATTACTGCGTCGTAAGGGTCCAGAAAACGGTGGGAAAATTTCCTGTTTGCTGCAGCCAGTGCGGAAGTGTCCCAATCTGAACCAGTGGCGCTGCGGTTTCCCTCGGTGATCTTCTGTCCTACATCCGCGGCGTGACGCACGAATCTTCTCTCGATCGCTTCAAGGCCGTGCTGGGCGGGACGGCGCGCGCGCTCGCCGACGAGGCGGAGGTGGAGCTCGCCTATACCGCCGACGCGCCGGCCCAATCGGGCAAGCACTTGCGGGTGCCGATGCCCGCGCGGACCTTGCCCGCCGAACAGGTCGCCGAGGCGCGGGGGTTCGCGGACGGCTTTGCGCTGCGGCTGCGCCACCACGACGATGCGCTCCACGCGCGCGGTGCGCCGGCGGAGGCGACCGCGCGCTCGGTCTATGATGCGATCGAGACGGCGCGGGTCGAGGCGCTGGGCAGCCGCGGCTATGACGGGATCGCCGACAATCTGGCGCACGCGCTCGACGTGCGGCTGCGCAGCGATCCGATCACGCGCGCGCGGACCAAGAGCGAGGTCCCGCTCGCCTCGGCGCTGGGGCTGATGGTGCGCGAGGCGCTGACCGGGCGGCTGCCGCCGGCCGAGGCCGAGCCGGGGCTGGCGCTGGTGCGCGAGTGGATCGACGGCAAGGTCGACCTGTCCGCGCTGGCGCTCGCGCTCGACGATCAGCGTGCGTTTCAGGGCCTGACGCGCAAGTTGCTCGAGCAGCTCGAACTCGTCGAGGGCGAGCAGGCGCCGCAGGACAGCGACGAGGGCGGCGAGGACGAAGAGGGCGACGAGGGGCAGGACACCGACGAGGCCGATGAGGGCGAGGCGGAAGGGTCGGAGGGCGAGTCCGAGGTCGAGGCGCGCGGGCAGCAGCGCGACGATCAGGCGCAGGAAGGCGAGAGCGAGCAGCTCGAGGGCGACGATATCGACGATGCCGAGGGCGAGCCGGGCGACGAGGGCGAGGAGGGGATGCAGCCGGTGCGCCCCAATCGCCCGCCCGCCGATCTGTCCGCGCAGTTCGACTATAAGGTGTGGACCGAGCGGTTCGATGAGGTCGTGGCGGCGACCGAATTGTGCGATGCCGAGGAACTGGCGCGGCTGCGCGGCTATCTCGACCAGCAGCTGGTGCATCTGCAATCGGCGGTGTCGAAGCTCGCCAACCGGCTCCAGCGCCGGTTGATGGCGCAGCAATCCCGGTCGTGGGACTTCGATCAGGAGGAGGGGCTGCTCGACGCGGCGCGGCTGGCGCGCGTGGTGGTGAACCCGACGCAGTCGCTGAGCTACAAGATCGAACGCGACACCGATTTCCGCGACACGGTGGTGACGCTGCTGATCGACAATTCCGGGTCGATGCGCGGACGGCCGATCTCGATCGCGGCGATCAGCGCCGATATCCTCGCGCGGACGCTGGAGCGGTGTGGCGTGAAGACCGAGATCCTCGGCTTCACGACGCGCGCGTGGAAGGGCGGGCAGAGCCGCGAGACGTGGCTGGCCGCCGGGCGTCCGCCACAGCCGGGGCGGCTCAACGACGTCCGCCACATCGTCTACAAGCGCGCCGACGAGCCGTGGCGGCGCGCGCGCCCCGCGCTGGGGCTGATGATGCGCGAAGGGCTGCTCAAGGAGAATATCGACGGCGAGGCGCTGCTGTGGGCGCACGCGCGGATGATGGCGCGGCCCGAGGAGCGGCGCATCCTGATGGTCATCTCGGACGGCGCGCCGGTCGACGATTCGACGCTGAGCGTCAATTCGGGGTCGTATCTGGAGCGGCATTTGCGGCAGGTGATCGCATGGATCGAGAAACGGTCGTCGGTCGAACTGGTCGCGATCGGGATCGGGCATGACGTGACGCGCTATTACAGCCGCGCGGTGACGATCATGGATGCCGAGCAACTGGGCGGGACGATCATCGAGCAACTCGCCGCGCTGTTCGATGCGGAGTGACGGCGCGCCGCGTCGTGAGGGCGCGCCGTGATCGGTCCCGCGGGCGGATTCATCGGGCCGGTGAAGCGGTCGGTGACGATCGCGGGGCATTCGACCTCGGTCAGCCTAGAACCGATCTTCTGGACCGCGCTGGAGCAGGCGGCGGCGGCGCGATCGCTGCCGCTGTCGGCGCTGGTCGCGCAGATCGACGCGTTACGGATCACGCAGGACGATCCCCCCAATCTCGCCAGCGCGCTTCGGACCTGGCTTGCCGGCAACCCCGAACATTTTACGGCAAGGATGCAATCCAATCGCATTAGCGTTGACAGTGAAAGTCACTCGCAATAGCTGGACCGCCATAACAAATGGGGGTTCACCGGAATGTCTTCGTCGTCGGCTTCGTTTCTCGCGCTTTCGTGCATCGGCTTCATCGCCTCCGCTCCGGCGCTGGCAGAGACGCCGGAGCGGCCGGCTGCCGCGCAGGACGGGCGGACGCGGATCGACCGTGACGATGTGGTGGTGACGGGCGCCCGCGAACGCGCACCCGACCAGCTCGAGAGTCCGAAGGCGACCGCCGCGCTGCTCGACACGCCGCAGACGGTGACGGTGATCTCCGATCAGGTGCTCCGCAAACAGAATCTGCTGACGCTGCGCGACGCGCTCCAGACGCTGCCGGGCATCACGTTCGGCGCGGGCGAGGGCGGTGGTGGCTATGGCGACAGCATCAACCTGCGCGGCTATTCGGCGAACAACGACATCACGATCGACGGCATTCGCGACAGCGCACAATACAGCCGCACCGATCCGTTCAACCTGCAGCAGATCGAAGTCTACAATGGCGCCAATTCGGTGTTCAACGGCTCCGGCTCGGTCGGCGGGACGATCAACCTCGTCAGCAAGGAGCCGCGGCCCGAGGATCTGACGATCGCGCAGGCGGCGATCGGCACCGACAATTACTATCGCGCGGCGATCGACGCCAATGAGCGGGTCAGCGATCTGGTCGGGGTGCGCCTCAACGCGGTCTACCACCACAACGACGTGCCCGGCCGCGACGTCGAGAAGTACAAGCGCTGGGGCGTGGCGCCCGCGGTGACGATCGGGATGGACGGCCCGACCAGCCTGACGCTCGCCTATGTCCACCAGCAGGATCGCAACACGCCGCTGTACGGCATCCCGTATTTCAACAACGATCTGGTCGGCGGGCTCATCCCCGGCGCGGATCGCAGCGACTATTACGGCTATCGCAATCTCGACCGGCAGGACGTGGACGTCGACCGGCTCACCGCGACCTTGCGGCACCAGGTCGACGACCATCTGTCGGTGCGCAACCTGACGCGGTGGCAGCGCGTCGGGCAGTATAGCGTCACCAGCGCGCCGCAGGGGACCTTCTGTCTGGCGAGCGGCACCCAGCCGGTGCAGGTCGCGGGCAAGACGAGCGGGGCGGCGTGCACCACGAGCGTCAACGGCACGACCATCACCATTCCCGCCGGGCAGTGGCTGCCATCCGGCCCGCGCGGGCTGGTGCGCGATCAGGTCAACCAGCTGCTCGCCAACCAGACCGACATCCGGCTGGAACATGGCGAGAAGGGTGCCATCCGCAACGTCGCGAACGTCGGCGTGTCGTGGATGGTCGAGGATTACCGGATCGTCACCGGCTCGCTGCTGCGCAACGCCGACGGCTCGGCGACCGCGCCGCTGCCGCTGCTGGCGATCGGCAATCCCGACGCCGATTATCGCGGGCCGATCAATTACGTCGCCACCGCCCATTCCAAATCGTCGACGCGCAACGTAGCGGTCTATGCCTTCGACACGCTGGAACTCGGACGGCATGTCGAGGTGAACGCCGGCGTCCGCTGGGAACAGCAACATGCCGAGTTCGACCAATTGCCGGTCGCCGCCGCACCCGGGGTCACGCAGCCGGTCGCCGCGCAGGCGCGCCAGGCGAACCGCGAGCGGCTGTTCTCGTACCGCGCGGGGCTGGTCTATCATCCGGTACAGGATGTCAGCCTCTATGCCAGCTACGGCAATGCCAAGACGCCCTCGTCGGCGACGGTGCGGCTCGGCTGCGTCAGCGTGTCGAACGCGGTGGTCACCAATACCTGCGGCGTCGCGCCGGAGACGGCGCGCAATTACGAGGTCGGGGTCAAGGCCGGGCTGTTCGGGCGGCGGCTGGAGCTGACCGCCGCGGCGTTCCGCAACGAGCGGAGCAACTATCGCGTCGCCTCCAACGATCCCGCGCTGCCGACCGTGCAGGTGCTCGACGGGCGCAGCCGCGTCGACGGCATTGCCGTGGGCGCGTCGGGCAACGTCTCGCCCAACTGGACGCTCTTCGCCAATTACACCTATCTCGACAGCGAGGTGCGGCAATCGGTGTCGAACTTCTGCCTCGCCAATCCTGGGCGAAACGGCTGCGGCAATTCGGTCGCCGTGCCCGATCCGCTGCGCGGCAGCCCGCTGGTCCAGACCCCCGCGCATTCGGGCAGCCTGTTCACCACCTACAAGCTGCCGTTCGGGCTCGAACTCGGTTACGGCCTGACCTATCAGGGCGCGTTCACCACCTATGTGCCGACGCTCGCCAATGCCGCGCTGCTCAAGACCGACGATTACCTGATCCACCGCGCCTATCTGGCGTACAGCTTCCGGCAGGGGCTGACGATGCAGCTGAACGTCCAGAACTTCACCGACGAAAAGTACCTCACCAACGTCCGCAACAACATCAATGCGACGACCGGCGTGGTCACCGGCGGCTGGGCGATGCCGGGCGAGCGGCGGCAGGCGGTGCTGAGCCTGTTCTACAGCTTCTGACGCACGTACATCCGCCGTCGTTGCGAGCGTAGCGCAGCAATCCAGTGTTCCGCGAACTGCCCTGGATTGCTTTGCTCCGCTCGCAATGACGATAGCAAAGGATCATATATGCTGATCGCGATCCCTGACGTGCTCGACGCTGCGACCCTTGCGGAGGTGCGCGCGACGATCGACGCGGCGGACTGGATCGACGGCAACGCGACCTCCGGCCCGCAGGCCGCGCTCGCCAAGCGCAACCGGCAATTGCCCGAGGATGGCGCGGCGGCGCGCGCGGCGGGGGCCACGATCCTCGATGCGCTCGGCCGCACGCCGCTGTTCGTCGCGGCGGCATTGCCGGCGAAGGTCTTCCCGCCCTTGTTCAATCGGTACGAGGGCGGGCAGGATTTCGGCGTCCACGTCGACAACGCGATCCGCATGAAGCGCGGCAGCGACTTCCGTCTCCGCGCCGACCTGTCGGCGACGCTCTTCCTCGCCGATCCGGACAGTTACGACGGCGGCGAGCTGGTGATCGAGGAGCAGTTCGGGACGCAGACGGTCAAGCTGCCCGCCGGTCACATGGTGCTCTACCCGGCGTCGAGCCTCCACCGCGTCGCGCCGGTGACGCGCGGGGTGCGGCTGGCGAGCTTCTTCTGGATCCAGTCGATGGTCCGCGACGATGGTGCGCGGCGGATTCTGTTCGAACTCGATCAGGGCGTGCAGGCGGTCGCCGCGGCGCAGGGGCAGGGCGCGGCGGCCACGGTGCAGCTGACGGGCGTGTACCACAATCTGCTCCGCCGCTGGGCGGAGGTGTAGCCGCTATTTGCGGCGGAACAGGCAGTCGAACTCGATCGCGCAGGCCGGGTCGTCGGCGATCGTGTTGACGGTGCGGAACTGGGCCGGCGTGAAGCCGAGCGCATCGATATAGGCGAGCGCCTCGTTGAACGACCAGCTCTGTTCGTAGAGTGGGAGCACCGGCAGTTCGAGCAGCAGCGCCGACGTGCGGTCCAGCACCGCGCGGGCGCCTTCCAGCACCGCGCGCTCATGCCCCTGCGTGTCGATCTTGAGGAAGATCGACGTTGCCGGGTCGTTCCTAAGCACGTCGTCGAGCGTCGCGATCGGGACGGTCTCGGTGCCGAGCACGGTGGGATCGACGTCGAGCCGCCGCGCATTGCCGTCGTCGAGCGCGTGCAGCGAGTTGAGCGTGTGATTGTCGTAGAGGTTGATCTGCACCTCGCCCGGCGCGGCGCCCAGCGCGGTGCGCGTCGCCTGCCATTGCGGATCACGCGCCACGCGCTGTTCCAGCGCGGCGAAGATCTTGCCGACCGGCTCGAACGAATGGATGCGGCCGGTATAGCCGCGATCGCGGACGTCGCCGGCGAACTGGCCGAGGTTCGCGCCGACGTCGACGACCAGGTCGATGTGGCGGGTCTTGAGGAAATTGCCGAACGTCGCGGCGCGGACCACCTCGACCCCCAGCCGGTTCATCACAGTCTTGGCCAGCGCGCCCAGCATCGTCATCCCCGTCAAAGCCCTGTCACACCGTTCGCATGTCAGAGCACGGATTGGCGCGCCATCCTAAATTTTCCGGTAGCGCGTGCGGGATGGCACGGGTCGCCCCGGCGCGCTCCCGCACGGTTCGTCGGGTCAGCCGATCTGCTTGTCCTGCGCGCCGCTGTCCGGGCGCGCGCGGCCGAGGATCGGTTCCTCGCCGAGCGGCTTGTTCGGGAAGACGGTGAACTCGCCGCGCCCGTCGATCGACGGGCCGCCGGTCCAGCGCCCTTCCGGATAGCTGCCGTCCGCCGCGGTGGCGTAGAAATTGTAGTTGTTTTCCTGATCCTCCTGCTCCTGCGGGAAGCTGTTCGGGATCGGCAGATTGGCCGCCGCGCCGCCCAGCTCCTCCAGCACCGCCAGCCATTGCTGCTGGTGCATCGTGTCGCGCGCGATCATGTAGTGGAGCATCTTCTTCATGCCCTCGTCATGCGCGGCGTTGAACAGCCGCACCGCCAGCACGCGCCCGGTGCTCTCGGCGGCGACGTTGCAATACATGTCGGCCGCGACGTTGCCGCTCGCATAGATATGGCTCATGTTGAACGGCACGCCGTCCAAATCGATCGGCATCGCCGCCAGCCCGCCCGACAGCAGGTTCTTGTGGATCAGCCCCTCGATCTCCTGCCGGCCATTGCCGCCGCCCATCACCGCGCCGACGATCCCGTCGGCGGCACCTTCCTCCTGCAAAGAGGCCGGGGCCTTGTCGAGATTGAGCGCCACCGCGGTGGCGAGCATCTCGATATGGCCGATCTCCTCGGTGGCGGTGTGGAGCAGCATGTCGCGATATTTCGGCGTCGGCGCGCGATTGCCCCACGCCTGGAAGAAATATTGCATGCACACGCGGATCTCACCCTACACGCCGCCGATCGCCTGTTGCAGCATCCGTGCGAAGGCAGGATCGGGCTTCTCGACCGTGACGGGGTACTGAAGGCGCCTGTCGTGATAATACATGCTGCTTCTCCGTTTGTGGGTACGGAGGGGCAATGCACGGGCGCGCGATAAGTCGTTCGGGTCGCGATATGAAAACGCTGTTTTTACAATGATTTAGATCAGCGTCGGTTCCGCGAATGTTGCGAATGTTGAGACGCTGGCGGGTTCAAGGAGCGACGTCATTGCGAGCGTAGCGAAGCAATCCAGGGCCGGATCAGGACGCCCTGGATTGCTTCGCTACGCTCGCAATGACGAAATTTGGCGGTGTAGGACAGGCCCCACCCCAACCCCTCCCCCGAGGGGGAGGGACTTAAAGGGGTCAGCGCCCGAGCAACACGCGCGCCTGCCCGGCGATCTGCGCCAGCATCGCGGCATTCGGGGCCTGCGCGTTGCGCGCGCGGTCGATCACCGCGCGGAATTGCCCGACGCGCGCCGCGTTCTTCGCCAGCCACGCATCGACCAGCGCGACCGGATCGCCCGTGCCGCCGCGGCCGAGGAAGTCGAGCCGCAATTGCTGGAAGTCGCGCGCGAGGCCAGCGATCAGCAGCCGCTCCCACGGATCGCTGGGGTTGATCCGCGTCGCGGTGCCCTGCGCCCAGTCGAGCCCGAGCCCTTCGCCGAGCCGGGTGAAGGCGCGCGCGAGCTGCGTCTCGTCGATCGCGGCGCGCTCGCCGAGGTCGGCGAGCCCGACCGCGCCGTCGAGCTCGAACAGCCGCACGACGCTGAGCGCCAGATCGTGCGGCGCGCCGGCCGCCTCGAGCGTGTCGGCGATGCGGCGCGAATGCGCGCGCGCCTCGTCGAGCAGCAGGTCGTCGGTGGCGGCCGCGAGCCGGTCGATCCCGCCCGACAGCCGTGCGAGCACGGTCGAGGGCAGCGTGCCGGGCGCGGTGGCGCGGAGCAGGTCGGCGATCTGCGAGCGCACCGCGACCGCGACCTCGTCGAACAGTGCGAGGCGTCCGGCCTCGGGCATCGGCGTGGTCTCGATCGCCTGCCACAGCGCCGCGAGCCCGAACTGCCGCTCGGCGACGACGAACATCGCGGCGATGTCGGCGAGCGTCGCTCCCTCCTCCTCGGCCAGCTCGAACGGGTGGAGGATGCCGATCCGGTTGACGATGCGGTTGGCGAGCTTGGTCGCGACGATCTCGCCGCGCAGGCGGTGCGCGTCGATCGCATCGGCGAACCGCTCCTGCATCGCGCGCGGGAAAGCGGCGTGGAGGTCGGCGAGCAACGCCGCGTCCTCGCCGAGCGGCGAATGTTCGATCGCGTCCTGCAACGACAGTTTGGCGGTCGCCAGCAGCACCGCCAGCTCGGGGCGGGTCAGCCCGCGCCCCTCGCCGGTGCGGCGCAGCAGGTCGGTGTTGCTCGCCAACCCCTCGACCTGCCGGTCGAGCCGCCCCGATTCCTCGAAGACCTCGATCAGCCGGACGTAGCTGGGCAGCGCCTGCGCGCCGCCGCCCTCGGCGATCGACAGGCCGAGCGTCTGGAGGCGGTTGTCCTCCAGCACCAGCCGCGCGACGTCATCGGTCATGCTGCCGAGCAGGACGTTGCGGTCCTCGAACGACAGCCGGCCCTCGATCATCTCGCGGTTGAGCGCGATCTTGATGTTGACCTCGTTATCCGAGCAATCGACACCCGCCGAATTGTCGATGAAGTCGGTGTTGATCCGGCCGCCGCGGCTGGCGAAGGCGATGCGCGCCGCCTGCGTGACGCCGAGGTTCGCGCCCTCGCCGATCGCGATCGCGCGCAATTCCTCGGCATCGACGCGCAGCCGGTCGTTGGCGGGATCGCCGACGGTGGCGTTGTTCTCGGCCGCGGCCTTCACATAGGTGCCGATGCCGCCGAACCAGATCAGGTCGGCCGGGCTCTTGAGGATCGCCGAGATCAGCGCGGTCGGCTCCATCCGGTCGGCGGTGATGCCGAGCGCGGCCTGCACCTGCGGGGTGAGCGGGATCGACTTCATGTCGCGCGCGAACACGCCGCCGCCTGCGGAGATCAGCGCGGCGTCGTAATCGGCCCAGCTGGAGCGCGGCAGCGCGAACATCCGCGCGCGCTCCTCCCAGCTCGTCGCCGGATCGGGATCGGGATCGAGGAAGATGTGGCGGTGGTCGAAGGCGGCGACCAGCTTGATCGCCTTCGACAGCAGCATCCCGTTGCCGAATACGTCGCCCGACATGTCGCCGCACCCGACGACGCGGATCGGCTGCGACTGCACGTCGAGGCCGCGCTCGGCGAAGTGGCGCTGCACCGACACCCACGCGCCCTTGGCGGTGATGCCCATCGCCTTGTGGTCATAGCCCTGCGACCCGCCGCTGGCGAAGGCGTCGCCGAGCCAGAAGTCACGGTCGAGCGCGATCCGGTTGGCGACGTCGCTGAACGTCGCGGTGCCCTTGTCGGCGGCGACGACGAAATAGGGGTCTTCGCCGTCGAGGATCGTCACGCCCTGCGGGTGAACGACCGCGCCATTCTCGATATTGTCGGTGATCGACAGCAAGGTGCGGATGAAGATGCGATACGCCTCGGTCCCCTCCGCCAGCCATGCGTCGCGGTTCGACGGCGCGGGAAGCTGCTTGGCGTAGAAGCCGCCCTTCGCGCCGGTCGGGACGATCACCGCATTCTTGACGCGCTGCGCCTTCATCAGCCCGAGGATC
Organism: uncultured Sphingomonas sp.; assembly: GCA_913776255.1. Classification (GTDB taxonomy): domain Bacteria; phylum Pseudomonadota; class Alphaproteobacteria; order Sphingomonadales; family Sphingomonadaceae; genus Sphingomonas. The sequence continues at coordinate 134,995 of CAJYLV010000009.1, read as the reverse complement.
TCGGTGCGGAAATCGTCGCGGCGGTCGGACCAGCGCAGCCCGCCGCGCGCGACCGGGCCGGCGCGCAGATGGATGCCCTCGACGCGCGGGCTATAGACCCACACTTCGCGCCACGGCAGCGGGGCGGGGAGGCCGGGAATCCTCGCGCTGTCGAGCTTGAAGGCGAGCGCCTCGTTCGCCGCCTCGGTGAAGGCGTTGGTGCGCAGCGTCGCGTCGATCACCGCGCGGAAGGCGCGCAGGATGCGGTCGTCGTCGATCCCGGTGACCGCGTCGAGCCCGGCGTCGATCACGCCCTGCGCCGCCTCGGCATCGGCGGTCGAGGCGGGATCGTGGACCGCGACGAAGCGCGCGACCAGCGCCTTGGTCACGTCCTTGACGCGCGTCAGCGTGTCGACGACGTTGGCGGGGCCGTAGCTCATGCCCGCCTGCCGCAAATAGCGATACCACGCGCGGAACAGCACGACCTCGGAGGGCGACAGCCCCGCCTCGAGCATCAGCCGGTTGAAGCCGTCATCCTCGGCGCGGCCTTCGAGCACCTGCGCGAGCGCTTCCTGAAGCGTGTCGGCGCTGGCGAGGACGGCGGGGATGTCGGCCTTCGTTTCCAGCGTGAAATCGTGGATCGAGCTGCGTTCCTCGTCGGTCAGCGCGGTCGGCATCTCCTCGATCACGCGGAAGCCGAAATGTTCGAGTGCCGGCACGGCATCGGACAGCGCGAGCGGGCCGCCCTGGCGATAGACCTTGAGGTGGAGCATGCCGTCGCCGCCGGCGGTGAAGCGTACCTCGCGGTCGGCGTCGCCGTCGAGGTTGGCGATCGAGACGATGTCGCGCGCCGCCTCGTCGGCGGTCGCGCCGGTGCGGTAGCGGACCGGGAAGGCGGCGGCGTGGCGCAATGCAAGGCGGGCGGCACGCGCCGGGCCGACCTCGTCCGCCAGCGCGGCCTCGATCGACGGCGCCCAGCCGCGCACCATCTTTTCGAGCTGCGCGTCGAGCGTCAGCGCGTCGGGGAGCACGCCCGCGCCGCGCAGGTCGATCGTGTAGCGGAGCAGCGCGACGCGGCCGTCCTCGACGCTGGTCGACCAGTTGAGCACCTGGCCGTTGGCGGCCTCGGCGAGCATCTCGCCGATCGCGACGCGGCGCGCGGTGGTCATCTCGTCGCGCGGCAGCCACACGAACGCATAGAGGTGCCGGCCGAGCGGGGAGGGGACCAGCACCAGCTTCGGGCGCGGACGGTCGGCGAGGCTCATCGCGGTGAGCGCGAGTTCCTCCATCGACGCCGCGCTGATCGCGGTCATCAGGTCGTGCGGCAGCGTCGCGATCGCATGGGTCAGCGCCTTGCCGGTGTGGCCGGCGGGGTCGAAGCCGAACTTCGCCTCGCTCGCCGCCAGCCGCTGGCGCAGCACCGGCACGCTGCGCGGCGGGGCGTTGAGCGCGGCCGAGGTCCACAGCCCGGCGTGAATCGACAGGCCGGTGACGCGTCCGCCGGTATGGAGCGGCACCACCAGCAGGTCGAGCGGCACGCGGCGGTGGACCGGCGAGATCAGGCTCGACTTGAGCAGCAGCGGCGCCGAATTGCCGGCGACGAAATAGTCGATCGCCAGCCGCCGCGAGCGGTCGGCGAGGATCGGCACCGCATGGTCGTTGACGACGATGCCGAGCGGGGCGGCGGCGTCGACCGTGCCGTCGGCGTGCCAGCGCTCGTGCCCGAGCAGGGTGAAATGGCGGTCGAGGAACCAGCGCAGCAGCGCCGCGCCTTCCGGATCGCCGCCGACGTCGTCGATCACCCCGGCGTCCGCGGCGAGCGTCCCCTGCATCGCGCGCCAGTCGCGCACCGCGACGCGGACGTCGGCGAGCAGCCGCTCGATCTCGTCGGTCAGCGCGCGCCGGTCACGCGCGTCGACGCGCTCCAGCTCGATATAGATCATCGACTCGGGCTTGCCGTCGGCATCCTCGATGTCGGTCAGCCGCCCCTCGGCATCGCGCGAGACGCGGATGACGGGGTGGATGACGCGATCGACCGCGATGTCGCGGTCACCGATCGCCGCAGCGACCGAATCGACGAGGAACGGCATATCGTCGTTGACGATCGCCAGCCGCATCCGCCGTCGCGCGCCGTCGCCGGGCAATTGCTCCAGCGCCAGCACCGGGGTGCCGGGCGCGCGTACCGCGGCGGTCTGCGCGAGGAAGGCCGCGGCCTCCGCCTGCTTGTCCTCGCCGAAGCCGGCGAGTTCGCCCGGCAGCGCGCGATAGGTGAGGCGGGCCGCCAGCGCGGCAGACAGTATCTGGAGAGACTTTTCCGGCATGTGCCGAGCTATGCGCCCCTCACGCTTCTAGCTCAAGCGTTGCCGCACTGCATCGCTGCAGCGTCGGCGTGCATCAATGCAGGCGACGCAGCACCTGTGCGGCGAGCTTGGCATCGTCGGCGACGGTGCCCACCACGACGATCCCGGTCGCGGTGGCGCGGCCGAGCAGCACCACCGGCGCGCCTTCGTCGAGCCCGCTGTCGATCGCCAGCTCGGCGAGCGGCGCGCGCTCGGCGAGCGGCAGCAGCGGCGCGGCCTCGTCGGGCTGGCGTTGCGCGCGCTCGGCGGCGACGATCCCCTTGATCCCGCCCTCGGCGCGTTCCAGCGCATGCGCGAGCGCGCCGGCGCCGATGCCGGTCCGCTGCGCCCAGCCGAGCACGGTGGCGGCCTCGGTCAGCCGCGTCTTGTCATGGTCCGTTCCGAACACGAGCTTGGCGATCGCGGTCAGCGGCGCGCGCGCCTGCGCCACGATACCGGCGGCGGCGAGCAATTCCTCCAGCCGCATCGGATCGGCCGCGGCGGCGAGCGCGACGTCGTGCGCGCGGCCGAGCGCGCGGTACAGCGCGGCATGGCTGCGCAGCCGGGCGGCGCGGGCGATGGCGGCGCTGTCGCGCGCGGCGGCGAGCAAATCGTCGAGCGTCGTGGCGGCGACTTCGGGCTCCGGCACCGGCGCGGCGGCGCACGGCCCGTCCGCCCAAACGCTGCCGGGCAGCGGATCGTGGCGCGGCGCGCGGATCGCCGCCGCCAGCTCGGCATCCAGCCCGGCCTGATCGTCGGCGGCGACCAGCTCCTTCCAGTTGATGACGCCGTAGATGAAGTCGATCGTCCGCGCGTCCGACGAGAAGGGCATCAGGATGCCGCGGTACATGGTGTTGTGCCCGCGCGTGCCGGTGAATTCGGCCTCGAAGCCGATCGGCGCGCGATTGGCGATGATCTGCAGATAATGGTCGGTCAGCCGCGACAGCAGCGAGCGCGACGGCACGTCGGAGATGCGCGCGATCGACTGGTCCATCGCGCATTCCTCGCGCAGCGCGCGGCCGATGAACTGGATCGCGGGATCCTCGACCCCGGCCGAGAAATCGAGCAGCACGCTGTGCGCGCCGAAGTCGGCGATGCTTTCGGGCTCGAGATCCTCGATCGCGGGATAGGGGCGACCGCGCAGCAACGACACCCAGTGATTATAGGCGCGGACGTGCATCCGCCGCTCGTCGGGGCCGATTGGCGTATGCGACTCACCCACGCCGCCCTCGGTGGGATCGTCGTCCTGGCGAAGGTCGTCGTAGCCGTGCGCGCTGTCCATGCTCATCGTCCGTTCCGGCGAGCGGCCTGTAATTCGGCCGGATTCGCCGGACGCTTTTGCCCCGTGGATGGTAAACGCCCAGTAAAGCCGCGAGACGCTTGTCAACGCGGTTCCCCGCTGCTAAGCGCCGCCTCCACGACGTTTCCCGTGCGGAAGCGCGTTGGCCGCTTTAGCTCAGCTGGTAGAGCATCGCATTCGTAATGCGGGGGTCACAGGTTCGAGTCCTGTAAGCGGCACCACCTCTTCCACAAGCTAGACGGCGGCGGCCAAGGCGAAAGCGCTTTGGCGTGGGTGCGTCGTGGGTTCCTTCTGGGAAGGGCTTTGGCTTGGAAGCGCTGAGCCAACCAGCTCGTGGCGCCAGCGGTTGCAATGGTCCGCCTTTGAGCGTGTCGTCCGAGCTCGGCGGATTGAGCGCCGGTGAGGCGCTGTCCAACGCGGTGGATCGCGTCGCTGAGATGTTCGGATCGCGGATCTTCGGCACGCAGACCCACATGCTGCGCCACGGCGGCACCGTCCGTGCAGTTGAGCAGCCAAGCGCTGCGTGCGACGGGGCTGAACCTGGCACCGGCGTCAATCCAGATCGGCGGATCGGTCTGCTCTGTGATCACAGGCCGCCGAAACGGTCGCGCAGCACCAGTCTCTTTGCGGAGCCTGAACCGTGTCGCCGGCCTTGTGTCATGGGTTCTTACCTCGATTTGATGCCGCCAGGAACCGGTCCGCCGCCCTGAGCGACAAGGCCATAATGGTCAGCGCCGGGTTGGCAGCCAGCGCGCTGGGAAAGATCGAATTGTCGCAGATCAGCAGATTGGGGATGTCGAAGCTGCGCCCGTCGCGATCGACCACCGCCGCGTCGCCATCTTCGCCCATCCGGCAGGTGCCGATGGTGTGCGCGGAGCGATCAACCGCGAAGATGTCGTGCGCGCCTGCCGCTTCCCAGATCGCCGTCATCGTGCGGCGCGCATGACGGTCGATCGCCCGTTCGTTGGCGTGATAGCTGAAGTCGATCCGTGCCTTGCGCTGCCCGAAGGCATCGACCTCGTCCGACAGGGTCAGGCGGTTGTCGGGATGCGGCAGACAGTCGCCGTTGATCCCGATCCCGGCCAGATGATTGTAGCCGCGCAGCAGCTCCTGCAACCGGTCGCCCCACATGCCCGCGCCGCGCGCCAGCCCGGTGGCAAGGTTGACCGGCAGCACGCCCAGGCTCTGGATCAGATAGCCGCCGGCGAAATCGGCATCGGCGGGGCGGAGCGTGTCCTCGGTGATGAGCGACGACGGATAGCCGCGGTTCATCCGCATGACCGCGTCGAAGCGGCCCCAGACCTGCGTCGCGACATGTGCCATGAAGTTGCGCCCGACCTGCCCGCTCGAGTTGGCGAGGCCGAGATTCAGGAGCAGGCGCGGCGTCTCCACGCCTCCCGCGCATAGGAACACCGTGCGGCAGCGCTGGCGGCGGTCCTCGCCATTCTGGCGGTAGACCACCCCGCAGATGCGCCCGGCGTCATCGAACTCGAACGACAGGACGCGCGCCTGCGTGCGCACCTCCGCCCCATGCGCGACCGCACGCGGCAGATAACTGGTGTCCATGCTGGTCTTGGAGGCGTTGCGGCATCCCTGGTGGCAGGTGCCGCAGTTGACGCACGCCTGCCGCTGTCCCCAATGCGGCTGATCGCGGTCACGCGAGACCAGCGCGGCGGGGGCGTCGGTGGCGGTGATGCCCACGGCCGCGCAGCCGCGCGCCATCGCATCGGCCGAGGCGTTGCGGGCGACCGGCGGATAGGCGTAGCGGCGCGCGTCGTCCCATGGATAGTGCGCCGGCCCGGACACGCCGGTGTCCGCCTCCACCCGGCGGATATATTCGACCAGCTCGCCATGCGCGACCGGCCAGTCGGCGCCTTCGCCGGTCAGCGTCTTGAGTTGCAGGTCGCGCGGGTCGGGGCGCGGGCAGAACGCCCCCCAGTGCAGCGTTGAGCCGCCCAGCCCCATGCCGGAGTTGTTCGATCCGAACGCGGTCGGATCGTCCCCGCCGCTCAGTCGCTCCTCCATCCAGTAGATGTCGGCGGCGAGCTCGTCGGCGACATGCTCGTGCGGCTGGAAGGCGCGGCCGGCCTCGAGCGCCACGACCGACAGCCCCGCCTCGGCAAGGCGTGCGAGCAGCGGCGCGCCGCCGGCACCGGTGCCGATGACGACCGCATCGACCGTGTCGTGGCCGGCGAATGGCGCGCGGCTCATGCGCGCGGCTCCGCCGGCTGCTGCCAGCGTTCGAGATCGTCCGCCGCGGTGCGGGTATAACCCTGCTTGCGCGGCCCGTCGCCGCCGACCGCGAAGCCGTCATAGCCGATCGCGGCCATGACCGCGGGGGCGGCGATCCATTGCCGCGCGATCTCCGCGCGCGCGTCCTGGAACCAGAGCGTCATCTGCGCGGGCGCGAGGCGGTCGGCGGCATCGGCGATCCCGACGTCTCCGGCGTCTATACGGGCCAGCCACTCCCGCTGTGCCGCGCACGCGAGCGTCGGGAACCCGCCGGTCAGCGCATCGAGCGTCGCCAGACCGCGCGCCCAAGCCTCAGGGTCGGCGGGCAAGGCGGCGAAGCGCCAGCCGTCGCCCTCGCCATGGACCGCGACGCCGATGCGGCGTGCGAGCGCACGGTCGGCGCCGGCATCGGGCAGCACCTGTGCGATCAGCGCGGCGACGGTGTCGAGTTGCGCCGCCGACCAGCCGGACGCTTCGTCGGACAGGAGGCGGGTCCGCTCCAGCATGACCGAGCGGGCCCGCGCGCTGACCCGATCCGAGCCGAGCAGCTGCGTAAAGCCGTCCGGCAACGCCGTCGCGGCGACCGTATCGGCATGGCCGGCGATCAGCGCGGCGAGCGCGGCGGGTTGTTCGTAGGGGATCAGGTGCGCGGCATCCGCCATGACTTGAAGCGTGGCGTCGGGATAATGCGGCAGGTTCAGCCGTCGCTGCGCCGCCTCGCCAAGGTCACCGTCCGTCGCGCCAGCGACGATCAGCGCCGGGATCGACACCTTGCCGACCCGTGCGCGCCAATCCTCGTTGGCGCCGCGCTCGAGCCAGTCGCGCCACGCGTCGCGGTTCGAGCGCATGACGTCGGCGATCGCGCGCTCGCGAAGCGGGGCGGGGAGTGGCTGTGCGGTATTGGCGTCGACGAAGGTCGCCGCGTCGGCGTGCGTGATCGCTCCATCGGCGACCCAGCCGATCATTTCGGCGCGGCGTCGTTCGTCGATCGGCTCGGGCGCCGGCGGGGAGCCGGCGACCAGTACGACCCCGAGGACGCCCGCCAGCCCCTGTTCGCCCGCGGCGGCGCGCGCGGCGACCAGCGTGGCGATCTTGCCTCCCATGCTGTGCCCGACGAGCAGACACGCGGACAGGCGCTGCGCACGGATCGCGTCCGCCAGATCATCCGCCATCGCGGCGACATCGGCATGGCCCTCGGCAGCGCGCGCGCCGAAACCGGGCAGGTCGAGCGCCAGGCACGGTCGGCCGGGCAGGGAGTCGCGCACCAGATCCCATTCGGCGGCACTGGCGCCGAGGGCATGCAGAAATACCAATGTCGGTTGGGTCACGCGGTCTCATCCAGCTGAAGTTCCTGCTGGACGATGCAAATCCGTGTGCGTTCCCGTCAGCTGCCATCACCAGAAAATTAATTGGGATCAGCATCGTGGGATAGAGATCGTCGGTGAACGCACGGAACTCTCGGCTGGCACGCGCGCTTCGGCAGCTCGTTGCATCATGTCGGAGCGAGTACGTGGCCAAGAAGGATCAGGCACAGCCCAAGTATGATATCGAGTATCGCGAGATCCAGCCGTTCGGCACCTTGAAGGACCTGCCGCTCGGCCTGTCGGACAATGCACGCAAGCAAAGCGTCGCGATCCTCAATCAGGTGCTCGCCGATACCATGATGCTGCGCGATCTGTACAAGAAGCATCACTGGCAGATGTCGGGTGCTACCTTCTATCAGCTCCATCTGCTGCTCGACACGCATTACGAGAAGCAGGCCGAGCTGGTCGATATGGTCGCCGAACGCATCCAGTCGCTGGGCGGCATCAGTATCGCGACTCCCCATGACGTCGCCGAGATGACGAAAATCCCGCGTCCGCCGAAGGGTCGCGAGGACGTGCCGACGATGCTGGCGCGGTTGCTGGACGCGCATCGCATCGTACTCGAGCAGGCGCACGAGGGTGCGAAGGCCGCCGACGAGTCGGGCGACGACGGCACCAACGACCTGCTGGTCAGCGACATCATCCGCACCGGCGAGCCGCAGGTGTGGTTCATCGGCGAGCATCTGGCCGCGACCGACCTGCAGCGCGCGGGCTGAGCAAGCGACCATCATCGAAAGACGGCGGCGATGGCACAGCGTGATCTGGCGGGCGGCATCGCTGCCGCCGACCTTGCGGAAGGGCGGATCGTCGCCGGCGCGGTGGATGGCACCGATATGGTGCTGGTCCGTCATCAGGGGCGCGTCTGTGCCCTGTCGGCGGTGTGCACCCACCTGAAGGCGCCGCTGGCGGACGGGATCGTCGTCGATGGCACGATCCGCTGCCCGTGGCATCACGCGCGCTTCGACGTGCAGACCGGGGAGGCGGTCGGCGCACCCGCGTTCAAGCCACTCGATCGTTTCGAGGTGATCGAGAAGGACGGGCAGGTGCACGTCTCGGCGACCAAGCTGCGCGCCGAGATGCCGCCGGGGACGGTCGCGCCCGATCTCGGCAAGGTCGTGATCGTCGGCGCGGGGGGCGCGGGCCACGCCTGTGCCGAGATGCTCGCACGACATGGCGCGGGCGCGTCGGTGACGCTGATCGGCGACGAGGGCCAGCCGCCCTACGACCGGACCTTCTGCTCGAAACAATATCTCGCGGGCAAGGCGGATCGCGCTGCGATGGCGTTGCCGGTGCCCGACGGTGTCACGCTGCACACCGGCGTCCGCGTCGCCGCGATCGATCGCGCGGCGCGAACGGCCGCGTTCGAGGATGGCGGCACCGTGCCGTACGATACCTTGGTCCTCGCGACCGGCGCCGCACCGATTGCGCCCGACTTCTACGGCGCGATGCGCGATGACGTGCATGTCGTGCGGACAGTGGCCGATGCCGATCGGCTGATCGCCGCCAGCGTGCAGGCGACGCGCGCGATCGTCGTCGGATCGAGCTACATCGGGCTGGAGGTCGCCGCGTCGCTCATCGGGCGCGGGCTGGCGGTGGCGGTCGTGTCGGACAGCGACGTACCGCTGGAGAAGACCGCGGGCGCGGAGATCGGCGCGATGGTGCGCGCGCTGCACGTGTCGAAGGGCGTGACCTTCCACGACGCCTGCCGCGTCGCGCGCTGGGACGGCACAACGGCCACGCTGACCGACGGGACCAGCGTCCCGGGTGACCTGGTCGTCGTCGGGATCGGTGTCGCGCCGCGCGTCGATCTGGCCGAACGCGCCGGGCTGGTACTGGCGGAGAAAGCCGAGGGCGGCGGGGTGCGCGTTGACGACCAGCTGCGGACCTCCGACCCGGCGATCCATGCGATCGGCGACATCGCGAACGTGCCGGACCGTCGATCGGGACATCCGATCCGAGTCGAACATTGGGTGGTCGCGCAGCGCATGGGTCAGTGGCTGGCGCGCCACCTGCTGGGCCAGGTGGATGGCGGCTATGACGAGGTGCCGTTCTTCTGGTCGGGGCATTACGATCTCAGCCTGCGCTATGTCGGACATGTCACCTCGGCGGACGAGCGCCGGATCGACGGCGACGCCTCGGCGCAGGACGTGGCGGTCTATTTCGACGAGGACGGGCGCGAGCAGGCGGTGCTGACCGCCGGCCGCGACATCCTGTCGCTGGAGCGCGAGCGCGACTGGGAGCGTCGCTGACGTCGGGCGCGCCGATCCGGCAGATCGCCATCCGTCCGCTGTGGCTGGCGCCGGGCGCTCCCTGTTGGGAATTTTCCGGACTGCGCCACGCAGGAGAAATCGCGCTCCTACCCTGATGTCGATCTTTGCTCGACATCCATGACGCGGCTTTTGACTAGCACCCTCAAAACTTCGGCCGAACGGCACTTCGGGTGGATGGCGTCGTTCGCGACGCCCCACGCGGCGCGTCAGGCACATGGACGCACGCACGGCTCGGCCGGCCCCGACCTGCTCGGCGATCTGGCCGCGATCGACTACGCCGCCTCGACCGCCCCGGCGTCCTGACCCTCGTCGACGTCCGCGTCCTCGTCTGCCGCCGCCGCCTCGTCGAGCAGCGCCTCGTCGTCGGCGAGCGCGGCGTGGTCCGCTTCGGTGATGCCGAAGCGCGCGGCGACGTCGGGGGCGTAGCGGAGCAGGTCGGGGCGGAGCCGCAACAGGCTCAGGTCCTTGGACTTTCCTTCCAGCATCACGTCGAACACCAGCCCCTCGGCCATGCGCATGAAGGTGGCGAACTCGAAGGGGTTGGTGAAATCGGCATGGCCGGTCCAGATCGGCGGGCGCAGCACGGTCTTGACGCGCGCGGTCGCCTTGACCGGCGCCTTGAGCAGCTCGCCCTTTTTCGCCTTGGCGCTCCCCGCCTTCGCCGCCGCGCGCGCCTTGGGAGTGATCTTCTGCTTGATCTCGCGGAGTTCGGTGCGCGGCGAGGAGAAGTGGATCTTCGGTCGCACGCCAATGGGCCAGGTCGTGAGGAACCGCTCCAGCGTCTCGCGCATGTCGAGCCGCTCGGGGTTGAGGCACCAGAAATGCTGATAGTCGAAGATCAGTCGCACGCCGGTGCGTTCGTGGATCCACAAGGCGTCGGCGGCGGAGAAGCGGATGTCGTCATTTTCGAGCACCAGCCGGCGGCGGACATGCTCCGGGCATTGTTCCCAGCCCGCGATCCAGCGCGCGCGGCTCGCTTCGTGATCGCCATAGACCCCGCCGACATGCGTCACCATCACCGCCTCGTCGTCGAGCCCCATGCGGTCGAGCATTTCGGCCTGGCTCGCGAGATCCCAGATGCTCTTGCGCGTCAGCGCCGGGTCGGGGGCGTTGAGCAGCACATATTGCGAGGGATGGAAGGACAGGCGGATGCCGTACTCACGCGCCTTGGCGCCGAACGCGCGCAGCTCGGCATCGCTGTCGGCGACCATCGAGTGGAATTGCGGCATGTCGGGATGGGTGGCGTAAGGCGCGATGTCCGACGACAGCCGGTACATGTCGAGCCGCTCGGACTTCAGATAGTCGAGCACCGGGTCGAGCAGCTCGAGCGAGCATTTGAGATGCGGGTTCTTCTGCCAGCGCCGCGTGTCCTGCGTCTTGAGCTCGGGCCGGCCCATGACCTTGACGGGGAAGCCGAGGCGGAGCGGATGGTCGGGATCGGTCATCCCTGCCCAACGAGGCAGGCGCGCACCGGCTCCCTCGGCGGTCAGCCGCCGGTCCGGCGGCGGACGCGGACGATCGCGGCGTCGAGCGCGGACAGGAAGCGCGAGCGGTCCTCCTTGGCGAACGGCGGCGGGCCGCCGACGCGGTCGCCACCGGCGCGCAGGTCGCTCATGATCGCGCGCACTGCGACCGCACTGCCGATCGAGCTGGTCGTGAACGGGCGACCGTTGGGGGCGATCACCGCCGCCGCGCCGCCCTTCAGGCAGCGATCGGCGAGCAGGATGTCGGCGGTGACCACCAGCGCGGCGGCATCGACCTGCGCCGCGATCCAGTCGTCCGCGGCGTCGAAGCCATCGCCCACCACCACCCGCGAAATCAGCGGGTGCGCGGGAATGCGCAGATGCGCGTTGCTGACGACCACCACCGGTACGGCCACCCGGTAGGCGACCCGGTAAATCTCTTCCTTCACCGGACAGGCGTCGGCGTCGACGAGGATGCGCGGCACGAGCGTCATGATCGCGCCATGCCATGGCGGAGCTGCGCCCGCCAGCGGTGCTTCGACACCGACAGCGAACGCGTCGTGAGTTATTCTTAACCGACAGCAAGTTGCTGTCAGGAAAGAGGAAATCGCATGACCATCCATCAGACCACGATCGCCGCGGCCACGCCGGACGCGCGCGAGCTGTTCAGCTACGACCAGCTGGAGGCGACGTTCGACCCGGCGCTGGGGACCTTGTGGACCTATATGCGCCCGCACCTGCGGCCCAGCTTCAATCCCGCGCTGCTCCACGACTTCATCCAGTGGCAGGAGGATATTGCGATCGCGCATGGCAGCGGCGCGATGCCGATCCGCTATCTCGTGCTCGGGTCGCGCTTTCCCGGCGTGTTCTCGCTGGGCGGCGATCTCGACCTGTTCGCGCAGCTGATCCGCGCGCGCAACCGGGATGCGCTGGTCGGCTACGGCAAGGCGTGCGTGCGGATCCTGCACCGCAACATGCTGGGACTCGACCGGTCGATCATCACGATCGGACTGGTCGAGGGCGACGCGCTGGGCGGCGGGTTCGAGGCGCTGATGTCGTTCAACGTCGTCGTCGCGGAGCGCGGCGCGGGGTTCGGGCTGCCCGAGACGCTGTTCGGGCTGTTCCCCGGCATGGGCGCGCATTGCTTCCTGTCGCGCCGACTGGGCGCGGCGCGCGCCGAGCAGATGATTCTCAGCGGGCGGACGTATCGCGCCGAGGAATTGTACGAGATGGGGCTGGTCCATGCGCTCGCCGAGCCGGGCGAGGGGCGGCGCGTCGTCGAGGACTATATCCGCGCCAACCGTCGCCGGCACAGCGCACATGCCGCGATCTACGAGGCGTCGCGGGCGGTGAACCCGCTGACGCTCGGCGAGCTGGAGGCGGTGGTCGAGCTGTGGGCCGATGCGGCGCTGCGGCTGGGCGAGGGCGATCTCAAGCTGATGCGGCGGCTGGTCAGCGCGCAGGAACGGTTGCTGGAGAAGGCCCGCTGACCCGCCACCGGCCGCATCGGCCCGTCGATGGCTGATGCGGCCGGTACGACCGGAGAAGTTCAGCCGGTCGCCTCGCTGCCCTTGCCGGCCAACATGGCGGAGACCATGGCCGCCGGCATCGGGCGGGCGAGCAGATAGCCCTGTACCGCGTCGCACCGCGTGCGGCGCAGCTGGTCGAGCTGCGCCTGCGTCTCCACGCCTTCCGCGACCGTCCGCATCCCGAGCTGCGCGCCGAGATCGACGATGGTCTGGACGATCGCGATCGAGGCCGGGCTGCGTTCGAGATCGGTGACGAAGGAGCGATCGATCTTGAGCGTCTGGAACGGGAAGCGGGTCAGGTAGCTGAGCGAGGAATAGCCGGTGCCGAAATCGTCGAGCGTGGTGCGCACCCGCAGCCGGTTGAGCGCCTCGAGCGCGGCGAGCGACGTCTCGACATCCTCGAGCAGCACCGTCTCGGTGACTTCGAGATTGAGCCGTTCGGGCGGCAGGCCGCTGGCGTTCAGCGCGTCGAGCACCACCGCGGGCAAATGCGTCGCGCGCAGCTGGATCGGGGACAGGTTGACCGCTATCGAGATGTCGGCGGGCCAGCCGCGCGCCGCCTCGCACGCCTGGTAGAGCACCCAATGGCCGATCGCGTCGATGGTGCCATTGTCCTCGGCGATCGGGATGAACTCGACCGGCGACACCGCGCCATGATGGCGGTTGGTCCAGCGCAGCAGCACCTCGCACGACAGGATGCGCGATGCGGCGAGATCGAAGATCGGCTGAAACAGCAGATGGAATTCGCCGCGCTCCAGCGCGCCTTGCAGCTCGTAATCGAGCTGGCGGCGGCGCTCGATCTTCTCGTCCATGACCGGTTCGTAGAAATAGAGCTGGCCGCGCCCGCTCTCCTTGGCGCGATACAGAGCGAGATCGGCGTTCTTGAGCAACGTGTCGGCCTCGCGCCCGTTCTCGGGCGCGAGCGCGACGCCGATCGACGCGCTGGTGCGCAAGCTGTGCCCGTCATGCGCGACCGGGCGACGGACGAGCGCGAGGATCGCCGCGCCGATCGTCGCGGCTTCCTGCCGGTCGCGGACCGGGGAAAGGATCGCGAATTCGTCGCCGCCCAGCCGCGCCACCACGCTTTCGTGATCGAAATGCGTGCGCAGCCGCCCGGCGACCGCGGCGAGCAGCGCGTTGCCCGCCAGATGCCCGAACGTGTCGTTGATCTCCTTGAACCGGTCGAGATCGAGCCAGTAGAGCGCCAGCTTGCTCCCGCTACCGGGCAGCATCCGCAGCCGTTCCTCGAACTGTTCGCGGAACGCGGTGCGGTTGGCGACGCCGGTCAGGTCGTCGCGCCGGGCATGGGCGGCATGGTGCGCGGCGAGCGCGGCATTCTCATGGCTGACGATCGTCGCCTTCAGCACGGCACCATAGGTCTGCAGCGTGATGTCGATCATCGCCACGACGAACAACACGATCACCACCGCCAGCACCAGCTTCAGCGGCTCGAACCCGATCAGCAGCCCGGCGGACAGCGGCAGCGAGGCAAGGCACAATTGCGCCAGCGCGATCCGCGGGCGGCCGGCATTGCGCCCGGCGATGCCCGCGGCATAGCCGATCGCGGTGGTGACCGCGAGCAGCTGCACTACGCCGTCGCCGCTGCGCGTCAGCGTCAGGAAACCGAACAGCCCGAGCAGCCCGGAATAAGCGAGCGCGCCGACACGGTAGCCGAGCTCGTGGCGCGCCGCCGCCTCGGCATCGACGTCGATGCGATGCGCGCGCAGCGCATCGGCGATGCGCAGCGCGCCGACCGCGCCGATCGCCGCCGCCCCCGCCGCCAGCCACGCGTCGCGGGTCGCCCACGCGACCACCGCGGCGATAGTCGTACTGGTCAGCGCGCCGATCACCAGCGATTGCGTGGAGGCGTACAGCGATTCGACAAGCACCGCCCGCACCTGGGCGGTGATGCGATGATCGGAATGCCGAAGCTCCCGCAGCCGGGCGATCAGTCGCGCCATGACATGTCCATGGAGCGACAATTACGTGATTTCGGTTAAGGTGTCACAAGGACAGGTGAGGAAGAATGTGGTTTTTTCCTTACGTTTTCCGACATATCCGGTTCATTGCCTCGCCGGCACCACGCCGCGCGGCGCGGTGCTGAGCGTCCGGATCAGGTCGGTTTCCGCGCGGCGGTACGGGGTGCCGTCGCCGCGGAACACCTCGTGGAACCAGATCACCGGCTCTTCGAGGACATAGGGCTTCTTCCAGCTGTCCCACGGCAGCCGCGTCTGCGTCTTGCCGTCGACGAACCCCCAGTTGATCATCGCGACGTCGTAGCGCTTGCCGATCGGCAGCGATCCGTCGAACGTCGAGCCGTTGCCGCGCGCCATATATTCGGTGCACAGGATCGGGCGATCATAGGGCAGCAGCTGCTTGACGCGCGCCTCGAACGTCTCGGGCCAGCTGTAATCGTGGAACGAGATCACGTCCGACTGGCGGAGCTGGAGCGTCTCCATCGCGGTCAGCTTGCCACCGGTCGGCGACCAGTCGTCATGCTGCCACACGCCCGAGGTGAGTGGCTGCGACGGCTCGGCGTCACGCGCCCAGCCGAACACCTGTGCCAGCAACGCGCGGACCAGCGGCTCCTTGCCGTCCTGTCCCCTATATTGATCGGCGCCATTGTCGGGCTCGTTCCACACGTCCCAGCCGAGGATGCGCGGATCGTCGCGGAACGCGCCGATCACCCCCTGCACATAGGCCTTGTACGCCGGGTAGCGGCGCTTGTCGCGCAGCCCGGGCAGACCGGGACCCTGCACCCAGCCGGAATTGTGGACGCCGGGGATCGGCGGATGCTGCGGGCCGAGCTTCGGATCGGGGTCCCAGCAGCTGTCGAACAGCACGAACAGCGGCTTGATCCTGTGGCGCGCGGCGATCGTCAGAAACTGGTCGATGCGCCGCCGGAACCCGGCCGGATCCTGCTGCCACAATTGATCGTGGAGGAAGACGCGCATCGTGTTCATCCCGATGCCCTGCGCCCAGCCGAGCTCGCGCTCGATCGCCTGCGGGTCCCAGGTCTCGGCCTGCCACATCTCCAGCTGGTTGATCGCGGAAGCCGGGGTGTAGTTCGCGCCGACCAGCCACGGCTGCGCGCGATACCATGCCTTCGCCTGCGCCTCGCTCCAGCGCGCACGCGCGTCGGCGGGCAGCGCGATCGTGATCGTGGCGACGGTGAGCAGCGCCGTCAGAAGCCGCCTGTTCATCGCTTCCTCTCCTTCCTCTGTCGGGGTTCCCGATGCGGGGCATACAACTCAACTATCGGCAAAGGCGAGAAATTATCCTACCATTTGGATTTAGTAACCCGACCGGACAGGTGTTTATGATCCGTTTGCCGCTCCTTTCCGCCGCGCTGCTGCTGGGCGCCGTCGCCGCGCCGGCGCTGGCCGACAATCCGCAATTCCAGGGTGCGGACCCGCATGCGACGATGATCGACGGCGAGCTGTGGGTGTTCCCGACCGGCGGACCGGGCGGCAGCTGGGCGGCAGATCGCTTCGGCGCGTTCTCGTCGCGCGATCTCAGGACGTGGCAGCCGCGCGGCGAGCTGATCCGCCGTGACCAGATCGCGTGGATCGGCGCCGACGGCGCGCCGGAGCATTTCCTGTGGGCGCCCGGCGTCGCGACCCGCGACGGCAAATGGTATCTTTATTATTCGGTCGGCCCGCAGAATCCGACGCCGAGCCGGATCGGCGTCGCGGTCGCGGATCGCCCGGCGGGGCCGTATCGCGACAGCGGGCAGCCGCTGGTGACCGGCGGTCAGGGATTCGAGGCGATCGACCCGATGGTGTTCGTCGACCCGAAGGACGGCAAGGCGTATCTCTATGCCGGGGGCAGCGCCGGGGCGAGGCTGCGCGTCTGGGAGCTGACCCCCGACATGGTCGGGCTGTCGCGCGAGGTGCCCGTCGCGACGCCGCCGCAGTTCACCGAGGGCGCGTTCATGCACGAGCGCAACGGGACCTATTATCTCTCCTACAGCCACGGGCGCTTCAACGCCGCGGATTATTCGGTGCATTACGCCACCGCGCCGTCCCCGACCGGCCCGTGGCGGTATCGCGGCGCGATCCTGACCAGCGACCGCACGCATAAGGGGCCGGGGCATCACAGCTTCGTCCAGGCGCCGACGGGCGAATGGCTGATCGTGTACCACCGCTGGGAAAATCCGCAGGGTCCGGCACCGTTCTCGGGCGAGCGGCAGGTGGCGATCGACCGGCTGCGCTACGCGAAAGACGGGCGCATCCTGCCGGTGCGGATGACCGATGGCGCGGCGGCGCCGAGCCTCGTCTCGAGAGGTAGCAAACCTTGACGATACCGCGATGCCCATTCCGGGTCACTGCGAGCGCATGCCGAAGCGAAAGCGCCTGATCGCTCATTGACGCGCCACTAACCACGATCCGATACCTTATACGAACTTAAGGGGGAGGATCGGATGGCAAGGTTTGGGTTGGTCGGCAGTGTGGCGATCGCCGCTTTGCTGTCAGGCTGCGCGCAAGGTGACGGACAGTCACCGCTCGCATCCGTGGCGAACACCGTGACGGCGGCGGCGCACAGCCTGGGCAGCTTCTCCTTGTCGCCCGACGTGACGCCATCGGTCGGCTGCCAGAGCCGGTCGACGCGCTGGCCGTGGGGCCAGAACGAGGCGCGGATCTGGACTCCACGGCTGCCGTCGGCACCCGCCGTTCCGCAGGCTGTCGCCGGCTCCGCCTACGGCGCGCCGTTCACCGCGCGGCTCGTCGAGGCATTCGGCTATGATTATGGCGAGTCCTACCGGTCGGTCGTGCTGGAAATGGAAGATGGCTGTCGCCGCGCTTTCGCCGCCAAGTCCTTTTCGGACGCCGATCTGGCCGCGATCGAAGCGGGAGCGGCCCAGCACCCCGTCGTGCCCGATCCCGCCACCTATCGAATCAAGTTCAGCGATCCCGATCCGGACGGGAAGCCGCTGACGTCACCCGCCTTGCTCGAGAGCGGCGATCTCCACGTCTACGAGACGCAGCACTTCGCTTTCTGGTATGGCAATGGCACGACGGACGACTACGACTTCCCGAAGACCATCGCGCAGCAGGGGCGCAGCATGGAAGAGGTCCTGCGCGACACCGGTGAATGGTTTGAACGGATATGGCTGATGAATCGGGACGTGCTGGGCGCGCCCATGCCGTTTGCCAAGAGCGATGACAAGCAGAAGATCAACATTTATTTGTGCGGTACGGGCAGGCCCAATTCCAACGGCACCGACAAGGATAGTTGCGGCGCTTCGGCGGGCAAGGAGATGGGCATTTCCGCCTGGGCACTCGCCAAGGGCTCCAAGGTCTTCGCTCACGAATTCGGTCACGTCATTCAGGCTTGGTCTGGCGGCTTCAGCCAAAGTTTCGAGATCTGGGAGACGGGCGCGGAATGGTCGCTCTACACCGTCAGCCCGGGCAGCGCCGCACTTGCCTGGTATCTCAACAATCTGGAGAGCGGGCCGTTCTTCTCGGTTTCGCGCTACGGCGCTTTCCCGTTCATCAGTTACCTGTTCGAAAACGACCGGACGCGCAGCCTCGTCTTCGACGTGTGGAAACCGGCCGCGAAGCCGCAGAACGGCTGGAGTGAGGTGCCGCGGGACTATGCCGAGGCGATCATCGCGCGCGGCAAGCAGACCGGGGCCTATCCGCAGGGCTTTGCCTCGTTCGCCGACGACGCGGGATGGTACGGTGCACGACTGGTGGCGATGGATTTCGTCAATCGCGCGCATCTGATCGATAATTATCGCCCGACCGCGACGACCAGTTCGATCGGCCATTTCTACACGCCGCTCGTCGCGACCAGCGGTGACAATGGCACGACCTATGCGCCGCCGGTCGAGCGGGAATTGCTGCAATGGGGCACTCACCTCATCCCGCTCACGGCGGTCGCCGGGCAGAAGGTGACCGTCACGCTGACCGGCGGCACCAAGGCGAATGCCGCGGCATGGCGCTTCGTGATCGTCGCGGTCGGCGCCGACAACACCCCGGTTTATTCGGCGCTGGGCAAGGCCAGCGGCACCGGCAGCGGCAGCGCCGCGCTGACCATCCCGGCGGGAACGCGTGCCTATCTCGCCGTGACGGCGACGCCGTACCGGTATGAGAGCCTCGGCTGGCAGGATCTGGGCAAGCCGATCAAGGGTACCCGCTTTCCCTACAGCATCAAGGTGGAGGGGGCGGTGCCGCGCACCGGCCCGGTCAAGGCGTGCGACGCCGAGGCTCAGCCCGGCACCTGGGCGCCGAACTACACGCTCAACGGAAACAACGACACATGGCTGCAGTGTTGAGGCGCGCGCCCGCACACGCCATCGACGCAACAGCTAATCAGGGATTTTTCGGCATGGCATCCTTCCTCAAAACCGCCGCGGCCACCTTGGCGCTCGTGCTGGCCCCGCTGTCGGCACACGCCGCCACCACCGTCATTCCGCTCGATCGCGCGCCGGCGTACGGCGGGCGCGGTGCCGACGGCAACACCCTCATCCTGGAGGATATCGGCGCCTTCGCTCACATCACCGCGATCGCCTATTCGGTGACGGTCGAGGCAACCGAGCCGAGCTGGCTCTCGGACCAGCAAGCATGGTTCGGGGACAGCGACTTCTACTGGGCGCGGTACACCCCGGCCGAACATACCGAAGGGGACGGGAAGCAACGCTTCGACGGAATCGCCGACCTGATCGCAATGGGGATGGACTTCTCGCTCAACGAAGATGGCCTGCTCCGTCTCGAACTGCTTGATACCTACAATGCGGAAGCCACGCCGCACGGCTTCTGGAGCGGGACGTTCACGATCACGTCCGCCGATCCGGCGAGCGGCGCCGTGCCAGAGCCGGCGACCTGGGCAATGATGATCGCCGGGTTCGGCGTCGTCGGGGCGCACTTGCGGCGGCGACCTGTCGCATCGCGAACGACCGCCCGCGCCTGAGATCACGTGGGTCCCTCGCGTCGCCCTTGCGCCCCGCCCGCATTGCTGCATGGTAGCGGCAACAAGGGGAGGGGCGGATGGACGACGCGGAAGCGGCGCGCGTGGCGGCGGATTCACGGTTTCGGGAACTGGTGCGGCGGCGCGGACGCTTCACTTGGGCACTGACCGCGGTGATGCTGGTCGCCTATCTCAGCTTCATCCTGCTGATCGCGTTCGACAAGGCGTTGTTGGCGCGGCCGATCGGCGCCGGCGTCACCTCGATCGGGATCGTCGCCGGCTTTGTGGTGATCGTGCTCGCGATCGTGCTGACCGGCATCTACGTGTGCCGGGCGGCGCGTGGGTTCGATCAGCTGGTCGACGCGCTGCGCGTGGAGCATGACGCGTGAGGCGCCGTGCGACCGCGCTCGCGCTCGGCGCGATGCTGACGCCCGCGCCGGCCTTTGCCGATGCGCTGGCGGGGGAGGCGGTGCAGCAGGCGACCAACTGGACCGCGATCCTGATGTTCGCGGCGTTCGCGCTGCTGACGCTCGGCATCACGCGCTGGGCGGCGCGGCGGACGCGGACGGTCGGCGACTTCTACACCGCCGGCGGTGGAATCACCGGGTTTCAGA
Organism: uncultured Sphingomonas sp.; assembly: GCA_913776255.1. Taxonomy (GTDB): domain Bacteria; phylum Pseudomonadota; class Alphaproteobacteria; order Sphingomonadales; family Sphingomonadaceae; genus Sphingomonas. The sequence continues at coordinate 114,993 of CAJYLV010000009.1, read as the reverse complement.
ACGGGTTGGCGATCGCGGGCGACTTCATGTCGGCGGCGTCGTTCCTTGGCATCTCGGCGCAGATCTTCGCCGACGGCTATGACGGGCTGATCTATTCGATCGGATTTCTCGTCGGCTGGCCGATCATCCTGTTTCTGATGGCCGAACGGTTGCGCAATCTGGGCCGGTACACGTTCGCGGATGTCGCCAGTTTCCGCTTCGCGCAGACCCCGGTGCGCAGTTTCGCCGCGATCAGCACGCTGACGGTGGTCCTTTTCTACCTGATCGCGCAGATGGTGGGCGCGGGACAGCTCATCAAATTGCTGTTCGGGCTGCGCTACGAATATGCGGTGGTGATCGTCGGCGTGCTGATGACGCTGTACGTGCTGTTCGGGGGCATGACCGCGACCACCTGGGTGCAGATCGTCAAGGCGGTGCTGCTGCTGGGGAGCGCGACGTTCATGGCGGCGGCGGTGCTGTGGCAGTTCGGCTTCTCGTTCGAGGCGCTGTTCGCGCGCGCGGTGGCGGTCAAGAGCGGGCTCGCCGCCGCGGCCGGCGCCGATCCGGCGGAAGCGGCTGCCAAGGGCCGCTCGATCATGGGGCCGGGCAATTTCATCAAGGACCCGGTGTCGGCGGTGTCGTTCGGGCTCGCGCTGATGTTCGGGACCGCCGGGCTGCCGCACATCCTGATGCGCTTCTTCACGGTGCCCGATGCGCAGGCGGCGCGGAAGTCGGTGCTGTGGGCGACGGGGTGGATCGGCTATTTCTACCTGCTGACCTTCATCATCGGCTTCGGCGCGATCGTGCTGGTCGCGACCGCGTCGCGCTATCTCGATCCGGCCGGCGCGCTGCTCGGCGGCGGCAACATGGCGGCGATCCATCTCGCGCATGCGGTCGGCGGCAATTTGTTCCTCGGCTTCATCTCGGCAGTGGCGTTCGCGACGATCCTCGCGGTGGTCGCCGGGTTGACGCTGTCCGGTGCGTCGGCGGTCAGCCACGACCTGTATGCGACGGTGCTGCGCAAGGGGCGGGCCGATCCCGCTGCCGAGCTGCGCGTGTCGCGGCGCACTGTGCTGGTGCTGGCGGTGGTCGCGATCCTGCTCGGCATCATCTTCGAGAAGCAGAACGTCGCATTCATGGTCAGCCTCGCGTTTGCGGTGGCGGCGTCGGGCAATTTCCCGGTGCTGCTGCTGTCGCTGTTTTGGAAGGGCTGCACGACGCGCGGCGTGGTCGCGGGCGGGACGCTCGGGCTGGTGCTGGCGGTGGTGCTGACGGTGCTGTCGCCGGCGGTGTGGGAGAAGATCCTCGGCTATCCCGCCGCGATCTTCCCTTATTCGTCACCGGCGATCTTCTCGATGCCGGCGGCGTTCGTGACGATCTGGCTGGTGTCGCTGCTCGATCGCAGCGGGCGGGCCGCAGTCGATCGCGGCGGGTATCTGGCGCAGCACGTCCGCGCCGAGACAGGGATCGGTGCGGCGGCGGCGGCGTCGCATTGAAGGGAGGGATATTTATCGAAGCTCCGTCATCCCGGAGCTGATCCGGGATCCCGCTTCCTGCCGGGGACGCAAAAAGCGGGGCCCCGGATCAAGTCCGGGGCGACGAACGAGGGAAGTGGGACAGGTGATGACGATTACCTGCCCGGAAAGACCGACGGTCGATCCGGCCTATTGCGGCTCTCCGCCGTCGTCGCCGTCGATATAGGCGCCGCTGTCGCCCTGCGCGCGGTGGATCGCGGCGCGGCCGCGGCCGGCGACGACCTCCGCCTTGCGCGCCGCGGCGGAGGCGGTGTGGAGGACGCGGGTGCGGCCGTGGAAGACCAGATTGTAGCCGACGAACCAGATCGCGCCGGACAACACCAGCGCGACCGCCGCCCAGCTGCGCTTGCGCCGCCGGGTGCGGTGGTCATGGAGCACCTGGCGCGCGCCGCACGCCGCGCAGCGATAGACGGTGGTGCCGGCACGCGCGGTCGACCGGCCGGTCCAGCGATGAAGTCCGAGAACGCACAGGATGCCCATGCGCGCGGGAATTACCGCCGATCCGATCAGCGCGCCAGCCGTCCGTCCTCCAGCGCGGCGCGCTCGAACGTGAACAGCACCGCCGGATCGGCGACCGGCACCTCCTGCGCGATCCGCGCCGGGGCGATCTGGTGGACGAGATGCCGCAGCACCGCGATCCGCGCCGGCTTCTTGTGGTCGGCGTGCACGCAATACCAGGGCGCGAGCGGGGTATGGGTGCGCACCAGCATCGTGTCGCGCGCGGCGGAATAATCGTCCCACTTGGCCTGCGCGACCTTGTCCATGTCCGACACCTTGAGCTGTTTCAGCGGATCGGTGCGGCGCGCCTTCAGCCGTTCCTCCTGCTCGTCCTTGTCGATGTCGAGCCACAGCTTGACCAGCCGGATGCCGCTTTCGACCAGCATCCGCTCGAAATCGGGGGCATCGCGCAGGAACTCGGCCTGTTCGGCCGCGGTCGAGAAGCCCATTACCACCTCGACCCCGGCGCGATTGTACCACGAGCGGTTGAAGATCACGATCTCGCCCGCGGCGGGCAGGTGCGCGACATAGCGCTGAAAATACCATTGCGTGCGCTCGCGGTCGGATGGCTTGGGCAGCGCGACGACGCGGGTGTAGCGCACCGAGAGATGCTCGACGATCCGCTTGATCGTCCCGTCCTTGCCGGCGCTGTCGCGACCTTCCAGCACGATCACCACGCGCTCGCCCGCCTGCACCGCGGCGAGCTGCGCCTCGACCAGCGCGAGTTGCGCCTTCTCCAGCGCGTGTGCGTAGCGGTCCTTGTCCATCACCGGCTCCCTGTGCGTGTGGGCGTGGAACCAAGCCCGAACATTCCGGTTCCTGCCATGCCCGGCGCATGGCGCGCCGATCGCCCAAAAGGATGAACATGACCCGCACGACCCTGAGCCTGTTCGGTACTGCCAAGCCGGCTTCGACTCCCAAGCGCCGCATCAACGACGATCCGCTCGCCGGCCTTACCCCGGTCGAGCGCGCGATGGCGCAGCGTCTGGCCCCGGGACGCGGGTGAACCTCCTCCCGTCATCCCGGACCTGATCCGGGATCCCGCTTCTTTCTGTGCGGCGATCGACAGGAAGAAGCGGGACCCCGGATCAAGTCCGGGGCGACGATCTAACGGGTCCGGTCCTCCCCGGCCGCCTGTCAGACCTGCGAATAGGCGGTCGGGCCGAGGATGCGGTTGTCGATCCCGGTGGTGATCTCGGGATCGGTCAGCCCGGGCATGGCGATCAGCCGCTTCCACGCCGGGTCCGACCCGAACGTCCGCCAGTTGCGTTCGCGCGTCGCCAGATCGGGGAAGGTGAGCATATAGGTCAGGCTGGGCAGCCGCTCGCCGGTGAGATCCTGTGCGAAGAACACCGGGGTCAGCCCGGTGCGGCGGAAGATCTCGATCTCGCCCCCGGTGTCGAACATCGCGATCTTGGTCGCGCCCGTCCGCTCGCTCGGGCTGTGATAGGTCCGTAGCTCGAAGAGCCGGTCGGCCCCGGTGGCCGGCACCTCGATCCGCGGCAGGTGCGGGAAGGCGCGCATCAGCTTGACGTCGAGCGACGCGAAGCCCGGCGCGGCCGGCGTCGCGTCGAGGAACGGCGCACCGGCCTGCGCATGCTGGCGGTCGGCGGCGAGCCGCGCGGACAGCGCCGCGAAGTCGGCGAGCGTCGCGTGCGGGACCAGCACCAGCACGCTCGGGCTGGCCGGGCCGATGCTGACGGTGAAAACGCCGATCGGTCCGCAGCCCGCGCGCCGCGCCGCCGGGATGAAGGCGTCGCGCAGATAGGCGTCGAGCCGCGCGCGCATCGGGCCGTTGACGAGATGATAGGTGCGCAGCTCGTAGATTTCCGGCGCGGGCGTGGTGCCGCGTGGCTGCGCCTGCGTGCCGGTGGTGGCGAGGGCCATGCCGCCCGCGGTGGCACCCGCCAGCACGGCGCGTCGATCGATCGGGTAAGTCATTGATGCCTCGCGAAATCGTGTCGGCGCACGATGCCGATGGCGGCGGCGCGGTCAAGCGGCGAGCGAGGGAGGCGACGGCCTTTGCGCTTGGGATCGAGTGACGTTCGGGCGATTGTGCCCGCTCGGCCGACCGATTGACCGTATCGTTTCTCTTCATCGTCGTCCCGGAACTGATCCGGGACCCCGCTTCTTCTTGTTCCGACCATCGGCCGGTAAAAGCGGGATCCCGGATCAAGTCCGGGATGACGGACGAGGGTGTGCGCGTCGTGACCGCCGACACCGCCGGGTAAAATCATCGGCGAGGTGTTGAGCGATCCGCGCCGGCCGAACGTTGGCGGCGGTGGAGGCTGGGATGTCCGATCGGCACGACGAACAGGGTGAAGAGCAGGCGGAAGCCGAGGAGCGCAGTGCCCCCGCGGCGCGCGTCGTCCATGCCGCGGTCGCCGAACAGGGCGAGGACGAACTGGCGCGCCCGGTCGCATCGCTGTTCTGGTCCGGCTTCGCGGCCGGGATCGCGATCATGGCCTCCTTGTGGGTCAGCGGCGCGCTGCGGCATTACCTGCCGGCTGCGGACTGGGCGGAGGCGGTGGTCGCGCTCGGCTATCCGGCCGGGTTCCTGATCGTGATCCTCGGCCGGCTGCAGCTGTTCACCGAACATACCGCGGTGGCGGTGCTGCCGGTGGTGCGCGCGCCGACCGCACGCAACCTGCTGGCGCTGCTGCGGTTGTGGAGCGTGATCTTCGTCGCCAACATGCTCGGCGCGCTGATTGCGACCGCGCTCGCGGTCCATGCGCATCTCCAGCCGGCGGACACGCTGGCCGGGATGGTGACCGTCTCGGAAAAGCTGCTGGAGCGGGGGCGGCTCGACACGCTGATGCAGGCGATCCCCGCCGGGTTCCTGATCGCGTCGATTGCGTGGATCCGCTCGGCGGTGAACAGCGGCGACTTCTGGATCGTCTTCGCGGTCACCTACGCGATCTCGCTCGGCGGGTTCGCGCACGTCGTCGCGGGGGCGTCGGAGGCGTTCCTGCTGGTGTGGGCGGGGCAGGCGAGCGCCGGCTGGGCGCTGGGCGGGTTCGTGCTGCCGGCGCTGCTCGGCAACATCGTCGGTGGCACCGGGCTGTTCGCGCTGCTCGCCCATGCGCAGGTCAAAAACGAGATGAAGCATTAGCGCGCGGCGCGGGTCGATCGGCGCGGCGTTCCGTGACATGATACGCCGACGCACACGACACCGCGCAAGGAGAGGACATGGCCCGCGACCCCCTGCGCCCCCGCAGCGCCTATCATTGGTGGCAGCCGATCGTCACGCGCTGGAGCGACAATGACGCCTACGGCCACGTCAACAATGCCATCTATTACCATTGGTTCGACACCGCGGTGAACAACTGGCTGATTGGCGCCGGGTTGCTCGACATCGCGACGGGCGATCCGATCGCGCTGGTGGTGGAAACCGGGTGCCGCTACGCGCGGCCACTTTCCTATCCGGAGCCGGTCGAGATCGGTCTGGCGATCGCGCGGCTCGGGACGTCGAGCGTCACCTACCGGCTCGGCGCCTTTGCCGCGGGCGCAGCGGACGCCGCGGCGGAGGCGTTGTTCACGCATGTCTGCGTCGCGCGCGCGACACATCGCCCGGTCCCGCTTCCCGAGAACTGGCGAGGCGCGATGCAGGCATTACAGGAATGATGCGCCGCGTCCGGTAACTTTCGTCCGCTGCGACGTTGTGCCTCGCGAAGAGGAGCGTGGCAGCGTGGCGAGGAACATCCTGATTACCGGCGCCAGCGTCGCCGGCATTTGCTGTGCGTGGTGGCTGGGGCGTGCAGGGTTCGACGTGACGGTCGTCGAGCGCGCCCCGGCGTTCCGCGACGGCGGGCAGAATGTCGACGTGCGCGGGGTCGGGCGGACGGTGCTGCGCGCGATGGGGCTGGAGGATGCCGCGCTGGCAGCGGGCACCGGCGAGGAAGGCACCGCGTGGATCGACGAGGACGGGCGCATCGCGGCGCAGTTCCTGACCGCCGATACCGGCCCGGACGGTCCGACCGCCGAGATGGAGATTCTGCGCGGCGACCTCGCGCGGCTGCTGTTCGACGCCGCGCGCGATCATGCCCGTTTCCGCTTCGGCGATCATGTCACCGCGATCGAGGAGCGGGCGGACGGCGCGGCGGTGACCTTCGCGGGCGGCGCGACCGAGCGGTTCGATGCGGTGATCGTCGCCGAGGGCGTCGGGTCCGCGACGCGCGCGCTGATCTTCCCCGGCGAAAACCAGCCGCGCTTCATGAACCTGTCGATGGCCTATTTCACGATCCCGCGGCGGGCCGACGACGATCGGCTGTGGCGCTGGTATCATGCGACCGGTGGCCGCAGCGTGTCGCTGCGCCCCGATCGCCACGGCACGACGCGCGCGATGCTGGCGGTACAGAGGCCGCCCGCGGGCGAGCAGGACTGGGACGTCGCGCGTCAGAAAGCGTGGCTGCGCGAGACGTTCGCCGATGCCGGCTGGCAGGCGCCGCGCGTGCTCGCGGCGATGGAGGCGACCGACGATTTCTACTTCGACGTGCTGCGGCAGGTGCGGATGCCGCGCTGGTCGATGGGGCGGGTGGTGCTGTGCGGCGACGCCGCGTGGTGCGTGACGCCGATGGGCGGGGTCGGCACGACGCTGGCGGTGACCGGCGCGCGCGTGCTGGCGGGCGAGCTGATCCGCACCGCCGATCTGGCCGCGGCGTTCCAGGGCTATGACCGGCAGCTGCGGCCGATGGTAGAGAAGGCGCAGGCGATCCCGGGCTTCGCGGCGCGGATGGCGAACCCGCACAGCCGGCTCGGCATCCGTGCGTTGCATGCGGCGTTGGCGGTGGCGAGCCGGCCGGCGGTGATGGCGGTCACTGGCGCGCTGTCGGGCGGCGGGGACGATCCGACCCCCGACCTGTCGCGGTACGACGGTGCGATGCGACCGGCGGCGCGTCCGCAGGGCCTGTCCGCGCCCGCTGCGCTGGGCGTGGTCGCGCTGACACTGGGCGCGAGCGCGTTGATTGGTCGCCGCAACGCGCCCGACCGGTCGCATCCGGGCATCCGGCGCTGGTATCGCCGGCTCGACAAGCCCGGCTTCACGCCCCCCGATGCCGCGTTCGGCGCGGTGTGGCCGGTGCTGGAGACCGGGCTGGCGGTCGGCGGATACCGGCTGCTGCGGCGCCCGTCGGGGGCGGCGCGCAATGCTGCGGTCGGCCTGTGGCTGGCCAATAGCGCGATGATCGGCGGCTGGACCGAATTGTTCTTCCGCCGCAAGCGGCTGGAGGCGAGCACGGTCGCCTCGGGCGCGATGGTGGCCTCCGGCGCGGCGCTGGCGGTCACCGCCGCGAAGGTCGATCGACCCGCCGCGGCGCTGTCGGTGCCGTTCGTCGCCTGGGTGGCGTTCGCGACCGTGCTCGCCGATCGCATCCGGCGCGCCAATCCGCAGCGGGCGGGATGAGCCGCGTCACGGTCTGGCACGACGGCGGATGTCCGCTGTGCCGGCGCGAGATCGCGCTGATGCGGCGGCTCGATACGCGGGGGCGGATCACGTTCGTCGACGTGACGCACGCGGCGTGCCCGACCGATCGCGCGGCGCTGCTGGCGCGCTTCCATGCGCGCGAGGACGGCGGGCCGCTGCTGTCCGGCGCGGCGGCCTTCGCGGCGATGTGGCGCGCGATTCCGCTGCTGCGCCCGTTGGGTCTGGCGGCGCGACATCGCAGGGTGCTGGCGCTACTCGATTGCGGCTATGCCGCCTTCCTGCGCGTGCGGCCGTCGCTCCAGCGTCTCGTCAGCGCCGCGTCAGCCGCACGCGATGCCAAGCGAAGGACGTGACGCCGTTTGCGGCGGCGGGCGCGACGAGTTCGAGCTGGTGCGCACCGCGGACGTGGAGCGACAGCGGGTGCGGCTTGTCCGAAGCGATACCTTCCGCCAGCACGCGCCCGTCGACGCGGACAACGTAGCGCCCGGTGCCCGCGCCCGGCATGCGGGTATCGAGTGAGATGCGGTCATATTGCCCGTCGAGATTGAGCCGGATGCGCGTGCCGGCCGCGACGCCGAGCCCGGTCCGATCCTGCACCCCGTCGAGCAGCAGCGGCTCGCCATAGGGGCGGTAGCCGATCTGCGCGAGCACCCATTGCCTTGCCGGGGTGCGGTCCGGGGCCTTGTACCCTTTGTCCGCGACATCGAACCGCGCCGGTATGTCGGCGGGCAGGTCGACCGCGCCGTCGAGCGGCTGCCCCTCGATCCGCAGCAGCGCGGTTTCCTGCGGGGCGAGCGTCACCGCGATGCGACCGTCGTCCACGGCGCGCGACGTGCCGCGCCACAGGTCGCGCAGCGTGGTCGCCGCCGTCGGGGACAGGCCGATGTCGGCGAGCGCGACCGTCAGCGTGAGCGGCGTCATGCCGCGATTGACGAGCGCGACCGCCTTGTGCCCGCGCGTCGCCAGCGCCTTGGCGACGATCTCGCCGTTGCCGTCTTTGGCGACCACCACGCCCTGGTTGCCCGCCGGATCCTGATCGATCGCGATCACATCGCGGTTGCCGACGATCGCGGCGATCGCCGGGGTCATGCGGCGCAGGTCGTTGCCGAGGATCAGCGGCGCGGCGAGCACCGCCCACAGGCTCATGTGCGCGCGCGCCGCGGTGAGGTGATCGCCGTCGAACGCGCCGTTGCCGACCTCCAGCATGTCGGGATCGTTCCAATGCCCCGGCCCGGCAAACAATGCGCGCGAGGCGGCGCTGTCGAAGTTGAACAGCATCGCCTCCCACGTCGGGGAGATGTCGAAGCTGGTGCGCGACATCTGCCCGTAGCGCTGTGCCCAGTCGTTGACGTCGGCCTGTCCCCACGCGCAGATCGACACCAGCGGCGTCCGCCCCGGCGCGGCGCGGCGCACCGCGGCGGCGAAGCTGGCATATTCGCGCGCCAGCCCGGCCGCGTCCGACCGGGCGGGTCGTTCGCGCACGATCAGCGGCGCGAAGGCGCGGTACGTCCCGTCCTTCACCTCGGGCAGGTCGGGGGTGTAATCGGCGATGCCGCAGGCATCGACCTTGATGAAGTCGAACCCCCATGTGGCGAACAGCAACGCGGCGTCCTGCGTGTGGTGGCCGTAGGTGCCGACCTCGCGTTGCCGTACCGTGCCTTCGGGGAGGTTGGGGGTGTGCGGACGCCAGCGCTGCGAGCAGGTGTTGCGCCCGATATCGGTGTAGATGCCCGCCTTCAGCCCCATCGCGTGGAGGCGATCGACGAACGGGCGCAGGCTGGTGGTGCCGTCGGGCAGCGCGGCGGACGGGTAGATGGTGGTGCGGACGCGGATCGTACCGCCCTCGCGGCGCAGCCACCAGCCGTCATCGATGTTGACATGATCGTAGCCGAGCCGCGCGAGCCCCGATGACAGGAGCAGATCGGCCTGCGCCATCACGTCCGCCTCGCCGTAATTCAGGTCGAAGGCGTTGTAGGGATTCCAGCCCATCGGCGGGGTGGCGGCAGCGGTCTGCGCCCCGGCCTGGGCCCCCACCGCGATCGAGCCCAGCGCGACGAGACAGCAAACCGTCCGCCATATTGGATCAACACTTCCCACGCGCCCGCTCCCCTGCGTTCGGCAGTCGGATCGGCATCGCGATCCGATCCGCCGCTGCGGTCGTGGTAGACGAACGGCAGCGGCGATGACCATCCTCGGCCGCGAATTCACTGACCCGATTTGTTGCAAGGGCCAGCGCTGGCGCACTTATTTCCGTCAGCGGCCCATCTTCGCAACTTCGGGCCGCGCCGCGCCGCGCCGCGGCCGTCACGCCGCGCGCGCGAGCGGCGCGGCACTCCGCGTCGCGGTGCCGACGTCGAACCGTGCGATCTGGTCGCCGAGCGCGCCGGCCTGCGCCTCGAGCTTGCGGGTCACCGCGGTGACTTCCTCGACCATCGCGGCATTCTGCTGCGTCGTGCCGTCGATCTGCGCCAGCGCGATGTCGATCTGCCGCAGGCCCTCGGCCTGCGCGGAGGCGTTGGCGGCGATGTCGGACACCTGCGCGGTGATCGCGCCGATCTGGTCGGTGATCCGCTCCAGCGCGCTGCCGGTGTCGTTGACCAGCCGCACGCCCTCTTCGACCTGCTGGCTGCTCAGCACGATCCGCTGGCGCACGTCGGTGGCCGCGTCGGAGCAGCGCCCGGCGAGCGCGCGCACTTCGCTGGCGACCACCGCGAAACCCTTGCCGGCGTCGCCGGCGCGCGCCGCCTCGACGCCGGCGTTGAGCGCGAGCAAATTGGTCTGGAAGGCGATGCCGTCGATCACCGCGATGATCTCCGAAATCTCGTTCGACGCCTGCTCCAGCCGGCCCATCGCCGCCACCGCCGCGCGCACCACCTGCGCGCCGTCGCGCGCCTCGCCATGGACGCGGTGCATCGCCTCCTGCGCGCCCGCGGCGCCGGTCGCGGCGCTGTTCACCGTGTCGGCGATCGCGCTCATCGCCGCGGCGGTTTCCTCGAGGCTCGCCGCCTGCTGCTCGGTGCGACCCGACAGATCGTCGGACGCCTGCGTCAGCTCGGCGGTGAAGCGATAGACGGTCTCGCTGCCGGTGTTGATCCCCAGCACGGCATCGTGGATCGACGACAGCGCGCGGTCGAAATCGCGCGCGAGCGCGGCATAGCTGGCGGGCAGCGTCTGGCCGAGCCGCTGGGTGAGGCGTCCGTCGGCGAGCGCGGCAAGCTGCTGCGCGAGCGTGTCGACCACCTGCCGCTGTTCGGCGTCGGCGCGGGCCTTGGCCTCGCCGGCGTCGCGGAACACGACCAGCGCCCTGGCCATCGCGCCGATCTCGTCGCGACGGTCGGTGCCCGGCACCGCGACGTCCAGGCGGCCACCGGCCAGCTCGGTCATCGCGCTGCGCATCTCGCCGAGCGGGCGGAACATCCTGCGCGTCACCGCCAGACAGGCGATTGCCGCGCAGAGCGTCACCAGCACCGCGACGATCGCGATGCTGCGCTGGACCTCGTGGACGCTGGCGAGGAAGTCGGCGGCCGGGATGCCGACGTACAGGATGCCGACCACGGCGCCGTTCGCATCCTTGATCGGATCATAGGCGGTAAAATAATTGGTGCCGAGGATGTCGGCGCGCCCGCGATAGTTGCGGCCGTCGCGCAGCACGGTCTCGCGCACCGCGTCGCTGGTCAGCTTGGTGCCGGTCGCGCGGCTGCCGTCCTTGTTCTTGACGTTGGTGGCGATGCGGGTGTCGCCGCGGAAGATCGTCGCGGTGCCGCCGACCAGTTGCTTGACGCGATCGACCGCGCTGTGGTCGCCGTTGAGGACGTGTCCGTCGATCGACAGTTGGTCGCCGTTGACCGTGGCGGAGCGGCCGTGACGCTGGAGCACGCTCCATGCGACGCGCATGTTCGCTTCCTGGCGTTCGGTCGCGCTCCGCTCGGCGTTGACGGCCAGCACGGTGGCGGTGACGCCCGCCGTCACCAGCGAGAGCAGACAGAGCGACAGCGCGATGAGCCACGTCACCTTCGCAGAAAGGCTGAGATCACGAATCCTTGCTGCCAGACCCGGCATAAGACGCTTCCAATTTCCTGTTGCTTTGCTGGACGCCTGCGCGGCGGTCGCACACTCACATGGAGGAAAAGCGTTAATTTACAGGTACGCGCGCAAAACGGGTCCAGTCGTCGGCGGCGCAACGTTTTGTAATCGTTGCATCCTCTTGTCGGAGTATTTAGGTCGCCCTTGATCGGCGGGTGTCGCTGGCAGGGGAGAGGGTATGAAGGCGTTCTTGACAGCAACGACCATGGTGCTGGCGCTCGGCACAACGGTGTCGTCCCCGCCGTCGATCGCGCAGGAGGCCGCACCGGCCGTGCGGCAGCTGGCGGTCGTCCCGGCGCTTGCCGCCTATCCCGCGCCGGAGGTCGCCGCGGCGGCGCGCTCGGCCTATCTGCTCGCCTATTTCAAGGACGAGACGCACTCGCTGCATTTCGCGACCTCGGCGGACGGCTATACCTTCACCGACGTTAACGACGGCGCGCCGGTGCTGTCGGGGCGCGCGGTCGCCGACCAGAAGGGCATCCGCGATCCGCACATCATGCGCGGGCCCGATGGCGATTTCTATATGTCGATGACCGACCTGCACATCTTCGCCAAGCGCGAGGGGCTGCGCGCGACCGACTGGGAGCGGCCGGAGAAGGAGTATGGCTGGGGCAACAACCGCAACCTGATCCTGATGAAGAGCCACGACCTGCTGCACTGGACGCTGGCCAAGGTGAACGTCAGCGCCTTGTTCCCGGCCTTCGCGCAGGCGGGCAATGCCTGGGCACCGGAGACGATCTGGAACCCGGCGCGGCGACGGATGATGGTCTATTTCACCACCCGGATCGGCAACGGGCCGAACTTCATGGTGCAGTCGCTCGCCGATCCCGCCTTCACGACGCTGACCACCGAGCCGAAGCAGATTCTGCACTATCCGCGCCCGGCGGTGAACACGATCGACGCCGACATCACCAAGGTCGGCGATCGCTATCACATGTTCTATGTCGCGCACGAGCAGCCCGGCAGCATCCGCCAGGCGGTGTCGCGGCGGATCGACGGCGGCTATGTCTACGACGCGCAGAAGATCGATCCCGAGACGGTCGCGGCCGAGGCGCCGAACCTATGGAAGCGCTATGGCACCAACACCTATGTGCTGATGTACGACGTGTTCGGGGCGAAGCCGAACAATATGGGGTTCGCCGAGACGACCGACTTCAAGACCTTCCGCAACATCGGGCGGTTCAACGATCCGGGCTCGACGATGAAGACCACCAATTTCACCGCGCCCAAGCACGGCACGGTGATGGCGATCACGCCGGAGGAGGCGGCGCGGCTTCGGACGTATTTCGCGGGCCGACGGGGAGGGTGACAGGGGCGCGCTTCCGCGGCATCCTGTTGGAAAGACAAAGGGGGAGAGTGGGATGAAGTGCGCACGACGTCGCTGGTGGCAGGCGCTCACTTTGGCCGGGGCGGCAACGCTCACGGTGCCGCCCGCAATGGCGCAGGCGGCGGAAACCTACACGCCGGCCCCGGCCAATCTCGCCGCGCGCGAATGGTTTCAGGACGCCAAGTTCGGCATCTTCCTCCACTGGGGCCTGTACAGCGAGCTGGGCGGGACCGGATCGTCGGGCGGCGCCGAATGGATCATGCAGGACAACAAGATCCCGGCGGCCAAATACGAGCGGCTCGCCAAGTTCTTCTACCCGCAGAAGTTCGATGCCGATGGCTGGGTTCGCTCGTTCAAGGACGCCGGCGCGCGCTATATCGTCATCACCAGCAAGCATCACGACGGCTTCGCGATGTTCGACAGCAAGGTGTCGCCGTACAATGTCGTGAAGGCGACACCGTTCGGACGCGATCCGATCGGCGAGCTGGCGGCGGCGTGCCGGCGCCAGGGCGTCAAGCTGTTCTTCTATTATTCGCAGCTCGACTGGCACCACCCCGATTACTTCCCGCGCGGGCGCACCGGCCATTCGGCAGGTCGGCCGGAGGCGGGCAATTGGGACCGTTACCTCGATTATCAGGACGCGCAGCTGCGCGAGTTGCTGACGCAATATGGGCCGATCGGCGGGATCTGGTTCGACGGCTGGTGGGACCAGGAGAAGACGCCGCTGCGCGACCGCTGGCGGCTGGAGCGTACCTACAAGCTGATCCACCAGCTTCAGCCCGGCGCGCTGATCGTCAACAACCACCATCACGCCCCGTTCGCGGGCGAGGATTACCAGACCTTCGAGCGTGACCTGCCCGGCGAGAACAAGACCGGGTTCAGCGGCACCGCGACGATCGGCCGGCTGCCGCTGGAAACCGCCGAGACGATGAACGGCAGCTGGGGGTTCAACCTGACCGACGATCAGTACAAGTCGCCCAAGACCTTGGTGCAGACGCTGGTCGGGGCGGCGGGGCGCAATGCCAATTTCCTGCTCAATACCGGGCCGATGCCCAATGGCGAGATCCAGCCGGAGAATCTCGCCACCTTCCACACGATCGGCGACTGGCTGAAGGTGAACGGCGCCAGCATCTACGGCACGCGCGGCGGGCCGGTGGCGCCGGGCGACTGGGGTGTCACCACGCAGAAGGGCAAGACGGTGTACGTCCACCTGCTGCGCGCGCATGACGGGCGCGTCGCGCTGCCGCTGACGGCGCCGGTCGCCGCGGCGCGGCTGCTGGACGGGGGGGCGCGGGTCGCGGTCGCGCGGCGCGGCGCGACCACCGAGCTTTCCGGACTTCCGCCGCTCGGCGAGCGCTGGGATCAGGTGGTCGAGCTGACGCTGCGCTGAGGCTTGGTCGATCGCGGCGCGCGCGGCATAAGCGCGGTCATGGCTGCTTTCGATGATTCCGCCGACCCGGCGCTCGGCGCTGCGTGCAACCGCCTCGCGGCGTGGGTCGAACCGCTGCCGGCCGGGATCGTGATCGACCCGGCGTCGGGGCTGAGCGAGGCGGATCTGGCGCTGATCCTGCGCCACCTTCACGCGACGCGGCACGCGGTGGCGGGTGGAGAAGGGCGCGCTCCCGGACGCTCGTCGGTGCCGTTGACGGCACGGGACTGACCGCCATGACCGAGCGTAGCGAAAAGCAGAAGATGCTGGCCGGCGAGCCCTATCATGCGGGCGATGCCGAGCTGATCGCCGATCATCAGGCGGCGCTGGTGTGGATGGAGCGCTACAACGGCGCGGCGGCGCAATCGGCGGACGCACGGCGCGCGATCCTGCGCGAGCGGCTCGCGGCGGTGGGGGAGGGAGCGGTGATTCGGCCGCCGTTCCACTGCGACTATGGCTATAACATCCGCCTCGGGGACGGCGTGTTCCTCAATTACGGCTGCATCATCCTCGACGTGGTGGCGGTGACGATTGGCGCGGGGACGCAGATCGGGCCGGGGGTGCAGATCCTGACCGCCGACCATCCCCGCGACCCGGCGGCGCGCGCGACCGGCGCGGAGTGGGGACGACCGATCGTGATCGGGCGCAACGTGTGGATCGGCGGCGGCGCGCTGATCCTGCCCGGCGTCACGGTCGGCGACGATGCGATCATCGGTGCGGGCAGCGTGGTGACGCGCGACGTGCGCGCGGGCGCCACCGTCGCGGGCAATCCGGCGCGCGAGCGACGGGCGGACGCTGTCCCTGCGGCTTGACCCAATCTCGCACCCGGTTATTGTCAGACATAACCGGGAGAGAGACGCATGACCATCCTCGCCGCCGCGCTGCGCGGCGCCCTCGTGGCGGCGCTCGCCTCCGTCGCCGTGCCGCTCGCCACCGCCGCGGCGTCGCGGGCGCCCGACGCGCCGCTGCTGCTGCCGGACATGCCGCTGCACGATCCCTGGATCGTCGCCGACCGCGCCACGCGTACTTATTGGCTGTTCACGCGCAACGAGAAGCAGCTGACGGGCGACGGGCGGCTGGGGATCATGGCCTATCGCAGCCGCGACCTGAAGCATTGGCAGCGGCCGGTGATGGTTTTCACGCTGCCGGCGGACAGCTGGGCGAACGACGGGGCATGGGCGCCGGAGGTGCATCGCTGGAAGGGGCGATGGTATCTGTTCTCGACCTTCTACAATGACGCGCTGAAGCTGCCGAAGGAGAATGGGCGTGCGCCGGTGCGGCGCTCGACGCTGCTCGCCTCGTCGGCGATGCTCGGCGGACCGTACCGGCTGGAGCGGGGCGGGGCGCCGATCGTCGATGCGGCGCGGATGACGCTGGACGGTTCGCTGTACGTCGATCCCAAAGGCAAGCCGTGGCTGGTCTATGCGCACGAATGGGTGCAGGTCGGCGACGGGACGATCGAGGCGGTGCCGCTCGACGACACGCTCGCCGCCGCGGGGCCGCCGCGGCTGCTGTTCCGCGCCTCCGCGGCACCGTGGGTCAAGCGCGCCGATCCCGCCGATGTGAAGGGCGGCAACGTCACCGACGGGCCGGAGCTGTTCCGGACGCGCACCGGCAGGTTGCTGATGCTGTGGTCGAGCTACGACCGGCGCGGCTATGTCCAGTCGCTCGCGCGGTCGACGAGCGGGACGATCGCCGGGCCGTGGGAGCAATTGCCGCCGCTGGTGCGCGGCGACAGCGGGCACGGGATGCTGTTCCGCACCTTCGAGGGGAGGCTGACGATGGTGCTGCACCGCCCGTTCGAGAAGGCGCGCGGCAAGCTGTACGCTATGCGCGATCTGGGCGACACGATCGCGGTCGAGCGCGAGCTGACCGAGCTGGACGGCGAGACGCGGCCGGTGATGACGGCGGCGGGGGATTAGAGAAGGGTTAGGAAAAATGACTTCACCCTTCCCCTTCAGGGGAGGGGGCGGGGGGTGGGGAATATTGAGAGTTCGAATCTCGGGGAAAGGCCCCACCCCAACCCCTCCCCTGAAGGGGAGGGGCTTTGATGACCGCCGTCAGTAATCGACCGCGTAATCCTTGCGGAAGTCCTGCCCGGCGAAGGCGCGGCGCATCGTCCACGGCTGGGGCGGGGCGGTCCAATAGGGGTGGTCGGCGGGCAGGCCGAGCGCGATCAGGCTTTCCGAGGCGATATACATGCTGCCGGCGTTGGAATAGATGTCGCCCAGCGTCGGCTGGTGCCGCGCGAAGCCGATCGTCAGGAAGCCGTCGGCGTTGAAGTTGCTGGGATCGGCGAACACGCGCCGCTGCGCCGCCATCGTCGCCGCCCGCACCTGCCCCGGCGGCAAGCTGTCGGGCAATTGCCCGCGCCACGCCAGATGCCCGAGCGGCTGGTGGACCGCGGTGCGATAGGTGAGCGAGCGGCCGATCGCGGCATAGCTGCCACCGGGAGCGATCATCCGCTCGAGATGCTCGGCATAGCGCTGCTCGCGTTTCACCGCGCGCGCCAGTTCCTCGGCGGGGCGGAGATTGTTGAAGCTGGGCTTGCCGGCGGCGAGCGTGGCGAGGATCTGCACCAGCATCGGGTGGATGACGTAGCTGTTGTAATAATCGTAGTGGAAGCGCGCGCCGTCGCCGTACCAGCCGTCGCCGACATACCATTCGAGCATCTTCTTGACCGTCAGGTCGACGCGCATCGGATCCCAGTCCTCGCCGATCGCGAACAGGAACGCCTCGTTCATCGCCGCGAACAGCAGCCAGTTCTGATAGGGCGGGGAGATGCGGCGCAGGCCCTTGATCTCCTCGACGATCCGCGCCTTGGTCTTGGCGTCGAGCGGCTTCCACAAGGCGTCGGGCGCACGCAACAGCGCGCTGGTGAAATAGGCCGAGTCGACCAGCGCCTGCCCGTGGCCGCGCCACAGCAGGTAATCGGGGCTCTTCGGGTCGACCGAATGGGTGTAGCTCTCCAGCGCCTGCGCGCGCAGCCGGGCGCGGAGCTTTCCTTCGGCGCTGGCGTCGTCGGGCAACGCGAGCCACGGCGCGATGCCGTCGATCAACCGCCCGAATGCTTCGAGATAGGCGACGCCGGGATTGCGGCCGTCCCATGTCGGGCTGAGTTCGGGCGTCCATTCGGCATGGAGCCGACCGCGCGCCATGCGGCCGAGCACCGGCTCCGCCATCCGGCGCAACAGCGCGAGCGCGTCGGCGCGGTCGGTCGCGCCGTCGGGGAGCGGCGTCTCCGCCGGCTGCGTCTGCGCCGTCGCGTTGGTCGTCGCCAGACCGGCTGCCGTCAGTCCGCCGGCCAGCACCGCGCGTCGATCCACCTGCATCGTCATTTCCCTGCCGTCGGTACCGTGAAGTCGAGCGCGGCGCCCTTCGCGTACTCGTCCCATTGCGCGCGCGTGCGGAAGCCGCCCTCGCCGTGGTTCCATGCCGAGCCCGAATAATAGACGAACGGCGTGCCGGGCGTGACGCGGAGCAGCACCAGCTGGTTGTCGGCATCGGCGCGCATCTCGGCGATCATCCGCGGGTCGACGCGGATCGCGATTGCGATCCGCCCGTGACCGGGATCCTCCGGCCCCCACCACGACAGCAGCCCGCGTGCGCGATCAACGGTCAGCTCGCCCGCGCCCTGCCCGGTGGTGCGCTTGCCGATCCCGATCCCGACCAGCAACGGCTCGGGGCGGTCGGAGGAGAGCGTCGAGACCATGCGCGTGAACTGTGTGCCGAGCGGCAGCGTGAAGCGGCGCGTCTCCCATACCTTGCGCACCACATCGACCGGCCAGGGCGCGTAATCGACGGTGAAGTCGGCGCGGTCGCCGCCGCTGGCGAGGATGCGGTGGCGGACGAAGTTGCGCGAGGTCCACAATTTGTTGTCGTGCCAGATGCCCAGCCCGCCCGCGCCGCGGGTGGTGCCGACATTGTAGAAGTCGATGCCCTCGCCGTGATAGGCGTGCTGGTCGCCGGTGCGCAGCTGGCGGTCGGCGAACGGCCAGCGGACGTTCTTGCCCCAGCTGTCGATCCCCGAACCCGACGGCGGCTCGGCCGCCTCCAGCGCATGGCCGTAGATGCGGTGCGCGGTGCGATCGTTCTCCCAGAGGAGATCGTCATAGCGATAGTCGGCGAGCAGCGCGACCGCGCGCGGCGCACGGTCGGGCGGCGGCGGAAGCGGCGAGACGACCGGCAGCGGTGGCGCGGACGCCTGTTGCGCGCCGGCGGAAGCGCCTGTGAGCAGCCACAATGCCGCCGCTATGCCCGTTCGCCGGCCCGTCATCGCTACCCTCCCGTCTTTTCAATGTTGTAGGATAACCTAAACGATCATATCAATTTTGCCAAGGCGGCGCTTTGCCGGTGGGGCTCGGCGCGCGTTCTTGATATAGAGCGGGAATGACCAAGACCATGTCGCTGGCCGATGCCTTGTACGTGAAGCTGGAGGCGCGGATCCGTTCGGGCGAAATGCCGCCCGGCGCCCGCCTGCCGACGCAGAAGGAGATCGCCGAGGACGAGAAGGTCAGCCGCACGGTGGTGCGCGAGGCGGTCGCGCGGCTGGAAGCGCATGGCATGGCGGTCGCGCGGCAGGGGTCGGGCGTGTTCGTGTCCGACGATGCGCGCTACCAGGCGTTCCAGATCACCCGGCAGGACATGAGCGAGCTTGCCGATGTGATCCGGCTGCTCGAGGTGCGGCTGTCGGTGGAGGCGGAAATGGCGGCCTTTGCCGCGGCGCGCCGCACGCTGACCGACATTTCCGCGATGCGCGCGGCGCTTCGCGACATGGCCGAGGTCGCCGACGATCCGGTCGCGTCGGCGGCGGCGGACACGCGTTTCCACACCGCGATCGCGCGCGCGACGCAGAACGAGACGTTCGTCAAGCTGATCGACTTTCTGGGCGTGCGGCTGGTGCCGCCGCGTAATCTGTACCTGCGCGACCAGCCGGCCGAGGCGCAGCGTGCCTATGTCGAGAAGGTTCGCGCCGAGCATGAGGCGATCGTCGACGCGATCGTGCGGATGAATCCGGCGGGCGCGCGCGACGCCGCGCGGCATCACATGCAGGAAAGCCTCAGCCGCCATACCGAGCTGAGCGAGGCGACCGGGCTGTCGCGCGACGGATGATGCAAGCGCATTGACGCGATCGCTAAGTTGTATGATAACCCGATCAGCAAGCCGCGCACAGCGGCGCAACAGGAGGGGTTATCGTGGGCAGGTCGTTGTTCATCGGCATGGCGTCGGCGCATGCCATCGCATTGGCGCTGGTCGCGGCGCCCGCCGCGGCGCAGACTGCACTGGCCGATCCGGCGGCGACATCCGCTGCCGATCCCCAGGCGGCGGCTGATGCGGCGGGCGAGGACATCGTCGTCACCGGCTTCCGCCGCAGCCTTGCCGAGGGCCTCGAGCTGAAGCGCGAGGCGGTCGGCATCCGCGATTCGATCGTCGCCGAGGACATCGGCAAGTTTCCCGAGGCGAACGTCGCCGATTCGATGCAGCGCATTCCGGGCGTGATCCTCAGCCGCGATGGCGGGGCAGGGACCAACGAAGGCCAGCGGGTGGCGATCCGCGGGCTCAGTTCCGACTTCGTGGTGACGACGCTCAACGGCGCGCCGGTGCGCACCACCTCGGCGGGCAGCGTCGGCAGTTCGAGCCGCGCGTTCAACTACGACGTCTTCCCCTCGGAGCTGTTCGGGCGCGTCGACGTGTACAAGTCGCCGCTCGCCAATCTCGAAGAGGGCGGGATCGGCGGCAACGTCGATCTGCAGACGCCGCGCCCGTTCGACAGCAAGGAGCGGGTGTTCCGCTACACCGCGCAATACAGCTACAACGATCAGTCGGAAAAGTGGCGGCCGCGCGGCTCGTTGATCGTCAGCGATCACTGGGGCAATTTCGGCGTCCTGTTCGGCGCTGCTTATGCCAAGACCGTCAACGAACGCTCGGGTTTCCAGTCGACCGGCGGCTATAATTCGTCGGCGCTCGGTCGCCGTCCCTATTATGGCTCGGTGCCATCGAACACGAGCGGCCCCTTCCAGTTCGAGCTGAACCTCGATAGCCCGCTCGCCAATCTCGGCAATCTGACGCGCGCGCAGGTCGCCAATGCGCTGTTGCCGCGCTTCTATCGCGTGTACACCTCGAACACCGAGCGCGAGCGGATGGGCTTCGTCGGCTCGGTGCAATATAAAAGCGACCGGTTCGAGGCGAGCGTCGACGGCATCTATTCCAAGCTGACCGACCAGATGGACGAGTTCACGTTCGGCGTGCCGGTGCGTAACTCGCGCACTGCGCCGGGCACGACGGCGATCCCGGGGACGGGCACGAACTCCGGGATCATCCCGCTCGACGTCAAGATCGACCAGTACAACAATCTGTACGGCACGTTCGGCAACACCAGCATCATCGGCGAAAGCTTCTTCCGCGATTTCGAGACGAAGTTCTCGTACGGCGTGGCGCGCGCGAGATATGATTTCAGCGACCGCGTGACGTTGCAGGCGCAAGGCAGCATCTCCAAGAGCCGCGCATGGCAGTCGGGCAACCGCATCGTCGCGAACATCTACGGCATTACGACGACCTACGATCCGACCGTCAACGTTTCCTATCCGACGATCACCTCTCCGACGTCGTTCACCGATCCCGCCAATTTCCGCGATCCGACGCTCGGTTTCTCGATCCAGCGCGAGGACGATACGGTAAAGAGCCTGCGTTCGGTGCTCGACTGGACGGTGGTCGATACCGGCGACAGCAGCATGGCGTTCAAGGTCGGCGGCAGCTACGTCTCCAGCCTTAAGAGCCGGACCGCGCAGGACGGCTCCTCGATCGCGCGCGCGGCGACGTTGCCGAACGGCGGCACCTTCGCCTCCAGCGGTAATGGCGTGTTCCAGTATATGGACCCGTTCCTGCAGTACGGTACCCTGAACAACGGCGGCAATTCGGGTTATCCGTCCAATTTCGCGACCTTCTCGCGCGATTTCGTGATGGGCACGCTGGGCGCGAACGACGCCAACCGCAAGGCGACGCGCCAGCTCAACGCCACCTATGAGGCCGAGGAGCGCGTCACGTCGGCGTTCCTGGAGACGTCGTTCAAGCTGACGATCGGCGGGCACGAACTGCGCGGCGACGCCGGCATCCGTTATTCGGATACCGAGACGATCATCAACAATTACACCAATCTGGGCGGCGTATTCACGCCCAACCGGCGCAACGGCGGCTACCAGAACTGGCTACCGTCAGCGAGCCTCGCCTTCGACATCACGCCCAAGCTGCTGTTGCGCGGCTCGATCGGCAACACGGTGACGCGCGGCGCGCTCAACGACATCGCGGGCAGCATCGTCGTGCCGAACGTGTTCAACAATGCGGTGACGGTCGGCAACCCCGACCTGCGCCCGCAGGTCGCGACGACTTATGACGCGGTGCTTGAATGGTATTTCGCGCCCGCCGCCTTGGTGAGCATCGGGCTTTTCGAGAAGGACATCACCGACCAGCCGGTCGCGGTGACCGAGGACGTGCCGTTCGCCGCAGCAGGGCTCGATCCGAGCTATTTCAGCTGCGCGGCCTTCGGTGGGCCAACCGGCACCTGCACGCTGGCGCAGGTCAACGCGCTGACCAACAACAACCCGCGCATCCTGCGCACGATCGTCCAGAACGCCGGGCAGTTGAAGCTGCGCGGGCTGGAAGCGGCATACCAGCAGAACTTCACCTTCCTGCCCAAGCCGTTCGACGGCCTTGGCCTGACCAGCAGCTTCACGCTGATCGATCAGCAGCAGAAGGGCATCGACTATAATTTCGTGCTGACCAACGGCAATGTCGTCGCGCTGCAGAGCGTGCCGAAATATACGTACAGCATCACCGGCTTCTACGAGAAGGGGCCGTTCTCGCTGCGCGGATCGTACAATTACCGTTCGAAGACCGGCGGCGCGCAGCGCAACACGGCGAATGACGAAATCTCGTATTTCGCGGCGCAGGGTTATCTCGATGCAACGGTGGCGTTCAAGCTCAACGACTATATCGAGCTGCGTGTCGACGCGTTGAACATCACCAACGAAAATACCTATACCTTCTATCAGAATCCGTCGAAGTCCGTCGGAGAGACGCACCGCGACAATTCCTATTTCAACGGGCGGACCTTCTCGTTCGGCATCCGCGGCAAGTTCTAAGACGTCCCCCACCTGGGCGCGCGGCGATGTCGCGCGCCCCTTCTTCCCGGAGCGCCATTGCCATGCCGGACATCGCCGCCGCGCCGCCGACCGGGCGCTATCGCTGGACGATCTGCGCGTTGCTGTTCGCCGCGACCGCGATCAACTACATCGACCGGCAGATGATCGGCGTGCTCAAGCCGGTGCTCCAGAAGGATCTGGGCTGGAGCGAGGCGCAATATGCCGACATCGTCTTCTGGTTTCAGGCCGCCTATGCCGCCGGGTTCCTAATGATGGGGCGGCTGATCGACCGGGTCGGCGCGCGCGTCGGCTATGCGCTGGCCTTTTCCTTCTGGACGCTGGCGCATGTCGCGCACGGGCTGGTCAGCAGCGTTGCGCAATTCGGCGCGGCGCGGTTCGCGCTGGGGCTGGGCGAGGCGGGCAATTTTCCGTCCGGGCTGAAGGCGGTGACCGAATGGTTTCCGCAGCGCGAGCGCGCGTTCGCGGTCGGGCTGTTCAACGCCGGGGCCAATGTCGGCGCGATCGCGACGCCGTTGCTCGTCCCCGCGATCACACTCGCCTATGGCTGGCGGATGGCGTTCATCGCGACCGGCGCGTTCAGCGTGCTGTGGCTGATCGCATGGGTCGCGATCTATCGCCGCCCCGAGGAGCATCGCCGTGTCACGCCCGGCGAGCTGGCGCTGATCCGCAGCGATCCCGCGCCGGCGGTGCAGCGGGTGCCGTGGCTGCGGCTGTTCGCCTATCGCGAGACCTGGGCCTATGCGGTGCCGAAGTTCCTGACCGATCCGATCTGGTGGATGTTCCTGTTCTGGCTGCCCGATTTCCTCGGCAAGCGCTATGGGCTGGATCTCAAGTCGTTCGGGCCGCCGCTGGTGGCGATCTATCTGCTGTCGGACGCGGGCAGCGTGCTGGGCGGCTGGACCTCGTCGCGGCTGCTGCGGCGCGGCTGGTCGGCGAACGCCGCGCGCAAGACGACGATGCTGGGCTGCGCCATCGCGGTGCTGCCGATCGTCACGGTCCAGTATGTCGACAGCCTGTGGATCGCGGTCGCGCTGATCGGGCTGGCGACTGCCGCGCATCAGGCGTTTTCCGCCAATCTGCTGACGCTGCCATCCGACCTGTTCCCGCGCGCCGCAGTCGGCTCGGTCGTGGGGATCGGCGGGACGGCGGGGGCGATCGGTGGGATGCTGATCGCCAAGTTCGTCGGTCATGTGCTCGGCATATCGGGCAGCTATGCGCCGATCTTCGCGGTGGCGGGCGGTGCCTATCTGCTGGCATTGCTGTCGCTGCACGTCATCAGCCCCCGGCTGGCCCCGGCCCGTTTCGCGTCCATGGAGAGCGCCGCATGATCCTTCGACACCTTGCCCTCGCCACCAGTCTCGTGGCGGTGACCGCACCGGCGGCAGCGCAGCAACAGGGTCCGATCGCGCAGGCGGTGAAGCTGGCCGACTGGCAGCTGGCGCATATGGACGTGAACCCGCGCAGCGGCGACATGCGTGCATGGGAGCCGGCGGTGTTCTGGGTCGGGATGACGGCGCTCGCCGATGCTGGCGCGCCGCCGCGCATCAAGGACGCGATCATGGCGATGGGGCGCGCGAACGGCTGGCGTGCGGGCGAGAAGCCCTATTTCGCGGACGATCATGCGATCGTGCAAAGCTATTTGTGGGCCGCCGCGCATGGCGGTCCGCCGCAGGCGCTGGCGAGCGCCAAGACGACGTTCGACCGGGTGGTCGACAAGCCGGCGGTGACGACGCTCGCCTTTGCGGTGCCGCCGGAGGGCTATGGCGCGACCGAGTGCCTGACGCGCTGGTGCTGGTGCGACGCGCTGTTCATGGCGCCGCCCGCGTTGGTCGAACTCAGCCGCCAGACGGGCGATCCGAAATATCGTGACTTCGCGCTGCGTGAATTCTGGGCGACGACCGACTTCCTGCTCGATCCGGTCGAACAGCTTTATTATCGCGACAGCCGCTTCTTCGAGCGGCGCGATGCGCAGCGCCGCAAGCAATTCTGGGCGCGCGGCAACGGCTGGGTGTTCGCCGGCATGGCGCGGATCATTCCGCTGCTGCCGAAGAACAGCCCTGACCGCGTGCGGATGGAAGCGCTGTTCCGCAACATGGCGGCCAAGCTGAAGACGGTGCAGAAGCCCGATGGCTATTGGGCGCCGTCGCTGCTCGCCCCCGAAGGATCGCCGCCGGAATCGAGCGGCACCGCGTTCTTCACCTATGGCATGGCGTGGGGCGTCAACGCCGGGGTGCTGCCGCGCGCCGACTATGCCCCGGTCGCCAAGCGCGGCTGGGCGGCGCTGGAGCGGTCGATCCAGCCCGACGGGCGGCTCGGCTGGGTGCAGCAGGTCAGCGACCGGCCCGACAAGGTCGCCGCGCAAGAGACGCAATATTACGGCGTGGGGGCGTTCCTGCTGGCGGCGACGCAGATCGCGCAGCTCGACCGCGCCCGTTGAACAGGAGCAGGACCGTGTACGCCAAGACCTATTACGCCACACATCCCGACATGATGGAGGGCGCGTCGAACCAGGCGCTGCGCGACCGCTATCTGGTCGGTGGGCTGTTCCGCGACGGCGAGATCGTGCTGACCTATTCGCATGGCGAGCGCTTCATCATCGGCGGCGCAGTGCCGGGTGCGGCGACGCTGGCACTGCCGACGCACAGCGAGCCGGAAAGCGCGGCGGGGCATCCGCTGCTCGAACGCCGCGAGCTGGGGGTGGTCAACATCGGGCGCTGCACCGGCCGCGTCACCGTCGACGGGCAGGTCTTCGAGCTGGCGCGCTACGAGGCGCTGTACGTGCCGATGGGGTCGGCCGAGGTGACGTTCGCGGGGGAGGGGGCGCGCTTCTATCTGCTCAGCGTCCCCGCACACGCGCCGTTTCCGCTGCGCAAGGTGACGCTCGCCGACGCGAACCCGATGCAGCGCGGCAGTCTGGAGACGTCGAACGACCGCACCATCTACCAATTGGTGCTGCCGCATCTGTGCGCCAGCGCGTCTTTGTGCCTCGGGCTGACGCAATTGAAGCCCGGATCGGTGTGGAACACCATGCCGCCGCATGTCCATGAGCGGCGCAGCGAAATCTATCTCTATTTCGATTTGGAGGACGACAATCGCGTCTTCCATTACATGGGCCGCCCCGACGACCTGCGGCATATCGTCGTCGACAATGAGGAAGTCGTTATCAGCCCGCCGTGGTCGGTGCACATGGGCGCAGGGACCAGCAACTATACCTTCATCTGGGCGATGGCGGGCGAGAACCAGGATTATAACGACATGCAGGTGTGCGACATATGCCAGCTGCGCTGAGCCATCCGTTCGACCTGACCGGCCGCGCCGCGATCGTCACCGGCGCGAACACCGGGATCGGGCAGGCGATCGCGGTCGCGCTGGCGCAGGCGGGGGCGGATGTCGCCTGCGTCGGGCGCACCGCGGCGGAGGAAACGGCGGCGCAGATTCGCGCGCAGGGGCGGCGCGCGGCGGTGATCCATGCCGATCTCGCGACGATCGAACCGGTCGGGCGTGTGGTCGCGGAGACGCTCGATGCGTTCGGGCGGCTCGATATTCTCGTCAACAATGCCGGGATCATCCGGCGCGCAGACGCGGTCGACTTCAGCGAGGAAGATTGGGACGCGGTGATCGACACCAATCTCAAGTCGGTGTTCTTCCTCAGCCAAGCCGCCGGGCGGCACATGATCGCCGCCGGGGGCGGGCGGATCATCAACATCGCGTCGATGCTGACCTTTCAGGGCGGGATCCGCGTGCCGAGCTATACCGCGGCGAAGAGCGGGGTCGGCGGGCTGACCAAGCTGCTCGCCAACGAATGGGCGAAGCACAATGTGACGGTCAACGCGATCGCGCCGGGCTATATCGCGACCAGCAACACCGCGGCGTTGCAGGCCGATCCCGAACGAAACCGCGCGATCCTGGAGCGTATACCGGCGGGGCGCTGGGGCGCGCCGGCCGATCTGGGCGGGGCGGCGGTGTTCCTCGCGTCGGACGCAGCGGCCTATGTGCAGGGGCATGTGCTGGCGGTCGATGGCGGGTGGCTGGCGCGGTAGGACGACGCCGCGCGGGCCTTCATTCGTCATTGCGAGCGTAGCGCGGCAATCCACGGCCGGATCAGGACGCCCTGGATTGCTTCGCTCCGCTCGCAATGACGAGCCACTCAGCCGATTGTGCGGCGGAAGAAGGCCAGCGTCTGCTGGATCGCCTGCAGGAATAGCGCGGGGTCGTAGCGTGGTCCCTCGTCGCGCAGGAAGGCGTGCTGCGCGTTCCACTCATGCCACTCGTAGGAGGCGCCGACCTCCTCCAGCCGCGCGCGGATCGCGGCGCGGCCGTCGAGCGGGACGTGCGGGTCCTGTCGGCCCCAGACCAGCATCAGCTCCGCCCGCAGCGCCGAGAGCCGCGCCAGCGTGTCGTCGCTCCGCCCCGCGCCGAGCGTGCCCGAGTGGATGTCGGTCGGGTAGAAGCACGCCGCCGCGGCCACCCGCGGGTCGAGCGCGGCACGGCAGGCGAGATGGCCGCCGAGGCACACGCCGAACGTCGCCAGCCGGCCGGTACAGGCCGGGTGCGCCGCCAGCGCGCCGATCGCGGCGGTGGCGTCGGCGTCGAAGCCAGCGACTGGCTTGGTGAATTTCAGCGCATTGCCGCGCTCCGTCCCGGCGGCGTCATAGGTGAGCACCGTCCCGGCGGGTTCGTATTCGTGGTAGACCTCGGGAACGGCGACGACATAGCCGTTGCCTGCCAGCATCGCCGCCAGCCGCCGGATCGGCGCGGTGACCTGATAGATTTCCGAATAGAGCAACACCCCCGGGAATTGTCCCTCGACGACCGGGCGGAAGAGGTGCGTCCGCATCGTGCCGCTGCCCGGCACCTCGACGTCCATGGTTTCATCGTTGCGCAGGATCATCGGGCAATTGTCCTATTTGTTCCGGAAACTATTACGAAAGCAACATCGTGTAATCGCGGGGGATGACACCGCCAACCTTCCATATCGAAGCCGACGCGCCGGGAGAATTCCTGAAACTGACGCTGACCGGCGACTGGGATGCGGAGATCACCGCGCGCTTCGCCGCGGAGGTCGGGGCGACGTTGCGGCGGATGGTGGCGGAGGGGACACGGCATGGTCACCTGCGCACCTTGATCGACATGAAGCGCAAGAACGTCGTGCCGCAGACCGTCGCGGCCGAGTTCGCGAAGATGGTGCGCCCGGATTCCCCGTCGAAGCGGATCGCGCTGGTCTTTTCGGGGGCGTTGCATCGAATGCAGACGAAGCGGATCGCCGACGAACGCTGCGCGCTGTTCGAGAGGGTCGAAGAAGCGCGGGCGTGGCTGTTCGCGGATTAGGGTGCCTCTGTTGCGGTCACTTGCCCCATTCGTCATCCCGGACTTGATGCGGGATCCCGCTTCTTCTTTCTGGCGGGGACAAGCGGGGCCCCGGATCAAGTCCGGGGTGACGATCAAGAGAGGGCTCGGCGAATGTCGCTTTGCGCTAGCCCGTCGTCTTGGTCAGCGTCGCGACCACCACCGGCGGCGGCGGTGTCGCGCCGACCTTGACGAGCGCGGCGGGTGGCCAGCGCTGTTCGCGGATCGCGGCCTTCACCTCGGCTGGGGCCGGCGGGGGCCACGGGGCACCGCTGGCGCGCAATTTCGTCTCAAGGCGCTGCCGCGCGGCTTCCTCGTCGGGCGACGACAGCTTCAATGGCTGCGCGATGCCATAAGCGGGCAGCGCACCGCCCGCGCCGACCGCCCACGCGTTCGCGCCCGCCTCGATCAGCACCTCGGCGACCTGCATCGAGTCCATGTCGACCGCGTCCTGCAACGGACCGCTGCCGGTGGCGTCGATCCGGTCGAGCTTCGCCTTGTGCGCGATCAGCAGTCTGGCGGCGGCGGGATCGGCGACGCGCGCGGCGGTGCGCAGCGGCCAGACGGCGTCGTCGCCCTGCGGGTCGGGGCTGGCGCCAGCGGCGAGCAGGGCGCGGATCGCGTCCAGATCATGCGCGTCGATCGCGGTCGCGAGCGGCAGGCCGGGGATCGTGCCATCGGGCTTGGCGCCGAGCTGGAGCAGCGCGTCGCGCATCGCCGGGTCGCAGCGTGCGACGGCGAACGACAGCAGGTCGCCGGCCTGACCGTCGGGACGAAAATCGGGGTAGCGCGCCGGCGGCACATGGGTGGTGAGCACGGCCGGATCGGCCTGCGCCAGCGCGCGGACCTTGGCGACGTCGCCGGCGAACACCGCGGCGGTAACGTCGCGTCCCGACTGGCCGTTGGTGACCGCCTTGAGGATCAGTCGTTCGTCGAACTTCATCGTCGCGCCGCGTCCCTTGCATCCCTGCGCCGCCGCGGGGGCGGGGCGCGAACAGGCCGTCGCCGGCACCACCATGGCCAGCGCCGCGGCGAGGGTCAGCCAGCGCGTCAGCGCGGCAGGCTCGACAGCACCCAATCCATGCTGTGCCGGTCGATCGGCAGCATCGGGCTGAGATTGCGTTCGAACCAATTCAGTCCCTCCGGCGCGACGGCCTCCATTTCATGCCGCGTACCATAGGCTTCGGGCAGGTCCAACAGCACCGCGCCCGCCGCCGCGCCGCCCGCCCCGCCGGTCAGGATGCCGCCCAGCACCCCGCCGATCACGCGGTCGCCGCCGTCCTGGATGCCCGACAGGATCTCGCCGTCGACGTACCACGCCTGCACCGACGCCTGCGTGGTCGTGCCGTTGGCGGCGCGGATCGTGTCGGCCTGTGCGATTGTCGCGTCGTGGAGCCCGGAGGCGTTGAAGGTGTCGGCGGGACGCCCGCCGGCGATCGCCGCGGCCGAGGCGAGCCCGCCGCCGAGCGAGTGACCGGTGAACGACACCTGGTCCGCCAGCTCGGAACGCCCGATGCGCTCGCCGATCAGCAGCGCGGCGCGATAATGCGCGGATTCGGCGCCGAACGCCTGTTGCGCGTTGGTCGTCCAGTCGGCGAGGCTTTCAAAGCGCGTCCCGCGCATCGCGATAACGTAGCGCGTGTCGTCGCCGTTGCCCTCGACATAGACGCGGGCGCGGAAATCGCCGGCTTGCAGCACGGAGGGATCGAGGTTGAGGTCGCGCAATTCCGCTTCGCTGGCAACGCGATAGCCGGCGGGCGGCGCGGCGGTGTCGTTGTAGACGTCCTGCGCGAGCAAGGCATGGGCGCGCAGCGCGGCGGGATCCTGCGACGCGGGCGCGGCGGGGCTGGCGAGCATCCGGGCCGCGGTGCCCGCGAACGGCGCGATCGTGCCGAGCGTCGTGGGAGCGAGCGGGAGCGGCGTTGTCGCGCGTAATGCGGGACTTAGCGCATTGGTCTGGCCGATCTGCATCCTCACCTCCCTGATCGTGGGGGCGAGGATAGGGCGATCGGGTGGAAGTGGCTCTAATCGAAACGCTTAGTCGCAGAAGAAGCGGGACCCCGGATCAAGTCCGGGGTGACGGGGGTGGTCAGCCCGCCACCGCGAGCGCGCCGACCCCGATGCCGGCGTCGTGCAGATGGCGCGCGAGGCCGGGAAGGCGATCGGCGTAATCGGGCGAGCCGCTTGCGACCTCCAGCGAAATGTCGAGCGTTCCCGCGGCGTTGCGGACCAGCCGTGCGCCGGTCGCCGGCCAGGCGTCGCGCCCGAAGCGCACCGAGACCTCGCGCGCGCCCTTGCCGTTCTCGCGCGCCCATAGGTCGGCGAGCAGCTGCGCGAAGGCGGTGGGATCGACGTGCGGGGCGGGCATCGTCGGCACGCCGACGACCGGGGCGGCGAGCTGCCCGGCGAAGGACTGGCCGCCCGACTGGCCGCCGGTATCGTGGTCCTCGTCGCGGTGGATGGCGTGGCGATCGTCGGTGGGCAGCGCGGCGGCGCGTTCGCGGCTTTCGCCGGTCGCGGGGCCGGTGGGCGTGCGCGCCGCCTCCTTGCCGGTGCCGTTTTTGGCGGGCGCGGCACGCGTTGCGGTGGCTTCGGGCGGCATTTTCGCGCGCGCACGCGCGAAAGCGTCACCCATCGCGCGCACATCGTCGCCGTGCGGCGCCTGTCCGGGACGCGGTTGCGGCTCGGCGGCGCGCGTCGGGGTGCTGCGGGTCGCGGAAACGCTGGTCATTTGAACCTCCTGGTATCCTCGCGGTCGCGTTGCTGGCGCTCGTCGGTACGCAGATGGGCACGGCGGCGGAGCGTTGCGGTGCGCTCGGCGAGCAGGTCGTGACGCGCACGGGCGATGATCGCGGCACGTCGGTGCGCACTTTCCTCCGCCGCGGCGGCGGCGCGGACCGCTTCGGCGTCGCTGTGGGTCCGTTCGGCGACCGAACGGCGAAAGAGTGCGGCGTCGAGCACCGCCAGCCGCCGTTCGGCCTCGGCCGGATCGGCGGCGAGCGCGGCATGCGCCTCGGCCTGTCCTTGCGCGGCGGCGGCAGCCGCGTCGGCGGCGCGGCGCGCGGCGTCCTGCGCCGCGTCGGCATGCGCGCGCGCCTCGGCCAGCGCGCGCGCGGCGGCCTGCAGGCGGACCTGCC
Source organism: uncultured Sphingomonas sp. (assembly GCA_913776255.1). Lineage (GTDB taxonomy): Bacteria > Pseudomonadota > Alphaproteobacteria > Sphingomonadales > Sphingomonadaceae > Sphingomonas. The sequence continues at coordinate 84,078 of CAJYLV010000009.1, read as the reverse complement.
GCAGCCGCAGCAGCTGCGTCGCCTGCCGACGCTCGTCGCCCGCGCGGCTCATCCGCCGATCGCCCGCAGGCGGAACAGCCCGGTGTCGATCGGCTCGGCGCGGTCGGGGGGCTGGCGGAGCAACGCGTCGATCTCGGGCCGCGCGGCGATCGCCTGATCGGCGAGCGCGTCGGCGCCGGGCTTGTACTCGCCGACCTGTACCAGAAACTCGATCTCGGCATGTTTGGCGAGCAAGGCGCGGACGCGCGTCGCGGCGGCGCGGTGGTCGGGGGTGGCGAGCCGCGGGAACAGCCGCGACAGGCTGCCGAGGATATCGATCGCGGGATAATGGCCGGCCGCGCCGAGTTTGCGCGACAGCAGGATATGGCCGTCGAGGATCGAGCGCACCTCCTCGCCGACCGGGTCGCCCTCGTCCTCGTCCTCGAGCAGCACGGTATAGATCGCGGTGATCGAGCCGGTCTCGTCGGTGCCGGCGCGCTCGAACAGCCGCGGCAGCTCGGCGAAGACCGATGGCGGGAAACCGCGGCGTACCGCCGGCTCGCCGGCCGCGAGCCCGATCTCGCGCAGCGCGCGCGCGAAGCGGGTGACCGAGTCCATCAGCAGCAGCACGTCGCGGCCCTGCGCGCGAAAGCCCTCGGCGATCGCGGTCGCCTGATAGGCGGCGCGGACACGCTCCATCGCGGCACGGTCGGAGGTGGCGCAGACGATCACCGCGCGCGCCAGCCCTTCGGGGCCGAGCGCATCCTCGATGAACTCGCGGACCTCGCGCCCGCGCTCGCCGATCAGCGCGATGACGATGACGTCGGCGGCAGCGAAGCGCGCGATCGAGCCGAGCAGCGTCGACTTGCCGCCGCCCGCCGCGGCGAACACGCCCATCCGTTGCCCGCGGCCGAGCGTCAGCAAGGTGTCGATCGCGCGCACGCCGGTGGGCAGCATGGCGTCGATCAGCCGGCGGCGCATCGGATTGGGGGCGGGGGCGTGGAGCGCGCGGCGCGGCAGACCGGCGGGCAGCGGGCCACGATCGTCGATCGGGGTGCCGCGCGCGTCGAGCACGCGGCCGAGCAGCGCGTCGCCATACGCCACGCGATCGTCGCCGCTGCGCACGATCACCTCGGCATCGACCGACAGCCCGCGCACGTCGCCGAGCGGGGTGAGCACAGTGGCGTTGCCGGCGATCCCGACGACCTCGACCGGCACGACATGCCCGGTGCCGGGCTCGACCACCTCGCACGCCTCGCCGATCCGCGCGGCGATGCCGGTCACCTTGAGCGTGGTGCCGAGGATCTCGACGATCCGCCCGCGGCGGTCGAGCGTCCGCGCGCCGTCGAGCCCGGCGATCAGCCGGTCGACCAGCGCGGCATCGTCACGCAGCATCGCCGGCCCCGTCCTGTAGCCCCCACGCCGCGGCGAGCTGCGCGAGCTGCACGTCGAGCCCGGCGCGCGCGCGGCCGAGCGGGGTTTCGATCACGCATTCGGTCGCGTCGAAACCGGTGTCGGCGACGACGCGCAGGCCCGCGCCGTGCGCGAGCCGCGCCTCGGTCGCGGCGACCGCCTGCGGCGCGACGCGGACCAGGGTCTCGGCGGGGGCGGCGACCGTTTCGGCGGCGCGGGCGGCGAGCGCGGCGACGGTGTCGGCGGGGCCGATCGCGCCCGCGATGCGGCGGACGACCTCGAGCGCGAGCCGGGCGATCTCCTGCGCGCGGCCGGCGTCGCGCGCCCGATCGCGCGCGGCGATCTCGGCGAGCAGCGCCGCGCCGGCGACCTCGCCGGCGGCGCGGCCGTCGCGATAGCCGGCGGCGTGTCCCTCGGCATGGCCGTGCGCGGTGGCGGCGTCGACCGCGGCGGCGCGGGTGTCGTGCAGGTCACGCGCGTGCGCGAGCAAGGCCAGCGCGTCGCGCAGCGGCGCGATGTCGGCGGCGCGGACCAGCGGATCGTCGGCGAGCAAGGTCGCGAAGCGGTCGGCGGTGAGGATCGTGAAGCTCATGCCGCGGCCACCAGCTGCCGTGCCTCAGACGCGGTGAGCGCGAGCGGGACATCGGGCGCGGCGGGCAGGATGCTGCGCAGCCCGAGCGGGAGCGCGCGGCGCAGGATCGCGTGGCCGAGCGGGGCGAGCGCCGCGGCCTCGACCCACGCGCATTGCGGCAGGCCGGTATCGGCATGCGCGATGGCATGGTCGATCGCGGCGCTGCCCGCGACCTCGGCGAGCGTGCCGAGCCACGCGCCGTCGATCGAACGCGCGAGTTCGTCGGCGAGCGCCAGCGCGGCGACGCGACGCGCCAGCGTGTCGCGCGCGCCCTCATCCTGCCGCAGCCAGTCGGGGACGAGCGCGAGCTCTTCCCAGCGGACTGCGGGCGCCTTGGGATCGGTGAGCGCGCGCTTGCGCGGCGCGGCGACCCCGCCGAGGTCACGGCCGAGCGCGGCGAGCGCGGCGCGGGCGGCGGCGCTCATGGCCGCGCCTGCGGGACGATCGCGCGCCGCCGCTGGTTCCAGCGCCGCAGCGCCGGATAGCCGAGCAGCGCGGTGACGAGCAGGAGCAGCGCGACGATGCCGCCGATCACCGTCGCGGACACGCCGCCGGCGGCTGGTTGCGGCGCGACGAGCCGCATCGGTTCGGCGGGGAAGGTCTCGACCGTCACGCGCTCGTACTTCAATCCCTCGACCGCATTGACGACCAGCGCCTTGATCTTGCCGATCTGCTGGTCGATCGCGGTGCCGGGGCGATATTTGACGAACACCGACGCCGAGGCGGGCGGGGGCGTTTCCGCCAGCGGCTGTGCCTCGGGCAGCGCCAGATGGACGCGCGCGGCGACCACGCCGTCGATCTCGGAGATCGTCTGCTGGAGTTCCTGCTGGAGCCCATAGGTCAGCCGCGCGCGTTCTTCGGTGGGCGAGGACAGCACGCCCTTCTTGGGGAAGAGCGTGCCGAGCGATTGAAACTCCTCGCGCGGATAGCCCTGCGCGTGGAGCAGCTCGATCGCGCGCGGGAAATCGCCCTTGGCGGTCGAGATCTTCCACTGGTTCTCGCCGGCCTCTTCCTTGTCGGCGGCGATCCCGGCGCTTTGCAGCACCGCGACCATCTCATTAGCCTGCGGCTCGGTCAGTTTGCCGTACAGCTCGGCGCGCCCGCACGCCGCGAGCAGCAGCAGGGCGCCGAGCGCGGCGAGCGGGGAGACGCGCATCGTCATGATCCCCGGGTCACGATTGCTGACGGAACAGCTGCTGGATGCCGTCCGACGTGCGGTTCGCGATCGACGACGACAATTGGCAGTGGAACATGAATTCGTGGCATTTCATCGTCAGGTTGACGACCTCGCCCGGCGTCATGTCCGCGCCGCCGGCCTGTGCGGCGCGCGCGATCTCGCCGACCGACTTCGCCTCGCCGTTCACCTTCTCGATCTGCCCCAGCATCGCCTTCATCGCCGGGGCGAGCGCGTCGGGGCTGCCGACCGACATCGCCGGTTGCACGCCCGCGGCGCCGAGCGCGCCCTGAAAGCCGGTCATATCGGCCAGGCTTGCGCCCGGCCCCATCTGGCTGACGCCGGGCGTGTCGACCGACACGCCCATGCCGCCCGCCGCGATCGGATCGATCGTCATTGCGGCTCTCCCGTCTTAGCCCTTGCGCGCCATCGTCTCCAGCGCCTTGCCGACGCTGTCGAGCGAGCTGGACGAGCTGTTCGACAGGAACGACATGCGCATCGCCTCCGCCGTCAGCTCGGTGATCTGCGAGGGATTGTCCTGCCCGCCGGCGCCGAGCTGTTGCGACAGCGTGTCGAGCTTGCCGGCCTGCCGGTCGAGCGTCGCGCCCCATGCGTCGGACAATGCCTCGAACCAGCTGCCCGAGGTGCCGTGCGGGCGCTGGTTGTTCAGCGGGGCGGTGGCCATCGTGGTGAGGCCGGTCGTCACGGTCATATCGCTCATCACCTTGCTCCTTCTTGGTTCACAATCAGAAAGTTACGCGTGTCTGCCGGCCGCCCTTGTCGAGCACGACCATGTTACCCTGGATCGCGACCAGCCGGTGCCCGCTGGGCAGCAGCGCGCCGCTGAAATAGCGCGCCCCGTCGACGGTCTGGATGTACGACGGATCGCCCGCGACGACGGTCGAGACCTTCTTGGTCGCGTCCGACACGCTGCGTACCGCGATCTCCTCGTCGGGCGGCAGGTCGCCGCGGACGCGCAGCTGGCGGATGCCGGGCACGTCGCTGCGGATCGCCGCGATCAGCCGCGTGCGCTGCGCCTCGGTGACCGGCACGGTGCGCAGTTCGACGACGCGCAGGCCGAGCGGGCGCGCGGCGGCACGGATGTTCTGCAACCGCGCGACGTCCGCCGAGGCCGCGGCGAGATCGGCGGTGGTGCGGATGCGCAGCTCGGCGGGGATGTCGTGCGCGGCGAGCGCCTGTTCGGCCTTGTCGCGCGCGGCGGGGCTGGCGACGAACCCCTCGACCAGCACGCCGTCGCCGTCCGGGCGCGCGGCGACGCGCAACTGCGTCAGCCCGGCCTGCGCCAGCGCGCGTTCGGCGCGGCTTTCGTTGGTGCCGAACAGCCCTAGCCCGGCGACCGCGGTCGGCATCACCAGCACGAGCAGCAGCACCGCCAGCGCGATGCCGGCGATCGTGACGACGCGGCGGTTGCCGCCGATCCGGCCGAGCTGGGTGCGCGCGTCGCCCAGCGCGGCGAGCGCGCGGTCGGCGACCGGCTCGGGCAGTTCGGGCGGCGCGGGCTGGGTGTCGGCGAGCTGCCCCGCCTCGGCCCAGCGCGCGCCGTCGGGTTCGCCCCAGGCGAGCGCGACCCCGCCGATCGCGAACGGGACATAGGCCGGGAGCAGCGCGGTGCCGCCAGCCTCGACCGGCGAGCCGAGCAGGGTCGCGCTGCCGCTGAGCACGGTCAGCCGCGCGGCCTCGCCGTCGCGTTCCAGCTCGACCGCGACGCCTTTGGTGGCGGGATCGCGGATCACCACGTCCTGCCAGAATTCGTGCCCGATCGAGACGCGCCCGCGCGGGGGCAGCCGCTTCTCGGTGCCCGACAGGCGCCCGGTCAGGACGCGCAGGACGGCGGTGTCGGTCATGGTCGGCTCGTACTCGCCGTCGGCGGCGTCGCGGCGCGCGTGCCCGGAATCAGCGGCGCGGACGCGGCGGGGCGCACCGGTTGGGCGGGGACGGTCATCGTCGCGGTGCTGGCGTTGGTGCCGACGTCGACGACGCGCGGCGAGATCAGGAACAGCCGCTCGATCCGCCCGCGCGAGCGCGAGCGCGACTTGAACAGGTTGCCGAGGATCGGAATGTCGCCGAGCAGCGGGATCTTGTATTCGACGTCGCTGTCCTGATCGACGGTCATCCCGCCGAGCAACAGGCTCTGGCCGTCCTGCACCATCGTCTGGTTGGTGACGCTGGCGCGGTCGACGACCGGCAGTCCGTCGACGCGGTCGGAGGTGATCGCACCGTCCTCGATCGCGACGCGGACGCGGATGCGCGTCTGGTCGTGGTCGCGGAAGACGTTGGGGGTCACGCGCATGATCGTGCCGGCGGTGACGTTGAACAGGTCGACCTCCTGCCGCCCGGCGACGCGGACGTAGAAGGTGCGGGTGCGGTCGAACAGCGCCTCGACGTTCGACAGCGTCATGACCTGCGGCCGTGCGACGACGCGCGCGACGTTCTTGCGCTCCAGCGCCTGGAGGCGGCCGATGAACTCGCGGCTGTTGCCGATGATCGCCGAGATCACGCCGCCCTGCGCCGACGGCGTGATGTTGTCGACGTTGCCGCGCCGGTCGCCGCCGGTGCGGTTGAGCCGCCCGTCGCTGTCGCTGTCGCCGCTGCCGAACAGCGCGCCGAACCCGCCGGAGCCGAACCGCCAGTTGATGCCGAGGTTGCGCAGCTTGGTGGTGTCGATGTCGATGATCGTCGCATCGACCTCGACCACCTGCGGCTCGACGTCGAGCGCGCGGATCAGCGAATCGTAGGAGGCCATGCGCTCGGGCACGTCGCGGACGATCACCGCGTTGAGCTGCGGGCTGGGCTCGATGCGCACCACGTCCTGCGTCAGCGGCGCGACGAGATCGCCGCCGCCGCCAGCCACCGGCCCGCCGAGCACGTCGCTGTCGCCCTGCGGATAGGCACCGCCGAGCGGCAGGCCGAGCCGCGGTGTCTGCTGCCCGTTGGGTTGTACCGCGTCGAAGCCGAAGCCTTTCAGCCGCGGCTGGCTCTGCCGGACGAGCCGCGCGCCGAACTGCGGCGCATTGGGTGCGGCGCTGCCGCCGGGGCGCTGGTCGAGCACCAGGTTCTGGAGGATCGTCGCGAGCCCGGGGACGGTAAGCTGCTGCTGCCCCGCATAGACGGTCGTGTCCTGCGCCTGCGCATAGCGGAGGTAGAAGACGCGGAATTCGAGCGGCTGGACCGGCGCGTTGGCGGGCAGCGCACCGCCATAGCCGGGCAGCGGGCGCGCGCCGGGCGTGGTCGCGGCGGTCGCCGTGCCGCCGGTGCGCGCGAGCGCGGTCACCTGTTCGATGAAGCGCGGCGTGCCGCTGGCGACCAAGGTCCCGTCGGCGGCGGCGCGCAGCGTGTTGCGCTCGTTCAGCAGCCGCAGCGCGCGGACGCGGGCGAGGATGCGCGCGCCGTCGGCGGTCTGGATGGTCTGCACGCCCAGCTCGTTGGTGGTGTAGACGTAGAGCGCGGCGCCGTCGTCATAGCTGACGAGATTGAAGGCGCGCGAGATGTCGCGGTAAATGCGGTCGACCGGTCCCGAGAAGACGCCGTTGACGGTGCCGGTCAGGTTGGGACTGGTGATGACCGGGCGGCCGATCCGCCCGAACAGGTCGCGCAGGAACGCCGCGACCGGCTGGTCGCGCGCGGTGATCGAGACCGTCGCGGTCCCGCCGCGCGACTGCGCCGCGACCCCGGCGGGAAGCGCCGTGGTTGCCGCCAGCGCCATCGCCATTGCCGTCACACCGGATCGTTTCACACCCATCCACATGTCCCTTGGTTATCCTTCCGAGCCGACGAGCGCGGGCTGCGCGGGCAGGACGCCCGGCGGCAGGCCGATCTGGCCGACGATCGTGATAGAAGCGTTTGAAGTCAGTTCGTTGAAGGCCATCACCGGCACGTCGAACAGCTCGGGTTCGAGCAGGTGACGCAGCGTGCGGCGCACCTCGAAGGCGGTGACGATCACGCTCGCCTGCGTCTGTTCGACCGCGGCGACGATCGTCTCGACCACGCGGCGCGCGACCTCCGGCGGGAGCGCGACGCGTTCCTCGCCATCGACCAGCCGCACCGCGTCGCGCACGGCGGTTTCCAGCTCCGGCGCGACGACCAAGGCATGGACCTGCCCGTCGCGCTGCGCGCGTTCGAGCAGGTAGCGCTTGATCGAGACGCGGGTGAGGTCGGCGATGCGCGGCACGTCGCGCTCCTGCGCGGCGGCCTCGGTCAGCGCCTCGAGCACGTCGCGCATGTTGCGCAGCGGCACTTCCTCGGCGGCGAGGCGGCGGAGCACGTCGGCGATGCGCGGCGCGGGCAGCGCACGGACCGCTTCCTTGACGACCTCCGGATAATCCTCGCCGATGCGGTTGAGCGAAGTCACGGCTTCCTGCACGCCGAGGAAGCGCGGCAGATGACGGCGCATCAGCGCGGCGATGCCCGCGATCGCGTCATCGGCGCCGGTCCATGCGCCTTCGCCGACCGGCAGCTCATAGGCGAGCAATTGCCAGGCGCGCGGCCCGTCGGGCGCGACGAAATGGATCGCGACGCGCGGGAGCGGCACGCCCGAGCGATGCTGCAATTGTTCGAGCATCGCGCGCAATGCCGCGGCGAGCGCGGCCTCTTCGGCCGCGGGCGGGCGCGGGCCGCTGAGTTGCAGCAGCAGCGGCAGCACCGGGCGCGGCGCGGCGGGCTCGGCGGCGAGCGTCAGCGGGCGCGGTGCCTCGCGGCCGCGCGCCACGACGCGGCGGAGCGGGCCGGCGTGGCGCAGGACGTGCGGGCGCAGGCGCGGGTGGAGCGACGCCCCCGCGAGCATCAGCACCAGCCCGAGCAGCACGAACGTGCCGGTCGGAAAGCCAGGGATCATCGCAAAGGCGAGCGCGATCGCGCCGACCACCAGCAGCACGCGCGGCTGCGCGGTCAGCTGGCGCTGGATCGCATGGCCGAGATTGGCGTCCTGCTCCTCGTCGATCGAGCGCGTGACCATCAGCCCCGCCGCCATCGCGCCGAGCAGCGCCGGGATCTGCGCGACCAGCCCTTCGCCGATCGTCAGGATCGAATATTTGTGGGTGGCGGCGCCAACCTCCATGCCCTGCTGCATGACGCCGATCGCCAGCCCGCCGATCAGATTGACGACGACGATCACGATCGAGGCGATCGCATCGCCCTTCACGAACTTCATCGCGCCGTCGAGGCTGCCGTGCAGCTTGCTCTCCAGCTCGAGCACGCGGCGGCGGCGGCGCGCTTCGTCCTTGTCGATCAACCCCGAGCGCAAATCGCTGTCGATCGACAATTGCTTGCCGGGCATCGAATCGAGGCTGAAGCGCGCCGCGACCTCGGCGACGCGCTCGGCGCCCTTGGCGATGACGATGAACTGCACGACGGTGATGATGAGGAACATCACCAGCCCGACGACGACGTTGCCGGCGGCCATCAGCTGCCCGAAGGTCTGGATGATGTGCCCGCCATGCCCCTCGCTGAGGATCAGCCGCGTCGTGGTGATCGACAGCGCGAGCCGGAACAGCGTGCTGACCAGCAGCACCGACGGGAAAGACGAGAAGTCGAGCGGGCCGCGGATGTAGAGCGTGGTCAGCAGCAGCATGACCCCGACCGTGATGTTGATCGCCACCAGCATGTCGACGATGACGATCGGCAGCGGCAGGAACAGCAGCGCGACGATCGCGACCAGCACCGCGACCAGCCCGAGATCGGAGAAGCGCGCGGACAGCGACAGCCGCGGGGCCAGCCCGGCGGACTGGAAATAGCGTTCGACGCTCATCGCTCAGCGCCCCTGTCGCGTGCGCTGCCAGCGCTGCATGATCGCGCCGACATAGCCCTGCGTCTCGCGATACTTCGGGATGCGGCGCCCGGCCTTCATCACCGCGCCCGGCCCGGCATTGTAGGCGGCGAGCACCAGCGGCACGTCGTTGCCGAACTTCGCCTGCAATTGCTTCAGATAGACCGCGCCGGCCGACATCGCGAGCACCGGGTTGGTGAGCATCGCCTTGGGGTCGGTCACGCCGACGCTGCGCGCGGTCGCCGGCATCACCTGCATCAGCCCGAGCGCGCCCTTGCCGGACACGGCATCCATCCGGCCGCCCGATTCCTGCCGCATCATCGAGGCGAACAAATGCGGGTTGATCCGGTATTTGCGGCTGATCGCGGCGACCAGCGGGGTCGGCGCGGCGGTGGGGCGGCGCGCTCCGGCACGGCGTGCGGTCGCGACCGCCGCGCGCCGTGTACCCGGCATCGCGATCGACACCGCGCGCGGGGCGGGGGGTGTCGAGACTTCCGGAATCGCCGCTGCGTCGACCGGCGCGGCGGTCGTCGGCACGGGCGTCGCCGTGGCATCGCCGCACAGCGCCATCGCCTCGCGGAAGCGGGGATCGAGCATCATGCCGCCACAGGAAGCGGCCGCGGCCGGATGGGGCACCGCCAGCAGGAAAGCCAGCATCGCGCCCGTCGACATTTGCATTCGCATCGCCATCAATCGGCCTCTCCGTCTGGCGCAGCACCGGCAATGCCGGCGTGCTGTTCGTGAAAGGTCGACGTGCGTGGGGGTCCTGCGGCACCGTCGTCGCGGCTTTATAAGTAGCTGCGGTGCGGCTGGATCGTAACCGGACATTTCTTACAAAATCAAACGGCTGACCGTCCGTTCGGCACGGTTAGTCCATGAAAATTAACCATGTTGGAACCGGTTACATAGTTCCATTGACGCAATGACCGCCTGAAACGCGCGGGTTCAATCGATTGCCGTGCGCGCGTGCCGCAATCCGGCCATCATTTGCGCTTCATCCGCATCATGGGTTAGGAAAGCGCCATCGGTTCGACACGTGGAACGGGTCCTGCGGCGAACCAACCGACGTTGCCGGCAAAGGCCGACGCGTGGTCTTCCCGTATGCGGGCAGGCCGCGCCGTCGTGAGCGGAGCGGTGCGTGGCGGAACAGAATAACGGCGGCGACAAGACCGAAAAGCCGACCCCCAAACGGCTGGCCGATGCCCGGAAGAAGGGCGACGTCGCCAAATCGAAGGACGTGACCGCGACGGTGACGTTGTTCGTCTGGGCGTTGGTGTTCCTGTTCGGCGTCAGCGTCGCGGGGACGCGGCTGGTGGGATTGTTCGAGGACACGTTCGTCGCGGTCGCGGCGGGGCGTCCGTTCGCACCGGTCGCGGCCGATCTCGGCTGGAGCGCGGCGGCGGCGTTGCTGTTCATCACCGCCGCGGCGCTGATCCCCCCGGCGGTCGCCGGCTTCCTGTCCGAATTCCTTCAGGCCGGCGGCGTCTTCACGCTCGACAAGGTCAAGCCCGGGCTCGACAAGCTGAACCCGGTCGAGGGCATCAAGAAGATGTTCAGCATCGACAATCTCGGCGAGCTGCTCAAGACGCTCGCCAAGGCGCTGCTGATCGTCGCGGTGATGTGGCTGGTGTTCAAGGGTGCGATGCCGGCGATCTTCGGCGGGGCCGGGCCGGCGTGGCTCGCCTCGGGCGCGACCGACGGGCGCGCCGCGGCCGGCGCGGCGTTGATGTCGTCGGGGCGGGTGGTGCGCGACGCGCTGCTGTGGACGTTCGGGGTGTTCCTGTTCGTCGCGGTGCTCGACATGGCGTGGCAGCGGCATCGCTACATTAAGAAATTGCGCATGAGCCTGCGCGACATCCGCGAGGAATCGAAGGAGAATGAGGGCAACCCGCTCATCAAGTCGAACCGCCGGCAGCTGCACGAGGAATGGGCGAACCAGAATGCGATCGGCGCGGCGCGCGGGGCGAGCGTGCTGGTCGTCAATCCGACGCATATCGCGATCGCGCTCGACTATGACGCCGAGCGCTGCCCGGTGCCGGTGATGACCGCCAAGGGCGAGGGGCCGCTGGCGCAGGCGATGCGCGCCGCCGCAGTCGAGGCCGGGGTGCCGATCGTCCGTCATGTTCCCGTCGCGCGCGGACTTTACGAGGATGGTCAAGTGGATGCGGTGATCCCGCGCGACATGTTCGATGCGATCGCGCAGATCGTGCTGTGGGCGCAAAAGGCCCGCGACGACGGTGTCGTCGCCGAGCCGGTCGACCTTGAGGGAGTGGAGTGATGGATTCGACGATCGGCACCGCGCTGACCGGCTTGCTGGGGATGGTGATCGCGCTGGCGATCGTGCTTGGGCTGGCGTTCGTGACGCTGCGCACGCTCAAGCGCTGGCAGGATCGCGGGTTCGAGCGCGGCGGCGATGCCGACCGCCAGCTGCGCTTCGTCCGCGCGCTGCCGATCGGGCAGCGCGAGCGGCTGCTGCTGGTCGAGGCGCAGGGCGAGCTGATGCTGATCGGCGTATCGGCGGGATCGGTGCGCCTGTTGCGCAACTGGGGCAGCGACGCCGCGCCGCTCGCCGATGACGCGCCGGTGCTGCCGTGAGCGGCGCGCTCGCCACACGGCTGCGGCGGATCGCGCCGGAGCAGGCCGAAACGCGTCTGCGGCTGGTCGGCGCGCTCAACCGCCGCCGCGTCGGTGTGTGGCGGACCGAGGCGCGCGCGGCGACCGACGACGAGCGTAACGGCGCGGCGGGCTGGCTGCGCTTCGCGACGGCGGGCGGCGAGGTGGCGGTCGCGCCGCTTATCGTCGATGCCGCACCGGTGTCGCCGACGGTGTTGCAGGATGCGATTGCGGCGGCGGCGCTGCTCGATCCGATCGAGCCGCTGCTCGCCGCGTTGGAGGCGGTGATCGGCGACGACCTCCACCCGGCCGGCCTGGCCGATGCGGCGGCGGACGACCGGTTCGTGCTGCACCTCGACGCGCTGGCGGACGATCAGACCGCGATCCGGCTGCTGGTGGCGGTGCCGCCCGGGCTCCCGCTCGCGCCCGATCCGCTGACCGCGCCGCCGCTCGACCCCGCCGCGCTGGCGGCGGTGCCGGTCGCGTGGCGCGCGACGATCAGCGGCCCGGCGCTCGCCGCCGCGCGCGCGGCGACGCTGGCCGCCGGCGATCTGCTGCTGCTCGGCCTCGCGCCGTTGCCGACCCGATTGCGCTGCGGCGCGCTGACCCGCGCCGCGCATCTCGACCCCAGAAAGGGAAGGATTATCGTGCAGGAAGACGCCACGGCGCCGATCGACCCCAAGGTTGAGCCCGAGCCGGACGATGCGCCCGCTCCGGCGCCGACCGACATACCGGTTCGCCTGACCTTCGCGCTCGACGGCGGCACCATGCCGGCGGGCGACCTCGCGACGCTGGGCGCCGGGAGTGTGCTGCCGCTGCCCGCCGCCGGCGAGACGTTGCCGGTGCGCATCCTGAGCGGCGGCGCGCCGATCGGCACCGGCGAGCTGGTCGCGATCGGCGACGGGTTCGGCGTGATCGTCACCGCGCTGGCCGGGGATCGCTGAGGCATGGACCTGTCCACCTTCACCCCCGGCTCCGCGCTGGTCGTCGTCGTCGCGCTGGCGATCGCGCCGTTCTTCGCGGTGATGGTCACGTCGTTCACCAAGATCGTCGTGACGCTCAGCCTGTTGCGCAATGCGCTGGGGCTGCAGCAGGTGCCGCCCAATATCGTGCTCAATGGGCTGGCGCTCGTCCTGACGCTGTACGTCATGTACCCGGTCGGGCAGCGGATGCAGGATGCGATCGTCGCCGATCAGGTGATGCAGGCGCAGACGGGCAGCGTGATGGGATCGACCACGACGATGGTCAATGCCGCGACCGCCGCCAAGGAGCCGCTGCGCGATTTCCTGCTGAAACATTCCGACCAGCGCGAGCGGCGCTTCTTCCTGCGCACCGCCGAGCGGGTCGGCGATCCGCAGCGCGCGCAGCAAATGACCGACCGCGACTTCGTGGTCATCATCCCGTCGTTCGTGGTGCGCGAGCTGAGCGCGGCGTTCCAGATCGGCTTCCTGATCTTCCTGCCGTTCCTCGTCATTGATCTGGTCATCTCGAACATCCTGCTCGCGATGGGGATGATGATGCTGTCGCCGACGACGATCTCGTTGCCATTCAAGCTGCTGCTGTTCGTGCTGGTCGACGGCTGGGTGAAGCTGGCGCACGGGCTCGTGCTATCCTACGCGTGAGGGAGGCGGGCGCATGAACGCCGATTTCGTCCAGCTGACCTATGACGCCTTGTGGCTGGTGCTGATCCTGTCGGCACCGCCGATCGTGGTCGCGGCGGTCGCGGGATTGCTGGTCGCGGTGGTGCAGGCCGCGACGCAGATCCAGGAACAGACGCTGCAATATACGATCAAGTTCTTCGCGATCGTGCTGACGCTATTCGTCACCGCCTCGCTGCTCGGCGGGTCGCTGTACCGGTTCGGCGACCGGGTGTTCACGCAATTCCCGGCGCTGATCGTCAGATGAACGGCTGGGCCGATCAGGTCCTGCTGCTGGGCGTCGCGACCGCGCGGGTCGCGGCGACGTTCCTGCTGCTGCCGATGTTCTCGACCGAGACGGTGCCGGCGATGGTGCGCAACTCGATCTTCGTCGCGATGGGCGTGATCTCGCTGATGATCCAGCCGCCGCTGCTCGTCTCGACGCTGGCGCCGCAGCAATGGGTCGGGCTGATCGCCAAGGAGGTGCTGGTCGGGCTGACGATCGGCTTTTTCTTCGGATCGGTGCTGTGGGCGTTGCAGGGCGCGGGAGAGATCATCGACGCGAAGGTCGGTGCAACGCTGGCGCAGGTCGTCGATCCGCTGTCGGGGAACCAGACCTCGCTGAACGGCGCGTTCCTCGGGCGGCTGGCGAGCGTGGTGTTCCTGTTCGCGGGCGGGCTCAGCATGGTCGTGCAGGTGGTGGTGCAAAGCTATGCGATCTGGCCGATCGCCGCGCCGATGCCGCGGCTCGACGCCGCGACCTTGGTGCTGTTCGAGGGCGAGTTCGGGCGGCTGATGGTGCTCGCCACGCTGTTCGCCGCGCCGGTGCTGAGCGCCTTGTTCCTGATCGACCTGTGCCTGGGGCTCATCAACCGCTTCGCGCAGCAACTGAACGTCTTCACCCTGTCGATGTCGCTGAAGGCGTTCGCATCGACCGCGCTGATCCTGGTCCTGCTCGGCAGCTATGTCGCCGCAATCGTCCACGACGTCGCGACGCGGTCGGAGGCGCTGCGCGCGCTGCTCCGCGCGTTCGCGGCGCAGGGGAGCGCGCCGTGACTACCATCACCGTGAGCGAGGACGAGCGGATCGCCGCGATCGCCGAATTGTTGCGCCGTGCCGACGCGCAGCCGGGCGCACCCGCGCCGGTGACGCTGGGCGAGCATATCGTCGAGGCGGCGCGCGTGCCCGCCCGCCACCGCGACGCGCTGCTCAAACTGACGCCGACCGAGCTGACCTGCGTGCGGTTTCTGGGCTGGGGGCGCGCCAATCGCGACATCGCGACGCTGATGCTGATGTCGGAAAATACGGTGCGCGTGCATCTGGCCAACGTCGCGCGCAAGCTGGAGCTGGACGGGATGCGCGAGTTGGCAGTGCTGGCGGGATTGCTGTTCTACCCGACGGATTGACCTTGCCGCGGCGCGGGGCAGGGGGTGGCTCGGCAGCGGATCAATAGCCCAAGCGTCGGCACATGGCCTTCATCTTCTGCATCTTGGGATGATCGTCGCCATATTGCTTGCGGTAGACCGGAAGATAATCGGTGCAGATGGTCGCGGCGCGCTCATTGCCTTTCGCGGCGCGCGTGCCGCAATCGCGCTCGGCGTGGCCGTCCATCATCGACCGTGAGAGTTGGCCCTGAACGATCGCGCCCGTGTCGATCTGCGCGGTTGCGGGCATGGCAACGAGCACGAACGGCAAGACCGTGGCGCGAGCGAGACCACGATCGTGCATCGCGCGGCTCAATAGCCGGCCCGGCGACACAGGCGGCTCAGTTCGACGACGTCGGCGTTGTCAGCCCCGTATTGCGCGCGCGCGCTAGGTAGCTGCTTTGTGCAGATAACTGCCACGCGGGCGGGCGACGTGCGAGGGCGAGCGACTTTACCGCGGGCACGATCCGCGTAGCCTTGGTTCATGGCCCCGAGTATCTGGCCCTGCGCCACCGTGCCGGGATCAATTTGCGCGGCAGCGGGCGCGGCCATCATGACCAGATTCAATGCTGCAATGACGAACGTCCTCATGTCACACTCCGGTCGTCGCGTTTCTGCCGCTCTACGCGATGATCGCAGCGGTGACGAGGGACGAAGCCGGGTTGAAGGTGCTCCGGTACCTAATCGTTTCGATTAGCCGATCTAATCGGATCGCTGATACCCGCTGGTCGGTCAGGCGCTCATACAGCGGAGGACGAAGGTTGTTGGCCTTCCGAGCCGATCTCGTTTCGACGGGTGCGGTGAAGTCTTATCAGGATTGGAGAACATCATGAGCCTGTTCAGCAGCATCAGCCCGGTTTCTCTCCTCGCCACGAGCATGATGGGTCCGATGGGCGGCATCGTCGCCCAGCTGGCGCAGCAGGTCATGTCGCAGATGGGCCAGCAGGTCATTCAGCAGATGGGGCAGCAGCTTGGGCTGCCGCAGTCGGCGATCAGCGGCGCGCTGCTGTCGTTCTCCGGCGCGATGGGCGATGTGCCCGCGGTGGCGTCTGGGCTGGACGACGCGATCGCGTCGTTCGGTGAGGCACAGGGGGCCAGCCCGCTCGACATCGGTCGCGCCCAGGGCGACGCGCAGGATGCCATCCGCGATATCCTGAACAATCTCTCGGAAACCGACGAGGTGAAGGAAGCGCGCAGCGGCGGTCGCGGTGGCAGCTGGCTGCGCGCGATGGCCGAGGTGTTGGGCCAGAAGCTGGACGCGTCGGCGCATGAGATGCAGGATCTCGCCAATCGTGTCACCAAGGACGATCCCAGCACCACGACCGACTTCAACGTCGTTTCGCAGGAATTCAACATGCTGATGAATGCTGCCACGACGGCGATCAAGACCATCGGCGAAGGGATGGGCAAGGCGGCAAGCCGCCAGTAACGTCACTTCATCCAGCGTTCAGCGGGGATGGTGGATATTGTTTCCACCATCCCCAAGAACAATTACGGGAGAAGTACGATGATCAGGCTCAGGTCGACCCTCGTCGTCGCAATGCTTGCCGCTGGGGTCGCGGCCCCGGCGGTGGCCGCGCAGGAGTGGTCCGGCGGCGCGATGAATCCCGCGACGGTCAGCGGACCGATGGCCACCCAGGCGGCGGCGGAGGCACAGGCCCAGCGGGTCGGCAAGGCGCGCAGCAGCGTGCGTGGATCGCCGGCGCGCAGCCGTCAGATTTGCGCCGACGCGCGCAGCAAGGTCGAGGCGGGCGACGACAGCCCGCGCCTCCCGCGGCTGCTCGCGCTCTGCAAAAAGGGTGGGTACTGAAGTTCGGCAGGGACGGGTGGAAACGACACGGAGAGGATCGATGACGGTGATCAATGTGTCGGATGCCTCAAGCGTCCGGGTCGGTGCGCCAGCTATCGGGTGTCACGATCCCAAGGCTGCCGAACGCTGCGTGCAAAATGCCACGGACGCGATGCAGAACCAGATCATCGATCGTCGCGCGGACGCCGCCAGGCCGGCGCTGCCGCAGACCGCGCTCGATTGGCTGCTCTCGACGCCGGGGCCGCTCGACCGGTTCGCCGACGCGCGGCCGGCGGATCGCGCCTAATCGTAACGATGATGGCGCGGACGACCGGGACACGCCATCTAGGGTCGGTAAGGAGCGTGAGATGAACCCTGTCGCCAGCATCGGCGCCGCCCCCGCGCGCGGCGCGCCCTCGACCGACCCGATGACGGCGCCCGCCGAGCGGCAGACGCCGCTGGAGCGGTTGCTGGCCGAGCCGGGGCCGCTCGATCGCTTCGCGGCCTCCGACCCCGCCGCCCGCCTCGCCGATGCCGAGCACGGCGCGGCCCCGCTCCGCTGATCCAGAGGTGACGTCATGACCGCGATCGACGGCTTCTCCCGCCTGCCTACCACGCCCGTCCATGCGGCCGGTGCGATCACGCCGATCGGCGACGGCGCGCACGACGAGGCGCGCTCGCTGGCCGGGACCGCGATTGGCGAGATCGGGCACCGCGTGCTCGCCTGGGTCGGGCAGAGCGCGCGGACGCTCGACACCGCCTCGCACGCCTGGGCGGCGTCGAGCGGGGTGGCGGCGGGCGGGTTCCGCCCCGATCCCGCCGAGCTGACGCGCGGCGGGGACGTGTACGAGCTGCGTGGGCTGGCCGCCGATCTCGGCGCGCGGACCGGCGCGACGCCGACGCAGGAGGGCGAGTTGCGCCGCGCGCTGGAGGATGTGACGCGGCAGGCGGTGGTGCAGCTGGCCGGGCTGTCGGGGGCGCCGGCCGACCGCCAGCTGGCGGGGATGCGCGCGGCGCTGGGCGAGGCGCTGGACATCGGCGCCGCCGACGGCGCGGACGGCGTGATCGCGCGGTTGCAGGCCGCCGCGCAGCAACTGGCGCGTGGGATCGGCACCTAGATCATGGTGACGTAAGGTTGAATATTTGGTTCGTCATTGCGAGCGTAGCGACGCAATCCAGGGCCGGATCACGACGCCCTGGATTGCTTCGCTACGCTCGCAATGACGGATCGAAGTGACGTCAGCACGCTCTAAGCCGTCGGAACCGGCCGCACGTAGCGGCGTAGAGGCGGCGACGGGCAGCAGGAGAGGCGATCGGATGCGACGGACGATGGCAGCCGCGATCGGCGGTCTGGCGGTGGCGCTGGGCGCCGCGCCGCTTCAGGCGCAACGGGCGCAGGTGGTCAATGCCGGCAGCGAGCAGGCGTTGCGGATCGGAACGGTGACGGTGTCGCGGCCATTCGGCGGGACGCTTGTCGACGGGCTGGCGGTGGTCGGCGCCTACCGGATCGGGCGCGAGCGGCTGTGGCTGGTGCGTGGCGACGTTGGGCCGCAATGCCCGGCGCGCTATGTGGTGGTCGCACGCCGCTCCGCCGAGGAACTGGTGACGAGCACGCCGTTCGGCAGCTGCGCCGCCGCCGGCAAGCCGCGCGTCGCCGACGGGGCGCTGATCGTGCCGATCGGGGGCGGGCGCTATGCCTATCGCAACGGTGACGTGCGGCTGCTCGATGCGGCACGGGTCGCGCGCAATGTGCCGGTCGCGCCGCGCTGCGTGCCCGGCGCGCAGGTGCCTGCGGGCGAGCAGGCCGCGACGCTGGCGGCGTTCGAGGACGGCTTCCCGGCGAGCTACGGCGAGGCGCGGGCGTTGAAGCGGCTCGAGATGACCCCGCCCGAACTGCGCGACCTGCTGACCGGGCTCGCCTGCCTCGCCAGCTGGCCGGCGGCGCAGGAGGCGGTGCCCGATCGCGCCACCGCCCTGTTCGCCGACAAGCGCTGGGGGCCGCGCGCGTTCGCGATGCTCGACGTGATCGCCGAGGATCGCACCACCACGCCGCATTTGGTGGCGCTGACCCGCAGCTTCGCCGCCGAGATGCGCTACCGCGTCGATCGCCGCACGACGATCTGAGCAGCGCTCACTGCACGCCCGGCCAGCCGTCGGCGCTCCACGTCAGCGGCTGGATCTGGAGCGTCGGGAAGCCGTTCTTCTGCCGGTCGTAGGCGTGATAGACGATATAGTCGCCGTCTGCCTGTTGCAGAACCGCGACATGCCCGCGTCCGACGAAGCGGCTGCCGTCGTTCTGGCCGTTGCCGAGCACCGGCGTGCCGCCGCCCTGCAGCATCGGCGTGCCGTCGCGGTCGACATACGGGCCGTCGGGCGCTGCGGAGCGGCCGACGACGGTGTTGTAGGTGCTGTTCACGCCTGCGCAGCAGGTGTCGAACGACACGAACAGATAATAGAAACTGCCGTGGCGAACGATGTACGGCGCCTCGATCGCGCCCGGGAAGGGGCGCTGCGCCAGCGCGCGCGGCGCGGCGTCGCCGCTGAGGCGAAGGCCGGTGGCGGGGTCGAGCCGGATCAGCTTGATCCCGGTCCAGAAGCTGCCGAACGCCAGCCAGGCGCGGCCGTCGGCATCGGTGAACGCCATCGGGTCGATCGCATTATAGTCGTCGCTGGTCTGCGACTGGACGACCGGGCCGCGGTCGACCCAATTGGCGGCCGGCTTCGCGGGATCGATGACGGTCGCGGTGGCGAGACCGATCGCCGACTGGTTCTTCCCGAAGGTCGAGATCGAATAATAGAGCCGGTACTCGTTGCCGACTTTCGAGATGTCGGGCGCCCACATCCCGGTCGCGCCGGGGACGGCGGTCGCGGTCCACGCCGGCAGTGCGGTGTAGCTGCCGCCGCGCAAGGTCCAGTCGCGCAGGTCGGTGGAGGTGCGCAGCGCCAGCAAGCCCTCGGCATCGCCGGCATTGCCGGTGGTGAACAGATAATAGGTGCTGCCGTCCTTGAGGATCGCCGGATCGTGCGCGGGCGCGAAATTGCCGGTGAGCGCGAGCGTGGCGCTGGCGGTCGGCGTCGGGGTGGGGGAAGGCGAGGGCGAGGGCGAGGGCGTCGGGGACGGCACCGGGGTGGGCGTCGCGGACGGGGCGGTGCTGGCGGACGGGGCGCCGTCGCTGCCGCCGCAACCGGAGGCGAGCAGGAGCAACGCGAGCGTGGGGAAGCGCTTCACGGCAAATTCCTTTGCGAAAGAAGAAAGGGGCGGACCGGCCGGTCCGCCCCCGATGAGGTCAGTTGAAGCTGTAGCGGACACCGACCGCGAAGGTGCGCGGGATCAGCACCGTCCCGAGATTGTAGCGATCCTTGTCGCCGACATTGTCGAAGCGGTAATATTCCTGCTGCTTGGTGCGCGTCAGGTTGACCGCGTCGAAGGTGAGGCCGAGCCGGTCGGTGAGCCGCGCCGTCAGCTGGAAGTCGAGGCTCGCCTCCGCGCGGCGCCAGACGCCGAGCGGGTTGGCGAACAGCCGCGCCTCGTAGCGCGCCTGCCACGCGTTGCGATAGACATAGGACAGTCGCGCCCCAACCGGGCCGTTATCATAGGCCAACGTGGCGTTGTACGACAGGTCCGACACCCCGAAGAAGCCCGAGCGCTGCTCGCCGACCTGCTGCCCCGAATTGTTGTAGATCGGCACGTTCTGGTCGGAGTCGAGCACCGTCAGGCTGCCCTGGAAGCCGAGGCCGTTGAGCACCGACGGGAGATAGGTCGGGAAATAGGTGAGCCCGACCTCGATCCCCTTCAGCACGCCGTTCGAGGCGTTGGCGGGGCGGCTGATGACGAAATTGTTCGTCGCACCCGCGACGATGCCGTTGTTGGGGATGAATTCGAGCTGGCTGACCGGCACGACCAGCCCCTCGATGGCGCGGCGGAAGCCGGTGACGGTGATCGCGCTGTTGCGCTCGAAATACCATTCCAGCGCGACGTCGTAGTTCTTGGACGTGGTCGGCTTCAGCCCGGCGGTGCCGGCCGTTCCGCTGCCGTAGCCGACGTTGGTGAGGTCGCCGGTCAGGTTGAAGTTCGGGTTGATGTCGCCGAAGTTCGGGCGGCGCAACGTCTCGCCATAGTTGAAGCGCGCGCGGATCGCGGGCGTGATCGCGTAACGGGCGGTGAAGCTCGGCAGGAAGCGCGCCGACCCCGGTGAGGCCCGCGAGATCGCGCCGTTGTTGAAGCGATCGCGGAAGGTCGCGTCGGTATCGACGGTGACCGAGCGGAACCCGCCCTGCAAGTCGAGCGGGCGCCCGAAGATCGTGATCTGCGCATCGGCCTGCAGATAGGCGGCGAGCGTCGTCTCATCGACGTCGAACACCTTGGTCAGCGTAAGCTGGTCCGAGGTCTTCAGCCCGTAGAGTCCGCGGATCTGGTCGGCGTTGGCGTAATTGTAATAGCCGTTCGCCGAGACCCAGCTGGTCGGCACGTCACCGCGGCCTTCGAAGAAGTCCGAATTGGTGAAGGTCGCCCCCGCCGGCAGGCTGGAGAGCGGACGATTGAGCGAGGCGGCATCGGCGGTGCGGATCTCGCTGGAGGCACGACGATTGTCGAAGCGGAAGCCGGCCTTGATCTGGCGGAGGAAGCCGGTGTCCCAGCGATAGAAGCCGTCGAGCGTCCCGGTGATCGCGCTGCCCTTGTCGCGGCCGGCATTGTCGTACAATTGCGCGACGTTCCACACGCTCGGATCGGCGAGCAACGCGTCATTGTCGAAATGGTAGGACGGGATGCCGCCACCGGCGTTGAAGTCGGTGGTGATCTGGTTCGCGACGCGATCGGTGCGCATCGCGAAGAAGGCGGTCTTGTTGGTGCTGGTCTGATAGGCGACGTCGGCGACGATCCCGCCATGCTCGCCGACATCCCACTTGCCGTTCAGCGCATAGACGAAGCTGTCGGTCTGGCTGCGCGCATAATCGGCGCTGTTGAAGCCATAGACGCTGTTGGCGACACGCGATTTGACGATGTTGGTGCCGTCGTAGATCTCGGGTGCGACCGGGTTGGCCCAGAAGTCGACGAAGCTGAACTGGAGGCTGTTGAAGGTCTCGCCACGGAAGCCGGCGTAATAGGCTTCGGCGGTGTACACCGAGCTGCTGTTCGGTGCCCATTGCAGCGCGACGTTGACCGACGGCCGTTCCCGCTTGCCGTACAGGTCCGAGCTGAACACGGCGTCGCGCGACAGATAATAAGGCGTGTCGACGCCGTTGACGTTGATCGTCGAGCCCGGCGTCGTCGCCAGCCCCGTTTCCGTGCCGACCTGCCAGTTGCCGAGCCCGGGCGCGTTGATGAACTGCCCGGTGAGCGGATCGGTCGCCGCGGGGAAGATGCGCTGGAAGCCGGTCAGCCCGCTGCCGGCCGGCGGGTTGAGCGTCGCGAACGGTACGAACGCACCCGCGGTGGTCGCCATCGTGCGGAACTTGGAGCGCGTGTAGCTGCCGTTGACCAGCACGCCGATGTCGCCAATCCCGGTTTCCCAGCGGTCGCTGACCAGCAGCGCGCCGTTCGGATTGAACGTGTCGGCTTCCTGATCATAGATGCCGCGCGCCAGCGCCGAGATCGCGAAGCCGTCGAAATCGAACGGGCGGCGCGTCACGACGTCGACCTGACCGGCGAGGCCGGTCTCGATCTGGTCGGCGGCGCGCGTCTTGAAGATGTCGACGCGCTTGATGAGGTTGGCCGAGATGTCCTGCAACGCGAAGGACTGGCCGGCGGCGGTGAAGATGTTGCGGCCGTTGAGCGTGGTCAGCGCGTCGGGGAGGCCGCGGATCTGGATGCCCGCCGCTTCGCCCTGGCCGCGGTCGGTGACCTGCACGCCGGTGACGCGCTGCAACGCCTCGACGACGTTGTTGTCGGGCAATTTGCCGACGTCCTCGGCGACGACCGAGTCGACGATCTGCGTCGATTCGCGGCGGCGGTTGAGCGCGCCGACGATCGAGGCGCGGACGCCGGTGACGACGACGTCGTCAGGCGTCTGCTCCTGCGCGGCGGGCGGCTGGGTGCCGTCGATCGCCTGCGCGGTGCCGGATGACGCGACGGCGGCGCCGGCCTCGCTCTGCGCGACGGCCGGCGCGGCGGCGAGCAGCGATGCGGCCGAAACCGATGCCAGGAAAAGCAGCTTGGGTGCCATGGTGATCCTCCCCTTTGGTCGTGGCGGTGTCGAGATGATCGATCTGGCGCCGATCATTACTCCTACAATCGCGTAGCAGGCTCGGGGGAATTGGCAAGCGTCTTCATCGTCAATGCTGGGACAAATGCCTGAGATGAGAGGGAGATGAAGGGCTCATGCGGCGGGTGACGCTACGTTTTCGGGACGGCCTTGGGGCGAGGATGCTGCCCTGTTTGCTCCTACGAAAAGGTTTTCGGGTGCGGTTGAGGCGTGTGCGCCTCAACGCTGAGCAAGGGCGGTCGCGCCGTCTTTCTGCTGTCGGGTCACGCGGCGCGGGGAGCGGACGGTCGTCATCTCCGGAGCGGCACCGCTCAGAAGCACAACGGCCCCGCGATTGCTCGCGAGGCCGTTGGAGAAACTGGTGGACGCACTTGGGCTCGAACCAAGGACCCGCTGATTAAGAGTCAGCTGCTCTACCAACTGAGCTATGCGTCCAGTGACCGTGGGAGAAGCGTTTCCGAAGAACCGCCCCGCGATCGGGAAGCGCGCCTCTAACAGCGCTTCCGGGATTCGCAAACCCCTTTTTTGACTTTTTTCACCAGCGCGTCGGCTGACGCGTCGCGATCGAGCGGTCGATGCCCATCAGGATGCCGATCGAGATCAGCACCGTCATCTGCGCCGAGCCGCCAAAACTGACCAATGGCAAGGGGATACCGACCACCGGTGCCAGACCCATCACCATCATCAGGTTGATTGCCATGTAGAAGAAGATCGTCGTCGCCAGACCGGCCGCGGCGAGCTTGGCGAAGCGATCCTCGGCGCGCACGCTGACGTTCACGCCCCAGCGAATCACGAGCAGGAAGGCGATTATGAGGAACGCGCCCCCCGCCAGGCCCCATTCCTCGGCCATCGTCGCGAAGACGAAGTCGGTGTGCCCCTCGGGCAGATAGTCGAGATGGCTCTGCGTGCCCTGCAGGAAGCCCTTGCCGAACAGCCCGCCCGAGCCGATCGCGATCTTCGACTGGCTGATGTGATAGCCGGTGCCGAGCGGGTCGCTCTCCGGGTCCATGAAGATCAGGATGCGGTGGCGCTGATAATCGTGGAGCACATAGTTAAAAGCGAGCGGGATCGCGGTCGCGGCGGCCAGCGCGCCGCCGACGAACAGCCGCAGCGGAACCCCGGACAGGAACATCACCGTCGCGCCGCCTGCGCAGATCATCAGCCCGGTGCCGAGATCGGGCTGCGCCATGACGATCAGCGCCGGCATCCCGATCAGCATCGCCGCCGGCCAGATCGCCTGGAAGCGACGCGTCTCGGCGGCGGGCAGCAGGTCGTAGAAGCGCGCCAGCGCCAGCACGATCGCCAGCTTCATCGTCTCCGACGGCTGGATGCGCAGCGGGCCGAAGCCCAGCCAACGCTGGCTGCCGCCGCGCACCGCGCCCAGCAGCTCGACGAGCACCAGCAGGATCAGGAAGATGCCATAGATGTAGAAGGCGGATTTCTTCCACCAGTCGAGCGGCACGCGCGACAGCGCCACCGCGCCGACCATGAACACCGCGAAGCGCAGCCCCTGCGGCATCACCCACGGGCGCAGGCTGCCCCCGGCGGCGGAATAGAGCACGACGAGCCCGAACCCGCCGATCGCGGTCACCAGCAGCAGGATCCGCCACGGCAGCACCGCCAGCGGCGCGGGGACGAACCCGCTCATCGTTGCGGGTCCGCAGGTCGGTCGGGCGAGGCGGCGCGCCGCTCGCCCTCCGTCTCGGGTTCGGGCGAGCCGGTGCGCGCCGGGCCGCCGCTGGTGGCGATGTCGCGCGCGGTCGCCTCGGCGCTTGCGTTCGATGCGTCGGTCGCGGCCTCGACCGCGGGCGAGTTGGAGGCGGGCACGTCGTCGTCGTCGACGACCGGCGGGGCGGGGGCGTGCGCGGCGCGATAGGCGGCGCGCTGCGCGTTCATGCGCGTCGTGATGTCGCCGCCCCAGGTCGGCTCGACCTCGGCAAGGCTCTTCATCGCGCGGTCGCGGTCGAACAGATAGGTCATGATGTCGCGGCCGATCATCGGCGTGTCGAGGTTGCGGACGGTATGGCCGTTGTGTTCGAGCACCACCGCCGCGGCATAGCGCGGATTGTCATAGGGCGCGAAGCACACGAACAGGGCGTGGTCGCGCAGTTTGAACGGCAATTGCCCGTTCTTGAGCACGCCCGAGCGCCGCTCCGCCATCGTGATCCGGCGGACCTGCGCGGTGCCGGTCTTGGCGGCGATCGAGACGCCGGGCACCAGCATCCGCGCCGCGCCGCCGGTGCCGCCGTGGTTGACGACCCCGTCCATCGCCTCCCGGATGATGCGGAAATGCTCGGGATCGATCGGGAGCATCTCGGCCTGTGGCTTGAACGGGTCGCGGATCAGCGTCGGCACCAGCTTGCGACCCGACGCCAGTCGGCTCGCCATCACCGCGAGCTGGAGCGGGTTGGAGAGCACATAGCCCTGGCCGATCGAGGCGTTGAGCGAATCCGCGACCTTCCAGTCGGTCTTGTACTTGCGCTGCTTCCACGCGCTGTCGGGAACCGTGCCGTAACGCTGCGTCGCGAACGGCAGGTCGAACTTCTGCCCCAGCCCCAGCTCGCGCGCGACCGGCGCGATCCTGTCATACCCGACGCGGCGCACCATTTCGTAGAAATAGATGTCGCAGCTCTGCATGATCGCGTTCTTGAGATCGAGCGGGCCGTGGCCGCCCTTCTTGTGGCAGTGGAACACGCCGTTGCCGACGCGCATCGCGCCCGAGCAGAACACGCGCTCGCTCGCGCCGACCCCGGCGGCGAGCAGCGCAAGGCCGTTCATCGGCTTGACGGTCGAGCCCGGCGGATAGAGCCCCTGCGTCACCTTGTTCATCAAGGGCACGTGATCGTCCTCGCTCAGCATCTTCCATTCGAGCTGGCTGATGCCTTCGGAGAAGGTGTTGGGATCGTAGGCCGGCATCGACACCATCGCGAGCATCTCGCCATTGGTGCAGTCGAACACCACCGCCGAGCCCGAGTTGGTGCCGAGCCGCCGCGCCGCATATTCCTGAAGCCCCGCGTCGATCGTCAGCCGCAGTGTGCGCCCGGGGACGTCGGGACGCGTCGCCAGTTCCTTGACCAGCTTGCCGCGCGCGGTGACCTCGACGCGCTTGGCGCCGGCGGTGCCGCGTAGCAACGGCTCCATGGTCTTCTCCAGCCCGTCCTTGCCGAGTTTGAAGCCCGGGGTGACGTAGAGCGGGTCGCGGGCCATTTTATATTGTTCGGCGGTCGCGGCACCGACATAGCCGATCAGATGCGCGACCGCCGGGCCGGCGGGATAGTGGCGCGCGAAGCCGCGGGTGGGGGCGACGCCGGGCAGCTCGGGCTGGCGCACCTGCACCGCGGCAAAGCGTTCCCAGTCGATGTTCTCGGCGATCTCGACCGGGCGGAAGCCGGGGGCGTGCTCCAGCTCGGCGTTGATCTGCGCGAGATCCTCGTCGGTGAGGCCGAGCAGCCCGCGCAGATGCGCGAGCACGCGATCCTTGTCCTCCAGCCGGTCGGGGATGACGTCGACGCGGAAGTCGGTGCGGTTGCTGGCGATCGGCTGGTTGTGGCGGTCGACGATCCAGCCGCGGCGCGGCGGGATCATCGTCATGCTGACGCGGTTGCTCTCGGCGAGCAGGTTGTAATGCTCGTTCTGCGCGATCGCGAGATAGCCCATCCGCCCGATCAGCAGCGCGCCGAGCCCGGCCTGACCGGCACCGAGCAGCCATGCGCGGCGCGAGAAGCTATAGCTCAGCGCCGCCTCGGTCATGATCTTCGGCGCGCGCGGCCTCATAGCGCGCGCCGCAGGTCGATCCACGCGACCAGCCGCGCCGCGGCGGGGAAGAGGAGCACGGAGATCACGATCTGCATCAATAGCACGCTATCGACATGGGCATCGAGCGGCGTCGCCGCCAGTCGCCCGCCGAGCAGCACGAACGCGATCGCCAGCGCGGCGATCGCCCAGCTCTGCTTGAAATCGCGCACGCCCGAGCGCGCGTCGATCGCTTCGACGAGGAAAAAGGCGAGCGTCCACAGCAGCATCGCGCTCCCCAGCGGCTGCCCGGACAGCAGATCGTCGAACAGCCCGAGCAGCGCCGGCGCCCAGACGCGCAGCGACAGCGGCGCGAGCAACCGCCACGATAGCAGCAGCAACAGCCCGACCGGCGGCAGCAGCGGCAAGGTCGCGCCCCACGGCAAGATCGTCACCAGCGAGCCGACCATCACCGTCGCCCATGGCAACAGCCGCGCGCGTCCGCGGCCGAGCGGTTCCTCGAAGGGCGGGCGGGCGGGGAGCGTCACGGATCGGGGGTGGGTGTCGGAGTCGGTGCGGGGGCGGGTGTCGGCGCCGGTGGCGGGGGCGGCATGAACGCACGATGGACGATCGCGACGTCGAGCGTATCGGGGCGTGCGAACGGGCGCGCGGGGGCGCTGTCGGTGCCGTCGCGCAGCACGCGCGCGACCGGCACGCCGGGGATGAACATCCCGCCGGTGCCGGAGGTGACGAAGATGTCGCCGGGGCGGAACTTGCCGTCGGCGGTGTCGATCGTGCGGATGTCGATCAGCCCGTCGCCGCGTCCCGCCGCCAGTGCCGGACGGCCGTCACGCGCGCGGCGGACCGGCACGATGCTCTCGGCATCGGTGACGAGCAGCACGCGGGCGGTGTTCGGGCCGGCGTAGAGGACGCGCCCGATCAGCCCCTCCGGCCCCTGAACCGGCTGGCCCTCGGTCACGCCCTGCCACGATCCGGCGTTCAGCAGCCCGTAGCGGCGCGTGCTCGACGCGCTGGTGCTGACGATCCGGGCGGTGGCGACGACCTGCGGATTCTGGTCGCGAAGCGCGAGCAGCGCGCGCAGCCGGACGTTCTCCAGCCGCGCCTGCCGGCCGACCAGCAAGGCACCGCGCGCACGGGCGAGCCGCGCGCGCAATTCGGAATTTTCGTCATGGACGCGCCACCACGTCCCGATCGCCTCCGGCACCGTCGCGACGGTGCGGACGATCGCGGCGGTGGTCGTCGACACGGGCGTGGTCACTTCGGCGAGCGCCGCGCGCACCATCGAGAAAGCGGCGGGATGGAATGTCGACAGCGCGAGCAGCACCGCCCCCACCACCGCCCCGGCGATCCCGAGGATGTAGGTGACGAACAGTCCATATTGCGCGCGCCGCGAAAAGCCGGGGCGCCGATCCCGCGACGGCGCCATTGCCGTCACCTCCCGCCTTCAGATTATGTGGTTACCTGCCATTCTACGTCCTTCCGTTCGCCCCGAGGAAAAGCCGAGCCTGCCGAAGCCTTGTCTCGAAGCGGCCGCGGGGGCGGTGCTTCGAGACGGTGTTTCGGCGGGCTCAACCTCTCCTCGGCACAAACGGAGCTCCGGTTACCCGTTCTGCAACACCGCGCGGAACATCGGGTCTTCCAGCGCGCGCCCGGTGCCGATTGCGACGCAGACCAGCGGATCGTCGGCCACCGTCACCGGCAGCCCGGTTTCGTCGCGCAGCACCTCGTCCAGTCCCTGCAGCAGCGCGCCGCCGCCGGTCAGCACGATGCCCTGATCGACGATGTCTGCCGCCAGCTCCGGCGCGGTGTTTTCCAGCGCGATGCGGACGCCGTCGACGATCGTCGCGACCGGCTCGCTGACCGCCTCGGCGATCTGCGCCTGGTTGATCTGGATCTCCTTCGGCACGCCGTTGACGAGATCGCGGCCCTTGATGTGGACGGTCTTGCCGATGCCGTCGACCGGCGGCTTGGCGCAGCCCAGCTCCTGCTTGATCCGCTCGGCGGTCGCCTCGCCGATCAGCAGATTGTGGTTGCGGCGCACGTAGCTGACGATCGCTTCGTCCATCTTGTCGCCGCCGACGCGCACCGACGTCGTATAGGCGAGCCCGCGCAGCGAGAGCACCGCGACCTCGGTGGTGCCGCCGCCGATGTCGACGACCATCGAGCCGACCGGCTCGGTGACCGGCATGTCGGCGCCGATCGCCGCCGCCATCGGCTCCTCGATCAGATAGACCGCGCTGGCGCCGGCATTCTGCGCGGCGTCGCGGATCGCGCGGCGTTCGACCTTGGTCGAGCCCGAGGGAACGCAGATCACGATTTCGGGCCAGCGCATGAAGCGCCTGCGCCCGTGCACCTTCTCGATGAAATATTTGATCATCTGCTCGGCGACGTCGATGTCGGCGATCACGCCGTCGCGCAACGGGCGGATCGCCTCGATCGAGCCGGGCGTCTTGCCCATCATCAGCTTGGCGTCCTCGCCGACCGCCTTGACGCGCTTGACGCCGTTGATCGTCTCGACCGCCACCACCGACGGCTCGTTGAGCACGATGCCGCGGCCGCGCACGTAGACGACCGTGTTCGCGGTACCGAGGTCGATCGCCATGTCATGCGAGGTCATCTTGAACAGGCGCGAGAATACCATTGACCGTGTCGTCCGTATCGTTGTCGCCGGATTGAGGGCGCCGGCAGTGATCGTCCAAGTCCGCGCATCCCGCAGGAATCATGCTGGCGATGGTATCTGCGGGGTCGCGGGATGCCGCGGCTTGGTCTAGGCGTTGCCCCGTGTCAATACGCCGTCTCCCCTCGCATCTGGTCAACCGTATCGCCGCCGGTGAAGTGGTGGAAAGACCAGCCAGCGCGTTAAAGGAGTTAGTCGAAAACGCGATCGATTCCGGGGCGTCGCGAATCTCGATCGTGCTCGCCGCGGGCGGGGTCGAACGGATCGAGGTCGCCGACGACGGCTGCGGGATGACCCCGCCAGAGATCGCGCTCGCGCTGGAGCGCCATGCCACCTCCAAGCTGCCCGACGAGGATATCGACCGGGTCGCGACGCTGGGGTTCCGCGGCGAGGCGCTGCCGTCGATCGCCTCGGTCGCGCGGCTGACGATCGAGAGCCGCCCGCGCGGCAGCGAGGGCTGGGCGCGGACGGTCGACAATGGCGTGCTGGAGCGCGACGGCCCCGCCGCGCTGCCGCCGGGCACGCGCGTCGTCGCCGAGGCGCTGTTTGCGCAGGTGCCGGCGCGGCGCAAGTTCCTGCGCTCGGCGCGCTCCGAATATGCCGCGTGCCTCGACGTCGTCCGGCGGCTGGCGATGGCGCGGCCCGATATCGCCTTCTCGCTCGAGCATGACGGGCGGCGCACGTTGTCGGTCGCCGCCGCCGACAGCCGGCCGGCACGCGTCGCGGCGCTCACCGACCGGGCGCTCGCCGACAATTCGGTCGCGATCGATCTGGAGCGCGACGGACACGTGCTTGGCGGTGTCGCGGGGCTGCCGACCTTCCACCGCGGCGTGGCGGATCACCAATATCTGTTCGTCAACGGCCGGCCGGTGCGCGACCGGCTGCTGATCGGCGCGATCCGCGGCGCCTATGCCGAGATGATGCCGCGTGACCGCCATGCGGTGGTGGCGCTGTTCCTCGACGTGCCGCCGAGCGAGGTCGACGTGAACGTCCATCCGGCGAAGACCGAGGTGCGGTTCCGCGACCCGGCGCTGGTGCGCGGGATGATCGTGTCCGGGTTGCGCCGCGCGCTTGACGCCGCGGGGCATCGTGTCGCGCATACGGCGCCAGCCGACATCATGGCGCTCTGGCAGCAGGAGCATCAAAGCCCCCGCCCCCCCGGGGAGGACGTTGGGGGAGCGGCGTTGTTTGGTGGGCCGTTCGATCCTCACGCCCCCACCCCAACCCCTCCCTCGATGGGGGAGGGGCTCCGCCTCAACGACCAGCGCCCGACGTTCTTCGCCGCGCCGCCGGCCGCGCGCGGCGTCCCGGACTGGACGCCACCGCCCGCGACGACCGACTTCCCGCTCGGCGTCGCGCGCGGGCAGGTGGCGAAGACCTATATCGTCGCCGAGGCCGAGGACGGGCTGGTGCTGGTCGACCAGCATGCCGCGCACGAGCGGCTGGTGCTGGAGCGGATGCGCGCCGCGCTCGCCGGCGGGCGGGTCGCGTCACAGGCGTTGCTGATCCCCGAGGTGGTCGAGCTGGACGAGCCGGCCTGCGACCGGCTGGAGGCGCGCGTCGCCGAACTGGCCGACTTCGGGCTCGAGCTGGAGCGGTTCGGCGCGCGCGCGATGCTGGTGCGCGCGACCCCGGCGTTGCTCGGCAGCGGCGATCCGCGCGGGCTGGTCACCGATCTCGCCGACGAGCTGGCCGCCTATGACGAGGCGCTGAGCCTGCGCGAGCGGCTCGATGCGATCGCGGGGACGATGGCGTGCCACGGATCGGTACGGGCGGGGCGGGTGCTGTCACCGGCCGAGATGAACGCGCTGCTGCGCGAGATGGAGGTCACCCCGCATTCCGGCCAATGCAACCACGGCCGCCCGACGTGGGTGAAGCTCGACCTGAAGAGCGTCGCGAAGCTGTTCGGGCGTACCTAGAGCGTGATGACGTCAGCTTGATCGTCATTGCGAGCGTAGCGACGCAATCCAGGGCGTCTTGGTCCGGCTCTGGATTGCTTCGCTACGCTCGCAATGACGAACCGTACATTCGACCTTACGTCATCACACTCTGGCGACGGGCGTTTCGCAACCCGTCGCCCCGTCGCTAGCCCTGATCCTTGTAGGCGAGCTGGAGGATGCCCCAGTGCGCGCCGCCGACGTTGATCGACGCGATCACCTGCTTGAGCAGGATGACGCTGCCGTCCGCGGCGAGCCGGCGATACGCCTTGAGACAGAAGGGCTTGGTAATCTTCACCTGCTCCTCGGTGTCGGGGAAGTGGAAGAACACCCCCGCGCGCGAATATTCGGTGTTCCAGCTGCGCTGACCGGGCCGCTGCGGCAGCGAGCGTTCGGGCATCGCGACCGCGCCGAAGCAGCGCCGGTCGGTGAAGCTCATCCCGAAGAAGCCCGGCAGCGCCCGCGCCGCTTCCTGTTGCGGGCGCGCCAGCTCGGTGATGAGCGCCATCGCCGGGTGCGTGAACAGCGGCGGGTCGGTGCCCTCGACGGGCTGATAGGCGTCGCTCAGGATCGCCGCCTGATCGAGCGTGCCGGCCGCCGCGGCCTGCGCCAGCCCCTCCGACACCTGCCGCGCGGCGGCCACCGCGAAGCGGATATAGGGCCGGTCGGGCATGTCGGCGTCGCTTTCGGCGAGCAGCTGGAGCAGATCGTTGGTGTCGTCGCTGACGGTGGTCAGCCGTTGCGACAGGCGGTGCAGGCCCGCGGCATTGTCGCTCGACGTTTCGGACAGCTCGCCGAGCCCGGTCTTCACCTCGACGACCGCCGCGAGCATCGAGCCGATCCGGCGCACCACGCTGTCGCTGTTGCGTTCCAGCCCGTCCATCAGGCCGCGCAGCTGCGCGACCAGCGCCTTGACCTCGTGCGTGCCCTGATGCGCCGAGCGCGCCTTGGTCACGCCGAGATCGACGCGCCCCAGCATCGCATCCGCCTGCGTGGTCAGCGCGAGAATCGAGGTGTTGATCCGCGAGGTGGCGGCGGCGGTTTCGGATGCGAGCTTCTTGACCTCGCCCGCCACCACCGAGAAGCCGCGGCCCGCGTTGCCGGCACGCGCCGCCTCGATCGTTGCGTTGAGCGCCAAGAGGTTGGTCTGTTTGGCGATCGCGTCGATCGTCGCGGTGACGCGGCCGACATCCTCGAGCGCGGAGGTGAAGGCGCCGAGGCTGTCGTGGATGCGGCTGACCTGCGCGATCAGGTCGACGACGTCGCCCATCGCCGCGTCAATCTGGACGTGCGAGCTGGCGAGCAGGCCATGCGCGCCGGTGGTGGCGCCCGACGCCTCGCGCGCGGCGTCGGCGACGTTTTCTACGTCGTCCGTCAAACGGTTGGTTTGGGCGCCGACGCTTTCGATCGTGCGGGCCTGCGCGGTGACGCGCGTCGACAGTTCGGAGATGTCGGCCTGCAGGTCGAGCGTGCGGATGCCCAGCTCGCCCGCGAGTCGCGAAGCCCCGGTAATCGTTTGATCGAGCGTCAAAACACCACCTCCGCCTATCGCGGTAACGCCCGATGGTTAACGATTGATCGAGGCTGCGACGGATCGCGTCAGAGATGCAGT
Organism: uncultured Sphingomonas sp.; assembly: GCA_913776255.1. Taxonomy (GTDB): domain Bacteria; phylum Pseudomonadota; class Alphaproteobacteria; order Sphingomonadales; family Sphingomonadaceae; genus Sphingomonas. The sequence continues at coordinate 51,454 of CAJYLV010000009.1, read as the reverse complement.
TCGGCACCCAAACCGAAGGTCTGCGGATCGCCGAGGATCGCGCGATCACCGGTCTGGAACGTATATTGCGCGTATTTCGCGTCCAGGAGATTGCGCGCGAACGCGAACAGCGTCCAGTTCTTCATGTCGCGGCCGATCCGGGCGTTGACGATCGTGCGGCCGGGCAGCCGTCGGCTCGCTTGCGTCACGCCGGTTTCGGTGAACACCGCGCTGCGGTAGCCGGCGTTGAGGTTGCCGACGATCGTTCCGGCGCGCACGTTGACGCCCCCGGCCAGCGTCCAGCGCGCCGCATAGGGGAATTTGGAACCGGCGAGGTCAAGCGACGCGGTGCTGCCGGACGGCACCGTGAAGCGGTCGAAGCGGGTGCGGACATGGCCGAGCGCGGCATAGCCGTCGACGCCGGGCGCGACCCGCGCGCTCGCCTCCACCTCGAACCCGCTGAGGTGCGAGCTGCCGGCGTTGACGGTGTTATAGTCATAGGCGCTGGAGCCGAAGAAGACGTTGGTCTGCTGCGCCGACCAGTCGACGTAGAAGGCATTGGCGTTGAGCGTCAGCCGCCCGCCGAACCAGCGCGAGCGCAGCGAGGCTTCGTAGTTCCAGCTGTGTTCGGGATCGTAGGGCACCAGCAGCCCGCGCGCCGGATTGGCGCTCGACCCGCCCGAGCGATAGGCGCGCTGGACGCTGACCGAGGTGGTGAGATCGGGCGTCCAGTCCATGCTGAGCCCCGCCTTCGGCAGCAGCGCGTCGAAGCGGCGCGACTTGCCCGCGCCCTGCGACGAGGCGTTCGCGACCAGCGCCAGCACGCCGCGGTTGATCGCCGTCACCGCGAGGAACGGCGCGGTGCCCGGCGCGCCGAACGCGGCGGGGTCGGGCAAGGTGCCGGTGAAGCGGGCCAGCGCCTGCGCCGCATAGCGGTTCTCCTCATGATCGAGCCGCACCCCGGCGATCAGCGACAGGCGATCGGTGACGCGATAGCGCGCATCGGCGAAGAGCGCGGCGGTGCGTACCAGCTGCGGCTGCGCACCGGTATAGGCGACCGAAATCCGCGGCAGCACGGCGGCATAGCTGGCGGCGAGCCGCGTCGCGGTGGGCGACGGGAAGCCGCTGCTGCGCAATTGCGTGACGATCGATGTCACCGGGGTCGCAATGTTGAGCCGGTTGTTGGCGTCGAGCCCGCCGGCGCGGCGGTATGCCCAGCCGCCGACGACGCCGCTGAGCCGCGGGCCATCGTAATTGAGCCGCACTTCCTGCGTCCAGGTGCGGAAGCGGTAGAGATTGTCGATGCGCTGCGCATCGACCGGGCCGCCGTCGCCATCCGCCAGCGCGTGCGAGCTGACGCGGTTGAACGAGGTGACGCTCGACAGGCGAAGGCGTGGTGCGATGTCATAGCCGGCATTCAGCACCGCGATATCGGCCGCGACGCGTCCGCGGCCGCGCACGTTGCCGGTGGAGATGCGGTGGTCGTAGAAATCGGCGACGTCGGTACGGGCATAGTCATAGAGATAGCCGCCATCGCGGCGCACGCGGTTATAGCTTGCCTGAACGTCGAGCCCGGGCAGCGCCAGCGGGGTCCATTTCAGCTTGCCGCGCAGGCTGAGCGTTTGCAGCGCATCGTCATAGCCGCCGAGCGTGACGTTGCGGATCAGCCCGCGATCGTTGCGGCGTTCGGCCGAGAGGCGGATGCCGAGCTGGTCGGTGACGATCGGCCCGCCGAGCGCCGCGGAGAAGGTGCGGTCGCGCTGGTTGCTCCACAGCATGTGCGCATCGGCACTGGTGTCGGTGGTGGAGGCGTCGCGCGTGGTGAGCACCACCGCCCCCGCCAGCGCGTTCAGCCCCTGGATCGTCGACTGCGGCCCGCGCAGGATCTCGACCTGAGCGATGTCCCACAGGTCGGTCGGGCCGCCGAACAGCGCGTTGCCGGGGATCGGCGCGCCGTCGACATAGACGGTCGCGGTATCGGCCTGACCGCCGCCGCCGACCCCGGCATTGTTGATCCCGCGGATCGTGAACCCGGCTGCGCCATAGGTTTCGCCGACGTTCGCGGTGCGATTGTAGACGTCCTGGATCGTCTGGATGTTCTCCTGCCGGACGCGTGCAGGGGTGACCACGGCGACGCTGGTCATCGTCTCCTGCACCGTCCGCCGTGACTTCTCGCCGGTGACGACGATGTCGTCGGTCGCTGCGTCGTCCGGGCCGGCGGTCTGGGCATGGGCCGTGCCGGTGACGAGCAATGACAAGAGTGCCGTGGTAACAATGGTTCTCATTAGCAATCCCCTTTTCGCGGCGCCCTGCCGGGGGTTGGATTGCGAGTCAATCGCAGCTTGTCACGATCCGGGTCATATCTGTGGGGTGCCGTCAGACGACCGATGGCGCAGCGGGGCGTTCAGGACCGGTCGCCATGCTTTGCGCTCGCGGAAAGAAGCGGGGTCGCGGATCAAGTCCGGGCCGACGAACGAGGGGACGCGTAGGGCGATGCCGTCGTCGGGCGGCTACTGCACCGTGACCGGGAAGGAGAAGCTCAGCGTCGCACCGGCCGGCACGCGTCCGCGCGGACGAAAGCGGATCGCGTTTGCCTGCGCCGCGCCGGCACCGGGGACGAACGTCCAGGTCAGCCCCTGATCGGCGGAGAAGTCCACGTCGTCGCTGGTGCTCGCCGGTCCGTCATAGCTGAGCGCGACCGCGCTGCCGGACGGGTTGACCGCGAAGGTCATCACCCCGGCAGTCGCGCCGTCCCCGTCGAGCGCCAGCGTCTGGCGCGGCGCGATCGGCGTCACGAGCGTGACGTTGCTGTCGGTGGCGACGATATCGGGGTTGTTGAGTTGCACGGTGACGCGGCGCTTGCCGCCCGGCACCGCCTTGGGAAAGCTGGTGCCGTTGACCGGATCCCAGGTCGTGCGACTGCTGGCGGTGAGGGTCAGCTTGCGCGCCGCGACGGTCAGCGTGATGTCGACCACCGTCGTCGCGGTGTCCTTCTCCAGCCCGAGGATGCACGCGCCGAGCGCGCCGATGCCCTGACAGATGTACCAGTCCCATTTGATCGTCAGGCGATCGGTGTAGACGCCCTCCGGCAGGTTCGCAGTGGCGGCGGGACGGACGAAGAACGGCAGATCGGCCGACGTCCCGCCGAGCAGCCCCAAGGCGTTCAGCAGATCATTCTGCATATAGTCGACGGTGCCGTTCTGCGCGATCGGCACGCTGCCGTTCGGATCGGCGGACAAAGTGTAGCCGAGCGCGACGCCGCTGGCCGGCGCGAGCTTAAGCGCGTTGCGGCTCTGGAAGGTCGCCTTGATGTAATTGCCGCTCAGTACCTTGAGCAGACCGGGCGAACAGGTGAGCCCGGCGCGGCTGCGTAGCGCGGGGACGGCAGCGGCGGCGACCGCGGCGGGCGAGTAGCTGCCGAGATCGGTCGCGGTCAGCGCGGTCGCGGTGCAGGCGGCGGCGGATGCCGGCGCCGACCCGAGCACGCCGCCGAGGATCGCGAGCGCCAGCGCGCAGGCGCGCCTAAAGATCGAGGGTCGGGACAGGATAGCGCGGGACATGATGCTCTCGGCCGCTGGCAAGCAGCATCACTAAGGTACGAGTAACTAAGATAACGTGAAAGCATCGCCCGGTTCGGCCCGGTCGAGCGTCGCGAGCGCGTGGACGGTTGCGCGGCGGGTCGCCTCGGACAATATGGGCTCGTGGTCGGCGACGTGCAGCCAATGGCGGCCGAGCGCCGCGAAGCCGAGCGTCCCGGCGAGCCCGGCGATGCGGTGCGCCTCCGCCGCCCGTCGCGCGGGCTCGCGGGTCAGCAGTGCCGCGGTCAACATCTCGCGAAGCCCGCGTAGCAGTCCGGCGACCGGCGCCGTACCGAACGTCGCGCCCAGTCGGTCGATCGTCGCGAGCCGCGCATCATGGCTCCACTCGGCGACGACCACCGGCAGATCCGTTGCGAGCCGGTGACGATCGACCGCGGCGACATAGCCGCGGCAACGCCAGCCGGTCGCCGCGATCCAATCCGCGGACGCGACCGCGACGACGGGGGCGTTCCCGGTCGAGAGCAGGTGGTTCGTCTCGTCGGGGGTGGCAACGTCCGCGGCGTGGAGCAGGAGGTCGTCGGCATCCGCCGCGACCGTCGCCGCGGGCGCGGCCGAGCGGAGCGCCCAGCCATGACGCGCGGCGAGCGCGCCGACCTCGGCTAGGGCGCCGGTGACAGGTTCTACCAAGGCGATCATCCTACGCTAGGTTACTCTATTTCTTTGATTCTTGTTGATTTTTCAGCTGGACAGCGCGTCGGCCCGCCGCAATCTTCGAGAGCGATAACAACTGCAACCACAATGGCATGGCAGAAGACGGACGCAGGTTGGGAGGGCGGGCTCTGGTCGCCGACGACCATCCGCTGACCCGCGAGGGGCTGGCGATGGCGGCCCGCGCGGCGCTACCCGGCGTGGCGGTGGTGGCGGCGGGGTCGATCGGTGAGGCACGCGGGCTCGCGGAACGGGCGCCGTTGCGGATGATCCTGCTCGATCTCCACCTTCCCGACGCGCGCGGCTTTTCCGGGTTGCTGACGCTCCAGATGCACGCGCCAACGACGCCGATCGTGGTGGTCACCGCCAGCGAGGAGCCGCGGCTGGTGGAGGCGGCGCGCGCGGTCGGCGCGGCGGGCTATCTGTTCAAGAGCCTGCCGCTCGACGAGTTGGCCGAACGGCTGCGGCGCGTCGACGACGGCCAGCGCGTCTTCCCGCCGGTCGCGGCGCCGGGCGCGCCGGGGCTGGGCGACCTGATGTCGCGACTGATGCGGCTGTCGCAGGCGCAGCGCGCGGTGTTGCTGGCGCTGGCGGACGGTCATGCCAACAAACGGATCGCGCGCGATCTGGGCGTCGCCGAGTCGACGATCAAGGCGCATCTGACCGCGATCTTCCGCAAGCTGGGGGTCGAAAATCGCGCACAGGCGCTGCTCGCCGCGCGCCCGCTGATCGGTCGCACGGACCCGTGAGCGCGGCAGTGGCGCCCGTCCTGCCCTCAAGGTGGCGCTTCCTGCTGATCGCGACGCTGACGCCGATGATGCTGGTGGCGTTGATCGCGTGGACCGGCGTCGAACATGCGCGGTCGATGGAGGCGCAGGCCGAGGCGGCGCGGTCGTTCCAGCGCGAGCGGTTGCTGCTGCTGTTGCTGTCGGCGGTGAAGGACGCCGAAACCGCGCAGCGCGGGCTGTTGCTGACCGGCGATCGGGCGTTCCTGGCGCCCTATGCCCCGGCGCGCGCGCAGGTCGAGCTGCTGTTGTCGCAAACCGGTGCGGCCGGCCGCTCGCTGCGCCCGGCGATCGACGCGAAGTTCGCCGAGCTCGACGAGACGATCGCGCTGTTCGATCGCGGAGAGGGCGAGGCGGTGCGGCGCGCGGTCGCGTCGGGCCGCGGCAAGCGGATCATGGACGGGCTGCGCGACGCGGTGGCGACGGCGGCCGCGTCGGAGCGCGACCGCAGCGCCGAGCGCTCGTCGTCGTTCCGCCGCCATCGCGACGACAGCCATCGGCTGATCGAGGTGATCGGCGCGCTGGTCAGCCTGCTGCTGCTGGCGGTCATGCTGGCGCTGTGGCGCTCGCAGACCGCGCGCCACGCCGCCGCGCGCGCGGCGCATGCGGCGGCGGCGGGGCATGCCGCGATCCTGGCGAGCACCACCGATACGTTGGTGATCGTCACCACCGACGGCACGATCGAGACGATCAACGCCGCCGGCCACGAACTGCTGGGCTTTGCCACGGCGGAGCTGACCGGTCGCGACCTCGCGACGATCCTGCCGCCGGGGCCGGACGGCGGGGCGCTGCATGCGCAGATCCGTACCGCGGCGGCGCGCGGGGTCTTCCCCGACCAGGTCGCGCGGCGACGCGACGGCAGCGAGGTGCATGTCGATGTCGCGATCGGGGTGATGCACGGCGCGGACGGCGACCGGCTCGTCCTCTCGTTGCGCGACGCGTCCGACCGGCTGCGCGCGGCGCGCCAGAAGGACGAGCTGATCTCGACCGTCAGCCACGAATTGCGGACGCCGCTCACCTCGGTGGTCGGGTCGCTGGCGTTGCTGCGTGCCGGCGCCGCGGGCGACTGGTCGCCGCAGGCCGGGCGACTGGTCGAGATCGCCGACAACAATGCGCGGCGGCTGATCCGGCTGGTCAACGACATCCTCGACATCGACCGGATCGGCAGCGGGCAGTTAACGATCGCGCGCGCGCCGCTCGACCTGCGGACGATCACCGCGCAGGCGGTCCTCGACGGCGAGAGCGTCGCGCGGCGCCGCGCGGTGCGGCTGGTCGACGTGGCTGGCTCGGCGCCGGTGATGGTCGCGGGGGATGCCGGGCGGTTGCTGCAGGTGGTCACCAATCTGGTGTCGAACGCGATCGAGGCGTCGCCGGGCGGTGCGACGGTCACGCTGCGCACCGAGCAGGCGGCGGGACGCGCGCGGGTCAGCGTTGACGACCACGGGCCGGGCGTGCCGGTCGGTCTGCGCGCGCGGCTGTTCGATCGCTTCCAGTCGCAGCGTGTGGCGGGCGGGACCGGGCTGGGGCTGGCGATCGCGCGCGAGATCGTGCGGCGGCTGGACGGCACGATCTGGTTCGAGGATCGCACCGGTGGGGGCACGCGGTTCGCGTTCGACCTGCCGTTGCTGCCCGCCAAGACGGAGGCCGCCGAGGGGTTGCCGCTGATCCTGCACGTCGACGACGATCACGAATTGTGCGAGGCGATGATCGTCGCGCTGGAGGACGTCGCCGCAACCGTCTGCGCCGTCGACGCGGATGAGGCGCGGGCCGCGATCCGCGACCGGGCGCCGGCGCTTGTGCTGCTCGATCCGTACGTCGCCGATGGTCGGGGCGTAGCGCTGCTCCCCGAATTGCTGGATCGCCGCGAGCAACCGGTCCCGCTCGTGCTGCTCTCCGCCGCCGATGCGCCGCAGGACGTTGCGCGGCGTGCGAGCGCGGTGCTGGTCAAGGGGCGGCACGATCTGGCGACGGTGGTGGAGACCGTCCGGCGGCTGCTGCGCGATCGCGAGGCGGCTCGGTGACCGGCCCGCTGCGGCTGTTGTTCGTCGACGACGATGCGGACATTCGCACGATCGTGACGCTGGCGCTGGGGCTCGATCCGACGATCGTGCCGGTGGCGGTCGGCTCGCCCGACGCGGCGCTGGCGCTGGTCACGGCTGGTTCGCCGTTCGACGCGGCGTTGCTCGACGTGTCGATGCCGGCGATGGACGGACCGGCGTTGCTGGCCGCGTTGCGCGCGATCGTGCCCGGGCTGCCGGTGATCTTCATGACCGCGCACAGCCGCCCGCACGAACTGGCGGCCTTGCGCGCCGCCGGGGCGGTGGGGGTGATCGTCAAGCCGTTCGATCCGCTGACGCTCGTCGCGCAGATCCGCGACCTGCTGCGCTGAGCGGCGTCAGCGCGGCGCGGCGTTGCGGTCGAGCTTCAGCCGCAGCGTCACGAAGGGCCCGCGGCGGGTGTAGCGATCCTGCGCGAGGTCGCGGTCGCGGTAGCCGCTGACGTTGTAGCCCGCGCTGATCCAGAGGTCGCGCACCGGCGAGATGCCGATGTTCGGCCCGGCGCTGAACGCCAGCGTGCGGCTGCTGATGCCGTGCTGAACCGATCCCTGCACGCCGAGGTCGACATGCGCGCCGAGGTCGCGGCGCACCTCGACACCCACGATCTGCGTCAGCCCGGTGTAATCGTCGCCGCCGAAGCTGCCGCGCACCCATTTGACGCCGTGATAGAGCGTCATCTCGAGGCCGTGGCCGTCGCCTTCCGCGCCGCTGCGGTAATTGACCGCGATGTTGTTGATCGCGCGGGTCGTAGCCCGGAACAGGTCGCCGCCCGCCGCGACGCCCAGCACGTTGGCGGCAGTGATGCCCGCGCCGGCGCGGTCGTTGCGCCATTGCAGCCGTTCGAGGATCGACCAGCGGCTGTCGATCGGCCGCCACGCCAGCGCGGCGTCGGCGGTGAGCGACGACGCGCTGCCGGCGCCGTACCAGCGCACGCCGAGCGCGAGCGAGCGGCCCTCGCCGAGCGGCCGCAACAGGTTGGTGGTCAGCCCGAAGCGGTTGCCCTGCGCGCTGGCGCGATATTCACCGCGACCGTTCCACGACCAGCGCGGGGCGCGATAGCTGGCACCCATTGTGATCGCTGCATAATCGCCGCCGCCATTGTCTTGCACGGTGATGCCCGGGGCGAGCGTGCCGAAGGCGTTAAGCGCTGTGGAGGGGTCGGCATGGCCGCGCAGCGTGGTGCTGGCGTCGAGCGAGGCGTCGACGATCCAACGCGCGCCGATCGGCAGCGACTGGCTGAGGCCGTATTGCGCGAACAGCCGCGGCGCATCCTCGCTGCCCGACGCCTGCTGATTGAGCGTCGTCAACAGCTTGCCGCCGGTCCACGGCGCGACGTCGAACCCGAGCCGTGCGGTCTGCGCGTCGCGGCCGGCGCCCTGCGCGACCTCATAGCCGCCGATCAATCGCACGTTCGGGGCCAGTCGATAGCCGGCGAGCAGCTGGTGGCGGGCGGGGAAGTCGAGGCTGTCGGTGGCGCCGCCGGGCGCGAATTGCGTCTGGCCGGTGAGCGTCAGCTTGCCGTCGAGAACCGACTGGGTGCCGCCCAGCGTCAGCAAGTGCGAAGTACGGTCACGTCCGGTGACGCCGCGGTCGCGGGCGAGCTGGGTTCCCGCAAACAGCGTGCCGCGATCGCGCCGATATTCGAGCCGTGTATCGAGCGCGGTGCGCGTTTCGGGGCCGTCGAGCTGCTGCTGATGCCAGCCGGTCGCGATCAGGGACAGGCGCGGGGCGAGCTGCACGCGGCTGTCGACCCCGACGCGGCGCGCGCCGGCCTCGACGACATTCTGCTGCGAGACGCCAAAGTCGCGGTCCTGCTGCCGGGCATAGACCAGCATGTCAGCGCGCGGGCCGTGATGCTCGGCTTCGGCGAGCCATGCGCGACCGGCGTCGAGCCCGCCGCGCCCGCCGCTCGCCGCCTCGGCGCGCAGTTCGGTGGTGGCGGTCAGCCGCGCGCGCAGGTCGACCGCGAGCAGGTCGGCGGTGGCGGTGGTCTCGTCATGGAGCGCGGTCGCGCCGACCTCGACCTTGCCGCCGGCCAGCCGCAGCGCGCCGCGTCCGCCCGCGACCTGCTTGCGACCGCGCCCGTAGGTTTCGTAATCGACGACGATCACGACCGGGTTGAGGCTCGGGTCGCGGGTCAGCACCGGCTCGCGGAAGCGGATCGTTCCCGCGCCGGTGTCGATGTCATAGTCGATGTGGCGCGTCATCGGCGTCGTGGTGACGACCCGTTCGGGGCGGAAGCGGTCGCGGACCTCGATGCGCAATTTGTCGCTGTTGGGAACGATGTCGCGCGCGGCGAGGCGGTACGGGCCGGACAGGCCGTTGCCGGGGATCTCGTCGCGCGCATAACGCTCGTCGGTGTGCGCGGCGAAGGCGCTGAACAGCAGGCGGCGGCCGTCATATTCGGCCTTCACGCCGTTCAGCGTGCGGCTGTAGCGGCCGAGCCGCGTCGCGGTCAGCCCGGTCTCGTAATCGCCGAACAGCGCATAGACGTCGCGGCGCTCCAGGCGCAGGTACAATTTGCGGTCGGTCGGTGCGTCATAGCCCTGGCGCGTGCCGTCGCCGTAGACGGTGTAATAACGGTCGGGGTCGATCGTCCCGAGCAGCCCGCGGGTGCGGTCGCGCTGGCGGTCGCTGTCATAGGCGAGCGTCGCGAGCCACGCGCCCTTGATCCGTCCCTTGGCGTAGAGCGCGAGTTGCCCGTCGCGCACCCAGCGCCCACGCGTGGGGACGCCGTGGCGGCGCAGCGTGTCGAAGCCGAGCGTGCCCGCGCCGAAGCCGACCACGGTCAGCCCGCGCGCCGGGGCGGCGAGCCAGCCGGTGACGTCGATCGTGCGGCGGGTGTCGCGGTCGACGAGGTCGATCTGCGCGCGGACCTGCCCGCTCTGCATCGTCGGTTCGAGCGCGATGAAGGCGAAGCCGTCGTCGCCGACCACCTGCGCGCTGTGCGTCGCGCCGTCCGCGATCTGGCGGCGCTCCTGCGCGATCGCGATCTCCTCGGCGACCGCATAGGGCGCGGCGACGCGGACGGTGAGCAGGGTGCCGGCGCGCACCGGCTTTCCCTGCGCATCGGTGGCGCGCAGCGCGAGCAGCGGGCGGGTGAGGCCATCGGCGACGAGCCGGCTCTTGTCGGCGACCGCGACGACCTGCACCGGCGCGCCGGCATAATGGACGACCTGCGTTAGCGTCGCGGCGACGCGGCCATCGGCGTCGAGCACGCGCGCGACCAGCCGGTTGTCGCCGGCCACCACCGGCACGCCCGACCAGCGCGCGATCGCGATCGTGCCCCCAGTATCGGTGTCGGTTCCGTCGAAAGCGAGCGGGTCGGTGGCGACGCCGTTGATGGTCAGCGCGACGCGTTGGCCGGGGTGATGCTTGACGACGACGCGGATCGCGGGGGCGCGCGGATTGTGGTCGGCGGCCGGGAAGAGGAAGGCGGTGCCCGGCGTCTCGCCGACGAACCAGTCGCGGCCCGCGCCCGCCGCCGCGCCGTCGCTGCGCACCGCGACCGGCAGCGCGGCGGTGGCGGCGGCGGTGCGGCCGGTCGGGCGGAGCTGGAAATCGACGCGCTTGAGCAGCCCGCCGTCGCTCTCGACGAAGCGCGAGGTGGCGCTGCCGGCCTGGCGCGTGTCGGCGTCGCAGGCGACGGGTTCGTGGCTGGCGGGCACCGAGGCGCGATCGAGCGCGACGACGTGCCGCCCGGTGCGCACGCCCTCGAAATGGTAGAGCCCGTCCTTGTCGGTGACGACGAACGTGCCGTCCTCGAGCAGCAGCCGGATGCCGCGCACGCCGCGCCGGCCCTGCGCCGGATCGCCGCACGCGCCCTCGGTGACGCGGCCGATCACCGTGAAGCCGTCGCTGAACAGCAACGGGCGGACGCGGATCGCGGCGGCGGCCTCGTTGCCGGTCACGCCGGCGCTGCCGCTCGCCAGCACGCGATTGACGGTCTCGCCCGGCGTCGCGCCCATCGCGATCGTCACCGTGTAGCGCAGCTCGGCGGTGGCGCGCGGCGCGATCTCCGGAATGACGAAGTCGAGCTTGTGCGCGTCGCTGCCGCGGACCGGCTCGGCGGCGCCGCGCGTCGAGCCGGGTTGGTAGCGCAATGCGGCGGGGAGCAGATCGGTGACCGCGACATGGCGAGCGGGCATGTCGCCGCGGTTGGTGAGCGTGACGCGATACTGGACGACGTCGCCGGGCGACGCCTCGCGTGTCGAGGCGGTCTTGGTCAGCAACAGCACCGTCTCCCCGCTGCGGTCGAGCGGGATGTCGGAATAGAAGGGCTCGGGCGAGTCGATCGTGAACGGTGCGCCGAACGACGCGTCGTTGATGAGGAACGGTTTTCCTCCCGGATCGCGCAACGTGGCCAGATCGCTGCGGTCGCGGGTCGACGGCGCGGTGTATTTGCCGGGCGGCACGACGCGCAGATGATAGGTGCCGGGCGCGACGAGCGGGAACCGGTAATTGCCGGTGGTGAACGGATAGAGGCGGCCGCTGGCGTCGCGCGCCGCGCTGCCGCTGATGACGGTGGCGGGATAGGCGCTCATCCCGTCGTCGCCATAGACGGTGGCGAGGTTGCCGTTAGCGTCGAGCAGCGACACTTCCGCCCCGTCGATCAGCGCGCCGGTGGCGGAATCGAAAAGGTAGCCGGCCGGATCGACCAGCAGCATCGCCTCGCTCGCGTCGCTGAATTCGTTGCCCGCGAACGACATGCGCAGCTTGGGTGTGCGCGAGCGCGTCGGGTCGCAGGCCGCCAGTTCGGGGTTGTCGCCACTGCGCGGCACCCCGCCGGCGAACACGCCGGTGTTCGCGCCGGTCTCGAACAGCGGCAGCTTGTAGGTGCCGCGATCGGTGTCGACGTCGATGTAATCGGTTTCGCGCACCGCCGGGTCGTGATTGTCGGCGGGGGCGTCGAGCACGATGATCATCGGCTGGCGCGTGTCGATCGTGCGCAGCGGCGCGGCGCGCGCGAGATCGGCGGCGTCGACCGGCGCGGGCGAGAAGCGCAGCGCCGGCACGGTGTCGCAGCGCATCCCGCTGAACTGATAGCCGATCGGCGGCAGGCGGAAGCTGAGCGAGGTTGGGCGTCGGGTGCGGTCGACATCGAGCGTCACGGTATTCGACGCGATCGTCGCGCGCGCGTCGGGGGTGCCGAAGGAGAGCTGCGCGGTGTTGGCGATCCGCGTCGTCTGCGCCGGGGCAGGCAGCGCGGCGAGCAGGCACAGCGCCGCGATCACCAGCGCATGGGCATAAGCCAGCAGTGATCGGGCGCGGAAAACGGGCATGCGGGATCCCTGCCCGGCGCGCGGAAGGGCGCGCCGGGTCGGATGGTCGAAGCGGACGAAGGGGCGGGCGGCCTAGTCGATCGTGACCTTGAACGACGCCGCGACCGAGCCGCCGCCGCCGACGCTGGCGAGGTTGACCGTCACCTTCTTGGCGATGCCGTCGAACGCGGCGGTGTAGCCATCCGTCTCGGTGGCGTCGTTGTCGTCGTCGTCCTCGGTCGAGCCGTTGACGTTGCACACGCCCAGCGCGCCGGGCGTGCCGATCGAGATCGAGCCGGGCACATAGGTGGTGTGGCCGGGGATGACGTCGGCGAGCGTGACGCCGGTCGCGCTGGTGGTCAGCGTCGCGTTGCGGACCAGCAGGCAATATTCGACCGTCGCGCCGGGGATCGCCTTGGGATTGGCCGAGCCGAGGCCATCGGCGAGCACACGCGCCGACTTGGTGACGCTGAGCGCGACGTTGTTCACCGCGACGTGCCAGCCCGAATAGGCGCGGCCCTGGCCGTTGCGCGCGATGTCACCGAGCAGCGCGCCGTCGCTGTCGTCGTCGGCAAAGACGATGTCGACGATATTGTCGGCACCGGCGAGGTTGAGGTCGGTGCCGATCAGCACCGCGCCCTGCGAGTTCGCCTGCCCGCCGGCCGCGGCGATGACGTGGAGCGAGTTATAGGCATATTGTGCCCCGGCCTGGTTGGGGACGTTGCCGACGACGAACACCGTCGCCGAGGCGTCGGGGGCGAGTTCGTCGATATAGGTCTGCGTATCGACACCCGCGTCGTAGCGGCCGTTGCCGTTCGAATCGACATAGGCGCGCAGCGCGGTGACGTCGAAATTGTCGCTGCCCGGAAACAGCCCCAGCGACAGGTTCTGCTGGTCGGGATCGAGCAGGAAGTCCTGCACGTCGTTGGTCAGGTTGGTGACGCGGAAGGTGGTGACGACGTTCTGGTCGCCGAGGTTCACCACGGTCGGCCCCGTCTGCGCGGTGACGACGGTGAAGTTCACCTTCTTGTCGACGACGAACGAGGCGGTGGTCGACTGGATCGACTGGTTGGTGCCGTTGACCGAATAGGTCACCGACGCGGTGTTGTCGATCCGCGTGCCGGCGGTGGTGAGCTGCGCGGCGGGGGTCTGCGCCTGTGCCGCGCCGCCGCCGAGCGCGGCGGCCGCGACCCCGGCGAGCAGCAGCGCGATGGTCCTCTTCACGAACATGGGAGCGTCTTTCCTTCAGCGAGAAACGGGGAGGGGGATCACTTGAGCACCGCCTGGAAGGCGAAGGTGCCCGACGCGCCGGGCGCGAGCGGGCGTGCAAGCCGCCAGCGGACGTGCGTGACGTCGTCCGGCCCGGCCGCGCCGAGCTGCGCGAGCGTGCCGTAGCGATGCCCGTCGACCGACAGTTCGGGCGCGGGGCTGTTTGCGGCCGGAGCGCGATAGGCAACGCCCTGCGGGACCGGATTGTCGAAGACGAGATCGGCGAGCGGCTGCGTGCCGGTGTTGCGATAGGCGAGCGTGAACACGATGTGGTCGCCGGGCACGACGCGCTGCGCCGGGACCAGTGCGATCTTCGTGGTGCCGTCGGCGGCGCGCTGTTTGGCCTCGACCATCACCTTCGACGTGACCTGCAGCGGCCCGGCGGCCATCGCGGGCGACGCGGCGACGAGGGCCGCGAGCAACAGGAGCGGGCGGATCGGCATAAGCATGTTCCTCACAGGATGATGGCGTTGAAGCGGATCTGGCGAACTGCGCCGGCCGGCATGTCGCCGAGCGCGATGCGGACGGTGGTGCCGTCCAGCCGCCCGGTGTCGGCGAGCGGCTGGTCGTCGAGCGTGATGCTGCCCGGCACGAAGCGCATTCCGCCGGGGACGACGTCGCTGACCTCGGCGGCGGCGCAGTCGCGCGCGAAGCGGGCGGTGAGCGTATAGGTGACGACCGCCCCCGCGACCGCGCGCGTGCCGCCGCCGGGGGCGGCGACCGACTGCGCCTTGTCGAGCTGCGCGGCGGGCGTGGCGGCATCGACGAGGCGCGTCGTGGCGCTGGCGTGCCCGCCGGTCGCCCCAGCCGCGGCGGTCGCGGGAATGTCGGCGGTGGCGGTGGCGGTGATCGTCGCACCGGAGACGAGCTTGCCATCGGTGAGCACGAAGATGCGCTGCTGCGCACCCGCCGCGAGCGTGACCGAGGTGACGATGCGGTCGATCGCGGCGTCGTAGCGGCCGTCGCCGTCGCTGTCGGCGGCGATCGTCGCGACGGTGATGCCGTCGCGGTCGGCGGCGGCGCGGAGGCGGTAGACGGTCGCCGCGTTACCGGGGTTGGCGACGGTGAAGGCGAGCGGCTGCGGCGCGCTCGCGACCGGCGCAGTGGGACGCTCGGCGGTGATCGCGGCCTCGACCAACGCGTCGACCGCGATCGTGACGGTGTTGCTGTCGAGCGTGACCGGTGAAGCGGTGCCCGCGGTGAAGGTCAGGCGGGCGGTGTTGGTGATCGTGGTGCCGGCGGGCGTGGCGGCGGACGCGGCGTGCGCGACGCTCAGCGCCGCCACGATCGTCACCCACCAGCCTGCTGCGCGTCGCGTCATCGAAGTCCTCGCCTGCCCGTTGTGGGCGCGAGGCTCGTTCAGCGGCCGAAGTGGTTAAGCAGATGATAGTCAAACATCTGAACCATAAGCGGATTCGACCTAAGTCTTACGCCGTGCGGCAATCGGGGTGTGGCGGGACCGTGCACGCATGCGCGGCGATCGTCGTGCGCTCGGGCGGGGGCAGGAAGAAGCGGGATCCCGGCGCAGGGCCGGGATGACGAGATACGCTTTCTCGTATCCCGGCGAAGGCCGGGGCCCAGTTGGGAGAGGTTCGTGACGAACTGGAACGCTGCCCTGACTGGACCCCGGCCTCCGCCGGGGTACGGCCACGCAGAGGGATGGCGGGACGTGGCGAGCGCACGATGACCGCCCCGCCGCCACGCGTCAGAAGTCGAAGCGGACCGTCGCCGACACCGTGCGGCCGTTGAGCGGGCGGGCGCGCAGGATGCCCGAGGCCGGGATCGCGGCCTCGTCGAAGGTGGTGATCGCCAGCGTGTCGAACAGGTTGTTCGCGTTGACGCCCAGCATCAGCCGCTCCGCCACGCGCCACTGCGCGAAGGCGTTGGTGGTGACGAAGCCCGGCGTGCGGAGGATGTTGGTGTCCTGCGAATAGCTGCCGGTGGTGCCGATGAACACCGCGCCGATGCTGAAGCGATCGGTGCTGACCTGCGGGGTGGCCTGGAAGATCAGCTTCGCCTGATGGCGGGGCGTGTTGCCGACCACCGCCGGGTTGACCGCGTCGCGGGTGATCTCGGCATCGGTATAGGTCGCCCCTGCGGTGAGCGCGAACGGCCCGCGGCGCACGCCGCCCTCGAACTCCAGACCGGTGGCACGATACTCGCGCTGGATGATCTGGCTGGTGACGACGTCGACGTTGGTGTCCTGCGCCTTCGCCCAGAAACCGGTCAGGTTGAGCGTCAGTCCGACCTGCCGGTATTTGACGCCGACCTCGGCCTGCTTGACCGGGTCGAACGCCGCGCTTTTGTTCGTCAGGCTGCCGTCGGTGATGTTGACGATCGGGCTGAACAGGATGCGGTCGGCGTTGGCGCGCGCGCCGCGGCTATAGCGCGCGAACACCGCCAGCGGCTCGGCGATGCGGAAGTTGATCCCGGTCGAGTACGACAGATAATGGTAGCTGTAATCGAGCGGGGCCGGGGTGGTCAGCGGCGTGACGCCGACGCGCGTCTCCGGCGACGAGATCACGCCATTGCCGTCGATGTCGCGCGTGACCGTGCCGACACGCCCGCCGCCGAGATCGGAGCCGAACAGTTGCCCGCGCGCGGTGCCGAAGTCGTAGCGGACGCTCGCGCCGATCGCGACGCGGCCGATGTGGTAATTGGCCGAGGCGAAGGGCGCGTTGACCGCATAGTCGAGATCGACGCTGCGGCGGCGCGTGCCGCCGGCCAGCGCGAGATTATAGGCATAGACGCCGTTCTGCGTCAGCGCGCGGCCGCCCGCGGTCGCCACGTCGACCAGCGCCGCGCGCCCGTCGCCGCGCACGTCGGAGATCAGCGTCGACCAGAGCGCGTCGCGCGCGATCGACTGGCGCGCGGCATAGAAGCCGGCGGTGGTGGTCAGGTCGCCGTCGCCGACCGCCCACACGCGGCTGGCGCGGATGTCGTTGGTGACATTGTCCATCGATCTGATGCGCAGGTCGAGGATGTTGAGCGCGGCGAGCAGGCCGTTGCCGTTGAGGCTGGCCGGATCGGTGATCGCCTGACCGGCGAGCGGACCATTGGCATAGGAAAGCCGCGCACCCGCACCGCCGAGCAGCGCCGCGCCCTGCGTCGCAGGCAGATAGGCCGAGGTGAACGGCGTGACGAACGCACCGGACACGTCGGAGAAGCGGAACCGCTCGGTCACGGTCCAGCCCGCCAGGTCGATCTGGCTTTCGACGCCGACCGACTTCACCTTGGTGGTGACGCCGTCGGCGAGATCGTGGACGACGGGATTGTTGTTGCCGTCGAGCACGAGATTGCTGCGGATGTAGCGCGACAGCAGCATGTCGCGGTTGGCGTCGAAACTGGCGATCTCGCGGACCTTCGGCGAGGCATTGTCGCCGGTCGCCTGCACCGGAACGGTGTCGTAGAAGGGTGAGCGATCGTCGAGATACTTGCCGTACAGGCGGACATAGCCGCCGGTGAAGGTCTTGGTGACGTTGAGCTTCACCTGCCCGCCGCGCTGCGCATCATAACCGGTGCGGCGCGGACCCTCGCCCTGCCGGAAGAAGCCGCCGATGTGGTAGCGGGCGGTCTCGCCAAGCTTGCCGCCCATGTCGAAGTCGGCGCGATACTGGTCATAGTCGAGCCCGCCGGTCAGCGCGATCGCGCCGCCCTCGGCCTCGCCGGTCTTCGAGATGAAGTTGATGAGCCCGCCCGGCGAGTTGGACGCGAAGGTCGAAGCCGAGCCGCCGCGGATCACCTCGACCTGCGACAGGTTGAGGTCGGCGCGGATCAGGCTGTCGGGACCGAGGCCCTGGATGTCGCCGAATTCGAGCACCGGGAGCCCGTCTTCCTGCAACTGGACGAACTTGATCCCCGACGAGGCGAGCGGCAGCCCGCGGATCGAGACGCTGGCGAGCGCCTCGCCGGTCGCTGCCTCGGAACGGATGCCGGGGATGTCGCGCAGCAGGTCGCCGATCGAGCGCGGCGCGAGCTTGGCGAGATCGGCTTCCTTGAGGTTGCTGGTCGAGGTGGCGCTGTCCAGCCGGTCGCGGCCCTTGGCGACGCCGGTGGTGACGGTGTCCTCCGCGGCCGGTGTGGCGGCATTGGTATCAGCAGGCGCGTCGGTCACGTTGGCGGTCGACAGTGAGGTCGACGCCAGGGCAGCAGCAATGAAAAGCGATGTCACTCAAAACCCCGAGTAATCAAAAGAGTAGGTCGGGGGCCGCTAACTGATAGAGGTTAAGGAAATGGTGGCCGTGCCCGCGCTGCCGCCCGCCGAGGTCGGAACGAGCGGCAGCGCGGCGGCTCAGCCGGCGCGATCCGCGGTGAGCCGCAGCAGGTGCCCGCCGTCGCCGTCCTCGAGCAGCCACAGCGCGCCGTCGGGTCCGGTCATCACCGCGCGGATGCGCGCGCCCATGTCCCACCGCTCGGCCTCGCGTGGCACGTTGCCGTCGAACGCGATGCGGATCAGCGCGGTCGAGGCGAGCCCGCCGATGAACGCCGAGCCGCGCCATTGCGGGAACATGCTGCCCTCGTAGAAGGTCAGCCCGGCGGGCGCGATGATCGGATCCCAGTAGAGCGCGGGCTGCTGGAAGCGGGTGTTGCCCTTGTGCGACGGGATCGGCGTGTCGTCGTAATTCTTGCCGTACGACACGAGCGGCCAGCCGTAGTTGCGGCCGGGCTCGATCAGGTTCAGCTCGTCGCCGCCCTGCGGCCCCATCTCGGTTTCCCAGAGCTGGCCCTTCGCGTCGAAGGCGAGGCCATAGGGATTGCGGTGCCCGGTGCTCCACGTCTCGGCGGGGGTAAGATTCGCGCCGGGCATCACCGCCTGCCGGGCCGGCGCCTTGGCCGCCGCACCGGTATTCTCCGGCGGGTCGATGATGCCGATCGTCGTCGCGCCGGTCTTGCCCGCGCCGGGATTGCCGGGAGCGGGCTTGCCGTCGAGCGTCAGCCGCAGGATCTTGCCGAGTGCCTGATCCGGGTCCTGCGCGGGGGTGAAGCGCTGCCGCTCGCCCGAGGTCAGGAACAGGTAGCGCCCGTCCGGCGAGAAGGCGATATAGCCGCCGAACTGCCCGCCCTTGCCGCGCGGCAGCTGACGCCAGACGACCTGCAGGTTCTTCAGTGCGGGCTGTGCGCCGCTGGTGTCGAGCGTGGCGCGCGCGAGCGCGAGCCCGTCGCCGCCCGCGCCGGGTTCCGAATAGGTGAGATAGACCTGCGCGTTCTGCGCATAGGTCGGCGAGACTGCGACGAACAGCAATCCGCCCTGACCCTCGAAATGGACGGTCGGGACGCCGGTGACCTGCTGCTTCTGCCCGGTCGCGGTGACCAGCCACAGCCGGCCGGGCTTCTCGGTGACCAGCATCCGCCGGTCGGGGAGGAAGGCGAGCGCCCAGGGCGAGTCGAAGCTGGCGACCGGAGTGGCCTTGAACGGCTTGACCTTTGCGGCCGTAGCGCCGCCGTAATTGACCGGCGCGGCGGTCGGGGCGGGGGCGGGGGAGGCGGCGTTCTGGCCGGCGTCCTGCGGCGACCCGCAGCCGGCGAGCATCAGAACCGTCGCCAACGCGACCGGGAAGTGTCGAACCACGGGATACCTTCCTGAAAGAATGACATCTTCTTACGGCCAACCGGGCGGCGCGCCAGCATTGCCGTCGTGATCTGGCGCAATTTCTTGGCACGACATCGGCACAGGCAACGCGCGGGGATTGCAGGAGGTTGTTAAGCGGGCGCGGCTAACCACCCCTTCCCATCGCACAGTGCAAATCTTACAGACGCGCCGACGGGCGTCGGCTGCCGGCACGGCGCATCGGGGGGAAAGCGCGACGATGGAAACGGACTCGGGCGTCGATACGACGCCGCTGATTGTCGATCTGGACGGCACGCTTTCGCACGGTGACATCTTCTGGGAGGATCTGCTGTCCGAAATCGGCGGCAACCCCATGACCTCCGGGCCGATCTTCCGCCAGATGCTGCGCGGCAAGGCGACGGCGAAACACTTCATCTCCGAACGCGCCGCCTTCGATGCCGCGCATCTGCCCTATAATGCCGCCGTGATCGACCTGATCGATGCCGCACGCCGCCAGAGGCGCAAGGTCTATCTCGCGACCGGCAGCCATGTCAGCCGCGCGGAGGCGGTCGCGGCGCATCTCGGCTGTTTCGACGGGGTGTTCGCCACCACAATCGAGCGTAACCTGACCGACGTCCGCAAGGCGGAATTCCTCGCCGGCACGTTTGGCCGCGGCGGGTTCGACTATATCGGCAACAGCGCCGCCGACATCCCGGTGTGGCAGGCGGCGCGGCGCGCCCATGTCGTCGCGCCGCAGGGGCGGCTGACGCGGCGGCTGGACCGGCTGGGGATCGTGCACGAGCGGCTGCCCGACCGCGCGCTGTCGCGGATCGGCGTCTGGCTGCGCGCGCTGCGCGTCCACCAATATAGCAAGAACGTGCTGGTGTTCGTGCCGATGCTGGCTGCGCACCGCTTCGACGCCGCGACGATCGTGGCCTGCGTGACCGCGTTCGTCGCCTTCTGCCTGGTCGCGTCGAGCGTGTACCTCATCAACGACCTGATCGACATTCGCGCCGATCGCGGTCACCCCAGCAAGAAGAAGCGCCCGATCCCGTCCGGGCTGATCCAGCCCCCGGCGGCGATCCTCGCCAGCCTGTTGCTGATCGTGCTGGGCGGCGCGGTCGCGGCCAGCGTCTCGCTCGCGCTTGCGGGGGTGGTCGCGGGCTATTTCGTGATGACGCTCGCCTATTCGACGTTCATCAAGCGCAAGATGCTGGTCGACAGCATCACGCTGTCGCTGCTCTACACCGCGCGGATCGCGGGCGGTGCGGTCGCGGCGCAGGTGGTGCTGTCGAGCTGGCTGGCGATCTTCTCGCTGTTCTTCTTCACCGCGCTGGCGCTGATCAAACGCTACACCGAATTGCGCGTGCGGCTGCTCCAGGATCTCGCCGACCCGTCCAACCGCAACTACCGCAAGGAGGACCTGACCGTGATCGGCGCGCTGGCCGCGGCGAGCGCGGTCAATTCGGTGACGGTGTTCGCGCTGTACGTCGCCTCGCCGGTGGTGGCGGCGAACTACACGCGGCCGTGGGTGCTGGGCGCGATCTGCCCGCTGCTGCTCTACCTGCTCGGGCGGATGCTGATGATGGCGCATCGCGGCGAGATGGACGACGATCCGATCGTCTTCGCGCTGCGCGACCGCAACTGGCGGCTGGCCGGCATCGTGCTGTTCGCGATCTTCGTGGCGGCGATCTGATGGAGCGCGCGCACCGGCATCCGCCGCTGACGATCGCGAAGCTCGTCGCGGTCGCGTTCCTGTGCGCGTGGCTGACGATCGCGATCACCGGGCATGAATCGGGCGCCGGGAACAACCTGTTCCACCTGCCGATCCTGACCGGGCTGTACGACCGCCCCAATTTCGCGGGCGATCCGTTCATCCAGTCGATCCGCTTCTACGCCTCCGGCTTCTGGATGCTGCTGCGGCACGTTGCCGATCGCGGGACGATGCTGGCGGTCTTCCTGCCGTTGCAGGTCGCGTCGCGCTTCCTGTTCTTCGTCGGCGTGCTGGCGATGGCGCGGCCGTTGCACGTCACCGGCGTGCGTGAGACCGCGGCGCTGCTGGTGCTGGTCGCGCTCGCCCATGTCCTGCGCGGCACCGCCCCGGCCGGTGACGGCGGGCTGTTCGTGCCGATCTTCACCCATTCCGAGCTGGCCAACGGCACGACGCTGATCGCGCTGGCGCTGGCGCTGCGCGGCCGGTTCGGGGCGGCGGTGTTCGCGTGGAGCGTCACCTTCTTCATCAACATCTTCATGGCGGTGTGGCTGGCGCCGGCATTGGCGGCGCTCGCCTTGTTGGCGGTGGCGCGGCGCGATGTCGCGCTGCCCGCGCTGCTGCTGCGCGTCGCGCTGGGCGGGGTCGCGAGCCTGCCGCTGATCGTGCCGGTGCTGATGAACGTGCTCGGCAATCCCGAACTCGGGCATCCGCCGGACTTCGACTATCCGACCTTCCTGCGCGATTACTGGCCGACGCACTTTCTGGTCGACCAGCTGGCGAAGCGCGATCTGGTCGTGCTCGCCGGGCTGGTCGCGACCGGCTGGGTGGCGAGCATGACCCTCGCCGCGCGCGGGCGTGCGGCGGTGCAGCTGGTGCTGCTCTCCTACGCTTCGGTATGGCTGGCGGGGGCGGTGGTCCCGTGGCTGACCCGTTCGCCGACGATCCTCAACCTGCATCTGCTGCGGTCGAGCGCGATCCTCGTCATCGTCGCCGTGATCGTGGTGGCGGCGGCGATCGCGCGGCTGTCGGCAAGCCCGGCGAAGGTCGACCGGCGGCTGTGGGCGCCGCTGCTCGCGCTGTTGCTGGTGGTCGGGCCGTATCTGGTCCTGCTGGTGCCGGTCGTCTTGTTCCTTCGGCAGCTGCGCGTGGTGCCGGCGACCTTCGCCGCGCGCGGGGTCACGGCGGTCGCGCTGGCGGCGATGGCGGTGTCGGTCGGCTGGGCGATCAGCGTCTCGGTCGCGGAGGATGCGCGCTTCCGCGCCGGGCAGCGCGAATGGCTGGCGCTGGCCGACTGGGCGCGGACGCACAGCGCGCCGGGCGCGCTGTTCCTGCTGCCGACCAAGAACATCAACTTCGCCGGGTCGCTGCCGCACGACGACAACGGCCCCGGCTTCGTGCCCGGCAGCGACGTGTTCGAGACCGCGGCGGAGCGGCGCGTGTGGGTCGGGTTCAAGGAAGGCGCGGCGGTGATGTGGACGCCGGGCTATTACGACGAATGGCATCGCCGCGTCGCGGACGTGCTGCGGCTGCGCACGCTCCCCGAGCGGCTCGACTATGCGCGGCGCAACGGGGTCGGCTATGTCGTCGATCATTGCACCGGCGCGGCGCGGCCGGTCCATGGCGGCGGCGACCTGTGCGTCTATGCGGCGGGTGGCTGAGCGCTCGGTCGACGCCAGAGGGCGCAAGAATGCGCGCCGCGCTGACCGTCAGCGCGCCGTGACCATCCATCGTCGAAGGGAGAATGGTGCCCAAGGGCGGGATCGAACCACCGACACTGCGATTTTCAGTCGCATGCTCTACCAACTGAGCTACTTGGGCGCACCGCTTTTCAGCGGCGAGGCGCGTCCCCTAATCGGTGTCGGAGCGGCTGTCCAGCGATTCCGTGTCGATTGTTTCACCCGGCAGGCGATAGCCTTCGCCGAGCCATTGCAACAGGTCGCGGTCCTTGCAGCCGCGGCTGCAGAACGGCGCATGGGCGGGCACCGTCGGGGCGGTGCAGATCGGGCAACGGGACATGCTCATCCATCGAATATGGGGGTGCGCCCGGTGCGGCGCACCAGCTGCTCGATCCAGTCGGGGCGGGATTCTAGCCGCGCGCGCACCGCGGCGGGGAGACGAATCGCATTGGGGGCATTGGCGGGCACGCGTTCGAGCTGGCGCAGCGCCGCGCGCGCGGCGGCGCCGGCCGGATCGTCGCGAAGCCGCTCGGGCAGCGAGGCGCGCGGGCGCGGGCGGACGATCTGGAGAAAGCCGAAGCCGTTGACCGCGGTGCGCTCGAACGGCGGCGGCAGCGCGGCGTCGAGCGCGGCGGCGACCTCCTGACGGAGCGCCTTGCCCGCGATACTCGGGAAGTCGATGCCGATCGACCCGCCGATCGCGTGGCGGCGGATCGCCAGCGCAACGGCGGTGGCGGCGCGCACCGCGAGCTGGTCGAGCGGGCCGTCGCCGTCGACGTCGAACAGCGTCATCGCCGGGGTCGGGGTCATGCGCAGCGCGCCGCCCGCGAAGGCGATTTCGCCCGTCCGCGCTTCCTCGATCACCTCCGACCAGCCGGCTGTCTCGAGCGCGTCGGGTTGATGCGCGCGCAGTGTGCGGACCGGGTGCGGCGAGGCGGTGATGCGCGCGAGCAAATCGGGGCCCGGGGCAGGGGCGGCATCGGTGACGCGCGCGCGCGGGCGCTTGGCGCGGCCGGGTTCGGGGATCGCCTCGCGGAGCACCTCGATCGTGGTCGTCGCGCCGAGCGTCACGGCGGGCGGGGCGCGGTCGAGCATCACCTCCCGCCCGTCGTCGAGCGTCGCGACCAGCGTATCGGTCAGCCGCGCGCGCGCGACGGTGCCGACGCGCAAGGTTTCGGGCAGTTCGATGCGCGCGGCGAGAATACGGTCGCCGGCGACCAGCGCGGCGCGCGCCTCGCCGATCCCGTCCTCATAGAGCCATTCAGCCAAGCGCGACGCCGCTCGCCGCGAGCAGCGCGCGCGTCTCGAACAGCGGCAGCCCGATCACGCCGGAATGGCTGCCGTGGAGGAAGCGCACGAACGCCTCGGCGCGGCCCTGGATCGCAAAGCCGCCGGCCTTGCCGAGCCCCTCGCCGGACGTGACGTACGCGTCGATCTCGGCGGGGGAGAGCGGCTTGAAGGCGACGATCGTGTCGGCGAGCCGCACGCGCTCGGTGCCGTCGGGCGCGATCGCGCACACCGCCGACAAAGCGTGGTGACGGCGGCCGGAGAGCAGCCCGAGCAGATCGCGCTGGACCGCCTCGTCGGTCGCGGGGGGCAGGATGCGGCGGCCGACCGCGATCGTGGTGTCGCCGGCCAGCACCGCTTCGTCCGGCGCGCGTGGGACCGCACGCGCCTTCTCGACCGCGAGCCGCAGCGCATAGGCGCGCGGCAGCTCGCGCGGATGCGGCGTCTCGTCGATGTCGGGCGCGACGATCCGGTCGGGCACGACGCCGATCCGCGCGAGCAGGTCGCGGCGGCGCGGCGAGGAAGAGGCGAGGACGAGGCGGGTCATGATCGCACGCCCGGTCGCGGGCGCGAGGTGACGATTAAGACGGGGCGCGTCAGGAAGGGCCGGGGCCACCGCGACCCGGCATGAAGCGGTAGGTGATCCGCCCCTTGGTCAGATCGTACGGGGTCAGTTCCACCAGGACTTCGTCGCCGACCAGCACGCGGATGCGGTTCTTGCGCATCTTGCCGGCGGTGTGACCGAGGATTTCGTGATCGTTCTCGAGCCGGACGCGGAACATCGCATTGGGGAGCAGCTCCACCACCTGCCCGCGCATCTCGAGGAGTTCTTCTTTCGCCAAACGGGGTCTCTTTCGCGTTGAGTGCGCGCGGCCTTAGCCGAGAAGACGAAAAAAGGAAAGGCGCGCGAAGGAGGGCGCCGCAAGGGCGCCCGCATCGCCGGAGACATAGGTGGCGGGGGGCAGGGGCGCAAGGGCGTGGTGGTGCGCTGAGGCGGTCGCGTCGCGACAGAGGGATGTTCACGCGGCGGCGCGGAGGGGGCGTCTTCCGGGCGGGCCTTGGTCGGCGAACACCATTGCGAAGGTTTCGGTTGTAGCTGTTCCACGCTGTGCCCCGGCGGACGCCGGGCTTCAGTTGGGCGAACGTTCCGGATCGTCACCAGCGTCTCCCACCTGGGCCCCGGCCTTCGCCGGGGTACGAACGGGAGGGTGTCCCTTGGCTTCGTCATCCCGGACTTGATCCGGGGCGACGGTGGTGCGGATCGTCAGCGGCCGTCGAGCAGGGTCGTCAGTTCGCGCGACAGGCTTTCGAAGCGATAGGGTTTGGCGAGGAAGCGGCCGTCGTCGGGGATGTCGTCGCGCGACGGACGCGTGTCACCCGAGGTGAGCAGGATGCGGATCGCGGGCCAGCGTTGATGCACTACCTCCGCCAGTTTCAGCCCGTCCATCGAGCCCGGCATCCGGATGTCGGTGAACAGCACCTCGACATTGTCGGCGCGTTCGAGCACCGCCAGCGCCTCGTCGGCACAGGATGCTTCGATGACCGAATAGCCCGCCTCTTCCAAAGCGTCGGCGCCGATCATGCGGACGAACAATTCGTCCTCGACGATCAGCACCGTGGCGGATGCCGCGTCGCTCATGTCAACGCGTCGCGTCGTTCGTCAGACAAAGCGGCCCACCCTCTCATAGCAATTGCCACGAACATTCCGGCTCTCCGCCTAGCGGTCAACCCGCCGCTGACCCAAAAAGGCCAGAGCCGCCAATCCCATCGCCGCTCCGGCGGCGGTCGCGGTGACGAGCGGATGGCGACCCGCGGTCTCGTAGACGCTTACCCGCCGACCGTGCTGATCGTGCGAGCGTTCCTCGCCGTTCGCGACTGGCGCGGCGAGATTGTCGTGGCGGCTCGGCGCGCGCTTCGGATCGCGCAGCCACGGCAGCAGCGTCGGACCGAGCCGGTCGAGCAGCCCCGGGAAGTGCTGCGCGGTCAGCACCTGCAAGCGTCCGCCGCCGCCGACCGTCACGTCGCGGCGGCGATGCTGCGCGGCGTCGAGGATCGCCTCCGCGACCAACGCGGGGTCATAGACCGGTGGCGGCAGCAGCGCCGCGCCGTCGAGATGATTGGCGGCATGGTCGGCGATCGGCGTGTCGATCCCCGACGGCTTGATGAGCGTCACCGAGATCGGCAGGCGATCGGCGGTGATCTCGATGCGCAGCGAATCGACATAGCCCTTCACCGCATGCTTGCTCGCGGCGTAAGCGCCCATGCCCGGGCTGGGGATATCGGAGACGATCGAGCCGATCGTGATGAGCGCACCGCCCGCGCGTTGCAGATGCTCGACCGCGGTCAGGCAGCCGTGGACCGTGCCGAGGTAATTGGTGCGCAGCAAACGCTCATGCTCGTCCATCGGCGTGTCGAGCAGCTTGGCATAGATCGCGACACCGGCATCGTTGACCCAGGTGTCGATACGGCCGAAACGCTCGACGGCCTTCGTCGCGGCGCGCTGGACGTCGCGCAGGTCGCCGACATCGGCGGTCGCGAAATCGGCGTGGCCGCCCGCATCGGTGATCTCGCGGACGATCCGCACCAGCGCATCGCCGTCACGCGAGACCAGCATCACCTTGGCGCCGCGCTTCGCTGCGAGCCGGGCGGTGACCAGCCCGATGCCGGAGCTGGCACCGGTGATGAGCATCACCTGATCGGCGAGCGGCCTGAGCGTCGGGGTCATCGCGTCGCCTCCGTCGCTGTCGGCGGACATGAGGGGGCGAGACGTGGATCGGGCATTGCAAGTCGTTCCATTATATCGCGAACCTTTTCTCTCTAACCCGCCGTGCCGCCATCGGTTCACCTTTGATGAAGATTCGCCGACGCCACCGGCGATTGCCGATCCGCGCCGCGCGTGCTGGAAGGGCGTGGCGAAGGAGATGGCGATGCGGACGATCGGGGCGATGATGGCGGGCGGGCTGGTGCTGGCGACACCGGCGGCGGCGCAGCAGGCGCGGGAGGTCCGCTACGACCTGTCGTTCCCCGATGCGGCGCATCACCGTGCGCAGATCGTCGCGACCTTCCGCGGGGTGCCCGCCGGGCCGCTGCGCGTGCAGATGGCGCGCTCGTCGCCCGGCCGCTACGCGCTCCACGAATTCGCCAAGAACGTCTTCGCGGTCACCGCCCGCGACGGGGCCGGCCGACCGCTGCCACTGACGCGCACCGACCCCTATGGCTGGAGCGTCGCGGGGCACGACGGGACGGTGGTGGTCAGCTACACATTGTTCGGCAATCGCGGCGACGGCACCTATGCGCAGATCGACACCCGCCACGCGCATCTCAACCCGCCCGCGGCGCTGCTGTGGGCGACCGGCTTCGACGCGGCGCCGGTGCGGGTGCGGATCGTGTCGCCCGATCCCGGCTGGACGGTCGCGACGCAATTGCCGGCCGTCGCCGGGCAGCCGGGCACCTTCGCCGCGCCCGACCTGCAATATCTGATGGACAGTCCGATCGAGGTCGCGCGGCAGGATGTGCGTGAGTGGCCGGTCGGCGAGGGGCGGGCGCGCTATACGATCCGGCTGGCGGTGCACCATGACGGCAGCCCCGCCGATGTCGACCGGCTCGCGGCGCAGGTGAAGCAGCTGATCCCGCAGCATCGCAAGCTGTTCGGCGAATGGCCGCGCTTCGATCATGGCAGCTACACGTTCCTCGCCGATTACATGCCGCGCATCTCGGGCGACGGGATGGAGCACCGCAATTCGACGGTGGTGACCACACCGACCCCGCTCGACGGCGCCAATGTCGGGCAGCTGTCGACGATCTCGCACGAATTCTTCCACGCCTGGAACGTCGAGCGGTTGCGCCCGCGCGAGCTGGAGCCGTTCGACTTCTCGCGCGCCAATGCGACGCCGTCGCTATGGTTCGCGGAAGGGTTCACCAATTACTACGGGCCGTTGATGCTGCGTCGCGCCGGGCTGACCGATGTCGACGCGTGGGCCAGGACGACCGCCGGGGCGCTCAACACCGTGCTGTTCTCGCCCGCACGCCGTAACGGCGGCCCGCAGGAGATGAGCCTGCGCGCGCCCTTCGCCGACGCCGCAACGTCGGTCGACCCGGTCGCGCCCGACGTGTTCCTGTCCTATTACCCCTATGGCCAGGTCGTGGCGCTGGCGCTCGACCTCTCGATCCGGCAGCGGTTTCCGAAGCGGTCGCTCGACGACGTGATGCGCTATCTGTGGCAGACCTATGGGCGCACCGAACGTCCCTATGCGCCCGCCGACCTGCGCCGCGCCGTCGCCACCGTCACCGGCGATACCGCCTTCGCCGACGACTTCTTCGCGCGCTCGGTCGAGGGCAGCGCCTTGCCCGACTTCGTCCCGTTGCTGGCGCAGGCCGGGCTGGTGCTGCGCGCGGCGGCGCCGCAGCACGGCTGGATCGGCGCGCCCGGCGTCAGCACGACCCCGGCCGGCGTGACGCTCGCCGCCACGCCGGTGCCGGGCTCGCCGCTCGATGCCGCCGGGCTGGAGGCGGGGGACCGGATCATCGCCGTGAACGGCGCGCCGATCGTCGACGCCGCCGGCTGGACGACGGCGCTGGATCGACTCACCCCGGGCGCGACGGTGACGATCCGCTTCGCGAATCAGGATGGCGAACAGCAGCGCAGCATCCGCGCGGTCGCCGATCCGCGGCTGGAGATCGTCAGGATCGAGCTGACCGGCGCGACGCCGAGCGCCCGGCAGCGCGCGTTCCGCGCCGGATGGATTGACGGATAATTAACCTGCTCAATCTAGGTCATAAGTCGTGTGTCACTCATTGACACAGGATGAAGCGAGGCAGACATTCGCAGCATGGCCCAACGTCAATCGCGCAATGTGTCGCTCACCCCGGAGCTGGAAGCCTTTGTCACCGACAGTCTGGCGACGGGCGACTATGGCAACGCCAGCGAGGTCGTTCGCACGGCGTTGAAGCTGCTGCGGGACGGCCCGGCGACGCGCGACGTGCTGCGTGGCTGGCCGGTCGGCGGTGGCGAGTGCGGCGCGATGATCCGCGACGGTGCGTGGTCGTCGCACCCGCTCGGCCCCGTCGAGCGCTGGTCGCCGACGCTGCGCGTGACGGTCGCGAACGTCGTCAATTCGCCGGTGCCCAAGGTGCTGATGTGGGGACGCGAGGGCGTCCTGCTCTACAACGACGCGTATCGCGAGATCCTGGGCGCCCGCCATCCCGAGGCGATGGGCCGGACGGCGGCGGCGGTGTTCCCCGAGATCAGCGAATGGAACCGCGCGATCATCGCGCGCGGCCTCACCGGCGAGGTCGTCAGCTATCGCGACCAGCCGCTGACGCTGCTCCGCGAGGGCACGCCGACCGAATTGTTCTTCGACCTGTTCTACACCCCGGTGATCGAGAGCGACGGCACGCCGGGCGGGGTGCTGTGCACGGTGATCGACAACACCGCGCGCTTGCTGCTCGAACGGCGGCTGGCTGCCAGCGAGACCGAGCTGCGGACCGTCACCGACGCGCTGCCGTTGCTGGTGTCGTTCATCGATCGCGACCTCGTCTATCGCTACGCCAACCAGCATTATTACGAATGGTTCGGGATCGGCGCGGACGACGTGATCGGCCGTCACACCCGCGACGTGATCGGCGCGGAGAATTTCGAGCGTCGCCGCCCGCTCATGGACCGCGCGCTGGCCGGCGAGACGATCGTCGAGGATTCGCTGATCCAGCATGGCGACGGATCGTGGCGGCGCGCCGACATCCGGTATCTGCCGCGCTTCGACGAACAGGGCGCGGTGCTCGGCTTCCAGGTGATCGTGCTCGACGTCGAGGAGCGGGTGCGGCGCGAGGAAGCGCTCAACGCCAGCAACGCGCGCTTCCGCGCCGCGATGGAGGCGATGCACGGCGTGCTGTGGACCAATGACGCCGAGGGGCGGATGGTCGGCGAACAGCTCGGCTGGGCGATGCTGACCGGGCAGACGCCCGAGCAATATCAGGGTTATGGCTGGGCCGACGCGGTCCATCCCGACGATGCGCAGGCATCGGTGACCGCGTGGCGCAAGGCGGTCGATACCAAGTCGACGTTCGTGTTCGAGCATCGCGTCCGGCGGCACTGCGGGACGTGGCGGACCTTCGCGGTGCGCGCGGTGCCGCGGATCGACGCGCACGGCGAGGTCGCGGAATGGGTCGGCGTCCATACCGACATCACGCATCAGCGCGCCGCCGAGGCCGCGTTGCGCGACCATGCCGAGCAGCTCGAACGGCAGGTGCGCCACCGCGAGCGCGCCGAGGAGCAGCTCCGCCAGCTCAACGAGACGCTGGAGACGCGCGTGATCGAGGAGATCGCGTCGCGGCACGCCGCCGAGCGCAAGCTGGCGCAGGCGCAGAAGATGGAGACGGTCGGCAAGCTGACCGGCGGCGTCGCGCACGATTTCAACAATCTGCTGCAGGTCGTCTCGGGCAACCTCCAGCTGTTGCAGAAGGACATCGCCGGCAACGAGCGCGCCGAGACGCGCGTCGCCAACGCGCTGGCGGGCGTCTCGCGCGGGTCGCGGCTGGCGGCGCAATTGCTGGCGTTCGGGCGCCGACAGGCACTGGAGCCGAAGGTCGTCAACGTCACGCGCTTCGTGCGCGGGATGGACGACATGCTGCGCCGCGCGATCGGCGAGGGGATCGAGGTCGAGACGATCTTCGGTGGCGGGCTGTGGAACACCTTCATCGACCCCGGCCAGATCGAAAACGCGTTGCTCAACCTCGCGATCAACGCGCGTGACGCGATGGACGGGCAGGGCAAGCTGACGATCGAGCTGGCGAACGCGCATCTCGACGACGATTACGCCCGCCGGCATGACGAGGTGGAGCCGGGGCAATATGTGATGCTGGCGGTGACCGACACCGGCTGTGGCATGTCCGACGAAGTGGTCGCCAAGGTGTTCGAGCCGTTCTTCTCCACCAAGGCGGAGGGCAAGGGCTCGGGGCTGGGGCTGTCGATGGTCTATGGCTTCGTCAAACAGTCCGGCGGGCATGTGAACATCTATTCGGAGCCGGGGCACGGCTCGACGATCCGCCTCTACCTGCCGCGTGCGCTGGAGCGCGAGGACGTCGAGGTGGTGCTCGACAACGGCCCGATCACCGGCGGCACCGAGACGGTACTGGTGGTCGAGGACGATGACGAGGTCCGCGCCACCGTCGTCGAGATGCTGGGCGACCTCGGCTATCGCGTGCTCAAGGCGGTCGATGCGCAGAGCGCGCTGAGCGTCGTCGAGAGCGGCATCCCGATCGACCTGCTGTTCACCGACGTGGTGATGCCGGGGACGCTCAAGAGCCCCGAGCTGGCGCGCAAGGCGCGCGAGCGGCTGCCCGATATCGCGGTGCTGTTCACCAGCGGCTACACCGAGAATTCGATCGTCCACGGCGGGCGGCTGGATGCGGGCGTCGAGCTGCTGTCCAAGCCGTACACGCGCGAGGCGCTGGCGCGGAAGGTCCGGCACGTGCTCGCCAACCAGGGGCAGCGCCAGCAGAGCCTTGCGCCGCGCGTGCCGCCGCTGCCGCGTGCGGCCGAGCCCGCCGCGACGCGGCGGACGATTCTGCTGGTCGAGGACGATGCGCTGATCCGCAGCGCCACCGCCGAGGTGTTGCAGGAGGCCGGGCATGTCGTGGTCGATGCCGCGAGTGCCGAGGAAGCGATGGCGGCGTTGCAGACCGCGCCGATCGACCTGCTGGTGACCGACGTGCATCTGCCGGGATCGTCGGGGATCGAACTGGCCGCACGCGCCACCGAGCTGCATCCCGGCATCCGCATCGTCGTGGCGAGCGGTGACATCGGGGCTGTTGAGGTGGCAGCGCCGAACATGCACCTGCTCGCCAAGCCGTATAGCGCGCGGGAGTTGCTGGCGGTGCTGGGCGGGCAGGTCGAGCGCGAAACCGCGTCCGAGGAGGAGGGGTAGGCCCTACGCCGGGCGTCCGGAGCGATCCGAGCACGACCGTCATTGCGAGCGTAGCGAAGCAATCCAGGGCGTCCTGGTTCGGCACTGGATTGCTTCGCTACGCTCGCAATGACGGACTGGAAGGTCAGTGTGCGTCAGACACGAGCTGACGAGCGAGATCAGCCCGCCGTAAACGTCATCCCCGCGCGGGCGATCAGGCGGTCGCGCAACGGCACGCCCATGATCGCGCCCGGCGTCCAGATGCCGCCGGCCGCCTCAATGTCGCGGAGCAGGCACAGCGCGCTCTCGGCGAGCATCTTGGAGGTGCAGCCATAGCCGGGGTCGCTGTCGCCAGTCACGACCGCGTCGAGGCGGGTGCCGTCGGGCATCAGTCCGGCGAAGAGGATGTCGAAATGACCGGCGTCGCGTTCTTCCTTCGATGGGCCGTCGCCCGACTTGGGCGCCTTGTCGCCCGCGAACGGGTTGAGCTTGACCAGCGCGTCGGCGGCGGCCTTGCCGAGATCGCCGAGCCCGGTCACCACCATCTCGTCATAGACCAGATCGCCCCAGCGCTGCCCGAGCAGGAAGTTGGTGCGGTGGACGTTCTTGGTGTTGATCGGTGCCATGATGAACGGTGCGACCCATGACTGGAGCGTCGGGTCGAACTCCGGGAGCAGCCCGGTTGGCTGATGCGGGCCGGCATGGCCGGGGGTGAGCGCGAACGGATCGCTGAGCAGCCCGAACAGCGACGGCTGGCGTGCGGCAGCGGCGAGCGTCGCCTTGAGACTGGCCGCGGTGCCGCCGGAGAAGCCGCCCTTCATGCGCCGGACGCGCGCCTTGATGCGTGGAACGGGCGTGCCGAAGCGCGCGAGCGCGGCCTCCTGCACCGTCATCACGCCGAGATCGAAGGGGATCGAATCGAACCCGCACGAGAAGACGATCCGCGCGCCGCTGCGCTGCGCTTCGTCGTGATGCGCGTCGATCATCTGGCGCATCCACGCCGGCTCGCCGCACAGGTCGACATAGGCGGTGCCGGTGGCGGCGCAGGCGGCGACCAGCTTGCCGCCGTGGAGCTGGTAGGGCCCGACGGTGCTGATGACGACGGTGGCGCGGCGGCACATCGCCTCCAGCGCGGCGGTGTCGTCGCTGTCCGCGATGACGATCGGCACGCCGAGCCCGAGTGCCGTCAATTTGTCGGCAGAGCGGCCGGCGATCGCCCAGCGCAGCCCGTCCGGGTCGCGCTGGGCGAAATATTCGGCGACGAGCCTGCCGGTGAAGCCGGTCGCGCCGAACAGGACGATGTCGAATTCGGCCGCCACGATCGTCAGTCCGTGCCGACCCCGGTCAGCGGTGCGCCGGAGCCGCCCGCGCGATCGTCGCCCGGATCCTCGCCGTCGTGGCCGCCACCGGCGCTCGCGCCGCTCCCGCGGACCGCGCCGGTCGCGGGATCGAACGATGCGCGGCGGCCAGCGTCGCCGTCCGATTCGTCGAGCTGCGACGGTCGGGGCGCGACGGAGCCGGCGGGCATGTCGGCGGCGAGCTTGCGCTCGTCGTCGAGCGTATAGCCTTGGCCGAACTTGCCGGTGTCCTTGTCGAAGGCGGTCCGGCGGCGATGCTGGGGGTCGACGGGGTCGGTCATGCGGGAAGGAACGCGCGGGCCGGGGCGTTGATCCGTGACCATGGCCCTTCCGCAGACCCTCGTTCGTCACCCCGGACCCTTCGACAAGCTCAGGAGAGCCTTGATCCGGGTCCCGCTTCTTTTCTTGCCGGGCAAAGCGGGATCCCGGATCAAGTCCGGGATGACGAGGACGCTACCGCCGCGCTGGCTGCTCGGCGGCGAGCGCCATCGCTTGCGCGGAGCCGGTCGCCGGCTTGACGCGCGCGGCGGGCTCGTTGCGACCGAGCGTCAGGTAGAGGACGCCGACGATCAGCGCGCAGATCACGAGCAGGGCGGGCCAGCCGGCGATGCTGCGCTGGGCGAGCGGACGAGGGTCGTGCGACATTGGCTTCTCCGACGATCAGATTCGCCGGGACCAATAACCTGTGTTGCTGGCGTGTTCCGGACTGGCCGGTGAGATTTTGTTGCTGTCAGGCGGCGTGCTGGTGCGCGTCGCGCGCGGCCATCGCCGCCTCGGCCTGGGTCAGCGCCTTGGGATCGTCGACGTCGAGCCACCAGCTGTCCCCGACGTCGACCACGCGCGCCGCGCCGGTCGCGGCAAGTGCCTCGACCCCGGCCGAGATCGAGCCCGGCCCGCCGGCCGCGATCGAGGCACGCAGGGCGTCGTGGAAGCGCGCATCGACCGCGAACACCCCGGTGTCGTAGCAATCGTAATCGGGCAGATGCTTGCCGATCGCGACGATCCGCTCGCCAGCGGTACGGACGCGCGTGACGTCGTCGAGATCGACGAGCGGGTTGTCGAGCCGGCGATCGACCCCGAGCGTCAGCGCCGCCTCCGGCGCCGCGGCGACGCGCGCGATTAGCGCCGGATCGACGAGATGGTCGGCCATCATCAGCAAATGCCGGCGCGCGCCGATCGCCGCGGCGCCGGTCAGCACCGAATGGCCGTTCGACAGCGACCAGTCGGGGGTGCGGACGCAGCGCACCGGCAGCCCGAGCGTCGCGGCGGCGAGCGCCAGATGCCGCTCGAGCCGCTCGGCCTCATGGCCCGTGACGACGGTGACGTCGGTGACGCCGCCCGCGCGGGCGGCGCGCAGCACGCGCTCGATCAGCGCGACGCCGTGGACCAGCGTCAGCGGTTTCGAGGGTGACACCTCGCGCAGCCGGCTGCCATAGCCGGCCGCGACGATCAGCGCGTGCAAGGCCGAAAGACCTTATTCGGCGGCGAGGCGCGCGTCAGCGTGGATGAACTCGTTGGTCATCGCGGCCGCCACGTCATCGGTCACCTGCTGCGGCGGGTGCTTGCAGAAGAACGCCGACGGGCCTTCCAGCGCGCCGCCGATGCCACGCTCCAGCCCGAGCTTCACGCAGCGGATCGCGTCGACCACGACCGCCGCCGAGTTCGGCGAATCCTCGACCGACAGGCGCAGTTCGAGGTTCATCGGCACGCCGCCGAACAGGTCGCCCTCAAGCCGCAGGAAGCACAGCTTGTTGTCGCCCAGCCACGGGATGTAATCCGACGGGCCGACGTGGATGTTCTCGTCCGCCAGCCGCTCGGCGATCACCGCCTGCACCGCCTCGGTCTTCGACTCCTTCTTGCTCGCCAGCCGGTTGCGGTCGAGCATGTTCATGAAGTCGGTGTTGCCGCCGGTGTTCAGCTGATAGGTGTGATCGATCGTCACGCCACGCTGGCCGAACAGGTTCGACAGCACGCGGTGGACGATCGTCGCGCCGACCTGCGCCTTCACGTCGTCGCCGATGATCGGCAGCCCGGCGTCGGCGAACTTCTTCTCCCATTCCGGGCGCGACGCGATGAACACGGGCATGCAGTTGACGACGCCGAGACCGGCCTCGAGCGCGCATTCCATGTAGAATTCGGTCGCGTCCTGGCTGCCGACCGGCAGGAAGTTCACGAGGATCTCGGCGCCCGAGTTCTTCAGTTCGGCGATGATCTCCGCCTTTTCGGCGTCGCGCGTGTCGTTGATCTCGAACCCGCGATCGTTGGCCGCCGTCAGCATGTGCGGCGCGACGCCGTCCAGCTTGGCGCCCATCTTCACGATCGTGCCCGTCTTCGGCACGTCGGCGTGGAAGACCTTCGTGCAATTCGGCTTGGCGAAGATCGCTTCACCCAGATCAAGACCGACCTTGCGCGAATCGACGTCGAATGCGGCGACGAACTCCAGGTCGCCGACCTTGTATCCACCAATATCCTCGTGGATCAGGCCCGCGGCGGTGTTGCTGCCGGCATAATGATATTTACCCTGAATTAGGCTGCTTGCGCAGTTGCCGACACCGATAACCGCAACCTTGATCGTCGCCATTTTACCCCGCTTGCCGACGCTTAGTCGGACGAAAAGCCATTTTACGTTGCCGCTTCGTGACAGATACGTGGCATCTGTCAAGCGAGCCGATGCGCTGTATAGGCGCACCGGGGCAATCTCGCGAGGGACCGCGTGAACGATTCTGAAACGGCTGTGGCGGGAAAGCCGCGCGAGCTGCAAGGTTTTCTGAACAGGACAGTCTATCACCCGCTGGCGCACCGGCTGGCGAAGGC
Organism: uncultured Sphingomonas sp.; assembly: GCA_913776255.1. Lineage (GTDB taxonomy): Bacteria > Pseudomonadota > Alphaproteobacteria > Sphingomonadales > Sphingomonadaceae > Sphingomonas. Next base: position 15,558 of record CAJYLV010000009.1, on the reverse strand, counting down.
GCTGGTGCCGACTCCGGTGACGCCGAACATGGTGTCGATCGCCGGCGCGGTGATGGTGATGGTGACCGCGGTCCTCTACGCCTGGATCGCGACGCCGCTGGCGATCGCGATCGGCTTCGCGTTGCATTGCGGCTGGCACGTCGTCGACGGCGCCGACGGCGCGCTGGCGCGGATGTCGGGGCGCGCCTCGCCGTCGGGCGAGATCGTCGACGGGCTGTGCGACTATGCCGGGCACGGCGTTCTGTATCTGCTGCTGGCGGGCGCGCTGGACGACACGGTCGGCTGGATCGCATGGCCGATCGCGATCGCCGCGGGACTGAGCCGCGCGGTGCAATCGGTGTTCGCCGAGAGCCAGCGCCGCACCTATCAATGGTGGGCCTATAATACGCCGTGGCTGCAGAACGCGAAGTCGGACGGCCGCGGGATCGGGGTCGCGCTGTCGAACCTGTATCTGAGCGTGTGGCACGCGCTGTCGCGTCCGACGCAGCGCGTCAACGCGCTGGTGGCGAGCGCCGAGGCCGACCCGCCCGAGCGGCGGCGGATCGCCGGGATCGCGCGGACGGTCGGATCGCGCGCGCTGCCGCTGCTTGCGGTTCTCGGCGCCAATCCGCGCACGATCCTGTTGGGGCTGAGCATGATCGCGGGGACGCCTTTGTGGTTCTTCCTGATCGAGATCGTGGTGCTCAACATCGGGCTGGTGCTGGCGATCATGCAGGCCGCTTATCTGGGCCGGCGGATCGCCGCGCTGATCGCGGACGGGCATCAGTGACGGTGCCGGAACCCGCCCGCCGGGCGGCGGGTTGGCGCGACATAGATCATAGGGAGGAGCGACGATGCGACAGGTTCTGACGATGACGGGGATCGGGCTGGCGGCGCTGTCGCTGGCGGCGTGCAACGACGAGGGCAAGATGGACACCGGCACGCCGGTGGCCGGCGGCGCACGCGCCGTGGCGATGCTGGCGACCGCGACCGGCGCGCCGGTCGGCCGCGCGAGCGCGACCGAGGTGGCGGGCGGGGTGCGCTTCACCGTCGACGCGACGGGGATGCCGGCGGGAACGCATGGCGCGCACGTGCATATGGTCGGTCGCTGCGACGCACCGGACTTCACGAGCGCGGGTGGGCACTGGAACCCGACGCAGAAGAAGCACGGGACGATGAACCCGCAGGGGCCGCATCAGGGCGACCTGCCGAATCTGGTGATCGGCAACGACGGGCGCGGGACGATCGGCGCGGTGATCCCGGGCGCGACGCTCGCCGGGCTGCTCGATGCCGATGGTGCGGCGATGGTGATCCATGCCGGGCCGGACGACCTGATGACCGACCCGAGCGGCAATTCGGGTGGCCGTATCGCCTGCGGGGTGTTCCAGGCGTCGTGATCTAGGCCGGCTCCCCCGCCGCGCGCGCTCGCTCTTCGCGGGTTCGTTCGGCGGCGGGGAAGCGGCGATAGGCGATCAGGCCGGCCGCGAGCGTGACCGGCACGCTGAGCAGCAACGACAGCATCCCCGTCGACAGGCTGCCGCTGAGCGTCGAGATCCGCCCGGCGAGATACGGCCCGAGCGCGAGCCCGATCAGCGTCGTGCCGATGAAGAAGGTCGCGGTCGCGGTGCCGCGCATTCGCGGCAGTACCAGATCCTGCGTCGCGGCGGCGGCGGCGCCGAGCCCCCAGGCTGCGAACACCTGCGCGCAGAAGACGCAGACATAGAGCACGGCCGGGGTGGCGGTCGTATAGCCCGCGATCATGAAGGGCACCGGCAGCACCGCGCTGGCCAGCACCGGCACCAGTCGTCCGGCGGGGTTGCTGCGCCGCAGCCGGTCGGCGAGCAGCCCACCGGTGGTGACGCCGATGAACCCCGCCGCCGCGCCCGCGCCGCCGATGAACAACCCGGCCTCGGCGGGGGCGACGCCGAGCACGCGGATCGCATAGGGCGCCGCCCAGAAGCTCGACGCATAGGCCATGAACGCGTTGAGCCCGTAGGCGACGACGGTGCACAGAAAGGCGGGGGTGCCGAGGATCAGCGCGAAGGTCGGCGGGTCGCGATGCCGCAGCGCGCAGCCCCAGGAGAAGACCGCATAGAAGCCGACCCCGACCGCAATCCACTGCGGCAGCGGCTCGCCGAGCGCGTGGAGCAGCGCAACGAGCGCGACGGTGATGGCCAGCCCCGCGAGGTTGACGAGCAGCGCGCGCCGCCCGAGCCGCGCCGCGCCGATCAGCGTGAGCGGCGGCAGGATCGTGACCAGCTCGTCGCGGAAGGCGCGGAACGGGGCGGGGTGCGGCGGCGGGGTGGGCAGCCCCTCGACCGCACCGCGCAGCGGTTCGCGCAATGTCGCGACGACCAGCGCCAGCACCAGCCCCGGCACGCCGACCGCGAGGAACGCCGCCTGCCAGCCGGCGAGCCCGAGCGGCCCGCCGCCGGGATAGGCGCGGTTCCAGTTCTGGACGATCAGCCCGCCGATGAACAGCGAGCAGCCGCCGCCGACATACAGGCCCGCCGAATAGATCGACAGCGCGGTGGCGCGCAGCCGCTTCGGGAAATAGTCGGAGATCAGCGAATAGGCGGAAGGAGAGGCGGTCGCCTCGCCGACGCCGACCCCCACGCGCGCCGCGGCGAGCTGGGCACCGTTCGCAGACAGCCCCGACAGCGCGGTCATCGCCGACCAGAGCGTCAGCCCGGCGGTCATCAGCCGGACACGGTGCCAATTGTCCGCCAGCCGCCCGAGCGGGATGCCGAACAAGGCGTAGAAGACCCCGAAGGCGGTGCCGTAGAGGAAGCCGAGATCCTCGTCGCGCAGCGCGAGGTCGCGCTTGATGTCCTCGGCGAGGATCGAGATCACCTGTCGGTCGACGAAGTTGAGGACATAGACCAGGAACAGCAGCCCCAGCACATACCACGCATAGCCGCTCGCGCGGGCGTCCTGCTCTCCGGCCATGCATCCTCCCGATTTTCGAGGCAGCGTAACAGAGTATTAGGGCGAGGGAAGAGGGATGCACCCCTCCCCTTCAGGGGAGGGGCTGGGGGTGGGGCATGTCCTCGACGTCCACGTTCTTCGAGACTTCCCCACCCCAACCCCTCCCCTGAAGGGGAGGGGCTTACCTGGATCGAAGCTCGGCGATCCTAGTCCAGAGGCCACCTCGCCACTGCCTCGTAGCGCGCGCCTTCGTGGCCGAGGACGCTCTCGAACAAGGTCAGGTGCGGCATCGTGAACTCGGGCGAGGCGAGCCCGGCGTGCGCGGCGATCCAGCGGTCGATCAGCGCCGGGTCGCCCGCGGTGCGCGAGAAGCGCGCGAGCGTGACATGCGGCAGGTAGCGGCGCGCGTCGGGCTCGACCCCGGCGCGGGCGAGCGCCTGGTCGACCTTGCGATGCAGCGCGGCGAGCGGCTCGGCGGGCAGGATGCGCGCCCAGAGCGTGTCGATCCGGCCGCGCTTGTCGAAGGTGCCCGCGCCGTCGAGCCGCACCGTCGGCGCCGGCGCGGCGATCCGCGACAGCGCGGTGGCGACGTCCTCGGCCTGCCGCCGGTCGACCTCGCCGATGAAGCGCAACGTGACGTGCAGTTGCTCGTCGTCCTGCCAGCGCGCGCCGGGGAGGCCCTCCATCGCGTCCAGCAACAGGGTGCGGATCGCCGGGGGCGGGCGCAGCGCGACGAAGAGGCGGTGCATGGGGCTGTAACGAACCTTTGCTGGATCGGAAGCGGGTCGGCGGCTCGCTTGAAAAGCGCAGGCCGACGCGCGATATTCCCCCTATCCGACCCATTCGTTCGGATGAAGGAGCAAAGAGACAATGGCCAATTGGTCCGATCCCCGGCCCTCCGCTGCCCCGTTCGGCGGGACCGCTTCGGGCACCCGCACGGAGGCGCGCGACGCCGGCCTGCGGTCGTACATGCTGTCCGTCTACAATTACATGGCCTCCGGCGTGCTGCTGACCGGCATCGTCGCGCTCGGCTTTGCGCTGTCGGGCTATGCACAGGCGGTGTTCGGCACGCCGCTGCGCTGGGTCGTGGCGCTGGCGCCGCTGGCGTTCGTGTTCGCGATGAGCTTCGGGCAGGGCAAGTTCTCGACCTCAACGCTCAAGGCGATGTTCTGGGGCTTCGCGGTCGCGATGGGCTTGTCGCTGTCGTCGATCTTCTTCGTCTATTCGCCGATCGCGATCGCGCAGGCGTTTGCCGCCACCGCGGCGGGCTTCGCGGCACTGAGCCTGTATGGCTATACGACGAAGCGGGATTTGTCGGCGTTCGGCACGTTCCTGATCATCGGGCTCGTCGGCCTGATCGTCGCGAGCCTGATCAATATGTTCGTCAACTCGGGGCCGCTCGGCCTGCTGATCTCGCTGGTCGGCGTGCTGCTGTTCGCCGGGCTGACCGCTTATGACACGCAGCGCACCAAGAGCCTGTACTTCCAGGTCGCGGGCTATGGTCCGGAGATGGTGGGCAAGGCGGTCGTGATGTCGGCGCTGAGCCTGTACCTCGACTTCATCAACATGTTCCTGTTCATCCTGCGCCTGTTCGGCGGGAACCGCGACTGATCCGCGGGATTGAGTGACGGAACGTCCGGGGCTCGGCGGGTAACCGCCGGGCCCCTTCTTTTTGGGTGAAAGGGGCGAGATGCGCCTGTCGATCGAGGCCGTGCTGGATTACGGCTTTCCCGCTCCCGCCGACGTGCTGTTGCAGGTCGAGGTCGCCGCGCTTCCGGACCAGCTGCTGGAGGCGCAGTCGCTGGTGATCGAATCGGATCAGCCGATCCGCGCGGTCGCCGGCGAGGACGGGATCGGTCAACGTTGCTGGGCGCGTGCCGAGCACCGGCTGGTGGCGCGATACAGCGCGATCGTCGCGATCGACCGGCCGGTGGTGCGGCTCGAGGCCTTGCCCGCCACTCCGGCGGCACGCCTGCCTGCGGCGACGATCCCCTATCTTCTGCCGAGCCGCTATTGCGAGGCCGACCGATTCGACCATTTCGTGCGTCGTACCTTCGCCGGGCTGAGCGGCGGCGCACTGGCGGTCGCGCTGGCCGACTGGGTGCGCGACAATCTCGACTATGCGCCGGTCGCGCCGGGCGGTGGCGCGCTGCACACCTTCGCCGAACGGCGCGGGGTGTGTCGTGACTATGCGCATCTGCTGGTCGCGCTGGCGCGCGCGGCCGAGATCCCGGCGCGCTGCGTCTCGGCCTATGCGCCGGGCGTCGATCCGCCCGATTTCCACGCTGTCGCCGAGTTGTGGCTGGACGGGGCGTGGCACCTGCTCGACGCCACCGGCATGGCGCGCCCCGACGAGATCGCGCGCGTCGGGGTGGGGCGCGACGCGACCGACATCGCGTTCATGACCATCTTCGGCACCGCCAGCCTGTGGGAGCAGCGCGTCAAGGTGACCCGGCTCGCCTAGGAACGCGGGCGCGCGACCGGCGTTGGGATGTGAACCAATATGTCCGGATGAGGAGGGTATGATGACCGAAGCGAGCCCGATCGACGACCGCGCGCTGGACAGCCTGTCGGTCGCGCCCGAGGCGGGCAATGCCGGCGGGTCGAAGGACGCGCGCCAGGACGCCGGGCAGGACCGCTCGATCGAGAAGCGGCTGGCCAAGCACCCCGGCAGCGACGACGCCCGGCTTGATGCCGGCCTCGACGAGACGATGGACGCGTCCGATCCGGTCTCGATCACCCAGCCGGGGCGGAGCGAGCCGGCCCCGTCGTCCGGGTTCGATGCGGCGGAGGAGGCGGAGCGGCAGCGCGACGCCTGATCGGTCTTCCGTCCATTACGTCGTCCCAGGCCTGATCCGGGATCGCGCTTCCCGCCGCCGTCGGAAAGAAGCGGGACCACGGATCAGGTCCGGGGCGGCGAACGAGGGCCACAATACGCGACGATGGCGAGCGCGATCGTTGTGCTTACGTCGCGCCCAACCTTCGGATCTGACGTCATAACTCCGTTCGTCGCATCTATGTTGCGGTGCGGCACGGGTCATGCTGACTTATGACAGTCGGGAGACGGCGTCGTTAAGCCAAACGTTAACCACTTTGGCGCATTCTTCCGGGCATTGGTTCATGCGCGGCGGGGTGTGACGATGGGTAGAATGAAGGCGGCCGAAGGGGCGATGACGCTGGCCGAAATGAAGGAATTCGCGACGTTCCCGGCGGCGACGCAGCGGTACATCCGCCGCAGCCTCGACGTGGGTCTGGACCGCGACGACGCGCTGGCGCGCTGGTCGCGCGACGTGGTCGAGGCGGCGAGCATCCGCGCGCAGGCGCAGCATTACCGGCGGCTCCCCGCGATCCGCGCGCTCGTTCCCGACGACAGCGGGCTGGATGCGGCCGAGCAGGTGCTCGCACCGCTCATCACATTGGCGGCGTTCGATCTGGGGCAGGGGCGGATCACGTCCTTCTCGGCGTTCCGCTTCCTGTTCGAGCGGCTGGTCGGCGCGAAGGTGCGGCCGTGGCTGCCCTCGGCGTTCTGCTCGGCGGCCGCGATGCCGCACCTGCACCCCGAACTGCGGCGTCGGCTGCTCCAGTCGATCAGCGAGGCGGCGGCGACCGCATCGGGCTGGTCGTCGCGGCAACCGGCGTTCTTCCCGCACTGGGTCGAGAAGGTCGACACCGCCGCGCTGCCGCACTGAGCGTCAGACGACGCGGAAGTCGATCGCCAGTTCGGTGTCGCGGGCGGCGTCGGCGAACACGCCGCGGACGCGATCGAGATAGGCGATCAGCGGCGCGGGGAGGGGCGTGCTGACCGCGATCTCGACGGTAAGCGGGGGCGGAACCCGGTTCTCGCCGGCGACCAGACCATCGTAGAGCGCGTCAAGGTTGGGTCCGTGCCAGTCGGGCGTGCCGAGCGCCGGCAACAGCGCCGCCCAGAAGTCCTCGCGCTGTTGCCACCCGCGCGCGTCAAGTCGGATCAACGGCATGCGCGCCATCCCCTTTCGCCACGCGCCGCCTGATCGAGATGGAAGTGGTCGCGGTGCGCGGCGTTGTAATCGGGTGAGAGAACGGTCGCGAACAGCCCGCACGCGCCGTCGCGCACCTCGCGCAGGAACGCCGCCTTCGCGCCGCCGCCCTGCCAGTCGCGCGCGACGCTGATCCGTGTCCCGTCCGACAGCCGGAAACCGGCGATGTCGATCGCGTCGGCGGTCGAATGTTCGCTCCATGCCCCGGCATCGCGGCCGTAGAGGCGGCGGCAGGAATAGCTGCCATAATGGTCGATGCGGGTGACACCGGCGTCGAAATGGCGGCGCGCGGCGGGGACGAGCACGTTCCACTCCCACATCACCAGCGCCGCAGCGACCGGGCAGGAGATGCCGAGATTGGCGGGGGACAGCACGCTGGCGCGCGCGCCGCCGGCGGTCAGCCGCACCGCATCGTCATAGCCGCACTGGCCGTCCCGGCGCGCGGGCAGCGCGGTGAAGCGCACCCCGGCCTGCGTCAGCAGGCTGCGGCACGAGCCGACGTCGCTCGTCAGTCCGGTCAGTTTGCGCCCGGTGAACAGGCCCACCGGCTGCCCGAGGTCGAGCGGGGTCCAGGGCAGATCCTGTGGCCGGCCGCGCAAAGTGCCCCAGGCGACGAGCGCGAGCGTGGCGAGCAGCGCCAGCGCGACGCTCCACCCGGCGATGCGGCGGATCGCGCGCGCTAGCCGCGCCGGACCCGGTCGCGGCGCTCGGCAGTCACGGGATAGCCGAGGTCGTCGGGAATGCAGAGATATTCCTCCCCGTCGCGGGTTTCGGACCATGGCACCACGACGCGGACCGGAAAGGCGCGCGCCTGCGCCACCGCTGCGGCATAGGAGCGGAACTGGGCAAGCCGCTCGAGGTTGCGGCGGGTCGGAAAGATCAGCGAAAGCCGGCCGGCATCGGCGTCGTCGAGCACCGCCTGCGCGCCCGACCAGCAGAGGCGGACGTTCTCGGTCCCGTCGACCTGCGGCGCGGGCGCGTCGAGCGGCAAAGCGGCGAGGTAGAAGCGCGTGTCGTACCGCCGCACCGGGCTGTAGTCGGGACGCCAGCGCGCGAAAGGGACCAGCGCATCAAGGTCGAGCGTCGCGCCGACCGTGGCCAGCGCCTCGCCGATCGTGGCGCCGCCCGCCAGTGACGCGCGGATCGCGGCGATCGCGGCGGCGTCGGGCGTGCGGACGAAGCCGATCGGCAGCGCGGCTTCCTCGATCGTCTCGCGGATGGCGGCGATCCGCGCCGCTCCCTCGTCGGCGTCGGGCAACCCGAGCAGTTGCGCGAGATCATGGTCGCCACGATCGACGCGCCCGCCGGGGAAGACCATCGCCCCCGGCGCGAACGCCATCACGCCGGCGCGTTCGACCATCAGGATGTCGGGCGGACCATCGGCACGATCGCGCATCACCACTAGCGTGGCGGCTGGCCTTGCTTCGGGCGGGATCGTGGAGGCTCGTGTCATCATCGGCGGCGGGTGGTGGAGCTGAGGGGAATCGAACCCCTGACCTCTGCAGTGCGATTGCAGCGCTCTCCCATCTGAGCTACAGCCCCGCCCGCCGATACCCCGGCCGTGGCCGGGAGCGACGCCCTTAAACGCGATCCGCAGCCGACGCAACAGGGCTTGTCACCGAAATTCCGAAAAATGCCGGACGGCCAGCCGGTCGGCGCGTGCGACGAAAACAACGTTGTCGGCGTGTAACGACAGGAACGAATTGCCCGAGATCAGCTTTCCTGCCGGTACTGGCGTGACGCCGCAACGCGGTGCGCGACCCGTGTCTGACGCAGGAGAATCACGATGGGCTACGAACGCTATCCGCGCGGGACCGACCCGAAGGGCGACTATTACGGTCGCAGCGAAACGCAGGACTATGGTCGCGATTACGGCTCCGGTCGTTCCGGCAGCTACTCGAGCGCCCGCGACTATCAGGCGGCGGGGTCGTTCGGCCGCGACGGCGACGACGACCGCGGCTTCCGCGGCGGGCGCGACGGCTATGGCCAGCGCGACGATTATGCGCAGCGCGGCTATGGTCGCGAAAGCTACGGTCGCGAGGATTACGGACAAAGCAGCTACGGGCAGCGTGAGGGCTATGGCCGTCAGCAGGGCGGCTTCGGCAGCTATGACCGCGACCGCGAGGACCGTGGCTATTCGAGCGGCCGCGGCGACTATCGCGATCGCTACAGCGAGCGGTCGGGCGGCGGCTATGGCCAGCAGCAGCGCTACGGTCAGTCGTCGGGTTATGGCCAGAGCAGCGACTATCATGGCAGCTACGGCTCGGACGGGCGGCGCTTCAACGACGTCGGATCGCATCGTCATGACGATGACGACAATTACCGCGGCGGTGCGCAGAGCCGCCATCGCGACCGCGGCGCCAATTACGGCCGCCAGCCGCAGGGCTATGACTACGAGGATCGCGGCTTCTTCGCCCGCGCCGGCGACGAGGTCCGCAGCTGGTTCGGCGACGAGGATGCCGAGCGCCGTCGCGAGGCCGACAGCCGCTACGACGAGCGTTACTATCAGCAGCAGGGCCGCTACGATCGTGACGGCGACTATCACAACTGGCGCTCGGGCCAGATCGCCGCGCTCGACCGGGATTATGACGAATATCGTCAGGAGAACCGCTCGCGCTTCGAGAACGAATTCTCGACCTTCCGCTCGGAACGCCAGACGCAGCGCGCGTCGCTCGACAAGGTGCAGGAGCATTTCGAGGTCGTGGGTTCGGACGGCAGCCATGTCGGCACCGTCGACAAGGTGCGCGGTGACCGCATCCTGCTGACCAAGAACGACGTCGATGCCGGTGGGCAGCACCATTCGATCCCGTCGCGCTGGATCAAGTCGGTCGAGGACAAGAAGGTGACCTTGTCCAAGACCGCCGAGGAGGCCAAGCAGCACTGGCGCAACGAGGAATCGAGCCAGGCGATGTTCGGCTACGGCGATCGCACCAGCGATCGCGACCGTACGCAGCGGTCGACCGGCACCTCCTCGTCGACGACCGGCACCACCACTGGCGGTACGACGACCGGCACGACCGACCAGAAGGACACCAACCTCAACAGCAGCTTCTCCGGCACCTATTGAGCTGGTGCGGCACGCGCCGCCGGAGGGCGGCGCGGCTGTGACGGAAAGCCCCGGACCGGATGGTCCGGGGCTTTTTCGTGCGCGGCGGCAAAGGTGGCAATTCGCGGTGAAAGGCCCCACATCGCCCCGGCATGATGTATCCCCGTCGCACGCAATCGCAGATCATCCGCGTCATCGATCTCGAGACCACCGGTGCCGCGCCGCCCGCGCATGCGGTGTGCGAGGTCGGCTGGCAGGACGTGGCGCTGGGCGCGGACGGGCGCTGGGACTTGTACGGCGAGGGCGGCAACATCCTCGTCAACCCCGGGCGCCCGATGCCGGCGGTGACGCAGGCGATTCACCATATCCGCGACGAGGACGTCGCCGAGGCCCCGTGGTGGCACGACGTCGCGCGGCAGGTGCTGGATCCCTATCCGCGCCGCGTCGCGCTGGCGGCGCATCGCGCGGCGTTCGAGGAGCAATTCTGTACGCCCGCGCTGACGCATGGCGCGGACTGGATCTGCACCTGGAAGTGCGCGCTGCGGCTGTGGCCCGATTCGCCGAGCTATTCCAATCAGGTGCCGCGTTACTGGCGCAAGCCGGCGGGGCTCGATCATGAGCGGGGGCTGCCGGCCCATCGCGCCTTTCCGGACGCCTATGTGACCGCCCACCATCTGCGCGATCAGTTGAACGAGGCATCGGTCGCACAATTGATCCAATGGTCGAGCGAGCCGGGCCTGTTGCCGCGCGTCCGCTATGGTCCCGATCGCGGCAAGGAATGGCGCGAGATCGAGGAGGAGAGCCTCGTCAAGTTCCTGACCGATCGCGATCCCGACGTCCGCTTTACCGCGGAGACCGAGATGGCGCGGCGACGCGGCGGCGGGCATGTCGGTCGGATGACCGCGCAGGAATTGCTGCTTTGATGAACCTAGGTCAGTAACGCTGCATCTTCGGCTGGCGCCGCGCGCCGGCAAGCGATAACGCAACCGTAATGGCCCGACTGCCTGACGCCACCCCGACCAATCGCACGCTCGCGCGGCGCATGACCGCGTTGATGGCGCTCGGCTTCATCGCGTTGCTGCTCGTCGGTTATGCGGCGGTGCGCGTCATGCAGCGGAACGAGCTGCACACCGGACTTGTCGAGCACACCTACCAGGTGCAGCGCGCGGTGCTGAACGTCCGCCGGCTGGTCGAGGAAAGCGAGGCGGCACGGCGCGGGCTGATGCTGATCCCCGATCGCGAAATCACCCGCACCAACTTCGCGCGGGCACGTGGTGCATTGTCGCCCGCCTTGGCGCGAATCGGGGAGCTGACCCGCGACAATCCGGCGCAGCGGCGATACCTGCAAGGGCTACGGTTGCAACTGGGCAGCCTGCTGGCGCGGCAGGACCGGACGCTGACGCTGTTGGGGCAGGGCGATCAGCGTGGCGCGATCCGCGCTTATGCCGACGATGCCGAGGTGCGCGACATCGTGACGATCCGCAACGTGCTCGATCGGATGGCGCAGGTCGAGCGGCGGCTGATGGAGCGCCGCGATGCCGAACTGCGCGCCAGCCAGCGCGCCTTCTACACGCTGATCGTGCTGGGCGGCGTGGTACTGGCGGTGGTGGCGGTCATCTCGACGCTGACGATCCTGTCCTATACCCGCGATCTGGCGCGGTCGGACGAGGCGCTGCGCGAACTGAACGCGGGGCTGGAAGACATGGTCGCGACGCGGACCGAGGACCTGACGCGTGCCAATGAGGAGATCCAGCGCTTCGCCTATATCGTCAGCCATGACCTGCGCTCGCCGCTCGTCAACGTGATGGGATTCACCGCCGAGCTGGAGACCGCCGCGGCGTCGCTGCGCGCGCTGGTCGAGCGGGTCGAGGCGGAGGCGCCGGCGGTGGCGAGCGAGGAGGCGCGGCTGGCGGCGACCGAGGATCTGCCCGAGGCGATCGGTTTCATCCGCACTTCGACCCAGAAGATGGACCGGCTCATCAACGCGATCCTGCAACTGTCGCGGCAGGGGCGGCGCGCGCTCGCGCCCGAGCGGATCGACGTCGCCGCGCTGATCCGTCAGATCGGCGACACGCTGTCGCACCGCCTCTCCGAAACCGATACCGAGCTGAGCGTCGACGCGCCGCTGCCCGAGGTGGTCAGCGACCGGCTGGCGCTCGACCAGATCTTCTCGAACCTGATCGAGAATGCGGTCAAATACCTGCGTCCCGGCGTGCCCGGCCGCATCACCGTGACCGGGCGGCGCGGGCGCGACCGCGTGTTCTACACGATCCGCGACAACGGCCGCGGGATCGACCCGCGCGATCACCAGCGCGTGTTCGACCTGTTCCGCCGCTCGGGCGCGCAGGACCGGCCCGGCGAGGGGATCGGCCTCGCCACCGTCCGTGCGCTCGTCTTCCGACTGGGCGGCACCATCGACGTCGCTTCCGAACTCGGGCAGGGGGCGGCGTTCACCGTGTCGCTGCCGCTCGTTATCGCCAAACAGGAACTCAACCCATGAACGCGCCGCAATCCGTCAACATCGTGATGATCGAGGATGACGAAGGTCATGCACGGCTGATCGAGAAGAACATCCGCCGCGCCGGGATCATGAATCCGATCCGCCACTTCACCGACGGCACCAGCGCGCTCGACTATATCTTCAACGACACCAGCGGGCCGCAGCTGAACGGCCCGGCGCTGGTGTTGCTCGATCTCAACCTGCCCGACATGAGCGGGACCGATATCCTCGCCAAGATCAAGACCAGCGACGGGCCGGTGAAGCGCACCCCCGTGGTGGTGCTGACCACCACCGACGACAGCCGCGAGATCCAGCGCTGCTACGATCTCGGCGCCAACGTCTACATCACCAAGCCGGTCAATTACGAGAGCTTCGCGCAGGCGATTCGTCAGCTCGGACTGTTCCTGTCGGTCATCCAGGTTCCCGATCTGGACGATACGCTCGGATGATCGACGCGCCGCGCATCCTCTATATCGACGATGACGCGGGCATCCGCCGGCTGGTGACGCGCGCGCTGGAACGGCGCGGGTACAAGGTGACGGTCGCGGATGGCGGCGAGGCGGGAGTGGCGCTGGCCGCGGCCGAGCCGTTCGACGTCGTCGCGGTCGATCATTATATGCCCGGCATCGACGGGCTGGAGACGATGGCGCGGCTGACGACGCTGCCCGACGCGCCGCCGATGGTCTATGTCAGCGGCTCCGAGGAGACGCAGGTCGCGCTGGCGGCGCTGCGCGGCGGGGCGGCGGACTATATCGTCAAGACGCCGGGCGACGACTTCTTCGACCTGCTCGACGCGACCTTCAGGCAGGTGATCGAGCGCGCGCAGCTCACCCGCGCCAAGGCGCGCGCCGAGGACGATCTGCGCGCCAGCAACGCGCGGCTGGAGGCGTTGCTGGCGGAGGTGAACCACCGCGTCGCCAATTCGCTGCAACTGGTGTCGGCGATGGTGCGGATGCAGTCGAGCGCGCTGACCGACGAGGCGGCGCGCGCGGCGCTCGAGGACACGCAGCGCCGGATCAGCGCGATCGCGCAGGTCCACCGGCGGCTCTACACCGGCGATGACGTCGAGAGCGTCGACATGCTCGACTATCTCACGCAGCTGATTGACGAGCTGACGCAGACCTGGTCGACCGATGATTGCCCGCGCGCTTTGGTGCTCCATGCCGAGCCGCTGCGGCTGCCGACCGATCGCGCGGTGTCGCTGGGGGTGATCGTCACCGAGCTGGTGAGCAACGCGTGCAAATATGCCTATCCGGGCGGGCCGGGTGAGGTGCGCGTGCGGCTGTCGCGCGACGGCGACGAGCGGTTCCGGCTGACGGTCGAGGATGACGGGATCGGGCTGGGCGACGCGCCGCCCAAGGGCACGGGCGTGGGGACGCGGTTGATCCGCGCGATGGCGCAGAGCCTTGATTCGATCGTGGAATATGACCGCACGCACAGCGGCACGCGCGCGATCGTCGCGGCGGCGATGGGGTAGGGGCGGCTTCCCTGCGGGCCGTCGCCCCTGCGCAGGCAGGGGCCTATTCTGTAGCGTCTCGCGATTGAGCTGACCCAATCGCCGCGGCGCTTGTGTCAGTCGCAGCGATCCATTCGACAGTCATAGGCCCCTGCCTGCGCAGGGGCGACGGTGTTTAATCGTTCGCCTCCGCTCGATCAGTCGAGGTTGGGGCGGAGCAGGCGGGTGGCGCGGTCCAGGTCGACGCCGAGGCGTTGCGCGTAATCCGCCAGCTGGTCCTCGCCGATCCGCGCGACGCCGAAATATTCCGCCTGCGCATGACCGAAATAGAAGCCGCTGACCGCCGCGGTCGGCAGCATCGCGAAGCTCTCGGTCAGCTCCAGCCCGGCGTTCTTCTCCGCGTCCAGCATCTCGAACAGCCGCACCTTGAGCGAATGTTCGGGGCAGGCGGGATAACCCGGCGCGGGCCGGATGCCGCGATATTGCTCGCGGATCAGCGCGTCGTTGGTGAGTTGCTCGTCGGGCGCATAGCCCCACAGCGTCTGGCGGACATGCTGGTGCAGCGCCTCCGCGAATGCCTCGGCGAGACGGTCGGCGAGCGCCTTCAGCAGGATGTCGTTGTAATCGTCGTTGTCGGCCTTGTAGCGCGCGAGATGCGCGTCGAGGCCGTGGATGCCAACCGCGAAGCCGCCCATCCAGTCGCCCGCCGGGTCGATGAAGTCGGCGAGGCACATGTTGGCGCGGCCCTCGCGCTTGGCGATCTGCTGGCGCAGGAACGGCAGCCGCGTCGAATGCTCGTTGCGCCGGTCGAGGTCGGGGGTGTGCATGCCGGCGGGCACGCTGCCGCCGTCGGGCGAGCGCGTGTCGACGCTGTGGCGGTCGTGGACCCACACGTCGTCGTCGTGGCGGTGGCACGGCCACAGCCCCGTGACGCCGCGCGCGGTGAGCCATTTCTCCGCGACGATGCGGTCGAGCATCGCGCGCGCGTCGGCGTAGAGCGAGCGCGCGCTCTCGCCCACCACCGCGTCGTCGAGGATCGCGGGGTAATTGCCCGCCAGGTCCCAGGCGCGGAAGAAGGGCGTCCAGTCGATATAGTCGGCGAGATCGGCGAGATCCCAGTCGTCGTAGACGTGGACGCCGGGCTTCTTCGCCGGGGGCGCCTTGAGCGCCATGTCCGCCGCGAAGCCGCGCTTGCGCGCTTCCTCCAGCGGCAGCAGCGCGTTGGCGCCCTTGCCCTCGCGCACGTCGCGCACCGCCTGATATTCCGCCGCGACGCCGGCGACGAAGCCCTCCGCCTGCGTCTCCGACACCAGAGCAGTGGCGACGCCGACCCCGCGGCTGGCGTCGAGCACGTGCACCACCGGGCCGGTGTACGCCGGCGCGATGCGCAGCGCGGTATGCACCTTGGAGGTGGTGGCGCCGCCGATCATCAGCGGCATCGTCATGCCGGCGCGCTGCATCTCCTCCGCCACGGTCACCATCTCGTCGAGCGAGGGGGTGATCAGCCCGGAGAGGCCGATCATGTCGGCGTCCTGCTCGCGCGCGGTCTCGAGGATCTTGGACCAGGGCACCATCACGCCGAGGTCGATCACCTCGAAGCCGTTGCACTGGAGCACGACGCCGACGATGTTCT
>CAJYLV010000008.1 GCA_913776255.1 uncultured Sphingomonas sp. | reverse complement strand
GACTCGATCCAGCCCCGCTCGCGGGTGCGCAGGAAGCGATTCTCCAGGAAGGCCACGCCCAGATCGATCATCCGCTCGTTCTCGAACGAGGCATGATTGGCGGTCGTGCCGAAGCACCGCTTCCAATGTTCCCAATATTCGCTCGCGATCGTGCGGGCATCGGGGCGTAGCACCGCCCACG
This sequence comes from uncultured Sphingomonas sp., assembly GCA_913776255.1. Lineage (GTDB taxonomy): Bacteria > Pseudomonadota > Alphaproteobacteria > Sphingomonadales > Sphingomonadaceae > Sphingomonas. Next base: position 129,533 of record CAJYLV010000008.1, on the reverse strand, counting down.
CATCGTGCGCGGACCGCGTCAGTTCCCCATCCAGATCGAACACGTCGAAACGTGCCGTCAGGTCCAGCGCGGCGGCGACCGATCCGATCGGTGGCAAATCGTTGGGCAACACCTGCTCCGTACACAAGGAAGATTGCCGTTCGGACTAGCGACCATCCGTTAACAGCGGGTTAGGGACCGCCGCCGCCATCGCCGCGCAGATCGCGCCGCCGCGCTTGCATCGCGCGGCGCGCGGACGCATATGCCGGCCCAAACTCGCCCGCACCGGCCCATATTCAAGGAAGACCGCGCTTGGCCTCGAAACCTGCCCGCCCGCGCAGCCCGCATCTGTTCAGCGGGCCGATGCAATTCCACTATCGCTGGAGCCCGGCGATGACGGTGTCGATCGTCCACCGCGTGACCGGCACCGGCATGGCGACGGTCGGCACGCTGCTGCTGGTCTGGTGGCTGGCGGCGATCGCGGCCGGGCCGGCGGCCTACGGTACGTTTCTGAACGTCTTCACCACCGCGACCAGCGCGCTCAACCCGCTCGGCTGGGTGGTCGGGGTCGCGCTCACCTGGGCGGTGTTCCAGCATATGATGAGCGGCATCCGCCATCTGGTGCTGGACACGGGCGCGGCGTTCGAGCTGAAGGTCAACCGCCGGCTGGCGCTGCTCACCTTCGTCGCCTCGGTCGTGCTGACCGCGGCGTTCTGGCTTTTCCTGGGGATGAAGTGATGAGCACCGAGATCGGTCGAGTCCGCGGGCTGGGCAGCGCCGGCCACGGCGCGCAGCATTGGTGGCATCACAAGCTGACCGCCGGCACCAATTTCCTGCTGCTGGTGTGGCTGCTGGTGTCGATCGCGACGCTGCCGTCCTACGACCATGCCACCGTCAAGCTGTGGCTGTCGTCGGCATGGGCGGCGGTGCCGATGGTGCTGTTCATCGCCTCGGTCTTCTATCACTTCCGCCTCGGCCTGCAGGTGGTGATCGAGGATTATGCGCATAAGGAAAGCCGCTTCGTGCTGACCGTGCTGCTGACCGTGTTCACGCTGGGCACCGCCGGCATCGCCATCTTCTCGATCCTCAAGGTCGCTTTCGGAGCCACCGCCTGATGTCCGCCGACGCTTACAAGATCATCGACCACACCTATGACGCCGTCGTCGTCGGCGCTGGCGGCTCGGGCCTGCGCGCCACGATGGGCATCGCCGAAAGCGGGCTGAAGACCGCCTGCATCACCAAGGTGTTCCCGACGCGCAGCCACACCGTGGCGGCGCAGGGCGGCATCGCGGCATCGCTGGGCAACAACTCGCCGGACCATTGGTCGTGGCACATGTTCGATACCGTGAAGGGGTCCGACTGGCTCGGCGACCAGGACGCGATCGAATATATGGTCCGCGAGGCGCCGGCGGCGGTGTACGAGCTGGAACATGCCGGCGTGCCCTTCAGCCGCAACGACAACGGCACGATCTATCAGCGGCCGTTCGGCGGCCACATGCAGAACATGGGCGAAGGCCCGCCGGTGCAGCGCACCTGCGCCGCCGCCGACCGTACCGGCCACGCCATGCTCCACGCGCTCTATCAGCAGTCGTTGAAGTATGACGCGGACTTCTACGTCGAATATTTCGCGCTCGACCTGATCATGGAAAACGGCGCGTGCCGGGGTGTGATCGCTTTGTGCATGGAGGATGGTTCGATCCATCGCTTCCGTAGCCATGCGGTCGTGCTGGCGACGGGCGGCGGCGGGCGCGTGTACCAGTCGGCGACCTCGGCGCACACCTGCACCGGCGACGGCAACGGCATGGCGCTGCGTGCGGGCCTCGCCTTGCAGGACATGGAGTTCGTGCAGTTCCACCCGACCGGTATCTATGGCGCGGGCGTGCTGATCACCGAGGGCGCGCGTGGCGAGGGCGGGTATCTGACCAATTCCGAGGGCGAACGCTTCATGGAGCGCTATGCCCCGTCGGCCAAGGATCTGGCGAGCCGCGACGTCGTGGCGCGCTCGATGGCGATGGAGATGCGCGAAGGGCGCGGTGTGGGCAAGGACAAGGACCACATCTACCTGCACCTCGACCACATCGATCCCAAGGTGCTGCACGAGCGGCTGCCGGGCATCACCGAAACCGGCAAGATCTTCGCGGGCGTCGACCTGACGCGGCAGCCGCTGCCGGTGACGCCCACCGTCCATTACAACATGGGTGGCATCCCGTGTAACTATCACGGCGAGGTCGTCCGGCTGAAGGACGGCGATCCGGACTCGGTGGTGCCGGGGCTGTTCGCGGTCGGTGAGGCGGCATGCGTGTCGGTGCATGGCGCGAACCGGTTGGGATCGAACTCGCTGATCGATCTGGTCGTCTTCGGCCGCGCCACCGGTCTGCGGCTCAAGGACACGCTCAAGCCCAACACCGCGCACAATCCGCTGCCCAAGGGTTCGGAGGAGATGGCGCTGGGCCGGCTCGATCACTTCCGCCATGCGAAGGGTGGCACGCCGACCGCCAAGCTGCGCGCCGAGATGCAGCGGACGATGCAGCGTCACTGCGCGGTGTTCCGCGACAGCGAACTGCTGCGCGAGGGCGTCGCCAAGATCGACACCATCTATCAGGGCATGAACGACGTCGGCGTCGCCGATCGTTCGCTGATCTGGAACACCGATCTGGTCGAGACGATGGAGCTCGACAATCTGATCGGCCAGGCGGTGGTGACGATGAAAAGCGCCGACAACCGCAAGGAAAGCCGTGGTGCGCACATGCACGAGGACTTCCCCGAGCGCGACGACGCCAACTGGATGAAGCACACCATCACCACCTTCGAGGGCTGGGGTGGCAAGGGCGGCGCGACCCATATCGATTATCGCCCGGTGCACGATTACACGCTCACCGACGACGTCGAGTACATCAAGCCGAAGAAGCGCGTCTACTGATCGGGGCGGCTCGCGCATCACGCGTGAGCCGCCGCGTCCGGCCAGGACCTGCCCGGGCGGCTTATGCCGTTCGGCGGCTGCATCGCGCGGTCTGGCTAGGGCGCGTGTATCTGCCTGGAATCACTGTTCAACGGGTGGTTTCAGTGCCTCGATCAAGGCCGCGACCGCCCCGGTCGCGCCTGTCCGCAGCATCGTGGTGAGCTGGCGGGAGATATCGTGCCCCAAATGGGGACGTTATGCCCCTTTCGGACCCTAACAATAAGAAATTGCCGCGATCTGAAAGTGTTGCGCCGGGTTTATACCGTTCCTGTCACCGGCGCGGGCGCCGGTAAGCCACAGGCGCCCGGCGCGGTGATCCACAGGGGGGATGACCGTGCGCAACGTCATCACGACATCGATTCTGACCGGGGCCCTGGCCGCAAGCCTCGTCGGCAGCAGTGCCTCGGCCGCCACGATCACCTTCGACGATTTGCCCGGCAGCAACCGCTCGCTCTTCACGACGAGCTACTCGGAAGCGGGGTTCACCCTCAGCTACGTATCGGGCTCGATCTATACGGCGAAGAACTTCGGCAATCCGACCTTCGATCTGTATTTCTCCAACTCGGCGGCCTTCGATATCACCGGCGGGGTATTCACGCTGGGATCGTTCGATGGCGCGGTCGCCTCCGGGTTTGGGGACGTGAGCTACGCCATCACCGGTTTCCTCAACGGTCGCCACCACGAGGGACAGCTTCACCACGCTGTCGCCGGGTGCGGGCAATCAGAGCTTCGATCGCGTGCGCTTCTCGATGAGCACCACCAGCAGCTCCGCGAACATCGATAATATCAACGTCACCGCCGTGCGCGGCGCGGTGCCCGAGCCGGCGACGTGGGCGATGATGATCGCGGGCTTCGGCGCGGTCGGCGTTGCCATGCGCCGGCGGCAGCGCGCGGTGTTCCGGCTCGCCTGACCGTCCGGTCCGGCGGGCGACCATGTCGTGCCGCCGGTAAAGTCCTGACATGAAAATGGCCCCGGCATCGCTGCCGGGGCCATTCGCTTGCTGCACGCAAGGGGTGAAGCGGATCAGTCGCGATCGCCGGTCAGGAAGGCCGGCGCGAACGCGGGCGCATCGCCCTCGTCCTTGCCACCCTCGCCGCGCTCACGACGCGGGCCGCGGCCTTCGCGACGCGGACCACGGTCCCCGCCGCGATCGCCACCGCGCTCCCCACCACGGCCACCGCCATCGCGACGCGGGCCACGGTCGCCACGGCCACCGCCGTCACGATCGCCACGCGGCTCGCGAGCCGGGCGAGTGTCTTCCAGCTCGGCGCCGGTTTCCTGATCGACGACGCGCATCGACAGGCGGACCTTGCCGCGCGGATCGATCTCGAGGACCTTGACCTTCACTTCCTGGCCTTCGGACACGACGTCGCCCGGCTTCTCGACACGCTCGTTCTTCATCTCGCTGACGTGGACGAGGCCGTCCTTGCCACCCATGAAGTTCACGAACGCACCGAAGTCGACGATGTTGACGACCTTGCCGTTGTAGATCTTGCCGACCTCGGCCTCCTCGACCAGACCCTTGATCCAGTTGATCGCGGCCTCGATCTGCTTGGCGTCCGACGACGACACCTTGATGACGCCCTCGTCGTCGATGTCGACCTTCGCGCCGGTGGTGGCGACGATCTCGCGGATCACCTTGCCGCCGGTGCCGATCACTTCACGGATCTTCGACTTGTCGATCGTGAAGGTCTCGATGCGCGGCGCGTGCGCCGACAGTTCGGTCCGGGTCGAATCGAGCGCCTTGGCCATCTCGCCCAGGATATGCGCGCGGCCTTCATGCGCTTGCCGCAGCGCGACCTTCATGATCTCCTCGGTGATGCCGGCGATCTTGATGTCCATCTGAAGGCTGGTGATGCCCTCGCTGGTGCCGGCCACCTTGAAGTCCATGTCGCCCAGGTGATCCTCGTCACCCAGGATGTCGGACAGGACCGCGAAGTCCTTGCCCTCCAGGATCAGGCCCATCGCGATGCCCGACACCGGGCGCTTCAGCGGCACGCCCGCGTCCATCATCGACAGCGAACCGCCGCAGACCGTCGCCATCGACGACGAGCCGTTCGACTCGGTGATGTCGCTGGTGACGCGGATCGTGTAGGGGAACTCCTCCTTCGTCGGCAGCACCGGGTGCAGCGCGCGCCACGCCAGCTTGCCATGGCCGACTTCGCGACGGCCCGGCGCGCCGAAGCGGCCGACTTCGCCGACCGAATAGGGCGGGAAGTTATAGTGCAGCATGAAGTGCTGATACGACAGGCCGTTCAGACCGTCGATCATCTGCTCCGCGTCGCGGGTGCCCAGCGTCGTGGTCGCGATCGTCTGCGTCTCGCCACGCGTGAACAGCGCCGAGCCGTGCGCGCGCGGCAGGAAGTGAACCTCCGCCTCGATCGGACGGATCTGCGTCGTGGTGCGACCGTCGATGCGGCGACCGTCCTTCAGGATCGCGGTGCGGACGATCTCCGCCTCCAGCTTCTTGACCAGCTTCGCGGCGGCGAGCTGCTCCTGCGGCGTACGGTCGGCCATCGCCGCCTTCGCCTTGGCGCGCGCCTCGCCCAGCGCGGTCTGGCGCGCCTGCTTGTCGGTCAGCTTGTAGGCGGCGGTGATGTCCTTGCCGATCAGCTTCTTCAGCTCGGCCTTGACCGCCTTCTGGTCGTCGGCCTGCTTCAGCTCCCACGGATCCTTCGCGGCCTGCTCGGCCAGATCGATGACCGCGTCGATGATCTGCTGCGACGCCTTGTGCGCGAACATGACCGCGCCGAGCATCACCTCTTCCGACAGCTCCTTGGCTTCGGATTCGACCATCATCACCGCGTCATGCGTGGCGGCGACGACCAGGTCGAGGTCGCCCTCGAGCACCTCGGCGTCGGTCGGGTTCAGCTGATACTCGCCGTCCTTGTAGCCGACGCGCGCCGCGCCGATCGGGCCCATGAAGGGCACGCCCGAGATCGTCAGCGCCGCCGACGCCGCGACCATCGCGACGATGTCCGGCTCGTTCTCGCCGTCATACGACAGCACCTGACAGATGCAGTTGATCTCGTTGTAGAACCCTTCCGGGAACAACGGGCGGATCGGGCGGTCGATCAGACGGCTGACCAACGTCTCACGCTCGGTCGCGCCACGCTCGCGCTTGAAGAAGCCGCCGGGGATGCGACCGCTGGCGGAGAATTTCTCCTGATAGTGAACGGTGAGCGGGAAGAAATCCTGCCCTTCCTTCACGTTCTTGGCGGCGGTCACGGCGCACAGCACCACCGTTTCGCCGAGCGTCGCGATCACCGCGCCATCGGCCTGACGGGCCACGCGGCCCGTTTCGAGAGTGAGGGTCTTTCCGCCCCACTGGATTTCCACTTTCTTGGTATCGAACATATCATTTCCTTCACTCCCCGGTGCGGATCACCGGGGGGCCTGCGTGTGAGCCAGTAGCGGCTCCGTGGAAGCGGACCGGATTGTCCTCCTCCGTCGTCACCCCGGCGAAGGCCGGGGTCCAGCTCCAGCGGCTGGAAGAGCGCTCCCGCGCCCGCACTTGCTGGACCCCGGCCTGCGCCGGGGTGACAAAAAAGGGCGGCCTTTTGAGCCGCCCTTGTTTGTCACTTGCGGAGACCGAGCTTCGCGATGAGCGCCAGATAACGCTCACCGTCCTTCTTGCGGAGATAGTCGAGCAGCGAACGCCGCTTGTTGACCATCATCAGCAGGCCGCGACGCGAATGGTTGTCCTTGGCGTGGCCCTTGAAGTGCTCGGTCAGGTTCTTGATCCGCTCCGTCAGGATCGCGACCTGGACCTCGGGCGAACCGGTGTCGCCTTCGGCGCGGGCATTGTCCTTGATGACTTCCTGACGGCGTTCTGCGGTAATCGACATATAGGTTCCTACGACATCTTCTACAGGTTGAAGCCACGGACGACGCGAACGGAGCCTTGCTCCACCTCGACCAGTGCGACGGGCATTTCCCCCAGCATGGCAAAGGCCTGACCGTCGTCGGCGGCGATCCCGGCCAGTACACGCCCCTGACGGAGCGCCCCTGCCTGGTCGGGTGTGAGTGCGAGAGCCGGGATGTCGTCCAGCCCTGCGCTCAATGGCAGGAGAGAGTGTTCAAGGCTGCGCGCCTTAGCGACTTCGTCCAGTTTGTCCAGCGTAATCGCCTGATCGAGCGTGAACGGCCCGGCCTTCGTGCGGCGCAGATAGGTGACATGGCCGACCGTGCCGAGCGCCAGCGCGATGTCGCGCGCGAGGCTGCGGATGTACGTGCCCTTGGAGACATGCGCGGTGAGCGTCGCCTCCTGCAAGGGATCGTCGCCGGGCGCGGGGGCGAGCGTCAGCGCATGGATCGTCACGTCGCGCGTCGCCAGTACCACCTCCTCGCCCGCGCGCGCGAGGTCATAGGCGCGCTGGCCGTCGACCTTCAGCGCCGAATAGGCGGGCGGCACCTGCGCGATCGGGCCGGTAAAGCGCGGCAGGATCGCTTCCAGTGCCGCCGCAGTAGGGCGCGCGTCGCTGGTCGCGATCGCCTTGCCCTCGGCGTCGAGCGTGTCGGTCTGCTCGCCGAAGCGGATCGTGAAATCATAGACCTTGTCGCTGTCGAGCATCCGCCCGGCCAGCTTGGTCGCCTCGCCGATCGCGATCGGCAGCACGCCGGTGGCGAGCGGATCGAGCGTCCCGCCATGCCCGACCTTGGCCTTGCCATAGCCGCCGGTGCGTAAACCACGCTTCGCTGCCGAGACGCCCTGCGTCGAGCCGAGCCCGAGCGGCTTGTCGAGGATCAACCATCCGTGCAGCGTCATCAGCCGATCGCTCCCGCCAACGCGAGATACCAATCGGCGAGCGCCTGCGCAGGCGGCGCGACCAGTCGCTGGACGATGTTCGCGCCGGGCACCAGCCATGGCAGCACCAGCAGCAGGACGATGAGCAATGGAAAGCCGAAGCGCGCCAGGCCGTCCCAGCGCTGCGCCAGCCGTTCCGGAAGCAAACCGGCCACCACATGTCCGCCGTCAAAGGGTGGCAGCGGGATCAGGTTGAAGATCGCGAGAAAGACGTTGATGAGGACGAAGTTGAGCAGGTTCGCCGCGACGAACGCGCTGACGCTCCCCGGCGCGACGCCATAGATGTCGCGCGTGAACAGCCCCAGCAGCACCGCGCCGACCAGCGCCAGCACGAGGTTCGATCCCGGCCCGGCGAGCGCGACAAGCATCATGTCCCGACGCGGGTGCGGGAGGCGGCGCGCGTCGACCGGCACCGGCTTCGCCCAGCCGAACACCGGCGCCTTCGCGATCGCTAGAATCAGCGGCAGCGCGACGGTGCCGATCGGATCGACGTGGCGCAGCGGGTTGAGCGACAGCCGCCGCTGCTCCTGCGCGGTCGGATCGCCGAGCGCGCGGGCGGCCAGGCCATGCGCGACCTCGTGGAAGACGATCGCGATGACGAGCGGGATGATCCAGATCGCCGCCGACCAGATGATGCCGTTCGGGTTCATGCCCGCGCAGATAGGGCGGGGGCGGGGGGATGGCTAGGAGGAACGATCGGCGTGCCTCGGGCTTGATCCATGGTCCCGCTTTCATCCCTGGCTGTAGAGAGTGGGAGCCCGGGTCAAGCCCGGGATGACGGCAATGGCCGCAAGCCGAACGGCGTCAGTCGGCGTGGCCCAACGCCTCGCCGAAATGCCGGCGACACAGCGCCACATACCGATCGTTACCGCCGATCTCGGTCTGTCGCCCCTCCGCGACGGGGCGGCCTTCGGCATCGACACGCAGGTTCATCGTCGCCTTGCGCCCGCAGGCGCACACCGATTTGATCTCGACCAGCGAGTCCGCCAGCGCCAGCAACCGTGCCGATCCCTCGAACAGCGCGCCGCGGAAATCGGTACGCAGCCCGTAAGCGAGCACCGGTATTCCCGCGCGATCCGCCAGCGCGGCGAGCTGATCGACCTGTGCTGCCGTGAGGAACTGCGCCTCGTCGACCAGCACGCAGGCGAGCGGCGTCTCGGCGTGGCGTCGCAGCGCACAAGCGGCGATGTCGGTCGTCGCGTCGAACATCGTCGCGGGCGCGGACAGCCCGATCCGCGACGCGATCGTCCCCGCCGCAAAGCGATCGTCGACCGCCGCGGTGAACAGCATCGTCGCCATCCCGCGCTCGCGATAGTTGAAGTCGGCTTGCAGCAGGTTGGTCGACTTGCCGGCGTTCATGCTGGCATAGTAGAAATAGAGCTTGGCCATCAGGCGGGCTGTTCGATGCGCAGCGGCGCCTGCGGTCCGGCGCGCTCCTGCAGGCGATGTTCGAAGCTGACGAACGCGCTGCAGCCATGAAGTGACGTCAGGTGGAGCATGTCGGCAATATCGCCACCCGCCGCGAACCGCTCGATTGCCCAACGCACCGCTTCTTCGTCGGCGATATACACCGTCTTCGTGTCGATGAGCGCGCGCAAGGCTACGACCAGCCGCGCGCGATCAAGGCGGTACGTGCGCCCGCCCAGAACCCACGCGAGTTCGAGAAGGACGGTGTGCGCCACGAAGACCGGTTCAGCCATAACGCGATCGGCGATCGGAATCTGCGCAGGGTCATCGCGCGTCAACCAGCGCACGAGGATGTTGGTATCCACGGCCCTCATTCCTCAATGACGTCCTCACCGGATGCCATGAGTGCCGCCGAAGCTGTCATTTCGTTTAACGAAACGGGCGGGCCTTCATGTTGGTACAGGCTTCGGAAGATTTCGACCGCCTTTTCCGGAGTAAGTGTCTTGCCAGAGCGCCGCGGACGCAATGTCACGCCATCGCCGGACTCGATCAGTTCGAGATCGGTGCCTGCGACCCATCCGAGCCGGTCCCGCGTTGCCTTCGGCACGACCACCTGCCCCTTGGCTGAGAGCTTCGTATAGGCGTTCATGCCGGTAAGATGCGTCTTACCTCATTCCCCGTCAAGATCGCGCGCCACCTCGGGGCGGCGCAGCAGCGCGTCGATGTGGCTGCCCTCGTCGAAGCTCTCGTCGGCCAGAAACTTGAGCCGCGCGGCATATTTCATCTTCACGCGCGTCGCGACCTCACGCTGAAGATAGGCGGTATTGGTGCGCAGCGCCTTGAGCACCGCTTCCTCGTCCTTGCCGAGTAGCGGCTTCACGAACACCGTCGCATGGCGCAGGTCTGGCGACATCCGCACTTCGGTGACGCTCACCATATGGCTGGCGAGCGTCTCGTCGTGCACGTCGCCGCGCTGGAGGATTTCCGACAGGATGTGCCGGACCTGCTCGCCGACGCGCAGCGTGCGAACGGATTTTTCTGGCTTGTCGGTCATTGACGATCTCCCTCTCCCCTCCGGGCAGAGGGGCGGGGTGGGGGGAGGGGGTCTCACCGAGACCAGCGTCCGTGTCGCCCCCTCACCCGACCCTCTCCCCGCAGGGGAGAGGGCTAGTTACAGTCGATTACAGCGTGCGCTCGCGCAGTTCGACCTCGAAGGTTTCGAGATAATCCCCGGCCTTGATGTCGACGAAGTTCTGCGTGAATGTCACGCCGCACTCCAGACCGGCGCGCACTTCCGGCACGTCGTCCTTGAAGCGGCGCAGCGACGCGATCTCACCATTGTAGATGATGACGTCGTTGCGCGTGATGCGCGCCTTGAGCGCCTTGCGGATGACGCCCTCGGTGACGAGCAGACCGGCGGCCTTGCCGTGCTTGCCCGCCGAGAAGACCTCGCGGATCTCCGCACGACCGACGACGGTCTCGAACGCCTCCGGCCCGAGCTCGCCCGCCATGCCGGCGCGAATCTCGTCGATCAGGTCGTAGATGACGTCGTAATACTTCAACGCCACCTTCTGCCGCTCGGCGATCTCGCGCGCCTTGGCATTGGCGCGGACGTGGAAGCCGATGATCGGCGCGCCGCTGGCGCCTGCCAGCGTCACGTCGCTCTCGGTGATCCCGCCGACGCCCGAGTGCAGCACCCGCGCGCGGATCAGATCGGTCGAGATCTTGTTGATCGACGCGACGATCGCTTCGACCGTGCCCTGCGTATCCGCCTTCACGACCAGCGGATATTCGATCGCGGCGTTCGCGCGCAGCGCCGAGAACATGTTCTCGAGGCTGGTCGGCGCCGAGGTCGTGCGCTTCTGCGTGAGCACGCTCTGGCGATATTCCGCGACCTCGCGGGCGCGCTGCTCGTTCTCGACGACCTGCAACTGGTCGCCCGCCGATGGCGTGCCCGACAGGCCGAGCACCTCGACCGGCATCGACGGACCCGCCGCCTTGAGCTGACGCCCCTTGTCGTCGACCAGAGCACGCACCTTGCCGCTCTCCGCGCCGACGACGAACACGTCGCCGACCCGCAGCGTGCCGCGCGTCACCAGCACGGTCGCGACTGGACCACGGCCCTTGTCGAGCTTGGCCTCGATCACGCTGCCCTCGGCGGCGCGATCCGGGTTCGCCTTCAGGTCGAGCAGTTCGGCCTGGAGCTGGATCTTCTCGATCAGCTCGTCGAGCCCGATCTTCTTGAGCGCGGAAACCTCGACGTCCTGCGTCTCGCCGCCCATCATCTCGACCTGGATGTCGTGCTCGAGCAGCCGCTCGCGGACGCGTTGCGCGTTCGCCTCGTGCTTGTCGATCTTGTTGATCGCCACGATCATCGGTTTGCCCGACGCCTTGGTGTGGTTGATCGCCTCGATCGTCTGCGGCATCAGCCCGTCGTCGGCGGCGACCACCAGCACCACGATGTCGGTGACGTCGGCACCACGCGCGCGCATGGCGGTGAACGCCTCGTGGCCCGGCGTGTCGAGGAAGGTGATCTTCGACTTGTCCTTCAGCGTGACCTGATAGGCGCCGATATGCTGGGTGATGCCACCGGCCTCGCCGCGCACGACGTCGGTGCCGCGCAGCGCGTCGAGCAGCGAGGTCTTGCCGTGGTCGACATGGCCCATGATCGTCACGACCGGCGGGCGCGTCTGCAGCGTCTCGGGCGCATCCTCGGTGGTGTCGATCGCGAGATCGACGTCCGAATCCGACACGCGGACGATGTTGTGGCCGAATTCGGTCACCAGCAGCTCGGCGGTATCCTGGTCGATCGTCTGCGTCATCGTGACGGGCATGCCCATCTTGAACAGCGTCTTGACCAGATCGGCACCGCGCTCCGCCATGCGGTTCGCGAGTTCCTGCACCGTGATCGCCTCCGGCACCTGCACGTCGCGGACCTGCTTGGCCTGCGGCTCGCGCGGGCCGCCGAAGCCACGCTTCTCCTTCTCGCGGGCGCGCTTCAGCGCCGCGAGGCTGCGCGCGCGCGCGCCATCCTCGTTGAGCGCGCGATTGACGGTCAGCTTGCCGCCGCGGCGCTCGTCACCCTTGCGGTCACGCTGCTGCGGACGCGCCGGCGTGTTGTTGCGCGGGGTCGCCTGACCGCTGGGCAGGCTGCGCGGCGCGTTGCTGCCGCCACCGGCCGACGCGTTCGACGTTGCCGGGGTCGGCGTGGGGGTGGGCGCCGGGGCCGGCTTGGGCTGCGGCTTGGGAATCTCGGGACGCGCGACCGGCGAGAAGCGGCGCGGCGCCGGCATCGACGGGTCGCGGCCCAGCGCCAGCGTCGGCGCAGGGGCCGGCGCCGGGGCGGGAGCCGGCGTCGGGGCAGGACGGGGCGCAGGCGCGGGCGTCGGTGCCGGGGTCGCTGCTGCGGCCGGAGCCGGGGCAGGCGTCGGCGCGGGGGCGGGCGCAGCGGCCTCGACCGGTGCAGGAGCCGGCGTCGGCTCGGGCGCCGGCTGCGCGGCGACCGGTTCGGGTGCGGCGGGCGCAGGCGCGGGGGCCGGCTCGGCGGCCTTGGCGGCGGCCTCGGCCTCGGCCCGCGCACGCTCTTCGGCGCGGCGACGCTCCTCCTCTGCGGCGCGCTGACGCTCGGCGTCCTCGCGGCGGCGGGTTTCCTCCAGCGTGTGCATCCGCTGGTCCTCGGCCTCGCGCAGCAGACGCGCCTGGCGCTCCTGCGGAGTCTCGTTCGAGACCGGCGGGCGCGGCGCGGGGCGCGCCGGCGTGACCGGCGCCGCGGGGGCGGGCGTCGGCTCGGGCGCCGGGGTCGCCGCCTCGGGCGCACCGCCTTGCGGACCGAGCACGCGGCGACGCTTCACCTCGACCACCACCGTATTGCTACGGCCGTGGCTGAAGCTCTGCTTCACCTTGCCGGTCTCGACCGTGCGCTTGAGCCCCAGCGGCTGGCGCATTCCGAGTTTCGGCTTGTCGTTGTCGGTCTCGCTCACTCAAATTCCTCGTGCAGTCTCACGGCCGGTAGCGGTCGCCCCGGCAATGCCGGGCGCCGATGCGCCTTGCGCGGCCGTAGCGCAAGGTGCTGTATTCAGATCAGGGCCGATAAAGTGCAGCCAACGATCGAGCGCTTCGCTGAGTCGTTTGGCCGCAGCGCGGTCGATGACGCCAATGTGTACCACATTTTCGCGGCCCAGCGCCAACGACAATATGGGGCGCGCCACCGGCAGTGCCAAGCCCCTGACGTCGGAACCTTCGCGATCGGACCCGACGCGCCACGCCTGCGCCAGCTTGCGGCAGCCGTCCTCGGCGGCGTCGGCGGCATGGTAGAGCGCGTGGAGCTTGCCCGATCGCGCGGCGGTCTCGATCCGCTCCGCGCCGGTCAGGATCGTCCCGCCACGCGATTCCAGCCCGAGCCGGTCGAGCGCGTTGCGTTCCAGCGCGGCGGCGATCAGCGCGGGCAGATCGTCGGGGATCGTGACCTCGCCGGTCTTGAACGCCCGCGCGAGCGCGCCGCGCAGCTTGCCCTTGGCGATCGCCTGTTCGAGTTCGGCGCGGTCGACCCCGATCCAAGCACCGCGCCCCGGTGCCCTGGCGCGCACGTCCGGCAGCACCCGCCCGTCGGGGGCGAGCGCCAGCCGGATCAGCGCCGCGGGCGACGCGCGCTCGCGGGTAAGGATGCAGGAACGCTCGGGAGCGGCGTCTAGCGTCTCATTGTCGGGGGTCCGCATGCGCGTCTCCCTTGGCAACGGGCGCGTCGCGGTCGGCCAGCAACTGGCCGCCCGCACCATAATTCTCGGTCGACACTTCCTCGATCACGATCTGCACCGCGGCCGGGTTCTTGCCCAGCCGCGTGACCAGCGACGTCGTGACGTCGGCCACGATCGCCGCTTTCTGCTCGCGCGTCGCCGCGCCGGCCAGTCGGATCGATACGAACGGCATCAGGCGTCCTGATCCTCCGACGCCTGCTCGGCAGCCGGCTCGTCGTCGAACCAGTGCGCGCGCGCGGCCATGATGATTTCGTTGCCCTGCTCTTCGCTCAGACCATATTCGCCCAGCACGCCACCCTTGTTTTCCGGGCGATCGGTGCGGCGCGGCGCATCGTCGTTGCGGCGGCGCGGCTCGGCGCGCTTCTTCTCGACCAGCTCGTCGGTCGCCAGATCGGCGAGATCGTCGAGCGTCTTGATCCCGGCCTTGCCGAGCGTGACCAGCATCGCCTCGGTCAGATATGGCAGCTCGGCCAGCGCATCCTCGACGCCCAGCGCCTGCCGCTCCTCGCGATTGGCCTGTTCGCGGCGGTCGAGCGCCTCCTGCGCCCGGCTCTGCAGCTCCTGCGCGAGATCCTCGTCGAAGCCTTCGATCCCGGCCAGCTCGTCGAGCTCGACATAGGCGACCTCTTCCAGCGCGCCGAAGCCCTCGGCGACCAGCAGCTGCGCCAGCGTCTCGTCGACATCCAGCTCGTTCTGGAAGGTCTCGGAATTCTTGACGAACTCCTGCTGACGCTTCTCGCTGGCGTCGGTCTCGGTCAGGATGTCGATCGCCTTGGCGGTCAACTGGCTGGCGAGCCGCACGTTCTGGCCGCGACGCCCGATCGCGAGGCTGAGCTGATCGTCGGGGACGACCACCTCGATGCGATCCTCTTCCTCGTCGATCACCACGCGCGCGACGTTCGCCGGCTGCAACGCATTGACGACGAAGGTCGCGGTGTCGGGCGACCACGGGATGATGTCGATCTTCTCGCCCTGCATCTCCTGCACCACCGCCTGCACGCGGCTGCCCTTCATGCCGACGCACGCGCCGACCGGGTCGATGCTCGAATCGTGCGAGATGACGCCGATCTTGGCGCGGCTGCCCGGATCGCGCGCGGCGGCCTTGATCTCGATGATGCCGTCGTAGATCTCGGGCACTTCCTGCGCGAACAGCTTCTTCATGAAGTCGGGATGCGCGCGGCTCAGGAAGATCTGCGGGCCGCGATTCTCGCGCACCACCTTCAGGATCAGCGAGCGGATGCGGTCGTTGACGCGCACCACTTCGCGCGGGATCTGCTGGTCGCGGCGGATGACACCCTCGGCGCGGCCCAGGTCGACGACGATATGGCCGAACTCGACGCGCTTGACGACGCCGGTGATGATCTCGCCGGCGCGCTCCTTGAACTCTTCATACTGGCGCTCGCGCTCGGCATCGCGGACCTTCTGGAAGATCGTCTGCTTGGCGGCCTGCGCCTGGATGCGGCCGAATTCGATCGGCGGCAGCGGATCGACCAGATAGTCGCCGACGCTCGCGCCCGGCTGCAGCTTCTGCGCGCCGTTGACGTCGACCTGCTTGTAGATGTCGTCGACGAGCTCGACCACCTCGACGACGCGCCACAGTCGCAGGTCGCCGTTGTTCGGGTCCAGCTTGGCCCGGATGTCCATTTCCTGGCCGTAGCGCGTGCGGGCGGCGCGCTGGATCGCATCCTCCATCGCCTCGATGACGATCGCCTTGTCGATCATCTTCTCCGAAGCGACCGAATTGGCGATCGCGATCAGCTCCGCACGGTTGGCGGTGACGCCGGTGGCCATCAGTGGGTTTCCTCTTCTTCGTCCGTGGACGTGATCTGAATCTCTTCTTCCGCGCCCTCCATCGAGAGCGGGACGGTGGCGTCGATCAGGCGATCGGTCAGCACCAGCTTGGCATCGGCGATCAGTGCGAACGGCACCTGCTCCAGCACGCCGGTGCGCGGATGGCGGATCGCGATCATCCCGTCGGCGTCGATGCCCTCGAGGTCGCCCTTGAACTGCTTCTGCCCGTCGACCGCCTCGGTCAGCACGATGCGCGCCTCGTGCCCGGCCCAGTCGGTGAAGTCCTGTCGACGGGTCAGCGGGCGATCGATCCCCGGCGACGACACTTCCAGCCGGTACGCACCCTCGATCGGGTCCTTGCCCGCCTCTTCCAGCGCGTCGAGCCTGTCCGAGATGCGGCGCGACAGTTCGGCGCAATCGTCGATCGTCAGCTGCCGCGTGTCGGGGCGCTCGGCCATGATCTGCAGCGTGCGCTCGTCGTCCTTGCCGAACAGCCGGACGCGCACCAGCGCGAAACCGAGCGCATCGGCCTCTGGCTCGATCAACCGGACGAGGGGAGTGATGTCGTTCAAAAGCACCTACCGCACATGCGTTTCTTGCCGCCGCGGAGCGAGCCCCGCAGCCCCTTATCACCTCGCGATGTAAGAGAAAGCACCGTCCATATAGCGCCACTGCGTCACGCTCGCAAGCGTCTAGCCCCGCCTGCCGGAACAATGCAGGAGGCGCGGGTTTGTTGAATGAAATCTGGATGAAAAAGGAGAATCGGGGTGCTGTATCGTGTCGCGTTCGCCGCCGCTGCACTCACCGCGGCGGCCGCCTGCAACGGCGAGGATTCGGCCGCGGTGCAGCCGGTCGGCGACGCGCCGGTTGCGCCCTCGCCGACGCCGAGCCCATCGGCATCGCCATCGCCATCGCCATCGCCATCGCCGCTGCCCAGCGGCACACCCGTGGCCGGGACGCCGTTCGCCCGTGCGGTGATCGCCGACTTCGATGCGCCCTGGGCGATGACCTTCCTTCCCGACCGGCGGATGCTCGTTACCGAGAAGAAGGGCGATCTGCTGCTGGTCGCCGCGGACGGCACCGCGCGGCGCACGATCGCTTCGATCGACGTCGATTCCGCCGGGCAGGGCGGATTGATGGACGTGGTGGTCGCCCCCGATTTCGCGACCAGCAAGCGCGTTTACTTCAGCTATTCGGCCGGCGGGCAGGGCGGCAAGGGCGTGGTACTGGCGCGCGGGACCCTGTCGGGCGAGGCCGGGAGCGAACGACTGACGTCGATCGAGACGCTGTACCGCGCCACCCCGCTCGTGACCGGCGACGGCCATTATTCGGGGCGGATCGCCTTCTCGCCCGACGGCCAGTATCTGTTCTTCACCAACGGCGACCGGCAGAAATTCACCCCGGCGCAGGACAAGGGCGGCTCGCTCGGCAAGGTGCTGCGGCTCACGCCCGACGGCAAGCCGGCGGCGAACAACCCGCTCGCGGCGCAGGGCTTCCTTCCCGAGGTGTGGAGCTACGGCCATCGCAACCTGCTCGGGCTCGCCTTCGATGCGCAGGGCAATCTGTGGCAGCAGGAGATGGGGCCGAAGGGCGGGGACGAGCTGAACCTCGTGCTGCCCGGCCGCAATTACGGCTGGCCGAACGTCTCGAACGGGTCGAACTACGACGGCAGCGACATTCCCGACCACGCGCCCGGCGACGGCTATGAAGCGCCGAAGGTGTGGTGGAACCCGGTGATCTCGCCGGGCGGGCTGATGATCTATTCGGGCGACCTGTTCCCGCAATACAAGGGCGATGCGTTCATCGGCGGGCTGTCGTCGCAGTCGCTCGTCCGCGTCGATCTGAACGGGACGAACGCGAGCAAGGGCGACCAATGGTCGATGGGCGCACGGATTCGCGAGGTCGAACAGGGGCCGGACGGTGCGATCTACGTGCTGGAGGATGGCGGCGATTCGCAGGGGCGGTTGTTGCGGCTGACGCCGGCTTCTTAGCAGAGGCGTTCGTCGCCGAGGGAAGAAGCGGGATCCCGGATCAAGTCCGGGATGACGGAAGTGGGATGGGCAGCGCTCCACCCGAGCCGTCGCCCCTGCGCAGGCAGGGGCCCATGTCTGTCGAGTTTTGTGTAAGGTCTGACACACCGACGCAGCCTCGTGTGTCAAAAGTTCGGGGCATCCATCAACAGCCATAGGCTCCTGCCTGCGCAGGAGCGACGGGCGCGCGCGATCGGAGCCCTTGACGCTGCACCGCAGCATCGCCAGCTATACGGCTCACCAGAACAGCCGAAATCGGGGACTCCGCATGGCCACTGCCATCGCCGACGTGCGCAACGCACCCGTCGGCTTGATCCATTTGTCGCTCGCGGTCGGCGGGTTCGCAATCGGCACCACCGAATTCGCGACGATGAGCCTGCTCCCCGACATGGCGCGCGACCTCGGTGTCGATGCGCCCACCGCCGGACACGTCATCAGCGCCTATGCGCTGGGCGTGGTGGTCGGTGCGCCGCTGCTCGCGGTGCTCGGCGCGCGGATGGCGCGGCGGCATCTGCTGATCGCGCTGATGACGCTGTTCGCGCTCGGCAACGCTTTGTCGGCGCTGGCGCCGAGCTACGGCTGGATGATGCTGTTCCGCTTCATGGCGGGGCTGCCGCACGGGGCCTATTTCGGGATCGCGATGCTGGTCGCGGCGTCGCTGGTCGATGCGGGTCGGCGGACGCAGGCGGTCGCGCGCGTCATCCTGGGGCTGACGGTGGCGACGATCGTCGGGGTGCCGCTCGCCAACTTCATGGGGCAGCTGCTCGGCTGGCGCTCGTGCTTCATCGTCGTCGCGGGGCTCGCGGCGCTCACCGCCGCGCTGGTCGCGATCTTCGCGCCGCGTGATCGCGGCGACCCGTCCGCCAGTCCCCTGTCGGAGCTGCGCGCGCTGAGGCGGCCGCAGGTGTGGCTGACGCTCGGCGTCGGCGCGATCGGATTCGGGGGCCTGTTCGCGGTCTATACCTATCTGGCCGACACGATGGCTGACGTGACGCAGGTCGGCCCGCGGATGGTGCCGTTCGCGCTCGCGGCGTTCGGCGTCGGGATGACCGCGGGCAATCTGATCGTCCCGAAGTTCGCCGACCGCGCGCTGCTGCCGACCGCCGCGGCGATCCTGGTATGGAGCATCGCGGCATTGCTGCTCTGGCCGCTGGCGGCGCAGCATTTCGCGACCGTGCTCGTCGCGATGGTCGCGATCGGGATCGGCGGGTCGCTCGGCACCGTGCTCCAGACCCGGCTCATGGACGTGGCGGGCGATGCGCAGGCGCTGGCCGCGGCGCTCAACCATTCGGCGTTCAACACCGCCAACGCGCTCGGGCCGTGGCTGGGCGGGATGGCGATCGCCGCCGGCTGGGGCTGGACGTCGACCGGCCCGGTCGGCGCGGCGCTCGCGGTCGCCGGGCTGATCGTGCTGGCGGTCTCGTGGGCGGTGGACCGCCGCGCCGCTACATGACGATACCCGGCTTCGCCTCCGCGATCGCCGCCAGCACCATCCGCTCCCATACCGCAACGTCGCCCGCCGCCGCCATCGCCGGGCTGGGCGCGCGCATCGTGTGCAGCACCGCGATCGCATCGTCGCGGTGATCCTTCCACTGCGCGTCGACCAGCGCGCTGGGCGACTCGACGGTGCCATGCCCATTGGCGCTCAGGTGCTGCGCGGCGAGCACGCGCGCGATCCGCTCGACGACCGGGGAGGTGGCAGTGTCCATCAGCGATCTCCTTCTCCTCGGGTGTAAACGTGCCGCGCGCGTAACGGCTCCACTCGGCGATTGACTCCCGCCCCGGCGCGCGTAGAGGGCGATTCCGTCGATGCCGCGCAAGGGGCATGGGCAGGCGCGGGAGAGCGCGGCCGGCCTTTCAGGTCATCAGCCGCCGCCGAAGGAGCAACCACCCCGGAATCTCTCAGGCAGCAGGGACCGCGCCGGCCGATCGACACTCTGGAAAGCGGCACGCGGGCCATGCCTCGCGCGCCCACCGAAGGGGTAACCCGGCGCGACCGGGGAAAGCTCTCAGGTTCCGTGACAGAGGGGGACATTCGGATCGTCAACGGGCCTCGGCTCCGCGCGACCGGCCTCTTGTGACGGAAGACCTGTGATGAGCGAAGCGCCCGCCATTCAAGAAGACGACGGTTTCGAGCCGCTGGAGATCCTGACGCTCCCGCTCGACGCCTGGCACCGCGCGAAGGGCGGCCGGATGGTCGAGTTCGCCGGCTACCACATGCCCGTGCAATACGAAGGCATCATGGCCGAGCACCTCTGGACGCGCGAGAACGCCGGGCTGTTCGACGTCAGCCACATGGGCCAGCTTTCGATCACCGGCGACAATGTCGCGACCGCGCTCGAAGCGTTGATGCCCGCCGCGATCAGCGACGCGCCGCTCAACAAGGCCCGCTATTCGCTGCTCCTCAACGAGGAGGGCGGGGTGCTCGACGATCTGATGCTGACGCCGCAGGCTGCCGATCGCATCTACATGGTCGTCAACGGCGCGACCAAATATGACGATGTCGCGCACATGGTCGAGCATCTGCCCGACGATATCACGCTCAACATAATGGAAGATCACGCCCTGCTCGCCGTCCAGGGGCCGAAGGCGGTCGAGGCGGTGGCGCGGCTGGTGCCCGGCGTCGCGGCGCTCACCTTCATGCAGGCCGGCGCGTTCGAGTGGAACGGTCACGCGCTGTGGATCAGCCGCTCGGGCTATACCGGCGAGGACGGCGTCGAGATGTCGGTGCCCGCCGAGGCCGCCGAAGCGTTCGCCGACGCGCTGGTCGCGCAGCCAGAGATCAAGCCGATCGGGCTTGGCGCGCGCGACTCGCTGCGGCTCGAGGCCGGCCTGCCGCTCTACGGCCATGACCTCGATCCCGCGATCACCCCGGTGCAGGCCGATCTCGGCTTCGCGCTGTTCAAGCGCCGCCGCGAGGCCGCCGACTTCCCCGGCGCCGCGCGCATCCTCGCCGAGCGCGAGAACGGCCCCGCCACCAAGCGCGTCGGGCTGTTGGTCGAGGGGCGTCAGCCGGTCCGCGAGGGCGCCGACGTCGTCGATGCGTCGGGCGCGATCGTCGGCCGCGTCACCAGCGGCGGCTTCGCGCCCACGGTCGGCGCGCCGATCGCGATGGCCTATGTTCCGCTCGCCGCTGCCGTGCCCGGCACCGTCGTCACCCTGTCGCAGCGTGGCAAGGCGCACCGCGCCACCGTCACTGCGATGCCGTTCGTTCCCCACCGCTACTTCCGAGGAGTGAAGTAAAGATGAGCCGTTATTTCACCGAGGATCACGAGTGGATCGATGTCGATGGCGACACCGGCACGGTCGGCATCAGCGACTATGCGCAGGGCCAGCTCGGCGACATCGTGTTCGTCGAAGTGCCTGACGCCGGCCGGTCGCTGGCGAAGGGCGACGAGGCCGCGGTGGTCGAGAGCGTCAAGGCCGCGTCGGACGTCTATTCGCCGGTGTCCGGCACGGTGCTGGAAGGCAATCCGGCGCTGACCGACGAGCCGGCGCTGGTCAACAGCGATCCCGAGGGCGAGGGCTGGTTCTTCAAGATCACGCTGTCGGACGCCTCCGAGCTCGACGCGCTGATGGACGAAACCGCCTACGCCGCCTTCGTCGCGAAGCTGTGATCTGACAAAGCCCCCTCCCCATCGGGGAGGGGGTCGGGGGAGGGGCGCGTGCTCACGGGACGGTTGCCGTCCCGCCTGCCGCCATCCGTACCCCCGGACGCAACCCCTCCCCCTACCCCCTCCCCGATCGGGAGGGGGCCGGAGTAAACCATGCGCTACCTGCCCCTGACTCCTACCGACCGCCAGGACATGCTGGCCGTGATCGGCGCGTCGTCGATTGACGATCTGTTCGCCGACGTGCCCGCAGCCGCGCGGCTCGACGGCCCGATCCACGATCTGCCCAATCACGCCAGCGAGCTGGCGGTCGAGCGCCACATGGCCGCGCTCGCGCGCCAGAACACGGTGGCGGGCGAGGTGCCGTTCTTCCTCGGCGCCGGGGCGTATCGCCATCACGTTCCCGCCAGCGTCGATCACCTGATTCAGCGCGGCGAGTTCCTGACCGCCTATACGCCGTATCAGCCGGAGATCGCGCAGGGCACGCTCCAGATGCTGTTCGAGTTCCAGACGCAGGTCGCCGCCTTGCTCGGCACCGACGTCGCGAACGCCAGCATGTACGACGGCTCGACCGCGTGCTGGGAAGCGATCGGCATGGCGCGCCGCATCACGCGGCGCGGCAAGGCGATCCTGTCGGGCGGGCTGCACCCGCATTACGTGTCGGTCGCGAAGACGATGGCCAAATATACCGGCGACGTGCTCGACACCGCGCTGCCGACGCTGGGGGCCGACACCGATCTCGATGCGCTGATTGCGAAGATCGACGACGATACCTCGTGCGTCGTCGTGCAATATCCCGACATCCTCGGCCGTATCGCCGACCTGACCCCGCTCGCCGACGCCTGCCATGCGAAGAAGGCGCTGCTGATCGCGGTCGTGACCGAGCCGGTCGCGCTCGGCGCGCTGCGCGCCCCCGGCGAGATGGACGCCGACATCGTCGTCGGCGAGGGCCAGTCGCTCGGCGTCGGGCTGCAGTTCGGCGGGCCGTATGTCGGGCTGTTCGGCTGCAAGGAGAAATACGTTCGCCAGATGCCGGGCCGGCTGTGCGGACAGACCGTCGATGCCGAGGGGCGGCGCGGCTTCGTGCTGACGCTCTCCACCCGCGAGCAGCATATCCGCCGCGAGAAGGCGACCAGCAACATCTGCACCAATTCCGGCCTGTGTGCGCTGGCCTTCTCGATCCACATGACCTTGCTGGGCGAGGCGGGGCTGCGGCGGTTGGCCGCGCTCAACCACGCGGGGGCGTGCCGTGCCGCCGACCGGCTGGCGAAGGTGCCGGGCGTCAAGGTCGTCAACGACACGTTCTTCAACGAATTCACGCTCGACATCGGTCAGGAGGCGCGGCCGGTGGTGCGCGCGCTCGCCGACAAGGGCGTGTTGGCGGGCGTGTCGCTCGGGCGGCTGTACCCGGGCGAGGACGCGCTGGCGAACGGGCTGATCGTCGCGGTCACCGAGACCGCGACCGACGAGGACATCGAGGCGCTGGCGACCGCGCTTCAGGAGGCACTGGCATGAGCATCAACGCAAGCGGCTGGAAGCCGACCGCCCCCGTCGCCGGCGGCAACGCCGCACCGACCTTCACCGGCAACAAGGCGCTGATGCTCGAAGAGCCGCTGATCTTCGAGATCGGCTCGACCGAGACGACCGGCGTCGATTTCGCCGATGCTCCCTCTCCCCTCTGGGGAGAGGGCCGGGGTGAGGGGCCGGTGTCTCACGGAGAGTCCGGTCTCGGTGAGACTTCGGCCCCTCACCCAACCCTCTCCCCGCCGGGGAGAGGGCTAGGCGGTCTCGAACGCACCGCCCCGATCGGCCTCCCCGGCCTGTCGGAGCAGGAGACGGTGCGCCACTACACGCGCCTCAGCCGCCAGAATTATGCGATCGACCTCGGGCTGTTCCCGCTCGGTTCGTGCACGATGAAGCATAATCCGCGCCTCAACGAGAAGGTCGCGCGGATGCCGGGCTTTGCCGACATCCACCCGCTCCAGCCGGTCGACACCGTGCAGGGCGCGCTGGGCGTCATCAACGAGCTGGCGGTATGGCTCATCAAGCTGACCGGCATGTACGGCGTCGCGATGAGCCCCAAGGCCGGCGCGCACGGCGAATTGTGCGGCATCCTGTGCATCAAGGCGGCGCTGGAGAAGCGCGGCGAGGGCCACCGCAAGGTCGTGCTGGTGCCCGAGAGTGCGCACGGCACCAACCCGGCGACCGCGGCGTTCGCGGGCTTCACGGTCGAGGACATCCCCGCCACCGCCGACGGCCGCGTCGACACCGCGGCGCTCAAGGCGCGGCTCGGGCCGGACGTCGCGGCGGTGATGATCACCAACCCGAACACCTGCGGGCTGTTCGAGCGCGATCTCAAGGAGATCAGCGACGCGGTCCACCAAGCGGGCGGCTACGTCTATTGCGACGGCGCGAACTTCAACGCGATCGTCGGGCGCGTGCGGCCGGGCGACCTCGGCGTCGACGCGATGCACATCAACCTCCACAAGACCTTCTCGACCCCGCACGGCGGCGGCGGGCCGGGTTCGGGGCCGGTGGTGCTGTCGGAGGCGCTCGCGCCGTTCGGTCCGCTGCCGTTCACCGCGCGGATGGCCGACGGGCACATCCAGCTGATCGAGGAAGAGCATGTGGTGAACCGTGCCCCGCACGGTTCAGCCGTGTCCGGGGGACACGGCGACCACATGCTGGCCGGCGACGATCATCCCGACACGTTCGGCCGCATGGTCGCCTTCCACGGCCAGATGGGCATGTTCACCCGCGCGCTCGCCTATATCCTCAGCCACGGCGCGGACGGGTTGAAGCAGGTCGCCGAGGATGCGGTGCTCAACGCCAATTACGTGCTGCGCTCGCTGGAGGACGTGCTCGACGCGCCGTTCGCGGGATCGGGGCCGTGTATGCACGAGGCGATCTTCTCGGATAAGGGCTTCGCGGCTGGCTTCTCGACGATCGACGCTGCCAAGGCGCTGATCGACGAGGGCTTCCATCCGATGACCATGTATTTCCCGCTGGTCGTCCACGGTGCGATGCTGATCGAGCCGACCGAGACCGAGAGTCGCGCCGCGCTCGACCAGTTCATCGGCGCGTTGCGCTCGGTGGCGGAGCGGGCCAAGGCGGGCGACCCGTCGCTCAAAACCGCGCCGCACTTCGCCCCCCGCGCGCGCCTCGACGAGACGCTCGCGGCGCGCAAGCCGGTGCTCACGTGGAAGCCGCCGGTCGTGCAGGCCGAGGCGGCGGAGTAAGTCTATACCGTCCGTCATTGCGAGCGGAGCGAAGCAATCCAGGGCGTCTCGCGCCGGGCTCTGGATTGCTTCGCTCCGCTCGCAATGACGTGACCGCGCTCAATCCTCCGGCGCCGCCGTCACCGTCTGCTGCTTGCCCAGCCGCTGCTCGCGCCACACGATGAACAGCCCGCTCGCGATGATGACCGGCGCGCCGACCCAGGTCAGCGTGCTCGGCAGCACCCCGAACAGCAACCAGCCGTAGAGCGTCGCCCAGATCAGCCCCGAATAGTCCATCGGCACCACCGTCGTCACTGGCGCCAGCTTCGCCGCGCCGGTCAGCGCCAGCTGCCCGCACCCGCCGACCACGCCGATCGCGGCGAGGTTGAGCCATGTCAGCGGATCGTGCGCCTTGAGGTGGAAGGCATAGGGTACCGCGATCAGCGGCAGCGTCAGCACCGAGAACCAGAACACCGTCGTCCCCGACGGCTCGTCGCGCAATTGCCGCAGCAGGATCGCGACGAGGGCGACAAACAGCGCCGCCAGCAGCCCCACGATCGCCCCGAACAGCGGCACATGCGTGCCGCCGCCCGGCTGCGCGACGATCAGCACGCCCGCGAACCCGACCAGCACCGCGCCCCAGCGCTGCACGCCGGTGCGCTCACCCAGCACCAGCGCGCCGAGGATCGTCGCGAAGATCGGCACCGTGAACTGGAAGGTCGTCGCCTCGGCGAGCGGCAGCAACAGCACCGCGCCGAAGGTGAACACCATCCCCACCACCCCGACCAGCGAGCGCGCCAGATGCCCCTTGATCCGCGTCGTGCGCAGCGACCCGAGCCCGCGCGTGGTCGCGACGAACGCCAGCACCACCGGCAGCGCGCACGCCTGTCGCCAGAACATCGTCTCGGGCAGCGAGGCGCCGCGCGTCTCGGCGAGCTTCACCAGCGCCGACATCGAGGACAGGTAAAAAATCGCCAGCAGGCGCAGGGCGATGCCCTTCAGGACGCGATCACCCGTCATCCCGTCGTCCCTAACCGTCGCACTGCGTCAAAGGAACCCCGCGCGTTGCCGCTTGGCGAGCGGGCGCTTTTGCCGCTATCGCCGCGCGCATGAAACATGCGCTCCCCGTCACCCGCGAGGCCGACTTCGCCGCCTGGTATCAATCCGTCATCACCGAGGCCGACATGGCCGAGGAATCGGGTGTGCGCGGCTGCATGGTCATCCGGCCGTGGGGCTATGGCATCTGGGAGCGGTTCCAGCGTCTGCTCGACGACCGCATCAAGGCGACCGGACACGAGAATTGCTATTTCCCGGTCTTCATCCCGCTCAGCTATTTCGAACAGGAAGCGAGCCATGTCGAAGGGTTCGCGAAGGAAATGGCGGTCGTCACCCATCACCGGCTGATCGCCGACGGGAAGGGCGGGCTGGTCCCCGATCCCGCCGCGAAGCTGGAGGAGCCGCTGGTCGTCCGCCCGACCAGCGAGACCGTGATCGGCCATGCCTTCGCGCGCTGGGTGCAGTCGTGGCGCGACCTGCCGGTGCTCATCAACCAATGGGCGAACGTCGTCCGCTGGGAGATGCGGACGCGGATGTTCCTGCGCACCGCCGAATTCCTGTGGCAGGAGGGGCATACCGCGCACGCCACCGCCGAGGAGGCGCGCGAGGAAACGCTCAAGATGCTGGAGGTCTACCGCGATTTCGCCGAGAATTGCGTCGCGGTGCCGGTGATCGCGGGCGAGAAGCCCGAGAACGAGCGCTTCCCCGGCGCGGTCGGCACCTGGTCGATCGAGGCGATGATGCAGGACGGCAAGGCGCTTCAGGCCGGCACCTCGCATTTCCTCGGCACCAACTTCGCCAAGGCGCAGAACATCCGCTTCCAGAATGCCGAGGGGCAGCTGGAACATGCGCAG
Source organism: uncultured Sphingomonas sp. (assembly GCA_913776255.1). Taxonomy (GTDB): domain Bacteria; phylum Pseudomonadota; class Alphaproteobacteria; order Sphingomonadales; family Sphingomonadaceae; genus Sphingomonas. The sequence goes on along the minus strand of CAJYLV010000008.1, from coordinate 103,066 downwards.
ACGACCAGCTGGGGCGTGTCGACCCGGATGATCGGCGCGCTCATCATGGTCCACGGCGACGACGACGGTCTGCGCGTGCCGCCGCGCGTCGCACCGTGGCAGGTGGTGATCGTCCCGATGCTCCGCGACACGCCCGAGGACGAGGCGCTGGTGAGCTATTGCCGCGCGTTGCAGCAGGCGCTGGCGGCGGAAAGCGCGTTCGGCGAGCCGGTGCGCGCGTTGCTCGATCTCAAGCCGGTCAAGGCGACGAACAAGCGCTGGGGCTGGATCAAGAAGGGCGCGCCGCTCGTGATCGAGGTCGGCGGGCGCGACATGGCGGCGGGCAACATCTCGGTGATCCGCCGCGATCGCCTGTACCGCGAGGACGGCAAGCTCGACAGCGCCGCGGTGGCGCGCGACGGTTTCGCGGATGGGGTCGCGGCGCTGCTCGCCGATATCCAGCAGACCTTGTTCGATCAGGCGAAGGCGCGGCTGGAGGCGAACATCGCTCCGGCCAGCGACTGGGCACAGGTCGAGGCGCATTTCGCCGAGGGCGCGAAGAATCCCGGCTGGCTGGAGGTGCAATGGTCGCGTCCGACCGGGGCGGGGCTCGACGCGGTGGTCGAGCGGCTGAAGGCGCTCAAGCTGACGCTGCGCAACGCGCCGATGGGGCAGGCGGCCGCGGACGGCGCGTGCATCTTCACCGGCGACGCTGCGGTCGAGCGCGTACTGGTCGGGCGGGCGTATTGACGCAATTCGTCATTGCGAGTGAAGCGACGCAATCTAGGGTGTCCTGATCCAACCCTGGATTGCTTCGCTGCGCTCGCAATGACGAAAAAATCAGCTGTTTCTGCTCAGAATCGCGTCCGCAGCGTCAGCCCATAAGTGCGCGGCTCGGCGAGGAACGACGCGAACAGCTGGTTGCCGACCCCGCCGAACGCCTGCACCTGCTGGAGGCTGCCCGCGCCCTGGAATGGCGCGTTGAACGCCACCTGCTGGTAATCGGTGTCGAGCAAATTCTGCGCCCACACCTCGACTGCCCAGCGATCCTGATTGCCGCGCAACCCGACGCGCGCGTTGAGCAACGTGAAGCCGTCCTGCTCCTTCTCGATGAACAGGTCGGAGCCGGTGTTGTAATCGGACACCGTGCGCTGGTCGACGTAGAACAGCGCCGACATGCCCGAATTGCCGATCGGCGGGTTCCAGCTCACCGACGTGGTGATGACGTTGCGCGGCGCGTTCGACATCTGCGAGCCCGACAGCAGGAACAGCGCCGGATCGAGCGCCGCGCCCGCGTCCGACCCGACCAGATTGCGGCGGTACTTCGTATCGGCGAACGTATAGCCCATGTTGATCGCGAGATGCTCGGCCGGGTAGAAGCCCGCTTCCGCCTCGAACCCCTGGCTGACCACGCCGTAGCGCACGTCGCCGCTGCACGCGCCGGTGGCGAGCGAGTTGTCGCGATCGGCGCCGTTCAACCCGTCCGAGCAGGAGCCGATATTCTCGACGACGTAATTGGTGCCATTGAAGGTGTTGAGCTGGAAATTCTTGAACTCGGACCGGAAGCCCGCGAGGTTGAAGGTGAACTGCCGGCTCGAATATTTCAGGCCGACTTCATAGGCATTCACCGTCTCGGGATCGAAGCGCAGCCGGCTGGCGTCGATATTGGCGATCGTCGCCGGATTATAGGCGTCGCCCAGATCGGAGCGATCGAGATTGTAGCCGCCCGCCTTGTAGCCGCGTGAATAGCTGGCATAGGTCATCAGGCGGTCGGTCGGCTTCCAGCTGAGCACCGCCGTCCCGGTGACCTGGTTCTCGCGCAGCTTGTCGCTGATCGTCTGGCCGTTGAGTCGGCTCGACGAATTGCCGGTACAGGCCAGCGTCGCGATGCCGCGGGTCAGCGCGGCCAGCTGCGCGTTGTTGAACAGATTGCCCGCCGGCCCGGCGCCGAGCAGCGACTGCACCTGCGGACAGACGGTGTTGTTGTTGCCGAACGTGGCGTCGAAGTCCTTCTGCTCGCGGGTCCAGCGCAGGCCGGCGGTCAGCGACAGCCGGTCGGTCAGGCGGAAGATGTTGTGGGTGAAGACGGCGAAGCTCTTGCTGTTCTGATTGTAGACGTCGCGCGTCGTGCCGAGGTCGTTGAGCGTCGAAAGCAGGCGGATGCTGCCCAGCACGATCGGGGTCGCCGCGCCGAACGCCGCGGTCGTGCCCGGCAGCTGCCCTTGCAGGATTGCCGAGCCGGCCGCGCTCAGGCATCCCGGATTGGCGGGGTTGCGCAGCGCGGCATTGGGGTTGATCGTCGCGACGATCCGGCAGGCGGCGAACGCACCATAGTCGCGCCCGAACTTCAGATTGTCGACGACCTGCAAATCCTCGTTGCTGAAGAAGCCGCCGATCAGCCAGTTGAGCCGGTCGCCGAACGCCTCGCCGTTCAGCCGCAATTCCTGCGTGAAGGTATGGAACTGGCGGTAGTTGTTGCCGTCGTTCGGGCGATAGCCGATGTCGAGCACATTGGCGTCGATGTCGTTCGCGCCGTCCGACTTGTATTCGCGATAGGCGGTGATCGAGGTCAGCGCCGCGCTGCCGAGGTTCCAGTCGATCTGCCCCGACCCGCCGTAATCCTTGGTGACGTTCGCATAGGCGCGGCCCGGCGTGAAGGCGATGCGGCGGCTGTACGGATCGTTGCCGGCCGGGAAGACACTGCCCGCCGGATAGCCACGCAGCGTGGCGATCTGCTGCATGACGCTGACGATGCGATTGCCCGCCGGGTTGATCGCGTAATCGCCCGGCGCGCCCGGCGTCGGGTCGGTCTTCTCGCGCGTGTCGACAAAGACCGCGCCGCAGCATTTCTCGTTGCGCCACGTATAGTCGCCGATCAGCCGCACCGAGAAATCGGGCGACGGCTCCAGCAACAATTGCCCGCGCACGAACCAGCGGTTGCGGTCGTTATAGTCGGTGTCGTTGACGACGTCGCGGTAGAAGCCGTCGCGCTTCGAGGCGACGCCGTCGATGCGGAACGCGAGCAGATCCTTGACGATCGGCCCGGTGATCGCCCCCGCGACACGGTAGAAATCGTAATTGCCGTACGTGCCCTCGGCATAGCCGCCGAAATCGAACGACGGCGCCTTGGTGTAGATGTTGATCGCACCCGCCGAGGAATTGCGCCCCGACAAGGTGCCCTGCGGCCCGCGCAGCACCTCGACGCGGTCGACCTCGCCGAGATCGTTCAGCCCCGAGCCGGTGCGGCTGCGGTACACGCCGTCGATGAAGACCGTCACCGAGCTTTCGAGCCCGGGATTGTCGCCGACCGTGCCGATGCCGCGGACGCGCGCCGAGGCGTTCGCCTCCGACCCTGTCGAGGAGACGTTGAGCGACGGCGCGAGCTGCGCGAGCTGGCGGATGTCGGTGGCGCCGGAATTCTGCAACGCGGCCTGGCTGACCGCGTTGATCGAGATCGGCACGTCGGCCAGCCGCTCGGCGCGCCGCGTCGCGGTCACGACGATGTCGCCGGCGTTGAGCAGGCTGGTATCGCCCGATTGCGCAGAGGCGGTGTCGCTTTGTCCGGCGACCGCGGCGTTGGTGGTGACGGGGCTCGTCTGGTCCTGCGCCAGGGCCGGCATTGCCAGCACCGCGGCGGCGGTGGACAGAAGGGTGGCGGTAAGACGCATGGCGCTATCTCTCTCCCAATGTCATCCGAACTCTTTGAAGGTTCGGTATTGGGAGAGCGTAACGCAGAAGCCGCGTCCGTCCAGCCATTTTCGAGCGTCGAACAGAGAATTTCGAAAACGCTGTCGGACAAATGCAACGCCGCCGCGCTGATCGGGCGCGGCGGACGTTACGGCAGGCTGGGCAAATCGCCCGCGCTTACTTGGGGGCGAGCACCATTAACATCTGGCGGCCTTCCATGCGCGGATAGGCCTCCACCTTGGCGACTTCCTGCACCTGCTCGGCGACTCGCTGCAGCACGTTCATGCCGAGCTGGCCGTGGCTCAACTCGCGACCGCGGAAGCGCATGGTGACCTTCACCTTGTCGCCTTCCTCGATGAATTCGACGACCTTCTTCATCTTGGTGTCGTAATCGTGGTCGTCGATGTTCGGACGCATCTTGATCTCCTTGATCTCCTGCGTCTTCTGCGACTTGCGCGCGAGATTCGCCTTCTTCTGCGCCTCGTACTTGAACTTGCCGACGTCGAGGAACTTGGCCACGGGCGGATCGGCATTGGGCGACACCTCGACCAGGTCGAGCCCGACCTCGCGCGCCTGCTCCATCGCCTCGCGCGTGTACATCACGCCAAGGTTCTCTCCCTCGTGATCGATCACGCGGACCTTCGGGCTCTGGATCCACTCATTGAACCGCGGGCCGTTCATCGGAGGCGCCTGCATCGGACGGCGCATCATGGGAGGACGTATGGGTATTTCTCCTGTATCGGTTACCCTCTCAATATAGGGTATCTGTTCGCGTTTTGGAAGCGGGGGCACCGTCAAAGTCCTCTCCCCTTTGGGGAGAGGGCTTATTCCGTCGCGCCAAAAACGTCGCTCAGCGCTTCGGCCCGGTGCGGGCCGGCGCGTTGAGGATGCTTTGCATCGCATTGTTGCGATTGGTGATCTCGGCCTGCTCGGCGTCGGTGAGCCGCCCGTCGCTGCCGTAGCGCCGCGCCAGATCGTCGGTGAGGCCGTTCTCGGTCCTGGCGCGCCGCGCATCGCTGCGCGACAGGCGACCGGCGTCCCGCTCGCGATCGATGCGCCGGTCGTTGTCGTGGACGCTCGTCCCGGCCCCGCCGACCGGTCCGTTGATCCCCGTCTGCGCCGTCGCTGGCAGGGCAAGCGTCAGCGCCAGAGCTGCAACCACGCTAAGCATCGTCTCCGCTCCCCGTCATCTGACTCCAATATAGGCGCGCCCGGCGAAGACGTCGAGCATCGGCGCCCCGCGTCAGTCGAGCGCGTCGAGACGGATCGTCACGTCGACCAGCGCCGCCGTCACCGGCTGGTGCGCCTCAAATTCCTCGACCTCCGTGTAGCGCCCGCGCACGGGCAGGCGGTGCGTCCGGATCGTCTGGCGCACCGCATCGACGACCCAATAATCGCGAACGCCATGTTCGGCATAGAGCGGGGCCTTGGTTCGCAGATCATAGCCCAGCGAACTGTCCGCGACCTCGATCACCAACATCAGATCGGGACCGCGCACCTGCCGCGGCATTCCTCCCTTTTTCCACACGGCCAGATCGGGCTCGAGCAGCAGGGCAGGCGAGAAGGTCACGGACGGCTCGACGAACAGGCGCAGATCTCCCGGCAGCGCCAGCACCAGCGCGCGGGTCAGGCGCGACGTCATGATCGAGTGCCAGTCCGTCTTCGCCGCTGCCATCGGCACGATCTCCCCGTCGATCAGCTCGAACTTCTCATCCTCCGCCAGGGTGCCCGCCGCGGTGAGGTCGTACAGCTGATCGACGGTCAGTCGCGCCGGGATCGCGCCGGCCTTGATGTCCTGCAGGATCGTCATGCCACGCTCCTTGGCGCTAACGAAGATCGGGCGGGGTCGCCTCCTGCCGCAGCATAGCGACGACCTCGTCGAGTGTCAGGAAGGTCTGTGCCTGGCTGCCGAGCCGACGCAGCGCGACCTTGCCTTCCTCGGCCTCGCGCTTGCCGACCACCAGCAGGTTCGGAACCTTGGCGACCGAATGTTCGCGGACCTTGTAGTTGATCTTCTCGTTGCGCAGGTCGGTCTCGACACGGATGCCAGCCGCACGCAGTCTGGCCGCGACCTCATGCGCGTAATCGTCGGCGTCGGAGACGATCGTCGCCACCACCGCCTGCACCGGGCTCAGCCGCAGCGGGAAGCGCCCGGCGTGATGCTCGATCAGGATGCCGATGAAGCGCTCGAACGTGCCGAGGATCGCGCGGTGCAGCATCACCGGACGGTGGCGATTGCCGTCCTCGCCGACATAGCTCGCGTCGAGCCGGTCGGGCAGCACGCGATCCGACTGGATCGTGCCGACCTGCCACGTCCGCCCGATCGCATCAGTCAGGTGGAACTCCAGCTTCGGCGCGTAGAAGGCACCTTCGCCCGGCAACTCCTCGAACTTGTCCTTGATCGCGGATGGGCAACTAGCCTGCCGAACAGCTTCTCGTAACTCTTCCTCAGCGCGATCCCACATGTCGTCTGACCCGAAACGCTTTTCAGGTCGCAATGCCAGCTTTATAGAATAGTCGGTGAATCCTAGATGCTCATACACCGAGTGTAAAAGTTCGCAGAATTTCCGGACTTCTGCAATAACTTGGTCCTCGCGCACGAAGATATGCGCGTCGTCCTGCGTGAACTGGCGGACGCGCATGATCCCGTGCAGCGCGCCATGCGGCTCGTTGCGGTGGCAGCAGCCGAATTCGGCCATGCGGATCGGCAGGTCGCGGTACGACTTGATCCCCTGCTTGAAGATCAGCACGTGCGCCGGGCAATTCATCGGCTTCAGCGCCATCATGTCGGCATCGCCGCTGATGACCGCGCCCTCGTCCTCGGTATTGGGGATTTCGTCGGGGACGACGAACATGTTCTCGCGATACTTGCCCCAGTGGCCCGATTGTTCCCACTGCCGCGCATCCATCAGCTGCGGCGTCTTCACCTCGGCATAATCGGCGGCGTCGAGCCGGCGGCGCATATACGCCTCCATCTGCCGCCACAGGATATAGCCCTTGGGGTGCCAGAACACTGAGCCCTGCGCCTCGGACTGAAGGTGGAACAGGTCCATCTCCGCGCCGATCTTGCGGTGGTCGCGCTTGGCGGCCTCTTCCAGCATCGTCAGATGCGCGTCGAGCTGCTTCTTGTTGAGCCAGCCGGTGCCATAGACGCGGCTGAGCATCGCGTTCTTCTGGTCGCCGCGCCAATAGGCACCCGAGACGCGCGTCAGCTTGAAGGCGTTGGGATCGAGCCGCCCGGTCGAGGGCATGTGCGGCCCGCGGCACATGTCGAGCCATGCGCCCTGACGATAGATCGTCAGCTCCTCGCCATCGGGCAGTTCGGCTGCCCATTCGGCCTTGAACGTCTCGCCCTGCGTCTTCCACGTCTCGATCAACTGCTCGCGCGACCAGACCTCGCGCGTGAACGGCTCGTTCTTCGCGATGATGCGGCGCATCTCGGCCTCGATCGCGGGCAAATCCTCGTCGGTGAACGGGCGGTCCTTGGGTGCGAAGTCGTAATAGAAGCCGTCCTCGGTCGCCGGGCCGAAGGTGATCTGCGTGCCGGGGAACAGATGCTGCACCGCCTCCGCCATCACGTGCGCGAAGTCGTGGCGCGCCAGCTCCAGCGCGTCCGCCTCGTCCTTCTGCGTCACCAGCGCCAGCCGCGCGTCCTGCGTCAGCGGGCGCGACAGGTCGCGCAGCTCGCCCCCCTGACCTTCATCCACGCGCGCGGCGATCGCCGCCTTGGCGAGCCCCGGCCCGATCGCGGCGGCGATGTCGGCGGGGGTGGTGCCGGACGCGACCTCGCGGACCGAACCGTCGGGCAGCGTGATCGAGAGCATTTCCATCGAAGGGTCTTCCTGCACAAAGTCGTGACAACGGCCTAGCGATGCCGTGCCCCGACGAAAAGAGCGGCGTGGAGGATCGTAAGGGGTGGAAAGCCGCCGCACCGTCTCCACCCGGTCCGGGTGGGCGGGGCTGCGCGTCAGGCGATGACGCGGGCGCCGGCCCCCGGACGCGGCCGGGTGGTGATGGTAGTGGGCATCGTCCTCACGCGACCGACATAGCGCGCAGAACGCGCCTGCGCCAGCCATTCTCCAGCAAGGTTGCGCTTCCTATATCGGGTCCATGCCCGACGGGATCACCGCCAATCCGCACTTCTACTTGCTATTGGGGGCGCTGTTCCTCGCCGCGGTCGTGGCGCGACGCATCCCGATCCTGCGCACGCTCGTCAGCCTTGCCTTGTGGGTCGGTGCCGGGCTGCTGCTGTATGCGGCGATCACTGAGCGCGGTCGCTTCGACCCGTGGCTCGGCCGCGCGGCGGCGGCGCTCGACCTCGACGAGCAGAAGGTCGCCGGCGAGGAAACCCGCATCCGCATGAGCCGCGACGGCCATTTCTACGTCCGCGCGACGATCGGCGGGACGCAGCACCGACTGCTTGTCGACAGCGGCGCGACGATCACCGCTCTTTCCCCGGCCACCGCTGCTGCGGCAGGCGTCCAGGTAAAGCCCGCCGTTTTCCCGGTGCTGCTCAAGACCGCCAACGGCACGATCCGCGCCGACACCGGGGAGGTACCCGAACTGCGCTTCGGCAACGTCGTCGCGCGCGATCTGGCGGTGGTCGTGTCGCCGGCGTTCGGCGACGTCGACGTGCTGGGCATGAACTTCCTGTCGCGGTTGAAAAGCTGGCGTGTTGAGGGGCGCACGCTGATCCTGACTCCGCATCATCCGCAGGACGCGAAAACCACCGCCTGACACGGACTTGCCGCGCCCGCCGGCTTTGTGCCAGACGAGCGGCGGGGACGAACGGGGCGGATCGGTGCAATGGAGATGAGCGGTGGCGGGGCGACCTGCCTCAATTGCGGTGCGACGCGCATTGGCGATTACTGCCATGTCTGCGGACAGTCCGGGCACATCCATCGCACGCTCGGTGCGTGGTGGCACGACTTCACGCACGGCGTCCTCCATATCGAGGGCGCGGTGTGGCTGACGATCGGGATGCTGCTGCGCCACCCCGGCGCACTGACCCGCCGCTATATCGATGGCGAGCGCCGCCGTTTCCTGTCGCCGCTGGCGCTGTACCTCTTCTCGGTTTTCCTGCTCTACATCGCTTATTCGCTGTTCGGCGGCTTCGCGAGCGTCAACGCGCCGTCCGGCAATGCCCGCGCGCAACTCGTTGCCGAGCAAACCCGCGTCGCCGGCCTAGGCCAAACGCTTCGAGGTCAGCGCGCGGCGGCCGCTAGAGCGGGACGCGATACAACGGCGCTCGACGCGCGCATCGCCCAGGTCGCGACGAACGCCCGGGAACTGCAAAGCGCGCGCAAGATCATCGACCGGATGCCGAACGCGTCCGACGGGGTGAACGAGCCGATCAAGACCGGCTGGCATACGCTCGACGAGAAACTCAATCACGCGATCGACGACCCCGAGCTGTTGCTCTTCAAGATGGAGGCGAACGGCTACAAATTCTCCTGGGCGCTGATCCCGTTGTCGGTGCCGTTCATGTGGCTGCTGTTCGCCTGGCGACGCGACGTGCATCTGTTCGACCACGCGGTGTTCGTCACCTATTCGATGAGCTTCGTCAGCCTGCTCATCACGACGATGATCCTGTGGTCGAGCGCATTGCACCTGTCGGGCGTCGCGCTGCTGATGCTGCTGTTCCCGGTGCATCTGTTCGTGCAGATGCGCGGCGCGTACCGGCTCGGCAACGGCGGCGCGGCGGTGCGTACCGCGGCGGCGTTGTTCGCCTCGCTGGCCGCGCTGGTGATCTGGGTGGCGCTGCTCCTGCTGCTCGGCATCGCGCACTGAGGTCTTCGTCGCCCGGCTTACCCCACCCCGAACGGCACCACATGGTTCGCCTGCACATGCCCGATCTGCGCGCGCCCCAGATACGGCACCCCCAGATCGCGGCACCAGCGCACCACCATTTCCTCGATCGGCTCGCCCCAGTCGGGCTCATTGTCCTTCACCGCCGTCACCGCGCCCAGCCGCACGCCCGCGATGCTGCGCAGCTGCGTGGCGTTGCCGAGCGTGAACAGCATCCGGTCGATCGCGTACATCGCCTCGGACACTTCCTCGACGATCAGCACATGGTCGGCGAGATCGGGCAGGTAGGGCGTCCCGATCAGCGCGGCGAGGATCGACAGATTGAACGCCGCCGCCGGCCGCCCGTCGAGCCCCGGCTCAAGTCCCGCGCGATCGCCGCGCGCCAGCCACCCCAGCGCGCGCGCCACGGTCGCGTCACCGCCACGCCGCCGGATGTCGCTCGCCATCGGCCCGTGCGCCACGCGCCCGATCCGCCGCGCGTAGAGCGCGCCCAGCAGAAACCCGACGTCGGAATAACCGAGATAGGTCTTGGTCCGCGCTGCCGGCCCGAGTTGCGGCATGATCGTCGCCAATATCCGGTTCGATCCATAGCCCCCGCGCAGGAACCAGATCGCATCGAACGCCGGATCGTTGGCATAGTCGAGAAACGCCGCCGCGCGCACCGCGTCCGACCCGGCGAAATGCCCGTCCTGCGCATAGCATTGCGGGTGAAAGACGAGGTCGATCTCGGGGTAGGCGACCGCGGCGAAGGCGGAGACCGGCGCGATCACGTCCGGGTTGGCGACGCTGCTCGCCGCCAGCACTCCGATCCGCATCGCCACCTCCTGCTTGTCACGCCCGCGCAAAGCGCCGATAGCCCGCCGCCATGCATGACGGCAACGTATCGGGCCAGCGCTTCTTTCTGGTCGGGATCGGCGGATCGGGAATGATGCCGCTGGCGATGATCCTCCGCGGGCGCGGCGCGATCGTCGCGGGCAGCGACCGCGGGCTCGATCAGGGCCGCGTCCCCGCCAAGTTCGACGGCCTGCGCGCGCTCGGCGTCGAGCTGTTCGCACAGGACGGCAGCGGCGTGACCTCGCCCGACCAGATCGTCGTCGCCTCCGCCGCCGTCGAGGACAATGTGGCTGATATCGTCGCCGCAACCCGGCTCGGTTGCCGCCGCCTGTCGCGCGCGGAGCTTAACGCCGCGCTGTTCAACGCCGCCGCGCAGCCGATCGGCGTCGCGGGGACCAGCGGCAAGTCGACCGTCACCGGGATGATCGCGACGATCCTCCACGCCGCCGGGCGCGACCCGACCGTGATGAACGGCGCGGTGATGAAGGACTTCGCCAGCGCCGACCGCCCGTTCGCCAGTGCGCTGGTCGGGCAGGGCGATCCCTATGTCAGCGAGGTCGACGAGAGCGATGGCTCGATCGCGCAGTACCGCCCGCAGGTCGCGGTGCTCAACAACGTCAGCCTCGATCACAAGTCGCTCGACGAGCTGAACCGCCTGTTCGGCGACTTCATCGGCCATGCGCGGGTCGCGGTGGTCAATGCCGACAATATGGACGCCGCGCGGCTTGCGATGGCTTTGCCCGCGGCACGGGTGACGCGCTTCTCGCTGGTCGATGAAAGCGCGGCGCTGTTCGCGACCGACATGGACGCCGCGCCGTTCGCAATCCGCTTCACGCTCGTCGCGGACGACCGGCGCATACCGGTCGCGCTCAAGGTGCCCGGCCGCCACAACGTGTCGAACGCACTCGCCGCGATCGGTGCGACGCGCGCCGCCGGCCTGTCGCTCGAACAGGCGGTGGCGGGCGTGGAGCGCTTCACCGGCCTGCGCCGCCGCCTCGACTGGGTCGGCGAGGCGAACGGCGTCGCGGTGATCGACGACTTCGGGCACAACCCCGACAAGATCGCCGCGACGCTCGACACGCTCCACGCCTTCCCCGGCCGCGTGATCGCGCTGTTCCAGCCGCACGGCTATGGTCCGCTCAAGGTGATGCGCGCCGAACTCGCCGCGATGTTCGCCACGCACCTCCGCGCCGACGATCTGCTCGTCCTGCCCGACCCGGTCTATCTGGGCGGCACCGTGTCGCGCGAGGTGACCAGCGCCGACGTCGTCCATGACGTGACGATCGCAGGCCGCCCCGCGCTCCACATCCCCGATCGCGCGGCGGCGGCGGCGCATTGCGTCGCGCAGGCGCGGCCCGGCGACCGCATCGTCGTGATGGGCGCGCGCGACGACACGCTGTCGCTGCTCGCGGCGGAGATGGTGCAGATGCTAATCAATCAAGGTCGACCGCCGGGTCAATTCCTTTAAGTGGTTCAGCGTCTTCTTGAGGCGCTGCCGCGGCCTGCGCGACCGTAGAAGAAATCGTCTTTAACCCTGCGCCTTTGAAGGTCCGGCCGGGATACCACTCTTTCAGTCCCCACTGTCCACGATCAACGCGCACTACATCGCCAACATTATTGAAGCGCCGTGTAAGTACGGAACTTACCACGTTGACTGGGTCTGCTCCCGTCAGGGCCAAGCCGCCAGCCTGAAGTTCTTTGGTTATTTCCGCATTTCCCATAACACGCTTGCGAAGTTTAAGGAGCTTTTTTGTTGCGTCGACGATGGACATTCCCAAGAACATGCCCGCGTCATTACTTTCCGGATCGCTTGATGGCTCTTGGCCGCTGTTCCCAGGCCGAGCAAAGCCTAGACGGCCGTCCCGTAGCTTCTCCAGCATGCCGATAGCGGAATCTAACTCATCACGCTTGGCTCGCAGATCGGCTATCACCGCATCGTAGGGGTCCGGCTGAACCGGCTTAAGCTCGATCGTCATTGACAACTCCAAGCCACTCAAGCTAACAGAGCGCCGCTCCCGAGACGCGATGGCTCGGAAGCGGCGGTGACGCCGGAAAGTTCGACATCAGGGCTTATGGCCCCTCGGCTTCTCTCCTCATCGTCATCTTCTATCGCAACCTCCGTTTCTCTTTGCTGGTAGGCGGGATTAATGGACACTGCGGCCGGGTTGCAGCCCGGCCGCTGTTGTATCTAGCGCAGTTGATGCTTTTCGGAAAGCGGAATCTTTGCACTCTGCCTGAGACTTTCAAACGATGCATGTTCGTGTTTTGTTCGCAGCGCGCTTGATTGTGCTGGATCTGACCGGTTTGTTCTCCCTCTTGGCGCTGTGTATTCGTGCCATTGCCGGGTATTTCGAAGCAGCTTGATCGCTAGCCAGTGGTCTACGATCCGTCGCTCGCGCTCGCCTTCCGCATCGCGGAGACCTTCGGCAGGCGCATCGCCGAAACCTTCGGCAAGCGCATCGAGGAGGTGTTCGTCAGCCCCTCGGCGGGTTGACGCGCTTTCCTGACCCGCCGCCCGCTCCTATGTCCGGGCGCATGAGCATCGTCACATCGCAACCGCCGCGCCCGCGGCTCGCCTATCACCACACGCAGGGCAGCACGCCGACGATCGTCTTCCTGCCCGGCTATGCCTCCGACATGACCGGCAGCAAGGCGGTCGCGCTGGAGGAATGGGCCAAGGCGCAGGGCCGCGCCTATCTCCGCTTCGACTATGGCGGCTGCGGCGCCAGCGAGGGCAAGTTCGAGGACCAGTCGCTGGCCGACTGGCGGGACGATGCGCTGGCGATGATCGATCATCTGGATGGCCCGGTGGTGCTGGTCGGCTCGTCGATGGGCGGATGGATCGCGTTGCTCGCCGCGCTGGCGCGGCCCGAGCGCGTCGCGGCGCTGGTCGGCATCGCCCCCGCGCCCGACTTCACCGACTGGGGCTTCTCGCAGGACGAGAAGATGTACCTGCTCCAGCACGGCCGCCTCGAACGCCCCAACCCCTACGGCCCGGCGCCGACCGTCTACACGCGCCGCTTCTGGCAATCGGGTGAGGCGAACCGGCTGATGGGCGGCGCGATCGCCTTCGACGGTCCGGTACGCTTCCTGCAGGGGCAGCAGGACCCCGACGTACCATGGCATCGCACCTGCCGGCTTGCCGAACTGATCCGCTCGCCGCACGTTCAGACATGGTTGGTCAAGGACGGCGACCATCGGCTGTCGCGCGAGGACGACATCGCGCTGCTGGTCCGCGCCGTCGAGGATGTGGTGCCCTGACGGGCGGGAGTGATACGTTGAAATATCTGCACACGATGATACGGGTCAGTGACCCCGACGCGACGATCGCCTTCTTCGCGCTGCTAGGGCTCAAGGAAGCTCGCCGCATCGAGAACGAGAAGGGCCGCTTCACGCTGATCTTCCTCGCCACCCCCGAGGACATGAACGCGCCGGGTGAACGCGCCAATGCCGAGGTCGAGCTGACCCACAATTGGGACCCCGAGGACTATACCGGCGGGCGCAATTTCGGCCATCTCGCCTACCGCGTCGACAATATCTACGAGACCTGCCAGCGGCTGCTCGATCACGGCTATGTCATTCACCGCCCGCCGCGCGACGGGCATATGGCGTTCGTGAAGACGCCCGACGGCATCTCGATCGAGCTGTTGCAGGACGGCACGCTCGAACCCGCCGAGCCCTGGGCGTCGATGCCCAACACCGGGACGTGGTGAGATGCTGGAAGTCGTCCGCGTCCCGGTCCTGAGCGACAATTACGCTTGGCTCCTCCACGACGGCACGCACACGGTTGCGCTCGATCCGGGCGAGGCGCAGCCGCTGCTTGACGCGGCGGCGGCGCGCGGCTGGACGATCGGCGCGGTGTGGCTGACCCACTGGCATGCCGATCACGTCGGCGGCGCGGCGGCGATCAAGCAGGCGACCGGCGCGCGGGCGATCGGCCCGGAAGCCGAGCGTGCGAAGATCGCGGCGCTCGACGAAGGAGTCGGGGAGGGCGATGTCGTGTCGCTCGGCGAGCACCGCGCCCACGTGTGGCACGTTCCCGGCCACACCGCCGGCCACATCGCCTTCCACTTCGCCGAGGATCGCGTGGTCTTTACCGGCGACACCCTGTTCGCGATGGGCTGCGGCCGGCTCTTCGAGGGTACGCCCACCGAGATGTTCGCGAACATGCAGCGCTACGCCGCGCTCGACGACGCCACCCGTGTTTATTGCGGGCACGAATATACGCAATCGAACGGCCGCTTTGCACTGACGGTCGAGCCCGACAATGAAGCGTTGAGGGCGCGTATGCAGCAAGTCGACCGCCTCCGCGCCGACAGCGAGCCAACGGTCCCAACGACGATCGGCGATGAGCGCGCGACCAATCCGTTCCTGCGCGCGCCCGATATCGCCACCTTCGCCGAACGCCGCTTGCGCAAGGATCAGAGCTGACGATAAGGTATCGCACGTAACCAGATCGGTAACGTGCGGATGGAAGGAGAGAAAGCGATGCGTTTCCTCATCACCTTCGCCGCTGCGGCGGCGCTCGGCGCGGCCGCGGTGGTCGCTGCCCCGGTCCAGAAAGCCGACAAGCCCGACAAGGACCGGATCGCCTACGAAAAGCTGCTCGCGGGCAAGACTCCCGGCAAGCCGCAGGATTGCATCGACACGCGCTGGACCCGCCCGCAGCTGACCGCCTACGATGGCAAGCTGCTCTACCGAGTCAGCGGCAAGCTGGTCTATGTCACCGAAACCGGCGGCGGCTGCGAGGCGGTGTCGCGCGGCGACGCGATCATCACCCGTCAGTACCAGACGCGGCTGTGTCGCGGCGACATCGCGCAAACCATGAACCTGCAGGCCAACATTCCCAGCGGCAGCTGCGCGATGGGCCAGTTCGTTCCCTATCGTTCTCAATAGGTGAGACAGCCATGACCAAGCCGACCGAAGACGATCTGACCGGCGTCGAGACGCGCCGCTCGCCCAAGGCCGAGATTGATTCGATCGGCGGGCGCAAGCTCAAGCCGGCGACGCTGATGATGGGGCACGGCTACGATCCCGCGCTGTCCGAAGGCGCGCTCAAGCCGCCGGTCTTCCTCACCTCGACCTTCGTCTTCCCCAATGCGGCGGCGGGCAAGCGCCATTTCGAGGGCGTCACCGGCAAGCGCCCCGGCGGCGCGGAAGGGCTGGTCTATTCGCGTTTCAACGGCCCGAATCAGGAAATCCTCGAGGATCGGCTCGGCATCTGGGAAGGCGCGGAGGATGCGCTGACCTTCTCCAGCGGCATGTCGGCGATCGCGACGCTTTTCCTGTCGCTGGTGCGTCCCGGTGACACGATCGTCCATTCCGGCCCGCTCTATGCCGCGACCGAGACGCTGATCGCGCGCGTGCTCGGCCGCTTCGGGGTCAACTGGCTCGACTTCCCGGCGGGCGCGACCCGCGAGGAGATCGACGCGGTCATGAAGCAGGCCAACGATGCCGGTCGCGTCGCGCTGATCTATCTCGAAAGCCCCGCCAACCCGACCAACGCGCTGGTCGATGTCGAGGCGGTGCGCGCCAGCCGCGACGCGATCTTCGCCGGCGCGGAGGAACTGCCGCCGATCGCGATCGATAACACCTTCCTCGGTCCGCTCTGGTCGCAGCCGCTCCAGCACGGCGCGGATGCGGTGGTCTACAGCCTGACCAAATATGCCGGCGGCCATTCCGATCTGGTCGCGGGCGCGGTGCTGGGCGCCAAGCCGCTCATCAACACGATCCGCGCGATGCGCAACACGATCGGGACGATCTGCGACCCCAACACCGCATGGATGCTGATGCGCAGCCTCGAGACGCTGGAGCTGCGGATGAGTCGTGCGGGCGAGAATGCCGCCAAGGTCTGCGCCTTCCTGCGCGATCACGCGAAGGTCGAACGCGTCGGCTATCTCGGCTTCCTCGCCGAGGCCGAGGGGCGGCAGGCCGACATCTATCGCCGCCATTGCACCGGCGGCGGTTCGACCTTCTCGCTGTACCTCAAAGGCGGCGAGGCGGAGGCGTTCCGCTTCCTCGACGCGATGAAGATCGCCAAGCTCGCGGTCAGCCTCGGCGGCACCGAGACGCTCGCCAGCCATCCGGCGGGCATGACGCATCTGTCGGTCGCCGACGAACGCAAGCAGGCGCTCGGCATCACCGACAATCTCGTCCGCATCTCGATCGGGGTCGAGGATGCCGACGATCTGGTCGCCGACATGGAACAGGCGTTGGCGGCGATCTAGAGCCGAGCAACGTTCACCGAGCTTCCCCTCGTCGTAATCCCGAACTTGATCCGGGATCCCGCTCTTACCAAGGTTGGCGGGAAGCGGGGCCCCGGATCAGGTCCGGGGCGACGACGCGGGGTATAGGGCGGCAAACGCGTGGCCTTTGCGCCTGATCTATGACACGGCCGCGCCATGGAAACATTCGACGCGATCGTGCTGGGCGCGGGCGGGGCAGGGTTGATGGCGGCGGCGGTCGCCGGGCAGCGCGGCCGGCGTGTCGTCGTGCTCGACCATGCCGAGGCACCGGGCAAGAAGATCCTGATCTCCGGCGGCGGCCGCTGCAACTTCACCAACCTGCACACCGCGCCCGACCGCTATCTGTCCGCCAATCCGCATTTCGCCAAGTCGGCGCTCGGCCGCTACACCGCGCGCGATTTCCTCGACATGGTCGAGCGCCACGGCATCGCGTGGCACGAAAAGACGCTCGGGCAATTGTTCTGCGACGGCTCGGCGCGCGCGATCGTCGACATGCTGCTCGGCGAGTGCGAACTGGGCGGCGTGACGATCCGGCTCGGCCAGCCGCTCGGCGAGATCGGCCACGTCGATGGCCGCTTCACCTTGCGCCACGGCGACCGCAGCTATGTCGCCCGGGCGTTGGTGATCGCGACCGGCGGGCCGTCGATCCCCAAGATGGGCGCGACCGGCGTCGCCTATGACATCGCGCGCCGCTTCGGGCTGAAGGTGGTCGAGCCGCGCCCGGCGCTCGTCCCGCTGACGCTGCCCGGCGACGAAGCGCTGTTCCGCGCCCTCTCGGGGGTCGCCACGCCGGTCGTCGCGCGCGCGGGCAAGGCCGCCTTCGCCGAAGCGGCGCTGTTCACCCACCGCGGGCTGTCCGGCCCGGCGATCCTGCAGGCGTCGAGCTACTGGCGGCACGGCGAGCCGGTCGCGATCGATTTTCGCCCCGACGCCGGACCCGGCTGGCTCACCGCCGCCAAACGCGCCCGTCCGCGCGCGACGCTGGCGCAGGCGCTCGATTTGCCGTCACGGCTCGCCGAGGCGCTGGCCGAGCGGCTGGGGGTCGGCGAACTCGGCGCGGCCACCGATCGCGCGCTGGCGGAGGCCGAACGCCGCCTGTCCGACTGGCGCTTCCATCCCGATGGCACCGAGGGCTTCGCCAAGGCCGAGGTGACGGTCGGCGGCATCGCCACCGACGCGCTGTCGTCGAAGACGATGGAGGCGCGCAAGGTGCCCGGCCTCTACGCGATCGGCGAGGCGGTCGACGTCACCGGCTGGCTGGGCGGCTACAATTTCCAATGGGCATGGGCGAGCGGCTGGGCGGCCGGGCAGGCGGTCTGACGTCTCGGCGCGTGATAACGTCAGCCACCATCGTCACTGCGAGCGTAGCGCGGCACTCCAGCGCGTCCTTGTCCGGCACTGGATCGCTTCGCTCCGCTCGCAATGACGTTCTTCAGCGCGTCGGGTCGATCAGATACTTCTCGCCGGTCGCCTTGCGCTCATAGGCGCGCAGCACGTCGGCGTGCAGCGCCTCCTTGAGCCCGATCGTCGCGGTATAGTTGCTCGCGAAGGTCGTGGTCAGCTCGTCGGCGATCCGCTGCCGCATCCGTCCCGCCGTCTCCGCACCCGCCTTCTTCAGCCACGGCGTCAGCAGGAAGCCCGACACGCTCCACTGGAAGCCGAACGCCAGCCGGTTGAGCGTCGTCGCGCCGGTGTCGAGCGCACCGTAGATATACAGTTGCTTGAACGTGTCCGAACCATAGCGGCTATATTCACCCGCATTGCGGTTGGCGGCCTGTTCCATCGCCTGCACGATGTCGCTGCCCAGCGTCCCGCCGCCGATCGCGTCGAAGGCGATCGTCGCCCCCGTTTCGGCGCAGGCATCCGCCAGTTGTGCGCGGAAATCGTCATCCTGACTGTTGAGCACATAAGTCGCGCCGATCTCCCGCAGAATCGCGGCCTGCTCGGGCTTGCGGACGATGTTCACCAGCGGCACGCCATCGGCGAGGCAGATCTTCTGGAGCATCTGCCCGAGGTTCGAGGCTGCGGCGGTATGGACGATCGCCTTGTGCCCCTCGGCGCGCATCGTCTCGACGAACGCCAGCGAGGTCAGCGGGTTGACGAACATCGCCGCGCCGTCCGCCGCGCTCGCGCCCTCGGGCAGCGGCACCAGCTCGCGCAGCTTGGCGAGGCGGTATTGCGCGAACATCGCGCCGCCGATCATCCCGACCTTGCGCCCGACCAGTTCCTGTCCCTGCGCTCCCGCCGCCACGACGGTGCCCGCGCCCTCGTTCCCGACCGGCAGCGACTGTCCGATCCGCGCGCGCAGCCCGCCCATCCGCCCGCGCGGCACCTGGAAGCGCAGCGCCGGCGCGTCGGGCGTGCCGACCTCTTCCAGCGTCGCGATATCGGCTGGTCCCAGCAGCAGCCCGAGGTCGGAAGGATTGATCGGCGCCGCCTCGATCCGCACCAGCACCTCGTCGTCGCCGGGCGTCGGATAGGTGACCTCTTCCAGCCGCAGCGTCAGCGAACCCTCGGCGTCGACGATCGATCGCAGCTCCAAACCCTTGATGTCGCTCAACTTGGCCTCCTCAATTGGGGGATCCGGCATGGGCCTGCGCGCCGGGACGGTCAAACCCGTTCTCATCGCGGCGCAACCGCGCTACCGCTGGCGGGATGTTCGACCTCGACGCCTATCTCGCCCGCATCGACCTTCCCGCGCGTCCGACCCGCGATGCCGCCGGCCTGTCGCGCATCCAGCACGCGCACCGGCTCGCGATCCCGTTCGAGAATCTCGACGTGCGGCTCGGCCGGGCGATCGCGATCGACGGCGCCAGCGTCGCCGCCAAACTGGTCACCGCGCGGCGCGGCGGCTATTGTTTCGAGCAGAACCGGCTGTTGCTCGATGCGCTCGCCGCGCTCGACTTCACGGCGCGGCCGTTGCTCGCGCGCGTCTGGCTCGGCGCGACCGCGACGCCGCCGCTGACGCACACCTTGTCGCTGGTGACGATCGACGGCCAGCAGTGGATCGCCGACGCCGGCTTCGGCGGCAGCTATGCGCCGGTCCTGCCGCTCGCCGATGGCGCGCAGGGCGAGGCGCCCGATGGCGCGCGCTTCCTGCTGGTCCGCGACGACGAACGCGCCGGGGAGGGCGGGTGGCTGCTGCTGCGCGACGGTGACCCGACCACCACCGATGGCCGCGGGGCCGGGCCGGGGTGGCAGCCGCAGTACAGCTTCACCACCGCCGCGGTGCACGACAGCGATCTGGCGATGGGCAATCACTGGTCGATGAGCGCGCCCGCCAGCCGCTTCACCAACGTGACGGTGACGAGCATCATCCTCCCGCGCGGCTTCGCGTCGCTCACCGACCGCCAGTATCGCCGCCGCGCCTCGGAGACGACCGCCGAGGCCGAGATCACCGATCCGCGCGTCTACCGGATGCGGCTGAGCATGATGTTCGGCATCGATCTGAGCGCGGACGAGGTGGCGGAGCTGGGATTGTTCGGCTGAGGGGAGGGCACCTGGCCCCCCTCACCGTCATTGCGAGCGGAGCGAAGCAATCCAGTGCGTCCTGGTCCAACCCTGGCTTGCTTCGCTACGCTCGCAATGACGAGCGACTATTCCGGCATCCCACTCATCCCGCTCGCGCTCCGCAGCGCGTCGCCGTCCAGCCGGTAGCCATCCAGAAACACCGTCCGCACATGCCGCAGGTTGCGCAAATCCTGCGACACGTCGCCATCGACCAGGATGACGTCCGCGGTCTTCCCCGGTGCGACCGAGCCGAGCCGGTCGCCCATCCCGACCAGTTTCGCCGGCACGATCGTCGCGGTCTGCAAGGCCTGTGCGTTGCTCAGCCCGGCCTGCTGGTACAATTCCAGCTCGCGGACCAGCTCGACGCCCCAGCCGTCGGTCCCCGCGACGATCGGCACCCCCGCCTTGTGCAGCCGCCCGACCAGTTCGACCATCTTGCCGAAGCTCTTGCGATAGTCCTCACGCGTCAGCCCGTCCTTGAGCGGATAGCCCGCGATCCGCCAGCCACGCGCGACCGCGGGCGGCGCGACCTTCGCAAAGGCGCCATATTCGGGCGGGATCGCGGTGCCGTCGCTGGTCATCAGCGGCTCCCACACCGTCAGCGTCGGGTCGATCACCGTCTTGCGCTTCGCCAGCTCGGCATAGAAGGCCCGCATCGCCGCGCTGTCGAGATCGACATCCTTGCCGTAGCGCGCCGGGCCTTCCAGCCGCGCGGCGGTGTTCGCCTTGTCGACCACCTCCTGCGGCATCGCCTGCATCATGATGAAGTTGATGTGCGTGACCTCGTCGTAACCGGCGCGCACCGCATCGAGCGGCCGCATCCCGGCCGGAACATGGCCGTGGACGTGCAGCCCCAGCCGGTGCGCCTCCGCGGCGGCCGGCGCGATCCACGCCGGGGTCATCGAAGTGTAGAACTTGACGCCCCACATCCCCGCCGCCTTGATCTTGCGCATCGCCGCGATCGCCTCCTCCGCCGACGAGACGGTCAGCGCGCCCTGCGCGGCGAGCGGGTCCTTGCGGTCGACGATCACCGACACGCGGCCGTCCGGCGCGAGTAATTCGCCCGCCGCCCGGCGCTTCACGATGCTCTGCGCGTCCTCGATCAGCGAGCCGGGGCTGCGATAGTTGGTCATGCCGGTCGCGACATTCTGGAGCAGCGACCAGTCCTCGCCGACATGCTGGTGCGCGTCCCACAGCCCGGGCAGCAGCGTCTTGCCGCGCCCGTCGAGCGTCGTCGCGCCCGGCGGTGCGCGCAGCGACCCGCCCGCGCCGACCGCGGTGACCTTGCCGTCGGCGATCAGCACCGCGCGGTCGGGCAAATACGTGCCCTTTACCGAATCGAACAGCAGCACATGGTCGACCAGTGTCGGCGTGCGGTTGGCGGGGGTCAGGAAGGTCCGCGCGACGTCGCGGACCATCGCGGCCGTCGCCTGGTCCTGCACCGCCTTCAGCTTCGGCCCCGCCGCCTCATAGCCCTCGGGGAGCATCGAGATGACCCCGGCATAGCCGAACAATCGGTTGTCCCGGTCGAGCCACAGGGGCGACGGCGAGAAGCCGTAGCCGCGGATGAACGCCAGCCGCACCGGAGTCTTGCCGTGCGGTCCGTCGATGTCGGTGACGTCGCCCATCGTCAGCGTGGCGTGCCCGCCGGGCAGCAGGTCGACGCCCTTCGCCCCCGCCGCGACCAGTGCGGCGACATCCTGTTCGTTCGCCAGCGGCGGCCCGCCATAGGTGCTGTAGCGCCGCCCGGCATAGGGGGCCGATCCGCTGTCGACGCTGGTCTTCCACGTCGCGGTGCCGTCGGGCGCGACGCTGAACGTCTCGGTGGCGTCACCCGAATCGGTGAAGCCGCGGATCGCGATCGCGGTCGGGCGGCGATCGGGACCGCTGGTGACGACCTCGTCGGTCTCGGTGATCCAGCCGCGCAGCGACATCGACATGCGATAGGCGGTCTTGCCGTCGCTCGGGCTCCACGACCAGATGTCCCCGTGCTTGCCGGCCTCCGAGCTGATGACGAAATGCCGTGCGCCCGCCGGCGGGGTCAGCAACTGCTGCTTGGTGACCGGCTCGGCCGCGGCGATCGGCGTCGCGCTGGCGAGCAGCGCAGTAAGAATCAGTCGGCGCATCAATCATCTCCCCCCGGATTTCGGCGAAGAGTGGCAAGGCGGCAACGCGAAGGCAACGGGTGGCAAATGACGGAGTAATGGCTATGCTCGCCCGGCGCACCCCGAGCTGCGCACGATAGGAGAGTTTCGTGGCGATCGTCTGTTGCACCCCGCTGTCGCGTCGACATTTCCTCTCCGGCGTCGCCGGCAGCGCGCTGATCGCCGGGGCCGCCACGCCGACATTGGCGCAGGTGACGCCGGTCACACGCGCCCCGGCCACGCTCCAGCCGTTCGACATGCGCGACGTCGAGCTGCTCGACAGCCCGTTCCTCCACGCGCAGCACCAGACCGAGGCGTATCTGCTGCGGCTCCAGCCCGACCGGATGCTCCACAACTTCCGCGTCAATGCCGGGTTGAAGCCGAAGGCGCCGGTCTATGGCGGCTGGGAATCCGAGCCGATGTGGGCGGACATCAACTGCCACGGCCACACGCTCGGCCATTATCTCTCCGCCTGCGCGCTCGCCTATCGCGCGACTGGCAAGCCGGAGTATCGCAAGCGCATCGACTATATCGCCGGCGAGCTGGCGGCGTGCCAGAAGGCGGCGAACAGCGGGCTGGTCTGCGCCTTCCCGAAAGGCGCGGCGCTGGTCGCGGCGCATCTGCGCGGCGAGCCGATCACCGGCGTGCCGTGGTACACGCTCCACAAGGTCTACGCCGGGCTGCGCGACGCGACGCTGCTCGCCGACAGCGCGGCGGCGAAGGCGGTGCTGCTGCGGCTCGCCGACTGGGGCGTGGTCGCGACCCGGCCCTTGAGCGACGCGCAGTTCGAGGAAATGCTCAAGACCGAATATGGCGGGATGAACGAGGTCTATGCCGACCTGTTCGTTATGACCGGAAACGCCGATTATCAACGACTTGCCGAACGTTTCTCGCAAAAGGCGGTACTGGCGCCTTTGGTGAAGGCGCAGGACCAGCTCGACGGCATGCACGCCAACACGCAGATCCCGAAGATCATCGGTTTCCAGCGCGTCCACGAGGCCGGCGGCGACGCCGGCTACCACGCCGCCGCGCAATTCTTCTGGAAGACCGTCGCGCGCACCCGCGCCTTCGCGACCGGCGGGCACGGCGACAACGAGCATTTCTTCGCGATGGCTGATTTCGACAAGCACGTCTTCTCGGCCAAGGGATCGGAGACGTGCTGCCAGCACAACATGCTCAAGCTGACGCGGCAATTGTTCCTGCAGGACCCGCGCGCCGACTACGCCGATTATTACGAGCGCACGCTCTACAACGGCATCCTCGCCTCGCAGGACCCCGACAGCGGCATGGCGACCTATTTCCAGGGCGCGCGCCCCGGTTACATGAAGCTGTACCACACCCCGGAGGACAGCTTCTGGTGCTGCACCGGAACGGGGATGGAGAACCACGTCAAATACCGGGACTCGATCTATTTTCACGACGGCCGGCAGCTGTACGTCAACCTGTTCATCCCATCCGCGCTCAAGTGGCGCGAACAAGGCGTTGTTCTTACACAGGAAACTTCCTTCCCCGCACAGGCCGGCACGCGGCTGCGCATCGCGGCGAAGCGTCCGGCGTCGCTCGCGCTCAAGCTGCGCCACCCACGCTGGAGCCGCACCGCCGCGGTGCTTGTCAACGGCCGCGAAATGGCGACCTCGGCCGAGCCCGGCAGCTTCGTCACGATCGACCGGACGTGGAACGACGGCGACACCGTCGAGCTGCAACTGGTCATGGAGCCAGCCGCCGAACAGGCGCCCGCCGCGCCGCAGATCGTCGCCTTCACCTACGGCCCGCTGGTGCTGGCCGGCGCGCTCGGCCGGCAGGGGCTGGCGCCGGGCGCGGACATCATCGTCAACGAGCGCAAATACGGCGAGTATAACGACGCACCCGTCGCGGTACCGGTGCTGGCGGGCGAGCCGGACGCACTGGCGAAGAGCATCCGTCCGACCGGCGCGCCGCTCGAATTCACGATCGCCGCGCGGGACGGCACGCCGGTTCGGCTGATCCCCTATCACCGCATCGCGCACGAACGCTACGCGACCTATTGGCAGCTCGCCTGACCCGTCACTTGTCCGACATTCACCGCCAAGATTCCGCTGTCATCACACGGTGATCTTTGCCACCAGCGATCGCGTGACGGAGGCTCTGGATGCACAAGTGGTTTATCGTTGCCGCGCTGGCGACGACGGCGGTCTCGGCCGTGGCTGAGGCGCAGGTGGTAAAGGCTCAGGCGTCGGCCGCCGCGCCGCTGACACTGGAGCGGGTGTTCGCCACCCCCGATCTCGCCGGCGCGCAGCCGCGTGCGCTCAAGCTGTCGCCCGACGGCACGTTGCTGACCTTCCTGCGCGCGCGCGCCGACGACAAGGACCGGCTCGACCTCTGGGCGCGCGACACCACCACCGGCGCGGAGCGGATGCTGGTCGACAGCCTGAAGATCGGCACGGGCGCCGAACTCTCGGAGGCCGAGAAGATGCAGCGCGAGCGGGCCCGGATCGGCGCGCTGAAGGGCATCGTCGCCTATGACTGGGCGGCCGACGGGCGCAACCTGCTCGTGCCGGTCGAGGGCAATCTCTATCTCGCCGGGATCGACGGACAGGTCCGCCGCATCACCGACGTGCCCGGCGGCGTGCTCAACGCCACCGTCTCGCCGCGCGGCGGCTTCGTCAGCTATGTCCGCGACCAGAACGTCTGGGTCCAGCCGCTCGGCGGCGGGGCGGCGCGCGCGCTGACCAGCGAGGGCAGGGGCCTCGTCCATTTCGGCGAGGCGGAGTTCGTCGCGCAGGAGGAAATGCACCGCACCGACGGCTATTGGTGGAGCCCCGACGATCGCTATGTCGCGGTCGAGCGCTTTGACGAGACGCCGGTCAAGGTCTTCACCCGCGCCGCGATCGGCGCGACCGGCACCAGCATCTACGAACAGCGCTATCCCGCCGCCGGCACGCCCAATGTGCTGGTCGACCTGTACGTGCTGCGCGCGGATGGCTCAGGCAAGGTGAAGGTCGATCTCGGCAGCGATCCCGACATCTATCTCGCACGCGTCGACTGGCTGCCGGACGGCTCGGCCTTGCTCGTCCAGCGCGAGAACCGCGCACAGACGAAGCTCGACATGCTTCGCGTCGATCCCGCGACCGGCAAGGCGACCGTGCTGTTCACCGAAACCGCGCGCGCGAAGAGTTGGATCAACCTGACCGACAGCTATCGCGCGATGGAGGACGGCAGCCTGTTGTGGCATTCGGAGCGCGACGGCTACGGGCATCTGTGGCGGTTGAAGGCCGGCCGCTGGACGCAGCTTACCAAAGGCGACTGGGTCGTCACCGGGCTGGTCGCGGTCGACGAGGCGAAGGGCCGCGTCTATTTCACCGCGAACAAGGACGACGTCCTCGAACAGCATCTCTACGCGCTCGACCTCAAGCGCGGCGGCATCACGCGGCTGACCGAGCGCGGCTGGAACAACAGCGTCACCGTCGACGGCAATGCGCAACGTTTCCTCGTCACTCGCTCCAACCCCGAACAGCCGCCGCAGACCTATCTCGCCGACGCCACCGGCAAGCGGCTGGCCTGGATCAACGAGAACCGCGTCGAGGGCACGCATCCCTATGCGCCCTACGTCGCCAGCCACGAGCCGGTGCGGTTCGGCACGATCAAGGCCGCCGACGGAACCACCGATCTCCACTGGCAGATGGTCACCCCGCGGCTGGAGCCGGGCAAGCGCTATCCGGTGTTCTTCCAGCATTATGGCGGCCCCGGCCCGCAATATGTGACGCGCAGCTGGAAGAACCCGCTGATCCAGCATCTGGTCGACAAGGGCTGGATCTATTTCGAGGTCGACAACCGCGGCTCGGCGAACCGTGGCGTCGCGTTCGAAAGCGCGATCTGGCACGCGATGGGCACCGTCGAGGTCGACGACCAGCGCAAGGGCGCCGAATATCTGAAGACGCTCGACTTCGTCGATCCGAGTCGGATCGCGACCTTCGGCTGGTCGTACGGCGGCTATATGTCGCTGAAGATGATCGAGGCCGATCAGGGCCTGTATGCCGCCGCGATCTCGGGCGCGCCGGTCACCGACTGGCATCTCTACGACACGCATTACACCGAGCGCTATATGGGCGATCCCCGCGTCGACGGCGTCGCCTATGACGCATCGCGCGCGGTGATCGACCCGAAGAAGATCACCACGCCGCTGCTGCTGATGCACGGCATGGCCGACGACAACGTCTTCCTCGACAATTCCACCAAGGTGGCGGCGGAATTGCAGGCGGCGGACATGCCGTTCGAGATGATGCTCTACCCCGGTAAGACGCACTCGGCGTCGCGCGACATCCACGTCTGGACGACGATCGAGCGCTTCCTCGACCAGCACGTACGCGACAAGCCGGAATGACCTTGTCGCCGCAACGGTGTCACTTCGGTTTCGCGATCGTTCGCTAACGCCCGGCCATGCGCTTCCTGACCCTGTTTCATCTCTGGCCGTTCCTCGACACCGCGGTCAGTTACCTGACCGCTTTCGTCCTCGGCACCGCGATCGGGGCGGAACGGCAGTACCGGCAACGGACCGCCGGCCTGCGCACCAATGCGCTGGTGGCGATCGGCGCGGCGGCGTTCGTCGACCTCGGCCAGCGACTGGGCGGCGACGTCGAGTCGATCCGGGTCATCTCCTATGTCGTCTCGGGGATCGGCTTCCTCGGGGCCGGCGTCATCATGAAGGAGGGGATGAACGTTCGCGGCCTCAACACCGCCGCGACCTTATGGTGTTCGGCCGGCGTCGGTGCGATCGCCGGATCGGACATGGTGGCGGAGGCGGTGTTGCTGACCGGTGTGGTGCTGTTCGCCAACACCGCGCTTCGCCCGCTGGTCGATGCGATCAACCGCATCCCGTTGGCCGGCGCGGTGGAGGCGACCTATAGCGTCACGATCACGGTGCCGGTCGAGGAGGCGGGGCCGCTCGGTGATCTGCTGGTCGAGCATCTCGAAAATGCACACTTGCCGGTCGCCGATCTCGCGACGCAGGACCGCGGCGAGGAGCAGGTCGCGTTGGTCGCCACCCTGGTCGGCACGAACGTGCCGGATCGTGAACTGGATGCGCTGGTAGAGCACCTGTCGCGTGTCCATGCCATCGAGCATGCCACCTGGCAGGTAAGCACGCACGATTAGGAAAGCGGATGGACGATCACGCGCAACGTCGATAGGGCCACGCCATCAACGGAGGTTTCGATGGGTTATCGGGTGGTAGTGGCGGGGGCCACGGGCAATGTCGGGCGCGAGATGGTCAACATCCTGGCCGAGCGCCAGTTTCCGGCGGACGAGATTGCGGTGCTCGCCTCGTCGCGCTCGGTCGGCGACCAGATCGAATATGGCGACACCGGCCGGATGCTCAAGGTGCAGAACATCGAGCATTTCGATCCGGCCGGCTGGGACATGGCGCTGTTCGCGATCGGCAGCGAGGCGACCGCGGTCTATGCGCCGAAGTTCGCCGCGGCGGGCTGCACGGTGATCGACAATTCGTCGCTCTACCGGATGGACCCCGACGTGCCGCTGATCGTGCCGGAGGTGAATGCCGCCTCGATCGACGGCTACAAGGCCAAGAACATCATCGCCAACCCGAATTGCTCGACCGCGCAGATGGTCGTCGCGCTCAAGCCGCTGCATGATGCGGCCAAGATCAAGCGCGTCGTCGTCGCGACCTATCAGTCGGTGTCGGGCGCGGGCAAGATCGGCATGGACGAGCTGTTCGAGCAGAGCCGCAACATCTTCGTCGGCGATCCGGCCGAGCCGAAGAAGTTCACCAAGCAGATTGCGTTCAACGTCATCCCGCACATTGACAGCTTCCTCGACGACGGCTCGACCAAGGAAGAGTGGAAGATGGTTGTCGAGACCAAGAAGATCCTCGATCCCAAGATCAAGGTCACCGCCACCTGCGTGCGCGTGCCGGTGTTCGTCGGCCATTCCGAAGCGATCAACATCGAATTCGAGAACGAACTGTCGGCCGAGGACGCGCAGAACATTCTCCGCGAGGCGCCGGGCGTGATGCTCGTCGACAAGCGCGAGGACGGCGGCTACGTCACCCCCATCGAAAGCGCCGGCGACGATGCCACTTATGTCAGCCGCGTCCGCGAGGACCCGACCGTCGAGAACGGTCTGGCGTTGTGGTGCGTCAGCGACAATCTCCGTAAGGGCGCGGCGCTCAATGCGGTGCAGATCGCCGAACTGCTCGGCCGCCGGCACCTCAAGAAGGCCGACGAGACCGGCGCGGACGATTTCCAGGCGGTGCTGACCGCGGAGTAGGCGCGGCCTTTCCGCTAGACCGTCAGTTCGGCGAAGGCGTAACCTCCGCAAAAGCCCCCTTCCTGAACCCCGGCGAAGGCCGGGGCCCAGT
Organism: uncultured Sphingomonas sp.; assembly: GCA_913776255.1. Taxonomy (GTDB): domain Bacteria; phylum Pseudomonadota; class Alphaproteobacteria; order Sphingomonadales; family Sphingomonadaceae; genus Sphingomonas. The sequence goes on along the minus strand of CAJYLV010000008.1, from coordinate 74,507 downwards.
TGGGGGCGGGTCGTAACCAACCGAAACACCTGCCCGACTGGGCCCCGGCCTCCGCCGGGGCACCGCTAAGCGAGGGTATGGTTCCGCACTCTCGCAGAGGTCGAGCCTCTGCGAGGATGACGGAAGTTCGACCCGCTCAATACCCCCGATACCGCCCCGGCCGATGCCACGCGATCAATATTCCGCTGATCGCCGCCGACGACACCGCCGACCACCCGACGCGCTCGGGCGGCAGGAACGCCAGCGCGGTCAGCAGGATCAGCGCGTCGATCGCCATCTGCGTCCGTCCCGCGTTCCACCCGCGCGTCTTCTGCAGCCACAGCGTCACCACCCCGGTGCCGCCGATCCCGGCATGGTGCCGCGCCAGCGCCAGCGCGCCGAACCCGATCACCGATCCGCCCGCCAGCGCCGCGAACGCCGGATCGATATGCGCGATCGTCAGCCCGATCCGCGTCCACGTCCCCAGCGCCGCCACCCCGACGCCGACCAGCACCGTGCGCAGCGTGAAGCGCCGCCCCATCGCCTTCCACGCCAGCCACATGAAGGGCAGGTTGATGAGCGTGAACAGCACGCCGGTCGGCAGCGGCACCGCATAGGAGATCAGCAGCGCGATCCCGGCGGTCCCGCCGGTCACCAGCCCCGCCGCGTGGAGCAGCGCCAGCCCGAGCACGACGAGGATGCAACCGAGCGTCAGCGCATAGGCGTCCTCGATCGCGGAATGGGGCAAAGGTTCGTCGGAGTTCACCCACGCTCCCTATCCGCGCCACCGATGTGCTGCAATGCAGCATCGGTGGACGTGGCGCCGGTCGATGCCTAGAGCGGCAGGGATGAGCCGCATCATGACCGGTGGCTGCCAGTGCGGCAGCGTGCGCTACAGCGTCGCGGTGACCGACGACGATGCGTACCTTTGCCACTGCCGGATGTGCCAGCGTGCCACCGGCGGCGTCTTCGCGGCGCTCAAACAGGTCCCGCGCGCCGCCGTGACCTGGACGAACCGCGAACCCGATCGGCATGCTTCGTCCGAGATCGCGCACCGCGGCTTCTGTGCCGCGTGCGGAACGCCGCTGACATATGAAGGCAATGCGTCCGACAACATGGACCTGACGGTCGGCAGCTTCGACGAGGCGCACCGATTGCGCCCGATCGGCCATTTCGGTGTCGAAAGCCGCCACCAAGCGTGGCGGAACACCGCTGATTTGCCCGAAAAGCGAACACAGGACCTCCCGAACATCGTCAGCCAATGGATGGAAACGCGTGGCCATGTCCCCGACTGAGACCCGGTACTTCGACAGTTTCGACGGCCAGCGGATCGCCTGGCGTGAACTGGGCGAGGGGCGGCCGGTGGTGCTGATCCACGGCTTCTTCTCCGACGCGCAGACCAACTGGTTGAAATACGGCCATGCCGCGGCGATTGCTGCGGCCGGTTTCCGGGTCATCATGCCCGATCTGCGCGCGCATGGCAGCAGCGCGCGCCCGCACGACAGCGCGTCATACCCGCTCGACGCGCTGGCGCGCGACGGTCACGCCCTGGTCGAGCATCTGGGGCTAAGCGACTATGATCTGGGCGGATATTCGCTGGGGGCCCGCACCACGGTGCGGATGCTCGCGACCGGCGCGACCCCGCGCCGCGTGGTGATCGCCGGCATGGGCCTCGACGGCATTACCCGCGCTGACCGCCGCGCCGGCCACTTCCGCAACATCCTGACGAACCTCGGCAAACACGAGCGTGGCAGCCCGGAATGGATGGCCGAGGCGTTCCTGAAGACCACCGGCGGCGATCCGGTGGCGCTGCTCGGGATCATCGACACGTTCGTCGGCACGCCCGAGCAGGCACTCGACGCGATCGTCCAGCCGGTACTGGTGGTTAGCGGAAAGGACGACGACGACAACGGCTCTGCGCCCGCCCTCGCCGACGCGTTGCCGCACGCGGGCTATGTCGAAGTGCCGGGCAACCATATGAGCGCGGTGACCAAGCCCGAGTTGGGACAGGCTATCGCAAGCTTTCTCAAGGAATAAGCTGGAGCCGTCATCCCGGACTTGATCCGGGATCCCGCTTCTTCGCCCGGCTAAAGAAAGCGAGGCCCCGGCTCAAGTCCGGGGCCACTGAGGGGATCACGCCTTCTCGGGTATGGTGTTCTCGTCGGCGATCCTACCCTCGAACGACTTGGACGAATCCTTGCCATCCGGCTGATGCGCCTTGGCTTTCTTCGGCGCGTCGGGTGCCGGAAGCCGCGGCGACTTCGGCGTCGACCCGCGCAGCGTCAGCAGCGCAGCCGTCGCCGCCGCGCCGATCGCGGCGACACCGCCCGCGATCGCTGCGGCGCCCCACTTGCCACCGACCTTCTCGATCGCCGCCTCGCTCCGCGACGCAGCCTTGCGACTTGCGGTCGAGCGGGATTTCGCCGGCGTCGCGCGGCTGCGCTTGGCGGCCGGCTTCTTGGCGGGGGCGGTGACGGTATCCGCCTTGGTCGCCTTGGCTTTCGTCGCGCGCGGCGACGCGGCCTTGGGCGCGGCCGCCTTGCGCGGCGCGCGGCGGCGCGGGGTGGCGGGCTTCGACGCCGCCGGGGTCGGCGTATCGCTGGTTTCGTCGGCCATGATTTGCTCCCGTATCGGTGATTTCGGGAGCGCAACGCACGGACGGCGCGGTGTTTCCGAGTCGATCAGCGGAACGGCGGCTCGTTGAAGGCGCGCAGCTTGCGGCTGTGCAGCTTCGCGCCCTCGCGGCGCAGTTCCTCGCAGGTCTCGATCCCGATCCGCATATGCTCGCTGATCGCGCGCTCGTAGAAGCGATTGGCCTGCCCAGGTAATTTCAATTCGCCATGCAAGGGCTTGTCCGACACGCACAGCAACGTCCCGTACGGCACGCGGAAGCGATAGCCCTGCGCGGCGATCGTCGCCGATTCCATGTCGATCGCCACCGCCCGGCTGAGCGAGAAACGCAGCGCCGAGCGGGCATAGCGCAGCTCCCAGTTGCGATCGTCGGTGGTGACGATCGTGCCGGTGCGCAATCGCCGCTTCAGCTCGTCGCCCGATTGTCCCGACACCGTCTCGGCGGCGCGCGCCAGCGCCTGCTGCACCTCGGCGATCGCCGGCACCGGAATCTCGGGCGGCAGCATGTCGTCAAGCACATGGTCGTCGCGCAGATAAGCGTGCGCCAGTACATAGTCGCCGATCCGCTGCGATGGCCGCAGACCACCGCAATGCCCGATCATCACCCATGCCTCGGGGCGCATCACCGCGAGATGATCGCAGATCGTCTTGGCGTTCGACGGGCCGACGCCAATGTTGACCAATGTGATGCCCGTGCGATCGTCCGCCATCAAATGATAGGCCGGCATCTGCAATCGCCGCCACGCGCTGTCGTCGAGGATCGCCGGATCGTCGCCCGCCTCGAACAGCACGCCGCCCGGCCCCGAAAGCGCGGTGAAGCGCCCGCCGTCGCTCACCTGCTGCGCGCCCCAGCGGACGAATTCGTCGACATAGCGGTGATAGTTGGTGAACAGCACGTAGCGCTGGACGTGCTCGGGCGGCGTGCCGGTGTAATGCCGCAGCCGCGCGAGGCTGAAGTCGGTGCGCAGTCCGTCGAACAACGCCAGCGGACGCGTGCCGTCGATCGAGGCCCACAAACCGTCGGCGATCTCGTCGCCGATGAACGCCAGCTCGGTCGTCGGGAAATAGCGCGCCAGTTCGGCGGCCGATGTCGCGTCGAGGCTCAGCGCGTGATTGGCGTCGATGACGTAGGGGTAGGGGATCTCCTGCGACCCCGGTACCGCATCGACCGTGACGTCATAATCCTCGATCAACAGCGTCAGCTGCTCGACCAGATAGTCGGCGAACACCGCCGGCTTGGTGACGCTGATCCGATAGTCACCCGGGCTGACGAGCCGGCCGAACGACCGCATCGGCGTCGGTCGCCCGTCGCTGCCGGCGAAGCGCAGCCGGATCTCGGGATAGGCGAACGAGCCGTCGTTGCGCGCGGTGCGATCGGGCACGGAGCCATCGGCGATATAGGCGGTGATCGCCGCCTTCAGTCGATCGACGGAGGCGGTGTAGAGCCGGTCGAGTTCCCGGACGAGGTCGTTGGCTGTCATGACGGACGGTTACATAGTCCGTATGACCGCGGCAAGTCGCCCCGCCGACAAACGACGGGGCGCCGGGACCTTACAGCGTTTCGAGGAGGTGATCGGCGGAGCTGACGCGGAACTCGCCGGGCGCCTCGACATGCAGCGACTCGACGACGCCGTCGTTGACGACCATTGCGTAGCGCTGGCTGCGGCGACCCATCCCGAACTTGGTGCCGTCCATGTCGAGCCCGAGCGCGGTCGCGAAATCGGCGTTGCCGTCGGCCAGCATCGTGATACCCTGCGCGTCATTGGCCTTCGCCCATGCTTCCAGCACGAACGGGTCGTTGACCGCGGTGCAGGCGATCTCGTCGATCCCCTTCGCCTTCAACGCGTCGGCGTTCTTCACGAAGCCCGGCAGATGTTGCGCCGAGCAGGTCGGCGTGTAGGCGCCGGGCACCGCGAACAACGCGACGCGGCGGCCGTTGAAATAGTCCGCGGTGTTAATCGGTTCGCGGCCGTCGTGGGTGAGCTTGACGAGCTGGACGGAGGGAAGGGAATCGCCGACGCCGATAGCCATAAGGGTAACTCCGGTTGGATTGCCGCGCAGCGATGGCGGCTGCGCGAGGCGATTTCAAGCTTTGGCAAGCGGGCCTCGAACGCCTAGATCACGGGCATGGAGCAAGCGACCTATCTCACCGGGCAGTTCCTGCTCGCGATGCCGGGCATCGGCGACGCGCGATTCGACCATTCGGTGATCGCGATGTGCAGCCACGACGAACAGGGCGCGCTGGGGATCGGCGTCGGTGCCGTCGTCAACGGCCTTGGCCTGCATGAGGTATTGGAGCAGCTCGAGATCGCCCCGGGGGTGGCGCCCGACGCGCCGGTGCATTTCGGCGGTCCGGTCGAGCCGAGGCGCGGGTTCGTGCTGCATTCGGACGATTGGGGTGGGCAGGACACGCTCGACGTCGCCGCGCGCTGGCGGCTGTCCGGGACGCTCGACGTGTTGCGCGCGATCGCGGCGGGGACGGGGCCGTCGCATTGGCTGGTCGCGCTCGGCTATGCCGGCTGGGGGCCGGGGCAGCTGGAAGCGGAGCTGACGCGGCACGGCTGGTTGAACGTCTGCGATGACACCGACATGCTGTTCGATACCCCGGTCGAGGAGCGCTGGACGCGGGGTTTCGTCGCGGCGGGCGTCGATCCGCGGCTGCTGTCGAGCCAGAGCGGGCATAGCTGATCGCGCCGCGTTCCGCCGCGTGAGCGGCCGGCGAGATCGGGACCCCGGGCGTGCGGAGATCACATATAAAGATACCTTTATATTTGATCCGGACGGCGATCGCGGCTAAGGCGCGCGGATGCCGATCGGTGTGGGAGCACGCCTTGGTCGGCCTCATCTGAGTGGAGACAACGCCGTGGCAACCGCCCCCGTGCTCGAGAACAACGACTACGTCATCAAGGACATCGGCCTCGCCGACTTCGGCCGCGCCGAGATCAACATCGCCGAAACCGAGATGCCCGGCCTGATGGCGCTGCGCGACGAGTATGGCGCGTCGCAGCCGCTGAAGGGCGCGCGCATCACCGGCTCGCTGCACATGACGATTCAGACCGCGGTGCTGATCGAGACGCTGGTCGCGCTGGGCGCCGACGTGCGCTGGGCAACCTGCAACATCTTCTCGACGCAGGACCATGCCGCCGCCGCCATCGCCGCTGCCGGCATTCCGGTGTTCGCAGTGAAGGGCGAGACGCTCGCCGAATATTGGGATTATGTCGGCGACATCTTCAACTGGGGCGCCGACACCGACGGCACCACCGCCAACATCATCCTCGACGACGGCGGCGACGCGACGATGTTCGCGCTGTGGGGCGCGAAGCTGGAAGCGGGCGCGACCTTCGGCGAGCCGGAGAATGACGAAGAGGTCGAGTTCCAGCGGTCGGTCAAGGCGTTCGTCGCCAAATATCCGGGCTACCTGACGCAGACGGTCAAGAACCTGAAGGGCGTTTCGGAAGAAACCACCACCGGCGTCCACCGCCTGTACGAGATCGCGAAGAAGGGCGAGCTGCCGTTCCCGGCGATCAACGTCAACGACTCGGTCACCAAGTCGAAGTTCGACAACCTCTACGGCTGCAAGGAATCGCTTGTCGACGCGATCCGCCGTGCCACCGACGTGATGCTGGCCGGCAAGGTCGCGTGCGTCGCGGGCTTCGGCGACGTCGGCAAGGGCTCGGCGCAGTCGCTGCGCAACGGCGGCGCGCGCGTGCTGGTCACCGAGATCGATCCGATCTGCGCGCTGCAGGCGGCGATGGAGGGCTTCGAGGTCGTGACGATGGACGAGGCGGTGAAGCGCGCCGACATCTTCTGCACCGCGACCGGCAACGCCGACGTCATCACCGCCGATCACATGAAGGCGATGAAGCCGATGTCGATCGTGTGCAACATCGGCCACTTCGACAGCGAGATCCAGATCGCGGCGCTCAGCAACTATGAGTGGACCGAAGTGAAGCCGGGCACCGATCTGGTGAAGTTCCCGGACGGCAAGCAGATCATCATCCTCGCCAAGGGGCGTCTGGTGAACCTCGGCTGCGCGACCGGCCACCCGTCGTTCGTGATGTCGGCGTCGTTCACCAACCAGACGCTGGCGCAGATCGAGCTGTGGACCAAGTCCGAGAACTACAAGAACGAGGTCTATGTCCTGCCGAAGCACCTCGACGAGAAGGTCGCGGCGCTGCACCTCGAGAAGCTCGGCGTTCAGCTGTCGAAGCTGACTCCGAAGCAGGCCGGCTACATCGGCGTGCCGGTCGAAGGGCCGTTCAAGCCGGATCACTATCGCTACTGATCGCCGGCTCGGCGACGGCGAACGGAGGGCGGGGCCGCTGGCCTCGCCCTTTTTCGTGCCCGGCGGCCACGCCGCTTGCCGGTGAGGAGCGCCGACCCTAGACAAGCGGCATGTCGCGGATCTCGCACGCTCTATGACCCCGTTCACGCCGGGGATCGCGGTCACGATCGGGGCGGTGGTGTTGCTGCTCGTGCTGGCGGGCGTCGTGCTGATCGCGATGGGGTTGCGCGCCCGCGCCGGGGCGGTCGATGCGGTCCGCGAGCGCGAGACGATCGAGACGCTGCTGGCCGCCGCGCCGATGCAGCCGATGGTGGTGCTCCCCGATGGCCGGGTCGAGATGGCACGGCGCGTCGCGGACTGGCTGGGGTTCAGCGACATCCCCGGCTATCTCCAGGAAGTCGAGGCGGCGGGCTGGGGGCTGCACCCCAGCGAGGCGCAGGCGCTGTCGCATGGGCTTTCGTCCTGTCAGCGATCGGCGCGGAACTTCACGCATACGATCCACGCGCGCGACGGCGGGCGCACGTTGACCGTGCAGGGAGACCGGCGCGGCGACGCCGTGATCCTGTGGTTCTACGATTCGACCGCCAGCGAGGGCGAGATGCGCCGCCTGCGCGCCGACTTCGATGACCTTTCGGACGCCTTCGACGCCTTGACCGGGCTGGTGGAGGCCGCGCCGCTGCCGATGTGGTATCGCGACGGCGATCTCCAGCTGGCGATGGTCAATTCGGCCTATGTGACGGCGGTCGAGGGCAGCGATGCCGCCGAAGTGGTCGGACGGGGGCTGGAGCTGGTCGACGGATCGGGGCAGGGCAGCCCGACCGCGGGCGCGGCGCTGGCGCGCGACGAGGGGCGGCCGCAGCAGCGTGTGTTGCCGGCGACGATCGGCGGCGCGCGGCGCTCGCTGCGCATCCACGACGTCCCGCTGCCGGTCGGCGGGGTCGCCGGCTATGCGATCGACATCGAGGAGCTGGAGCAGAGCCATGCGCGCGAACGCCGGTTCGCCGACGCGCAGCGTGCGATGCTCGACCGGTTGTCGGCGGGCGTGGCGCAATTCGGTGGCGACCGCAGCCTGGTGTTCTGCAACCAGCCGTTCCGGCGCATGTTCGCGATGCGGCTGGAATGGCTCGCCGACCGGCCGGAGTTCGACCGGGTGCTGGAGCGGATGCGCGAGGCCAATCGCGTGCCCGAGGTGCGCGACTTTCCGGGCTGGAAGGCCGAGCGGCGCGGCTGGTTCGTCAACGCCGACACCGCGGTCGAGGAAAACTGGCACCTGCCCGGCGGCACGCATTTGCGCGTCGTGGCACAGCCGATCCCCGACGGCGGTCTGATGGTCTTCTTCGAGGACCGGACCGAGCAGGTTCAGCTGGCCAGCGCGCGCGACACGTTGCTGCGCGTCCGCACCGCGACGTTCGACAATCTGTTCGAGGCGCTGGGCGTCTTCTCGGCAGACGGTCGGCTGCAGCTCTGGAACAACCGCTTCCGCGCGCTGTGGGACCTCGACGAGGACTTCCTGACCGGCCACCCGCGCGTCGACGTGATCGCCGAGAAGGTCGCCGCCAAGCTGTCGAATCCGCGTCGCGCGCGCTCGATCGCCGAGCTGGTGCGCACCGCGACGATCGAGCGCCAGCAGCGTGCGGGGCACATCGCGCTGGCGGACGGACGACAGTTCGAGTTCGCCGCGGTGCCCTTGCCCGACGGCAATGCGCTTTTCACGATGCTCGACATCAGCGACAGCCGGGCGATGGAGCAGGCGCTGCGCGAGCGCAACGACGCGCTGGAGGCGGCCGATCAGGTGAAGACCGCGTTCGTGGCGAACATGAGCTATGAGCTGCGCACCCCTCTGACCTCGATCAGCGGTTTCGCCGAGATGCTGCATGGCGGCTATGCCGGCGAACTGTCGCCGGACGCGATCGCCTACCTCGACGCGATCCTCGACTCGGTCGACCGGCTGGGATTGCTGATCGACGACGTGCTCGACCTGACGTCGACCGACAGCGGCGCCCGGCCGCTGGAGCGCGCCGACATCGACGTGGCGGCAGTGGCGCGGGCCGCCGTCGACGCGTTGCGCGCGAGCGCGCGGCGGCATCATGTCGATCTCGCGGTCGAGGTGCAGCGCTCGGCCGGGCGGCTGACCGGCGATGCGCGCCGCATCCGCGAGGTGGTCGAGCATCTGCTGCGGCGTGCGATCGGCGCGGCGCCCGAGCATGGCCGCGTCGCGCTGACGGTCGACGGCAATGCGCGTGGCGCCCGGATCGTGGTCTCCGACAGCGGCCCCGGCATGACCGAGGAGCAGGTGGCGCGCGCCTTCGATCGCTTTGCGGGCGAGGGCGGATCTGCGGCCGGCGAACGCGCGCTGGGGCTGGGGCTGCCGCTCGCCAAGCAGTTCGTCGAGGCGCACGGCGGGACGATCGTGCTGCACAGCACGCCGGAAACCGGCACCACCGTCACCGTGGATCTGCCGCGGCGATGAGGCGCGGCGAGGAGCGGCTGGCGGATGTCGCGGCGACGGCGCGGGCCGGCGCACGGCTTGCGGACGTGCTGCGCGCCGGCGACGTCGTGACGCTGACCGGCGGGCTGGGCGCGGGCAAGACGAGCCTGGCGCGCGGGGTGCTCGCCGCGCTCGGGCTGGCCGAGGAGGCGCCGAGCCCGACGTTCGCGATCGTGCAGCCCTATGATCCGCCCGAGGTGCGGCTGCCGGTGCTCCACATCGATCTCTACCGCATCGATGATCCGGCCGAGATCGACGAGCTGGGGCTGGAGGAGGCGCGGCACGAGGCGGCGTTGCTGGTCGAATGGCCCGAACGCGCGGGCGTCGGGCGCTGGCCGGATGCGCTCGCGCTCGACATCGCAATGGCGCCGGATGGCGCGCGTCGCTTGACTTGGGCGGCGCCCGACGCTTGGGACGGGCGATGGCCACGATGATTCCGCCGGCGGATGCGCCGGCCTTTCTCGACGCACACGGATGGAGCGGCGCACGTATCGAGCCGCTCGCCGGCGATGCCTCGTTCCGCCGCTATTTCCGCGTTCACGCCGGCACGCGCCGCGCGATCCTGATGGATGCGCCCCCACCGCAGGAAGACTCGCGACCGTTCCTCGCGGTCGCCGCATGGCTGGCCGAACACGCCTTTGCCGCGCCCGCCATCCATGCGGTCGATCTCGAACGCGGCCTGGTGCTGCTCGAGGATTTCGGCGACGTTCGCCTGCGCGAAACCGCCGATGCCGACGGCGACGCGGCCATCGCGCTCTACGAGGCGGCCGTCGATCTGCTGGTGGCATTGCGGACCAAGCCGGCGGGACCGTGGCGAGCCTATGACCGCGCCGAGTTGCAGCGTGAAGCCGCGTTGCTGGTCGAATGGTATTGCCCCGCGGTCGGCGCGTCGGTGGATGCGGACGGGTATCGCGCGGCATGGGACGCGGTGCTCCACCATGTCGAGGATGCCACGCCGGTGACGGTGTTGCGCGACTATCATGCCGAGAACCTGATGCTGGTCGGGGCGGAGCGGACGCTTGGCCTGCTCGACTTCCAGGACGCGCTGGCCGGGCACGCCGCCTATGACCTCGTCTCGCTCCTCCAGGATGCCCGCCGCGACGTCGATCCGTCGATTGAGGAGGCGATGCTCGTGCGCTATCGTGACGCGACCGGTGAGGGCGACGCGTTCGTGCGCGCCTATCACGTGCTCGGTGCGCAACGGAATGCCAAGATCCTCGGCATCTTCGCGCGACTGTGGAAGCGTGATGGCAAGCCGCGCTACGCCGCGCTCTGCCCGCGCGTCTGGGCGTATCTGGAACGCGATCTGACCGACCCGGTGCTGGCGCCGGTCGCGCGCTGGTTCGACGAGAATTTGCCGCCCGAGTGGCGCGGCGATCCCCTGGTGCTCGCCGACGCGCGAGGGGTGGCATGACCCGGCCGCGCTACATCCGCCCCGATCCCGGCTCGCGCGTGCCCCGCACCGCGATGGTGATGGCGGCCGGGGTCGGCAAGCGGATGCGGCCGCTGACCGCTACGCGCCCCAAGCCGCTGGTCGAGGTACGCGGGCGGGCGCTGATCGATCATGTCTTCGACCGGCTGCGGGCCGCCGGTGTGGAGCGGGCGGTGGTCAACGTCCATTATCTCGCCGACGCGCTCGAGGCGCACCTGCGCCACCGCGTCCATGATATCGAGGTGATCGTCTCCGACGAGCGCGCGCAGCTGCTCGAAACCGGCGGCGGTCTCGTCCGCGCGCTGCCGCTGCTCGGCGACGAACCGTTCGTCGTCGTCAACGGCGACAATCTTTGGCTCGATGGCCCGACCGACGCGATCCGCCAGCTCGCCGACCGCTGGGACGATGCGACGATGGATGCCTTGCTGCTGATGGTCCCCTACGCCCGCGCGCACAACCACACCGGGCAGGGCGATTTCCATCTCGCCGCCGACGGGCGGATCAGCGGGCGGCGCAAGCCGGGCCGGGTCGCGCCGTTCGTGTTCACCGGCGTGCAGATCGTCTCGCCGCGGCTGATCCGCGACTGGCCGGAAGGACCGTTCTCGACCAACCTCTTCTGGAACCGCGCGATCGAGGCGGGGCGCGCCTACGGGCTCGTTCATCAGGGGCTGTGGTCCGAGGTGAACGTACCGGGGGCGATCGCGCGGACCGAGGCGCTGCTCGCGGATGGCTGACGCCGTCCCGCCGGCCGAGCGGGGCCTGCGGCTCTATACCATTCCGGCGCATCGTGCCTTCGCCGACGCCTTGGTCGCGGGCCTGTTGCGCCGGTTCGGCGGCGATCGGCTGGCGCTGGCGCGCGGGACAGTGCTGGTGCCCAACAATCGCGGCGGATTGGCGGTGCGCGAGGCGTTCGTGCGCGCGAGCGGCGGCGCGCTGCTGTTGCCGCGGATCGTCGCGCTGAGCGGCGAGGAGCTGGACGCCGGGGTCGGCGCCGCGCTCGACCCGGCCGACGCCACGCCGCCGCTGCCCCCGGCGATCGATCCGCTGCAACGGCGGATGATCCTCGCGCGGCTGGTCGAGGAGGAGCGCGCCGCTGCCGGACGCCCGGTTGATGCCGCGGAAGCGGTGCGGCTCGCGGGCGATCTCGCCGCGACGCTCGACCAGCTGATCGTCGAGGAAGTGCCGCCGGCACGGCTCGCCGCGATCGATCCCGGCGAGGGGCTGTCGGATCATTGGGAAACCGCGCTCCGGCTGTTCCGGATCCTGCTCGACCGCTGGCCGGCCGAGCGTGACCGGCTGGGCGCGATCGACGCCGCCGAGCGCCGCATCCGCCTGCTCGACCAGCAGGCTGCGCGCTGGCGCGCCGCGCCCCCGGACACGTTCGTCTGCGCCGCCGGGATCACCGATTCCGCCCCCGCGGTGGCGCGGCTGCTCCGCACCGTGGCCGAACTCCCGCAGGGGATGGTGGTGTTCGCCGATCTCGATCTGATGCTGCCCGACGAGGAATGGACGGCGCTCGGCCCGCACGATCCCGATCCCGTCACCGGATTGCGCGCGCGCGCGATCGAGGTGCATCCGCAATTCCACCTCAAGCTGCTGCTCGAACGGATCGGCGCCGCGCGTGACGAGGTGTCGCGCTGGAACGCCGGCAGCGAGCATGACGCGACCGTCGCGCGCGGGCGCGCGATCGCCAATGCGCTGGCGCCGGCGCGCTTCACCGCCAAATGGACCCGGCTCGACGCCGCCGACCGCCGCCTGACCGGCGTGACGGCGGTCGAGCTCGCGACCCCGGCCGAGGAAGCGCAGGCGATCGCGCTCAAGCTGCGCGAGGCGGTCGAGACGCCGGGTCTCACTGCCGCGCTGGTCACCCCCGACCGGATGCTCGCGCGGCGCGTGGCGGCGCATTGCCGGCGCTGGAACATCGAGGTCGACGACAGCGCGGGGCGCGCGCTCGCGATCCTGCCGCCGGGTACGCTGCTGACCGCGATCGTCGAGGCCGCGGCGCAGGATTTCGCGCCGATGGCGTTGCTGACGCTGCTCAAGCATCCGCTCGTTCGTCTTGGCGACGGGCGCGGCGAATGGCTCGACGGCGTGCGGCGGCTCGACCGGGCATTGCGCGGCCCGCGCCCGGCGCCGGGGCTCGACGGGATCGACCGTCACCTCGCCGCGGTGCCGGCGCATGCCGCCGCCGCCGAATGGTGGCGCGCGGCCCGACCGCTGCTCGAACCGGTCGCGCGCGGCTTCGGTGCGGCAACGGCGACCCTGTCGGGGCTGGTCGCGTGCCTGCGCGAGGCGGCGGATCTGCTCGCGGGCGAGGAGGCGTGGCGTGGCCCGGCGGGGCGCGCCGCCGCCGATCTGCTGATCGGACTGGAGACGCAGGCACCGCGCGGGCCGCAACGCATCGCACCGGCGGGGTTCGCGCCCTTGCTGCGGATGCTGATGGACGAGATCGCGATCCGGCTGCTGCCGCGCGAGCGCCACCCGCGGCTGGCGATCTACGGGCTGATGGAGGCGCGGCTGCAACGCGCCGACCTGATGATCCTCGCCGGGCTCAACGAAGGGACATGGCCGGGCCTGCCTGCGCCAGATCCGTGGCTCGCGCCGCGCGTCCGCGCTGAACTGGGGCTGCCGGGGCTGGATCGCGGGATCGGGGTCGCCGCGCATGATTTCGGACAGGCGCTCGGTGCGAAGCAGGTCGTGCTGACCCGCGCCCGTCGCGACGCGCGGTCGCCTGCGCTCGCCTCGCGCTTCTGGCTGCGTTTGGAGGCGATGACCGGCGAGCGCTTTCCGCGCGACGCGACGCTGGCGGCGTGGGCGCGCGCGCTCGACGGCACGCGCGTACCGACGCCTATGGACCGCCCAGCGCCACTGCCGCCGGCACGGCTGCGCCCGCGCCAGATCTCGGTGACGGAGGTCGACCGGCTCAAGGCCGATCCGTTCGCCTTCTATGCGCGGCGTATCCTGAAGCTGTCGGCGCTCGATCCGGTCGACGCCGACCCCAGCGCGGCCTGGCGCGGCACCGCCGTCCATGCGGTGCTGGAGGCCTGGGCACGCGAGGATGGGTGCGATGCCGAGAAGCTGCTCCCGCGTGCGCTGACGCTGCTCGCCGATCCGGCGACGCACCCGCTGCTCCGCGCGCTGTGGCAGCCGCGGCTGATCGCGGCGTTCGAATGGGTCGCGGGCAAGACGCTCGCCGACCGCGCGGCGGGCCGGCATGTGCTCGCGGTCGAGGGGCGGGGCACTGCCGAGCTGTCCGGGATCGAACTGGCCGGACGCTTCGATCGCATCGACCGGATGCCCGACGGCGGGCTGGGGATCGTCGACTACAAGACCGGAAACGCGCCCTCGGTCGCGGCGGTGCGGGGCGGGTTCAATCTGCAGCTCGGCTTGCTCGGGGCGATCGCCGAAGCGGGCGGGTTCGCCGGTGTCACCGGCGAGGCGAGTGCCTTCGAATATTGGTCGCTCGCCAAGAAGGGCGACTCGTTCGGTTCGGTGTCGAGCCCCGCCGATCCAGCCGGCAAGGGGGGCCGGATCGTGACCGACGATTTCGTCCGTGCCGCACGCGACAGCTTCGCGGAGGCGGCGGCGCGCTGGCTGACCGGGGAAGAAGCATTCACGGCGAAGCTCCACCCCGAGTTCGCTCCCTATGCGGAGTATGACCAGCTGATGCGGCGCGACGAATGGTATGGCCGCGATGTTTGAGTTCAATCGTCAGTCCCGCGCTGGCGGGAAGCCAGCGACGACGATGGCTCGCTTCGATCGCGGCGGGCCGGGGTTCTGGATTCCCGCCGCCGCGGGGATGACGGAAGCATCGCCGTCATGACCCCGCGCGCCGTTACCCCGCTCCCACAGCTCAAGGACGCGCAGCTTCGTGCGAGCCGGCCGGAGGCGCATGTCTGGCTGTCCGCGTCCGCGGGCACCGGCAAGACGCAGGTGCTGGCCGCGCGCGTGTTCCGCCTGTTGCTGCGCGACGTCGAGCCCGGCGCGATCCTGTGCCTGACCTTCACCAAGGCCGGGGCGGCGGAGATGGCGGCGCGCGTCAATCGCCAGCTCGCCGCATGGGTGCGGATGCCCGACACCGATCTTGCGGCCGATCTCGCCGCGCTCGGCGAACGGGTGACGCCGTCGATGATCGCGCGCGCGCGCACGCTCTTCGCGCGCGTGCTCGACGCGCCCGGCGGGGGGCTGCGCATTCAGACCATCCACGGCTTCTGCCAGGGCCTGCTCGCCGCCTTTCCGATCGAGGCCGGGCTGGTTCCCGGCTTCCGGCCAATCGAGCCGCGCGAGGAGGCGCTGCTCCGCCGGCAGGCGCTCTCCGATCTGCTGGTGCAGGCCGAGCGCGACGGACGCACCCGCCCGGTCGAGACGATCGGCGCGCTGAGCGTCCGGCTCGGCGAACAGGGCGCGGAGCAGTTCCTCGCCGATTGCGCGCGCGCGCACGACGCGCTGGAGGCGCTCCCGGCCGGGATCGCACCGTTCGTCCGCACGCAGCTCGGGCTGCCGCTCGGCGACGTCGCGGCGCACGTCCGCGACGCGTGCGGCGACGACGCGATCGATCGGGCGACGCTCGACACGCTCGCCGCGCTCAACCGCGGCTGGGGCACCAAGAGCGGCATCGAGCGCGCCGAGGCGATCGGTGCGTGGCTGGCGGCTGGCGTCGAGGAGCGCGCCGCGACACTCGACCAGTTGCACGGCGTGTGGGCGAAGAAGGACGGCGATCCGTTGTCGTTCGGCAAGGGGCGCGCGCCGGCCGATCCCGATTATGCCGATCACGCGATGCGGATGCACGGCTGGTGCGGCGGGCTGCTGTCGCTGCGCGTCCGTGCGGCCTATGCCGACCGGCTCGGCGCGGCGCTGGAGGTCGGGCGCGAATATGCGCGCGGCTATGCCGCCGCTAAACGCCATAGCGGCGCGGTCGACTTCAAAGACCTGATCGACGCCGCGGTCGCGCTGCTGCGGCAGGAAGGGATCGGCGAGTGGATCCGCTACAAGCTCGACCAGATCACCGAGCATGTGCTGGTCGACGAGGCGCAGGACACCAACGTCGCGCAATGGACGATCATCCGCGCGCTGGTCGATGAATATTTCGTCGGGCGTGGCGTCTACGCGCCATCGGTGCGGACGCTATTCACGGTCGGCGACCTGAAGCAGGCGATCTTCGGCTTCCAGGGCACCGATCCGGTTTTCTTTCAAGCGGCAGAAAGGCATTTCGAGCGGCTCGCGCAACAGGTCGCGGGCGACGATCTGATGCCCGATCACGAGCGCGGGCTGCCGTTCGATCGCCTGTCGCTGACCGACTCGTTCCGTTCGACCGCACCGGTGCTGGAGTTCGTCGATCAGGCGATCGCGACGGTCGGCGCGGCCGGGCTCGGCGCGGCCGAGGACATTCCGCCGCACGCCAGCCGCGTCACCGGTCCGGGTGCGGTCGTGCTCTGGCCGCCGGTCGCGGCGGGCGCGACCGAGGCGGAGGATGGCGGCGAGGAAGGCTGGATCGACGATGCGGTCCGCGCCAACGCCACGCGGATCGCGCAGGCGGTCAAGCGCTGGCTTGGGCCGCCCGAAGAGGGCGGGCTGATGCTGGAGAGCAAGGGCCGCCGCCTCCGGCCCGAGGACGTGATGATCCTCGTCAAGCGTCGCGGCGAGCTGGCGCAATTACTCGTCGCGCGGCTCTATGCCGAGGGCGTGCCGGTGGCTGGAGTCGACCGGCTGCGGCTGTCCGCACCGCTGGCGGTGCAGGACCTGCTCGCCGCGGTGCGGTTCGTGCTGCAGCCGGACGACGACCTCAGCCTCGCCAGCCTGCTCGTCTCGCCGCTGATCGGCTGGACGCAGGACGAGCTGATGCTGCGCGCGGTCGAGCGGCAGGGCTCGCTGTGGCGCCACCTGTCGCGCCATTTCACCGCTCATGTGACGGAACTGGCCGGACTGCTCGCCAGCGCCGATTACGACACGCCGTATCGGTTTCTGGAGTTGCTGCTGTCGGGGCCGCTCGACGGGCGGCGCAAGCTGCTGGCTCGGCTCGGCGAGGAGGCGCGCGATCCGATCGAGGAGCTGCTGAACGCCGCGCTCGATTTCGAGACCGGGTCGACCCCGTCGCTGCAACGGTTCCTCGACTGGTTCGAGCGCGACGAGGTCGAGATCGTCCGCGACGCCGCCGCGCCGCTCGACGCGGTGCGGGTGATGACCGCGCATGGTGCGAAGGGCTTGCAGGCGCCGCTGGTGATCCTCGCCGACGCGACCGCCGATCCCGATGCCAGCCCGCGTTCGACGCTGATGTGGACGCCCGAGGGACTGGAGAAGCCCGTTCCGGTGTTCCGGCCGCGCAGCGCGGAGCGTGCCGGCGCGATCGACGCCGCGCTCGCGCAGGTCGAGGAGCGCGAGCGGCAGGAGCATTGGCGGCTGTTCTATGTCGCGGCGACCCGCGCCGAGGAGCGGCTGGTGATCGCCGGCTCGCTCAGTGCGAAATGGCAGGGCGTGCCGCCAGAATCGAGCTGGTATGCCGCCGCCGCGCGGACGCTCGACGCGCTGGGCGTCGAGGGGGAGGGTGAGCGGATCTTCGCCGGACGCACCCCCGCGCGCCCTGTCGCGCCGAAAGGCGGGGCGGGGGAGGTGGAGGACGCCCCAGTAGCGCTCCCCGCCTGGGCGCGCCGCCTGGCCCCGGAGGATGCCAAGCCGCCGCGTCCGCTGACCCCGTCGTCGGTCGGCGACGATGCGGTGAGCGACGCGCCTCCCGCACCGGGCGCGCGCGATGCGGCGGCCCGCGGCACGCTGATGCATGCGCTGTTCGAACGGCTTCCCCCGCTCGCGCCGGGCATGCGGGAGGCCGCTGCGCTCCGCTGGCTCGGCGCGCGCGGGGTCGATGCCCCGCATGACGTGCTCGCGCCGGTCATGGCGGTGCTGGACGACCCGGCCCATGCCGACCTGTTCGGTCCGGCGGCGCTTGCCGAGGCACCGATCGCCGCCACGCTGCCGAGCGGACGGGTCATCTCCGGCACGGTCGACCGCCTGCTGATCGGCGACGGCGTCGTCCGCGCGATCGATTACAAGACCGGGCGCAGCGTGCCGGCCGGCGTCGCGGACGTCCCCGACTATCATCTGCGCCAGATGGCCGCCTATCACGCTGCGCTGGAAGTGATCTTCCCCGACACACGCGTCGAGGTGGCGTTGCTCTACACCGCCGGGCCGCGGTTGATCGATCTGCCCGCCGCGCTGCTCGATCCCGTCAAGCGGCGCTTCTCCGGCCCGGAGCAAAGCTTGGCCGCGGATGGTTGAGCGCGGGAGCGCGGCACCCTAGTTTCACTGCATTGAAGGAGAATGACATGGCCACCAAGAAGATCACCGACGCCAGCTTCCAGTCCGACGTGCTGTCCGCCGACAAGCCGGTGCTGGTCGATTTCTGGGCGGAATGGTGCGGGCCGTGCAAGATGATCGGCCCGTCGCTGGAGGAGATCAGCGAGGAACTGGGCGAGCAGGTGACGATCGCCAAGCTCAACATCGACGAAAACCCCGATGCCCCCGGCCAGTACGGCGTGCGTGGCATCCCGACGATGATCCTGTTCAAGGGCGGCGTGCCGGCCGCGACCAAGGTCGGTGCCGAGCCCAAGGGGCGGATCAAGGCGTGGCTCGAGGGTGAGCTGGGCTGATGTTCTGGGCGGCGCTGCTGCTGACGCAGGGCGCCGCCACGCTACCGCCACCGACTGCCACGCTCGCAATGACGATCGATGTCGTGCGACCGGCGATTACTCTCCCTGCTCATTTCATCGTGAACGCCGAGCGGCCAGATAACCCTTACGTCAGCGGGATCATCACGTTCGCGGCATAGCCGGGTCGCGACTTGAGCCGCTCATACCAGTCCGCAACATGCGGCACCGGCGCGCGCGCCAGCCCGAGTGCGAAGAAGGTGTGGACGTACACCCCCATCGGGACGTCGCCGAGACCGAACGCGCCCCCCGACAGCCACGGCTGCGTCGCGAGCGCGGCATCAAGCACCGTCATCATCCGGTTGCAGGCCTCGGTCGCCTGCTTGATCGCCGCCGGGTCGCGCTGTTCGGGCGGGCGGCGGACGAGCCCGTGGAACGCCGGCCGCTGCGCCTCGGCATAGCCGAATTGCCAATCCATCCACCGATCCGCCAGCGCACGCTGCACTGCATCGGCAGGCCATAGCGCATCGTCGCCGTGCCGCGCCGCCAGATAGCGCAGGATCGCATTTGACTCCCACAGCACGACCGCGCCGTCCTCGATCGTCGGGATCAGCGCATTGGGAACGTGCCGCCGACGTCATGGCGCTGATAGGCCAGCCCTACCTCCTCGGCGAGCCAGACCACCTTCTTGACGTTGTGCGAGTTCAGCCGCCCCCAGATCGTCAGCATGGCGCGTCAGCTCCGATAGTCGGCGTTGATCGAGATGTAGCCGTGCGTCAGATCGCAGGTCCATACCGTCGCGCGGCCGTCGCCCAGCCCGAGGTCGACCCCGATCTCCACCTCTTGCCCCTTCAGATGCGCCGCGACCGGCGCCTCGTCATAGCCGGTCACCGCCAGGCCGCCTTCGGCGACCTGCGTCGCGCCGAAGCGGATCGCCAGCCGGTCGCGCTCGGCAGGCTCGCCGGCCTTGCCGACCGCCATCACGACACGGCCCCAATTGGCGTCCTCGCCCGCGATCGCGGTCTTGACCAGCGGCGAATTGGCGATCGACATCGCGATGCGGTGCGCCGAGCGGTCGCTCTCCGCGCCCTCGACGGTGATCTCGATCAGCTTCGTGGCGCCCTCGCCATCGCGCACCACCAGCAAGGCGAGTTGCCGGCAGACGTCGGCCAGCGCCGCGCGGAACGCGTCGGCACCGTCGCTCTCGTCGCCGGACAGGGGCGTGTTTCCCGCCGCGCCGGTCGCGAACGCCAGCACCGTGTCGCTGGTCGAGGTGTCGCCGTCGACGGTGATGCACGAGAACGTCCGCGTGTTCGCCGCCGACAGCGCGGCCTGCAGGAACGGTGCCTCGACCGCGGCGTCGGTGAAGATGAAGCCGAGCATCGTCGCCATGTCCGGCGCGATCATCCCCGAGCCCTTGATGATCGCCGCGATCGTGATCGTGCGACCATCCACGACCGCGGTCGCGCTCGCGCCCTTGGGATAGGTGTCGGTGGTACCGATCGTCTCGGCGGCCGCGCGCCAGTCAGCTTCCGGCGCGACGAAGGCTGCGGCGAGCCCGGCCTGCGCCTTGTCGATCGGCAGCGGCACGCCGATCACGCCCGTCGAGGCGACGAACACGTCGGACGGGCGGCAGCCGAGCGCCTGCGCGGTCTGCGCCGCGATCGCCTCGACCGCCTCGCGCCCGCGATTGCCGGTGAAGGCATTGGAATTGCCGGCATTGACAACCAATGCGCGCGCCTCGCCGAGCACCAGCGCCTTGCGGCACCATTCGACCTCGGGCGACGGGCACTTCGATTGCGTCAGCACGCCCGCCACCGTCGTGCCCGGCGCCAGTTCGACGAAGGTCAGGTCGGTGCGCTCCCATTCCTTGTAGCGCGCGCGGGCGACGCGCAGCGTAACACCGGCGATGGTCGTCATTTCGGGGAACGGCGTGGCGAGCGGGGAGATGGACGTCGACATGGCCTCGCCTTAGCTTTGCCGTTGGGGCAGGCAAAGGGGGAGCGTGAGGCGATGCGGATCAAAGGGTGGATGGCGGCGCTGGTTGTGGCGGCGGCAGCGATGCCGGCGGCGGGGAAGGACTCGCCCCGCGTGGTGAAGGCGGCGGTGCCGATCGATATCGGAGAGTGGCTGGGGGCAGACAATTACCCTCCGTCAGCGATCCGGGCGGGCGAGCAGGGACGAGTGGTCGCGATCGTGTCGATCGACGCGACCGGCCGTCCGACCGCTTGCCGCATCGACATCTCAATCGGATCACCGGCATTGGAGAAAGGCACCTGCGATGTCCTGCTCGCCAAGGGAAAGTTCGAGCCGGCGCGCGATGCCAAGGGGCGCGCGGTCGCAAGCGAGATGACCATGCCGGTGCGTTGGGTGCTGCCGGGGGAAGCCGATTATCCCCTGCCGTCCGAGTCAAACGACTTCATTAACATCACAACCATTGCCGCGGACGACACCATCATTGGTTGCGAGTCTCTCGTAAACGGCAAGCTGCAATCGAACGATTTGAACAGATGTGGCTTCAACCCGGCGGGGTTGCGCGCGAACGTGAAGGCGGTCGGCAGTTATCGGCTGCAGTCCGAATTTCTGATCCGTAACGGCGATACCCCGCCGCCGATGCCTGCTGCGCCGGTGGCAAGCCGCCTGCTTTCCTTGCGCGAAACACGACAGACCGTCGATGCAGCAGGTGTGCCGACGAACTGCACCGTGGCGTTGAGCGGTGATTGGGCAGCGGAGCAGAAGAGGCATCCGATGCGGACTGCCTGCGATACGGGCCAACGGTTCTTGCCTGTTCGCGGCGAGGATGGTTTGCCTAAAGCGGCGCATGTGTTGGTGGTAGATCGAACAACCCTGCTTCCCCCGCCAAATTGATGGTTTACCTGCGTGCGGGCGGTGGACGTGTCCGCGCGTGCATCCTATGTCCGCACCCGTGAACTTGTTGCTGCTCCTTTCCGCGTTGCTCTCCGCGCTGACCGGCGTCGGCGGCACCGCGCGTCAGCCGCAGGTCGCGCAGGCGATGGCGCAGCAGGTGAGCGCCGCGGCTATCGCCTCCGCCGCGCGCCATCTCGCCACGCGCCCGACGCCGCCGCGCGCCACGCCGGTCGCCAGCCGCGTCGCGCCGATCGCGCGTGCGTTCGTGCTGGCGGCGTTCGAGCCGATCTTCGCGGGCCGCCGGCGCGAGTAGCGCGCCGCCCGCTTCGTCACGCCACTTCTTCCCGCGCGGCCGCCCGACACCGGCGTCGCCGCGCCGCTTCCAGATACAGGATCACGCCCATGTTCGGCGGTATTGCCAAATCGCTCTTCGGTTCGTCCAACGACCGTTACGTCAAGTCGCTCAACCCGATCCTCGCCAGGATCGCCTCCTACGAGCCGGCGTTGCAGGCGATGGACGACGCCACGCTGTCGAACCAGACGGTCTTGTTCCGCGAGCGACTGGCGAACGGCGAAACGCTCGACCAGCTGCTCCCCGAGGCCTTCGCGACCGTGCGCGAGGCGGCCAAGCGCGTGCTCGGCCAGCGTCACTATGACGTGCAGATGATCGGCGGCATCGTGCTCCACCGCGGCGAGATTGCCGAGATGCGCACCGGCGAGGGCAAGACGCTCGTCGCGACGCTCGCCACCTATCTTAACGCGCTGCCGGGCGAGGGCGTCCACGTCATTACCGTCAACGACTATCTCGCCAGCCGCGACGCCGACTGGATGGGCCGCGTCTACCGCTTCCTCGGGCTGACCACCGGGGTGATCGTGCCCAACCTGTCGGACGAAGAGCGCCGCGCCGCCTACGCCGCCGATATCACCTATGGCACGAACAACGAATTCGGCTTCGATTACCTGCGCGACAACATGAAGTATGAGCGCAGCCAGATGGTGCAGCGCGCCTTTTCGATGGCGATCGTCGACGAGGTCGACTCGGTGCTGATCGACGAGGCGCGCACCCCGCTCATCATCTCCGGCCCGACCGACGACAAGTCCGAGCTGTATATCGGCGTCGACGCGATCGTGAAGCAGCTCAACGAAGAAGATTACGAGAAGGACGAGAAGCAGAAGTCGATCGTCCTGACCGAAGACGGCACCGAGCGTGCCGAGCGGATGCTCGAGGCCGCCGGGCTGTTGCAAGGCGCGAATCTGTACGATTTCGAGAACACGCAGGTCGTCCACCATCTGAACCAGGCGCTGCGCGCGAACGCGATGTTCAAGCGCGACACTGACTATATCGTCAAAGACGGCAAGGTCGTCATCATCGACGAGTTTACCGGGCGCATGATGGACGGACGCCGCTGGTCGGACGGGCTGCACCAGGCGGTGGAGGCCAAGGAGGGCGTGCAGATCGAGCCCGAGAACCAGACGATGGCCTCGATCACCTTCCAGAACTATTTCCGCATGTACCCGAAGCTGGCGGGGATGACCGGCACCGCCGCGACCGAGGCCGCGGAATTCTACGACATCTACAAGATGAACGTCGTCACGATCCCGACCAACAAGCCGGTGCACCGCGTCGACGAAGAGGACGAATTCTACAAGGACACGCCGGACAAGTTCCGCGCGATCGCCAAGAAGATTCGCGAACATGCCGAAAAGGGCCAGCCGGTGCTGGTCGGCACGGTGTCGATCGAAAAGTCCGAGCTGCTGAGCGAATTCCTGCGGCAGGAGGGCGTCGATCACTCGGTGCTCAACGCACGCTACCACGAGCGTGAGGCGCATATCGTCGCACAGGCCGGACGGCTCGGCGCAGTGACGATCGCCACCAACATGGCGGGGCGCGGCACCGACATCCAGCTCGGCGGCAACCTCGAGATGCGCGTCGAGGACGAACTCGCCGGAATGCCCGAGGGGCCGGAGCGCGAGGCGGCGATCGAGCAGATCCGCGCCGAGATCGCGGTCGAGAAGCAGAAGGTTTTGGAGGCCGGCGGGCTGTTCGTGCTCGCGACCGAGCGGCACGAGAGCCGCCGCATCGACAATCAGCTGCGCGGCCGCTCGGGGCGGCAGGGCGATCCGGGGCTGAGCCGCTTCTATCTGTCGCTCGACGACGATCTGCTGCGCATCTTCGGGCCGGACACGTTGTTCGCCAAGATGATGCGTAACAACATCAACGATGGCGAGGCGATCGGCAGCAAGTGGCTGACCAAGGCGATCGAAACCGCGCAGAAGAAGGTCGAGGCGCGCAACTACGACATTCGCAAGCAGGTCGTCGAATATGATGACGTGATGAACGACCAGCGCAAGGTGATCTACGAGCAGCGCGCCGACATCATGGATGCCGATACGGTCGGCGACGTGGTGACCGACATGCGCGCCGAGACGGTCAATGCGATCGTCGGCGAAGCGTGCCCGCCCAATTCCTATCCCGAGCAATGGGATGTCGAGGGAATGAAGACGCGGCTCGCCGAAGTGCTCAACATCGCCCCGCCGATCGACGACTGGCTCAACGAGGATGCGCTCGATCCCGAGATCGTCACCGAGCGCGTGTTGGCCGAAGCGGACGCGATGGTCGAGGCCAAGGCCGCGGAGCTGGACACCGCGACCTGGACGCAGGTCGAGAAGTCGATCCTGCTCCAGAATCTCGACCATCACTGGAAGGAGCATCTCGCGATGCTCGACGCGCTGCGGCAGGTCGTTCACCTGCGCGCCTATGCGCAGAAGACACCGATCAACGAATATAAGCAGGAGGCGTTCAACCTCTTCCAGCGGATGCTCGACGCGATCCGCGAGGATGTGACGCGGACGATCGCCTTCGCGCAGTTCCAGATGCAGGCGCCGCCGCCGCTGCCCGACCTGCCCGACTTCATCACCACCCACTTCGACCCGTTCACCGGCGAGGACAATTCCAACGACATCGACGCCGGCACGCGCGGGCTGGTGACGACGACGATCCCGCCGCTCCAGATCCCGCAGCCGACCGCCGCCGATCTTGGCGACGATCCGGCGAGCTGGGAGGGTGTGGTCAGCCGCAACGCGCCGTGCCCGTGCGGCTCCGGGCGCAAGTATAAGCATTGCCACGGCGCGGCATAAGCCAGCAACGCGCCATCGGCCTCGCCTGGTTATCCCGGACCTGATCAAGGATCCCGCTTCTCATTGCGCGCACGGTAAAAGCGGGTTTCCGGATAAGGTCCGGGCGACGTCGATCCGCGGCCCCCACTTGCCTGAACCGCTCGGACAAGCGTAAGGGCACCGGCATCCGCATGGACCCGGTGCAACTCCGGGTGGCTATCCCGGCCGCCGATCCGCCGGGCAACCTCCACGTATCGTCCAGACCCCAGCGTCCCGTGCGGGCGCCGATGCGTGTTGTGGTTTCAACAGGCTCATGACCAACATCACTTCCCGTTTTCGATCCGCGTGGTGGGCGGATGCGGGCGAGGCGCGCCGCGAGATCCTCGCCGGCATCGTCGTCGCGCTCGCGCTGATCCCCGAGGCGATCGGCTTCTCGATCATCGCCGGTGTCGACCCGCGCGTCGGCCTTTATGCCTCGATCGCAATCGCGATCATCATCTCGCTGCTCGGTGGGCGCACGGCGATGATCTCCGCCGCGACCGCCGCGGTGGCGGTCGTCGTCGTGCCGCTGGTCCGCGATCATGGCGTCGACTATCTGTTCGCCGCGACGATCCTGATGGGCGTCATCCAGATCGCCGCCGGACTGCTGCGGCTCGACCTGCTGATGCAGTTCGTCTCGCGTTCGGTGATCACCGGCTTCGTCAACGCGCTGGCGATCCTGATCTTCATGGCGCAGCTGCCGCAGCTGATCGGCGTCAGCTGGCACAGCTATGCACTCGTCGCGGGCGGGCTGGCGATCATCTACCTGCTGCCGCGCGTGACCAAGGCGGTGCCGTCGCCGCTGGTCGCGATCGTCGTGCTGACGGTGCTCGCGATCCTGCTCGGCCTGCCGGTGCGCACCGTCGGCGACATGGGGCGGCTGCCCGAGGGGCTGCCGTCGCTCACGTTGCCGCGAGTGCCGCTGACGCTCGATACCGTGCGGATCATCCTGCCCTATTCGCTGACGATGGCCGCGGTTGGGCTGCTCGAGTCGATGCTGACCGCGCAGATCGTCGACGACATGACCGACACCGACAGCGACAAGCGCCGCGAATGTATGGGGCAGGGCGGGGCGAACCTCGCCGCCGCGCTGGTCGGCGGGATGGGCGGGTGCGCGATGATCGGCCAGTCGGTCATCAACGTCACCTCGGGCGGACGCAAGCGACTGTCGACGTTCACCGCGGGTGCGTTCCTGCTGTTCCTGCTTGCGGTGCTGGGGCCGGTGGTCGGGCGTGTGCCGATGCCGGCGCTGGTCGCCGTCATGATCATGGTGTCGATCGGCACGTTCAGCTGGAACTCGATTCCCAATTTGCGACGCCATCCGCCGACCTCGTCGATCGTGATGCTCGTCACCGTGGCGGTGGTCGTCGCGACCCGCGATCTGGCGCAGGGCGTGGCGGCGGGCGTGCTGCTGTCGGGCATCTTCTTCGCAGGCAAGGTGCGCCGGATGTTCGCGGTCGACCGCGAGCCCGGCGATCCGGTCCGCTACCGGGTGCGCGGCGAGATCTTCTTCGCCTCGGTCGACCTGTTCACGCGTGCCTTCGCGGCGGAGCGGGCGCAGGCGGTGGTGATCGACGTGTCCGCCGCGCATTTCTGGGACATTTCGGCGGTCGGGGCGCTCGACAAGATCGTCGCGCGCCTCCGTCGCGATGGCGCGACGGTCGAGGTTGTCGGCTATAACGATGCGAGTGCCGACCTCGTCGACCGTTTCGCGCTGCACGACAAGACCGGTGTCGAACTCGGCCTCGCGCCGCATTGAGCGCAGCAAAAGGGGCATCGGTCACCCGGACCGATGCCCCTTGCCGCCGTCCGGCGGTGTCGGCCGATTACGAGGCCTTGGGAAGACGGATGGTCGGGCCGATCGACTCGACCACCGCACGCGCATTGAAGGCGCGGACGTTGCCGCGATCCGGCGTGCCCTTGAACATCACGATCTCGGCAGATGCCTCGTAACGATCGACGGTGCGGATGTCCTGTCCGCCGCCCCAGCCGCCCCACGGGCCGCCCCAGAACGGATCCCAGGCGCGGTAGCCGAAGCCGCGGCCGTAGAAGCCCCAGCGCGGGCCCCAAAGACCGCCACCGAACGCGCCGAAGCCCGGACCCCAGCCGCCGCCGAAGCCCGGCGTCGAATAGGTGCGCGCCTGACGATCGGTGTCGCGATCGGCCATCACGAAATAGTCATAGCCGTTCTGCAGCGTCAGCTCGGCGGAGCGGAACAGCAGATAGCGCTCGACGACGTCGCGATCGGTGACGGTGTTGCCGGCGAAGGTGACGCGATAGCGGTTCGGCTCGATCCGCAGGTCGCTGTAACCGGTACGATAGAACCCGCTGCCGGTGGCGGGCCGGTAGGCAGTCTCGGTGGCGCAGGCCGCGACCAGCGTCGTACTGGCCGCCAGCGCCACCACCAACGCCGAGCGGCCGAACTTCATCATCATGGCGTACTCTCCAACGCACCCGGGCGGTGCGACGAGCCGTCGCATAGCCGAGATGAGTGGAACGTGCGATGAACGAAATTGCTCCGACGCGCGCGCGGCTCGGCCGAACGGCGTGCCGACTCGTCCCGACGGTCGAATGACAAAGAAAATATGCTGAGAGGTGAACGCGATGGCCGGTTTTCCGCGGGTGCCGATGTCTCGCACCGGAACGGAAAAGAACTGGCTCCCTGAGTAGGATTCGAACCTACGGCCGCTCGATTAACAGTCGAGAGCTCTACCGCTGAGCTATCAGGGAACGGCGTTCAACGTCGTGGAGGGGGTCTATAAAGCCGGATTTTGGTCGCGCAAGACCCTTATTTCATCTTTCCGACTTATGCGACGAACTGCTCCATCGTGATGCGATCGTCGAGCGCATGTTCGGGATCGAACAGCAACGTCAGCTCGCGCGCGCGGTCCATCGCGATGTCGACCTGCGCGACATTGCGCACCTCGCGCTGGTCCGCGACCGCCGAGACGGGGCGCTTGCCGGCCTCCAGCACGCGCAACGACACGCGCGTCTTGTCGGGCAGGATCGCACCGCGCCAGCGCCGTGGGCGGAACGCGCTGATCGGGGTCAGCGCCAGCATCTGCGAGCCGAGCGGCAGGATCGGTCCGTGCGCCGAAAGGTTGTAGGCGGTCGATCCGGCGGGGGTGGCGACCAAGATGCCGTCGCAGGACAATTCGTCGAGCACGATGCGGTCGTTGATCCGCACCTCCAGCCGCGCGGTCTGCCGCGTCTCGCGGAGCAGCGACACCTCGTTGATCGCGGGCAGCGTATGGACGCTGCCGTCGAAGCCGGTCGCGGTCGCGGTCAGCGGGGTCACCTTGAACGCGCGCGCGCGCTCGATCCGTCCGTCCAGATCGTGCCGCCGCCACTCGTTCATCAGGAAGCCGACCGTGCCGAGGTTCATCCCGAACACCGGCACGATCGCGCGCCGCCGCTCCAGCAGCAGGTGCAGCGTCTGGAGCATGAACCCGTCGCCGCCGAGCGCGACGACCAGATCGGCCTCTTCCAGCGGGCACCAGTCCCACGCGTCGGCGAGTTCGGCGCGCGCGGCCTGCGCAGGGGCGGTAGGCGAGGCGACCAGCGCCCGCCGGGGAAAGAGCGTCATCCGCCGGTGACGCTCATGTGCCGGGCAACAGCCGGGGCATCACCGCGACCGATCCGGAAATCGTGGCGGCGCGGCTTGGTGGTCAGCGCGTCCTCGATCGCCGCGTCGAGCGCCGCAACGCCGCCGTCGCGCAGCGCGGCGCGCAGGTCGCGGTGATCGTCGTGGCCGAGGCAGGTGTAGAGCCGCCCCTCGGTGGTCAGCCGCACGCGGTTGCAGCCGTCGCAGAAATTCTGCGTCAACGGCGAGATCAGCCCCAGCCGCGTCGCACTGCCATCGACGCGCCAGTAGCGTGCCGGACCGCCGGTCTGCGCCGCATCGCGCTCCAGCGCGAAGCGCGCGTCGAGCCGCTCCTTCACCACCGTCAGCGGCAGGAAGCGGTCGGTGCGATCCTCGTCGATCGCGCCGAGCGGCATCGTCTCGATCAGCGTCAGGTCGTGCCCCTCGGCGACGCACCAGTCGAGCATCGCCGCGATCTCGTCCTCGTTGAGCCCTTTGAGCGCGACCATGTTGATCTTGATCGCCAGCCCGGCATCCCGCGCCGCCGCGATGCCGTCGAGCACCTGCGCGACGTCGCCGTGGCGGGTGATGTGGCGGAAGCGTTCCGGGTCGCGGCTGTCGAGGCTGACGTTCAGCCGGCGCACCCCGGCATCGCGCAGCGCCGCGGCATGGTCGCGCAGCCGCGTGCCGTTGGTGGTCATCGTCAGCTCGTCGAGCGCCCCGCCGACATGCCGCCCGAGCCGCTGCACCAGTTGCAGCACGTCGCGCCGCACCAGTGGCTCGCCGCCCGACAGCCGCACCTTGCGCACCCCGCGCGCCACGAACCGCTCGGCGATGATCGCCAGCTCCTCCAGCGTCGCGATCTTATCGCGCGGCAGGAACGTCATCTGCTCGGCCATGCAATAGCGACAGCGCAGGTCGCAGCGATCCGTCACCGACACGCGCAAGTACCGGATGGTGCGGCCGAAGCCGTCGATGAGCGGCGCGGCCGTGCTGCTGGTTTCGATCATTGCCGTCACAACGCGCGAAGCTATTGACTCGTTCACCGCGCGGCAAGATCGGATTGCCGCGCCGCCCGGCACCGCTTACGACGTTTGTCATGGAGCGTCAGACACGAACCATGCAGCGCGCCGCCGGGCGCCGCCGGGGCGAGCGCACCGCCAGCGAGGAACAACTGCAACTGATTGTCGCGGCGCCCGACGGCGTCACCGCGATCACCGCCGCGCCGACCAGCTTCGAGATCGTCAACGCCGCTTATGGCCGGATGACCGGCGATCAGTTGGTCGAGGCGATCGACGAGCGGCTGAGCAACGCGCTGGCAAACTATCGCAGCGCCGCGGTGCGCAGCGGCGCGACCTTCACGATCGTGGTGGCGGGCGATGCGCAGGTCGGCGACGCCGCCGTCGATTCGGTCGAGCGTGCGCTGGAGCAGCCGTTCACGATCGCGAACGAGACGATCCACCTCGGTGCGCGGATCGGGGTCGCGCGGCGCGTCGATCACGAGGCGCCCGATCATCTGTTGCGCCGCGCCGCGGAGGCGCTGTCGCATGCCCGTGCGAGCGAGGGCGTCACGACGCGCGTCGCGACGGAAGGGAGCGGTGTGCCGATCGCGGCGCTTGCCGCCGACCTGCACCGCGCGATGGAGCGGCAGGAGATCGATGTCCGTTTCCAGCCGCAGGTGCATCTGATGGACGGCCGGATCATCGGGGTCGAGGCGTTGGCACGCTGGCATCATCCGCGCTTGGGCGAGCTGGGGGCCGAGACGCTGCTCGCCGCGGCGGAGCGCGCCGGGCTGGGCGTGGCGCTGTCGGACCACGTCCAGGCGCTGGCACTCCGCCGCGCGGCCGACTGGCCGGACGCCCTGTCGGGGCTGCGGATCGCGGTCAACGTCACCGCGACCGATCTGTCGCGCACGCCGTTCGTCAGCCGCTTCCTCGGGCGCGTCCACGAAGCCGGGATCGCGCCGGGCCGGGTCACGGCCGAGGTGACCGAGGGCGCGATGATCGACAATCTGCGCGCCGCCGCCGTCGCGCTGGCGGCGCTGCGCGCCGCGGGGTGTCGCGTCGCGCTCGACGATTTCGGGACCGGCTATTCCAGCCTGTCCTATGTGGCGACCTTGCCGCTCGACTATATCAAGATCGACCGCAGCCTGACCACCGCGGCGGTCAACGACGCGCGCAACCGCGTGGTGCTGCAGGGCGTGCTGGCGATCGCCGAGGGGCTGGGGCTCGAAACGATCGCCGAGGGCGTGGAGACCGAGACGCAGCGGCAGTTGCTCGCCGCGCGCGGCTGTACCTTCTACCAGGGCTTTCTCTGCGCCGGGCCGCTCGACGATGCGGCGTTGATCGAGCTGGTGCGGCGCGGCTCGCCGAAGGGGAAGTGAGATGCTGCCGATCGTCCCGACACTGATCGCCGCGGCTGCCGTCGCCACCCCGCAGGCGGCGATCGACGCCGCGATGGCCGACAGTGCCGCGGGCTGGAACGCGGGCGACCTCGCGCGCTTCACCGCCATCTATGCCCCCGATGCGGTCTATGTCGCGGGCGACAAGGTCGTGCGCGGCAAGGCGGCGATCGCCGAGCGCTATGCGAAGAGCTTCGCCAATGGCGGCAACACGCGCGGGCGGCTCAGCTTCCAGCCGCTGGCGTGGCGGCCGCTCAGTGCGGTGCATGTGCTGCACGTCGCGCGCTGGACGCTGACGCCGGCAAGCGGCACGCCACAGACCGGGCTGACGACCTTGCTGTTCGAGCGCCGCAAGGATGGCTGGGAGATCATCTCCGACCACAGCAGCTGAAGGCCACCGTCGCTAGGCGGGACCCCGGATCATGTCCGGGGTGACGAAACGCGCACTCACCCCGCAGCCTTCGCCAGCCCCTTCGACAATTGCAGCGCGCCGTGCAGCCGCGCCTTCGGATCGGCCCAGACGCGCGTCAGCGCCAGCTTGCTGTCGGGGCGCAGCTTCGCGATCCCGCCGAGCTTGTCGACATAAGCCAGCAGCCCGGCGATATTCGGCGGGCGATCGTCGTGGAAGGCGACTAAAGCGCCCTTCGGGCCGACGTCGAGCTTGGCGACGCACGCCTTCTTGGCGTTGAGCTTGATCTCCATGATCTTGACCAGATTGTCGGTCGCTTCGGGCAGCGGGCCGAAGCGGTCGATCATCTCGGCGGCAAAGGCGTCGAGCCCCGGTACCTCGTCGACCTCGTTGAGACGGCGATACAGGCCCATGCGCAGGTCGAGATCGGGGACATAATCCTCGGGGATCAGGATCGGCGCGTCGACGCTGATCTGCGGCGAGAAGTCGCGCTGGCGCTCGCGCAGCCCGCCGGCCTTGGCCTCGAGAATCGCCTCCTCCAGCATCGACTGGTAGAGCTCGTAGCCGACCTCCTTGATATGCCCCGATTGCTCGTCGCCGAGCAGATTGCCCGCGCCGCGGATGTCGAGATCGTGGCTGGCAAGCTGGAACCCCGCGCCCAAAGTATCGAGATCGCTCAGCACCTTGAGCCGCTTCTCTGCCGCCTCGGTCATCTGCCGCTCGGGCGGGGCGACCATATAGGCATAGGCGCGCGTCTTCGACCGGCCGACCCGGCCGCGCAGCTGGTAGAGTTGTGCGAGGCCGAAGCGGTCGGCGCGGTTGACGATCATCGTATTGGCGGAGGGAATGTCGATTCCGCTCTCGATGATCGTGGTCGAGACCAGCACCTCGAACTTCTTGTCGTAGAAGGCCGACATCCGCTCCTCGACCTCGGTCGGCGCCATCTGGCCGTGCGCGACGACATAGCGGATCTCGGGCACCTCGCGGCGCAGGTAATCCTCGATGTCGGGCAGGTCGGCGATGCGCGGGGTGACGAGGAAGCTCTGCCCGCCGCGGTAATGTTCGCGCAGCAACGCCTCGCGCAGCACCACCGGATCCCACGGCATCACATAGGTGCGCACCGCAAGGCGATCGACCGGCGGGGTCTGGATCACCGACAGTTCGCGCAGACCGCCCATCGCCATCTGGAGCGTGCGCGGGATCGGCGTCGCGGTCAGCGTCAGCATGTGGACGTCGGCGCGCAGCGTCTTTAGCCGCTCCTTGTGGGTCACGCCGAAGCGCTGTTCCTCGTCGACGATCACGAGGCCGAGTCGCTTGAAGTCGACGTTCTTGGCGAGCAGCGCGTGGGTGCCGATCACGATGTCGATCGTGCCGTTCGCGATTCCGTCCTTGACCTTCTTCGCCTCGCTGGCGGTCACCAGCCGCGACAGGCGGCCGATCTCGACCGGGAAGCCGTCGAACCGCGCGCAGAAATTCTGGTAGTGCTGGCGGGCGAGCAGGGTGGTCGGGCAGACCACCGCGACCTGCATCCCGGCCATCGCCGCGACGAAGGCGGCGCGCAGTGCGACCTCGGTCTTGCCGAAGCCGACATCGCCGACGATCAGCCGGTCCATCGGCTTGCCGGCGGCAAGATCGTCGAGCACGTCGCTGATCGCGCGGTCCTGATCGTCGGTTTCCTCATAGGGGAAGCGGTCGACGAACGCCGGATAGCCGCTCGCGTCGGGCTCGGCGACTTCGCCGGGGCGGAGCGCGCGTTCGGCGGCAACCGCGATCAGGGTGCCCGCGATCTCGCGGATCCGCTCCTTCATCTTCGACTTGCGGCGCTGCCACGCCTCGCCGCCAAGCCGGTCGAGGCTCGCGCCTTCCTCCGACGAGCCGTAGCGCGAGAGGACCTCGAGGTTCTCGACCGGGATGTAGAGCTTGTCGCCCCCGGCATATTCGAGCGCGACGCAATCGTGCGGCGCCTTGGCGACCGGCACTTGCGTCAGCCCGACATAACGGCCGATGCCGTGATCGGTGTGGACGACCAGATCGCCCGGCGACAGCGTCGCGAGTTCGGCGAGAAAGGCGTCGGCGGACTTGCGGCGCTTGGCGCGGCGGATCAGCCGGTCGCCGAGCATGTCCTGCTCGGTCAACACCGCAACGTCGGGCGCGGTGAAGCCGTGGTCGAGCCCGACGACGGTCAGCGCGACGCCGCGGTCGGCAGCACCCAGCGCGTCCTGCCACGTCTCCGCGAGTCGCGCGCCGACCAGCCCGTGATCGTCGAGCAGGTTCTTGAGGCGGTCGCGCGCGCCGACCGAATAGCTGGCGAGGATCGGCTTGCGCCCGTCCTTCTTCAGCCGTGCAATATGCGCGACCACCGCCTCATAGACGTTGGCCTGATTAGCGCGCTCCGGCGCGAAGTCGCGCGGGCCGTCGACCTGGAAGTCGAGCACGGTCGACGATTCGGGTTCGTGGAATGGCGTGACCAGATGCGCGGGCATCCCGGCGACCTCGGCGCGCCATTCCTCCGCGTCGAGATAGAGCGTCTTGGCGGGGAGCGCGCGGTAGCTGCCGGGCTCGGCCGCTTCGGCGCGTTTCCGGTTCTCGTAATAATCGGCGATCGCGTCGAGCCGGCCCTCGACCGCCGCCGGGGTGCCCGCGTCGCGCACCACCACGGCATCGTCGCCGAGATGGTCCCAGAGCGTCGCCAGCTTCTCCTCGAACAGCGGCAGCCAATGCTCCATCCCCGCCAGCCGCCGCCCTTCGCTGACCGCCTGATAGAGCGGGTCGCCGGTCGCGGTCGCGCCGAACTTCTCGCGATAGCGAGTGCGGAAGCGCTTGACGCTGTCGTCGTCGAGCAGCGCCTCGGAGGCGGGGAGCAGCACGAAGCCGTCGAGCCGCCCGGTGGTGCGCTGGTCGCCGGGATCGAAGGTGCGGACGCTTTCGATCTCGTCGCCGAAGAAGTCGAGCCGCAGCGCCTGTTCCTCGCCGCTCGGAAACAGGTCGACGATCCCGCCGCGCACCGCATATTCGCCGGCATCGTGAACGGTGTCGGTGCGGACATAGCCGTTCGCCTGCAACAAGGTGCCGAGCGCGTCCCGGTCGATCCGCGCGCCGGGCTTCAGCTCGGCGACCAGCTGGCGGATGCGGAACGGCGTCAGCGTGCGCTGCGTCAGCGCGTTGACGGTGGTCAGCACGAGCTGCGGACCGGCGAGCTTCTGCTGAAGGCGATGCAGCGCGCCGATCCGTTCCGCCATTACCCGCAGCGTCGGCGAGGCGCGGTCATAGGGGAGGCAATCCCACGCCGGGAGCTGCACGACCTCCAGCTCGGGCGCGAAGAACGGCGCGGTGGCGGCGATGCTGCGCATCTGCGCCTCGTCGGCGGCGACGAACACCGCGCGGCGCGGCGCGGCGCGCGCGAGATCGGCGAGCAGCGAGGGGAGGAAGCCGCCGGGGACGCCCGAGAGCGTGAGCGGGACGGTGGCTTTGAGGATGGTGGAGAGGTTGGGCATTCTATCTCCCCCCTCCCTTTCAAGGGAGGGGCAGGGGGTGGGTGGCGTCCGGGTGGTACGGGAAGGGCGGGGGCGGCGGCGGCCGTATCGCCAAGCCTCCACCCACCCCACCCGCCCCTTTAAAGGGAGGGGCGAACATGGGGTCACATCCCCGTGTCGAGCACCGTCACGAAATCGACACGCCGCATCGTCTGCATCATCGCGCCCTCCCATTCCGCCGGGCAGGGGAGCGAGCCGATCGCCCAGCCCATGATGTCGACGTCCTGCTCCTCCAGCAGCCGCTCGAACCAGTCGAGCTGCTCGGCGTTCCACGTCGCGCTATGCGCGTCGAAGAAGCCGCCGATCATCAGATCGGCCTCGCGCGTGCCGCGGTGCCAGGCGCGGAAGCGCAGGCGTTTCAGGCGGATGTCGTGGTCCATAACGTTCCAATGCAAAACGACCGGCGGGCGCTGGCGGCGACCGTCGGGGCAGGGTATCGCCACCAGATAGTCATGCGACCCGATATCCTCAATCCGTTGTTCGCCGAGGTGGAGGCGCTGAAGGGCGTCGGCCCTGCACTCGCCAAGCCGCTCGATCGGCTGGGAATCGCGCGCGTGCTCGACCTGCTGTTCCACGTCCCCTCGGGCTGGGTCGACCGGTGGCCACGCGACGAGCTGATGCAGAGCGATGTCGGGCGGACGATCGCGATCACGCTGACCCCGACCGATTATCGTATCAGCAGCAGCCCGCGCGCGCCGACCCGCGTCGTGGCGCGCGACGCGCAGGGCAATACCGTCGCGCTGGTGTTCTTCGGCGGTGGGTCGGGGCGGGTGCGGAAGCTGTTGCCGCTGAACGAGCCGCGGAGGGTGTCAGGACGGCTCGACCAATATGGACAGGATCTCCAGATCATCCACCCGGAAGTCGGCGGCGAGGACGGCGACTTCCGCGAGCGTGAGGCGATCTATCCGCTGA
The DNA here is from genome assembly GCA_913776255.1 of uncultured Sphingomonas sp. GTDB lineage: Bacteria > Pseudomonadota > Alphaproteobacteria > Sphingomonadales > Sphingomonadaceae > Sphingomonas. The sequence goes on along the minus strand of CAJYLV010000008.1, from coordinate 39,193 downwards.
CCGAAGGCATGACCTCGCGGCGGCTCGGCGCGCTGGTCGAGCAGGCGCTGGCGCGCGCGCCAGACCTGCCCGAGTGGATCGAGCCGAGCCTCAAGGCGCAGCGCGACTGGCCCGCATGGCGCGAGGCGATGACGCGGCTCCACGCCGATCCCGCCGATGCGATAGCCCGCGCGCGGCTGGCGTATGACGAGGTCTTCGCCAACCAGCTCGCGCTGTCGATCGTCCGCGCCGACACCCGCAAGCGGCGTGGCCGTGCCTTGCAGGGCGACGGGCGGCTGCGCGACATGCTGCGGCTGCCCTATCAACTCACCGGCGCACAGGCGCGCAGCGTCCGCGAGATCGAGGGCGATCTGGCGCAGAGCGCGCCGATGCTGCGGCTGCTGCAAGGCGATGTCGGCTCGGGCAAGACCTTGGTCGCGGCGATGGCGCTGCTGATCGCGGTCGAGGCCGGCGCGCAGGCGGCGATGCTCGCGCCGACCGAGATCCTTGCCCGCCAGCATTACGAGACACTGCGCCGCACGCTCGCCGGGCTGCCAATCGAGATCGCGGTGCTGACCGGGCGCGACAAGGGCCGCGCGCGCGAGGCGACGCTGATGGGGCTGGCGGACGGGTCGATCCACATCCTGGTCGGAACGCACGCGATCTTTCAGGAGGCGGTCAGCTATCGCGACCTCGGGCTGGTGGTGGTCGACGAACAGCATCGCTTCGGGGTCGCCGAGCGGATGCTGTTGCAGGCCAAGGGCCGTACCCCGCCGCATCTGCTGGCGATGACGGCGACGCCGATCCCGCGCACGCTGACGCTCGCGCTGCACGGCGAGATGGACCAGAGCCGGCTCGACGAGATGCCGCCGGGCCGCGAGCCGATCGAAACGCGGGTGGTGTCCGAGGAACGCGTCGACGAGGTCATCAACGCGCTCGGCCGGCATCTGTCGGAGGGCAAGCAGGCCTATTGGGTCTGCCCGTTGGTCGAGGAGAGCGAGACCAGCGACCTGCAAGCCGCCGAGGCGCGCGCTGCGGCGCTGGCGAGCCGGTTCGGCGAGCGCGTCGGGCTGGTGCACGGGCGGATGAAGGGCGCGGAGAAGGACGCGGTGATGGCGCGCTTCTCGGCCGGCGAGATCGGCGTGCTGGTCGCGACGACGGTGATCGAGGTCGGGGTCGACGTGCCCAATGCCACGCTGATCGTGATCGAACATGCCGATCGCTTCGGGCTGGCGCAGCTTCACCAATTGCGCGGGCGGGTCGGGCGCGGCGGCGGTCGGTCGGTGTGCCTGTTGTTGCGCGGCGGATCGCTGAGCGAGACCGCGCGCGCGCGGCTGGCGCTGATGCGCGAGACCAACGACGGCTTCCGGATCGCCGAGGAAGACCTGCGGCTGCGCGGGGCGGGCGAGTTGCTCGGCACGCGGCAGTCGGGCGAGGCGATGTTCCGGCTCGCCACGCCAGAGTTGCTGTCCGAGCTGCTGCCCGCCGCGACCGACGATGCGCGATTGCTGATCGATCGCGACGGCGGGCTGAACGGCGCGCGCGGGCAGGCAGCGCGGATCGCGCTATATTTGTTTGAGCGGGATGCGGGTGTGGCGTTGCTGCGATCCGGGTGAGTGATCGTCATTGCGAGCGTAGCGAAGCAATCCAGGGCGTCCTGGTCCGGCGCTGGATTGCTTCGCTACGCTCGCAATGACGTTGGAGAGGAGAAGCTATTTGCCCAATCTGATGCCGATCATCATCGTCGTGCTCGCGGGACTGGGGCTCGCGGTTCAGCCGCCGACCAACGCCGCGCTGGCGCGGGTATCCGGCTCGGTGTGGCTCGCGGCGCTGGTGTCGTTCTCGGTCGGCACCGCCACGCTGCTGGTCGTCTGGGCGTTCGATCGGACGCCGCTGTCGGCGCTGAAGGGCGCGCCATGGTGGGCGTGGCTCGGCGGCCTCTATGGCGCGGCGTTCGTCGCGGCGCTCGCCTTCGCGGCGCCGCGGCTCGGTATCGCGGCGGCGCTCAGTATCGCGATCGCCAGCCAGCTGGTCGCAGCGCTGACGCTCGACCATTTCGGGCTGCTGCAATTGCCGCAGCAGCCGGTGACGGTGACCAAGCTCGCCGGGATCGCGCTGGTGCTGATCGGCGTGGTGGTGTTCCGGCGCGGGTAACCCGGCTAGCGCATCGCCGCCAGGACGAACTGGTACAGTGCCGGCGGCAGTTCCTGCGCGAGCTTGCAGCCGATCCGCCCGCCCAGTGCCCAGCGCACCTCGGCGCTGAAGCTGCCCGCGACCGGGAGGGTGACGCTGACGACATCGCCGACCGCGAATGCCTCGTCGCTGCGCGCCATGAAGCCGTTGGGCGAGACGTTGACGATCGTCACCAGCCGCGGTTCGCCGCTGGCGACGGTCAATCGCGTGCGATGCAGCGTCTCGTCGCGCGGCTCGACGCGATCCTCATACGCTATCGTCGCCGATCGTACGGCCATGTCGTCCTCCTACGCTACCCCGGCCTTATGACTTGACCGGGGTTAACGTGGAGTGAGCGAAGACGTTAAGCGGGGTTCACCATCCCGTGGTGCTTCTTGCCCGCGGAGATGCGCACCGGCGCGTGCGCCACCGTCACCACCGCCGCCTCGTCGGCGACCTTCTCGCCGTCGATCCGCGCGCCGCCGCCCTTGATGAGCCGGCGTGCCTCACCCTTCGAGGCGGCGAAGCCGAGCGAAACCAGCACGTCGACCAGCGGCGTCGTCCCCGGCGCGACCACCGACGGCAGCCCCGCACCGCTCGCGCCCTCCTCGAAGGTCTTGCGCGCGGTTTCGGCGGCGTCCTCCGCGGCGGCGCGGCCGCGGCACATAGCGGTGGCCTCATTGGCCAGCACCTTCTTGGCCTCGTTGATCTCCGCGCCGTCCAGCGCCTCCAGTCGCGCGATTTCGTCGAGCGGCAGATCGGTGAACAGCCGCAGGAAACGCCCGACATCGCGGTCGTCGGTGTTGCGCCAGAATTGCCAGTAATCGAAGTGCGGCAGCTGGTCCTCGTGGAGCCACACCGCGCCCGCGACGGTCTTGCCCATCTTCTCGCCCGAGGCGGTGGTGAGCAGTGGCGTGGTGACGCCGTATACCTCGGTGCCGTCCATCCGCCGCGCCAGCTCGACGCCGTTGACGATATTGCCCCATTGATCGCTGCCGCCCATCTGCAGCCGCACGCCCGCGCGCCGCGCCAGCTCGCGGAAATCGTAGCCTTGCAGGATCATGTAGTTGAATTCGAGGAACGACAGCGACTGTTCGCGGTCGAGCCGCAGCTTGACCGAATCGAAGCTGAGCATCCGGTTGACGCTGAAATGCTGCCCGACCTCGCGCAGGAACGGGATGTACTCCAGCTTATCGAGCCATTCGGCATTGTCGAGCATCACCGCATCGCTGGGGCCATCGCCGAAGGTCAGGAAGCGGTCGAAGATGCGCTTGATGCCCGCGACATTGGCGGCGATCACCTCGTCGCTGTTGAGCTTGCGCGCCTCGTCCTTGAAGCTCGGATCGCCGATCTTGCCGGTGCCGCCGCCCATCAGCACGACCGGCTTGTGGCCGGCTTGCTGCAGCCGGCGCAGCAGCATGATCTGCACCAAACTGCCGACATGCAGCGACGGCGCGGTCGGGTCGAAGCCGATATAGCCCGGCACGACCTGCTTGGCAGCCAGCGCGTCGAGCGCGGCGGCATCGGTCATCTGGTGGATGTAGCCGCGCGCGGTCAGCGTGCGGAGCAGGTCGGACTGATATTCGGTCATAGCGCTGGCGTCGTTACACGCGCGTCAGCGGCGCGGCAATTGCGTCACCGGATCGACGGGCGAACGGCCGCGGCGCAGCTCGAAGTGCAGCTCGGGCTGGTCGGCGAAGCCGGTCGCGCCGCTCAGCGCGATCACCTGCCCGCGTGTCACCGCCTGCCCGCGCCGGACCAGCAGCTTGCCGGCATGGCCGTAGATCGAGGTCCAGGTGTCGCCATGCTTGACGATCACCAGCCCGCCCAGCGCGGCGATCCCGTCGCCGGCATAGGCGACGGTGCCCGCCGCCGCTGCCTTCACTTCCGTACCCGACGGCACCGCAATCTCGATCCCGTCGAAGCGCTCACCGCTGCGCCCGACGCCGAAACGCCGGACGATCCTTCCGTCCAGCGGCCAGCTGAAGCGGCCGGGCGCGGCGCTGGGCGGGGCGACCGGGACGGTAGGAGAGGGCACCCTCGCCGCACCCTTCACGGGGCGGACCGGCGCGCGGCCGGTCGCCACCGCGGGTTCGCCGCCGGTCAGGATCGTGTCGACGTCGAGCGTGAACGCCGCCGCGCGCGCCGCGGCGGAGGCGGGGCGGGTGGGGATCAGCACGCGTTGTCCGGTGACCAGCACGAACGGCTCGCGCAGGTCGTTGGCGGCGACCACCTCGCTCCACGGCACGCCGTAGGCGCGCGCGATCCCGATCCCGGTCTGGCCGGGGTCGACGCGGTGGTAGCGCCCGCCGGGGATGACGAGCCGCTGCCCGGCGCGTAGCGTGTAGGGCGGGGTCAGCATGTTGCGGCGCGCAATGGCGGTGATCGACGCGCCGGTCCGCTCAGCGATCGCACCCAGCGTGTCGCCGCGGCGGACGACGACGTCCTGCGTGCGCACTAGCCGCGCGTCGGGGGTCACCGGCGCCGCTTCCCACGCCGGACGCGGCGCGGCGAGTTGCTCGACCGCTGCACGCCGCGGCGGGCGCGCGGGCGCGATCGGATGGGTTGGTTCGGGCGTCGGCTCGGGCGGCGCTTCGGCGGGCAGGTCCGTCGTTTCGGGCGCGGCGGGGGGCGGGGTGAAGCGCGGATCGGCGGCGGGGATGCATCCCGCCAGCAGCAGCAGCAGCGCCGCCGACCTCGCCGCTCGCCGCGTCAAGCCGCGCTACACCCCGGCGAAGGCGTCGCCGAGCGCCGCGAGCGAATCGTGCTGAGTCAGGTCGAGCTGGAGCGGCGTCACCGTGATCCACCCCTGCGTGATCGTCGTCAGGTCGCTGCCGTCGTCGGTGGCGGGCGTGACCCGGCCCATCGACAGCCAGTGATAGTCGAAGCCGCGCGGATCGGTGCGCCGGTCGAAGCGCACGCGTCCGTAATCGCGCAGCCCCTGCGGCACGACGCGCACGCCCTTGACCGCGCCCGCCTCGGGCTCGGGAAAGTTGATGTTGACCACCGAGCGCGGCGCCCAGTCATGGTCGAGCAGCGGCCGCAGCACCCGCGCGCCCCATTCCTCGGCGGCGGCGAACGACACGTCCTCGCCCGGTTCGCGCCGGCCGTAGCGCTGGCTGAGCGCGACCGAGCGCACGCCGGCCAGCGCGCCCTCCATCGCCGCCGAGACGGTGCCCGAATACATCACGTCCTCGGCGATATTGCCGCCGCGGTTGACCCCCGACAGGATCAGGTCGGGCGGCCCGTCGCGCAGCACCTCGGCAAGCGCGTACATCACCGCATCGGTCGGCGTGCCGCCGACCGCGAAGCGCTTCTCCCCGAACTGCTTGACGCGCAGGGGCCGCGTCAGCGTCAGCGAGCGCCCGGTGCCCGATTGCTCGGACGCCGGCGCGCAGACCCAGACGTCGTCGGAGAGCTGCGCGGCGATCTTCTCCAGCACCGCCAGCCCCGGCGCATGATAGCCATCGTCGTTGGAAAGCAGGATCCGCATCAGCGCGCACCCAGCAATTCGAGCCCGCCGAGATACGGCCGCAGCACCTCGGGCACCGTCACCGTCCCGTCCGCGCGCTGGTAATTCTCGAGCACCGCCACGAGCGTCCGCCCGACCGCCAGCCCCGAGCCGTTGAGCGTATGGACAAAGCGCGTCGTCTTCTCGCCTTCCGGGCGATAGCGGGCGTTCATGCGCCGTGCCTGGAAATCGGTGCAAGTCGAGCAGCTCGAAATCTCGCGATAGCGCTGCTGGCCGGGCAGCCATACCTCGAGATCATAGGTGCGCGCCGCGGTGAACCCCATGTCGCCGGTGCACAATTTCATCCGGCGATAGGCGAGGCCCAAGGCATCGAGCACGCCCTCGGCGCAGGCGGTCATCCGCTCATGCTCGGCTTCGCTCGCCTCCGGGGCGACGATCGACACCATCTCGACCTTGTCGAACTGGTGCTGGCGAATGTAGCCGCGCGTGTCGCGCCCCGCCGCGCCCGCCTCGGAGCGGAAGCATGGCGTCAGCGCCGCGAAGCGCAGCGGCAGCACGTCGTGGCTCAGGATCTTCTCGCGGACGATATTGGTAAGCGATACCTCGGCGGTCGGGATCAGCCAGCGCCCGTCGGTGGTGCGGAACAGATCCTCGGCGAACTTCGGCAATTGCCCGGTCCCGAACACCGCCTCGTCGCGTACCAGCAGCGGCGGGGCGACCTCCTCATAGCCGTGCGCGCGGGTCAGCCGGTCGAGCATGAACTGCCCCAGCGCGCGTTGCAGCCGCGCCGCGTCGCCGCGCACCAGCGTGAAGCGCGCGCCCGCGATCGCCGCGCCGGTCTCGAAATCGAGCCCCAGCGCCGGGCCGATCGCATCATGCTCGCGCGGGGTGAAGGCGAAGTCGGGCCGCTGCCCGCGTTCGTGGACCAGCTGATTGTCGTCCTCGTCCGCTCCCTCCGGCACGTCGGCGGCGGGGACGTTGGGCAAAGCCGCCAACGCCGCGTCGAGCGCGCTGCCCGTCTCTGCTTCCTCGGCCTCAAGCTGCGGCAGCCGTTCCTTGAGCGTCGCCACCTCCGCCATCAGCGCGGCGGCGGTGGCCTCGTCCTTCTTCGCCTTGGCCGCCCCGATCGCCTTCGACGCCTCGTTGCGGCGCGCCTGCGCGGTCTGCGCCTCGGTCGCGGCCTCGCGGCGGCGGCGGTCGAGCGAGACGAGTGTCTCGGCGCTGGCGGGCAGGCCACGCTTGGCCATGGCGGCATCGAAAGCGGCGGGATCGTCGCGGATCAGGCGGATGTCGTGCATGGCCGCGCTATGACCCCGCGCTTGGCGTGAGGCAACCCGCGCCGCGCGCGCGGCGTTCTTCGCCCGTGACGCAACGAGCAGAAGGAGAAACGTCCATGCAGGTCCCACACAATTCGGTCGTCCTGGTCGCCGATGGCCGCAAGCTGCTGTTCCTGCGCAACGAAGGCGACGCCGATTACCCGAACCTGCAGGTCGAACACGCCGAGGAACGCGCCAATCCCGCCACCCGCGATCAGGCGACCGATGCGGCCGGCGGTGCCTCGTCGACGCAGAGCGGGGCAGGCGCGCCCAATGCCGCACAGGGCGGTTCGGGCCATGCACAGGGCGGCGGCGCGCAGTTCGCGCCGTCGCGCGGCAGCTTCGAGCAGACCGACTTCCACCAGCTGGAGGAGGATCGCTTCGCCGCCGACGCGGCCGACCTGCTCAAGCGTCGTGCGCTGTCGAACGATTTCGAGTCGCTGATCGTGATCGCGCCGCCGCGCACGCTGGGCGAGCTGCGCAAACATTATCACAAGGAGGTGAGCGCGCGGCTGACCGGCGAGCTCGACAAGGATCTGACCGGGCATCCGATCCCCGACATCGAGAAGGCGCTGCTCTCCGCCTGATCTCGACCGGTCGGCGGGCGCGTTTCGCCCGCCGACGTCCCGTGTTCAGCGATGCGACATATCGTATCGACTACGACCATCCTGCTCGCTTGTAGAGGACCGATCAGACGATTATAGGCGCGCCCAAAGGGGCGTGCAGAGATGCTGACGACATCCTTCACGTGGGCGGGAGAAGGTCATGGCGACGGTGATGAGTCAGGTCGAAGACGCGTTTGACGAGCCGGAGGCGCTCTCCAGCCCGATGCCGGATGGATACCGCCCCGGCGCGGACGAACCGTTCATGAACCCGCGCCAGCAGGCATATTTCCGTCACAAGCTGCTCGCCTGGAAAGAGGCGATCCGTCGCGAGGCGCAGGGCACGCTGTCGCAACTGCAGGTCGACTCACTGCGCGAGGCCGATCTCAACGATCGCGCGTCGAGCGAGGCGGACTGGTCGCTCGAGCTTCGCACCCGCGACCGGCAGCGCAAGCTGATCTCGAAGATCGACGCGGCGTTGCGTCGGATCGAGGATGGCGAATACGGCTATTGCGAGGTCACCGGCGAGCCGATCAGCCTCGGTCGGCTGGAGGCGCGTCCGATCGCGACGATGACGGTCGAGGCGCAGGAGCGGCACGAGCGCGCCGAGAAGGTGTCGCGCGACGATTGACGCGGATCTTAACCCTTCATCAATCATTTTGACGCAACCGTCCGGCTGGAACGAGCGGGCGGGTTACATGGGGCAGTCGAGACACAGCTTGGTTGACGACCACAAGGCTGCGGGCCAGCCCGACGAACGCGGGCGTGGCGAGATCCATCTGTCGGCACGGATGCGCGTCCATGCCGAGGATGCGGGGTTCCTCGTGCGGATCCGCAACGTCTCGGCGGGTGGGCTGATGGCGGAGACGCCGCATCCGCTGCCGCCCGATAGCGCGGTCGAGATCAAGCTCAACGGGCTTGGCTGGGTGGCGGGGCGCGTGGTGTGGCAGACCGAAGGCCGCACCGGTATCGCCTTCGATCATCCGATCGATGTCGCCACCGTCCATGAGACGAGCGGCACGGCGCATGAGGGCCGGATCTAGCCAGGCTTGATGCCGCTTTCACGCAAGTGGCTCAATCTTTGGGATCACGCCACGGCAGGAAGCGTCGTCGCCCCGGACCTGATGCCGAACCTCGCTTCTTTGTCTCGATCCGGCTCAAAGCGATATCCCTGATCCAGTCTGAGATGACGCGAAGGGCGGTGGCGCGGTGCTTGTCCGGCGCGACGCCGCCATCAGCGCCCGCCTGCCTCCAGCAACCGACGTGGTGCGGTCATTTCCCAGCTTCGGGCGATCCGGTCTTCGATCAAGGTCCAGTCCATGTCACCGTCCAGCGCGATCGACAATTCACCTGAAGCGTCGCGCACGCGCACCATGGGCGGCGTCGCGTCGGACACGGTCGCGAACGGCTTGCCTTCGAGTGCGAACTCCACGCCCCCATCGGTCGTCCGCTCCTCCGTCTCCGGCAGCAGCAACGCGATGGCGCGGACCTTTTCCAACACGCTCATGAGCGAACGAACTCCTTCAGCACCGCCGGATACAGCCGATGTTCCTCGATCAGCACCCGCGCCGCAAGGCTCTCGGGCGTGTCGCCGGGCAGGATCGGCACCTCGGCGCGACCCAGCACCTGGCCGCCGTCCAGCTCTTCGGTCACGATATGCACCGAGCAGCCGCCCGCCGCATCGCCCGCCGCGATCGCGCGTGCATGGGTATCGAGACCCTTGTACTTCGGCAGCAGCGACGGATGGATGTTGATGATCCGACCGCGCCAGCGCGCGACGAACGCATCCGATAGCAGCCGCATATAGCCAGCGAGCGCGATCCACTCCGCGCCCGCATCACGCAGTGCGACGTCCAGCGCCGCCTCGTAAGCGGCCTTGCCGATCCCGTTGGGAGACAGCGCGAAGGTGTGCAGCCCGTGCTCGCGCGCCCAAGCCAGCCCGGCGGCGTCAGGACGGTCGGAGGCGACCAGTGCGATGCGATAAACGTCGCCCTGCTCGCCGGCCAGCGCCTGCATGTTCGATCCGCGGCCGGAGATCAGCACCGCGACCCTGGCGGGAGACGCGCTCATTGGTGGTGCGTCGCCGTCCAGTCGGCGCGCGCGCTCCACGTCTCGGTGCTGCCGGTGACGGAGCAGCCGCGCGGACCGGCCTCGATCCGCCCGATCGTATGGACGGTCTCGCCCGCCGCGCGCAGCGCCTCGGCCACGTCGTCGGCCTGATCGGCGGCAACCACCACCGCCATGCCGATCCCGCAGTTGAAGGTGCGGGCCATCTCCTCGGGCTCGATCGCGCCCTGCGCCTGCAGGAACGCCATCAGCCGCGGCTGCTCCCATGCGTCGGCATCGACATGCGCGTGCACCTCGCGCGGCAGGACGCGCGGAATGTTCTCGAGCAACCCGCCGCCGGTGATATGCGCCAGCCCCTTGATCTTGTGCGCGCGCAGCAGCGGCAACAGGCTGGCGACATAGATGCGCGTCGGCGCCATCAGCGTGTCGATCAGCAGCCGATCCGAATCGAACAGCGCCGGCCGGTCGAGCTTCCACCCCTTGTCCGCGGCCAGCCGCCGGACCAGCGAGAAGCCGTTGGAATGCACGCCTGACGAGGCCAGCCCGAGAATCACGTCGCCGGCACCGATCGTTGCGCCGGTCAGCACGTCGCCGCGCTCGACCGCCCCCACGCAGAAGCCGGCGAGGTCGTAGTCGCCCGGCGCATACATGCCCGGCATCTCGGCAGTTTCGCCCCCGATCAGCGCGCAGCCCGCGATCCGGCATCCCTCCGCGATCGACGCGACCACGCTCTCCGCGACCGCGTTGTCGAGCTGCCCGGTCGCGTAATAATCGAGGAAGAACAACGGCTCGGCGCCCTGCACGACCAGATCGTTGGCGCACATCGCGACCAGATCGATCCCGACGCCAGCGTGCCGGTCCCATTCGATCGCCAGCTTCAGCTTGGTGCCGACGCCGTCATTGGCCGCCACCAGCAACGGATCGCTGAACCCGGCGGCCTTGAGATCGAAGAAGCCGCCGAACCCGCCGAGATCGGCGTCGGCGCCGGGGCGGCGGGTGGCGCGGGCCAGCGGCGCGATCGCACGGACCAGCGCGTTGCCGGCCGCGATCGAGACGCCGGCGCTCTCGTAGGTATAGGCTTCGTTGCTCATGTCCGCCGACTAGGGGTCAAACTCGATCAGGACAAGGTCGTGACGGTGCGGATTCTGGCGCCACGCTAGGAGCAAGGAGGGACCGATGCTCTTGCATCGCGACCGACGCGCGACGCCGCCGTGGCCCAGAATCCGCCCGCCGCCTCGCGGTCGCCTGTGAAAGGCCGCCGGGCATCGTCGCTTGCTTGCGGGTAGCGCCGCTACCCGACTGCGCTGCACTCCTTGCCGGCGGCCTTTCACAGGCGATCACGGCCTTGCCCTGATCGAGTTTGACCCCTGGCCACATCGCGCTTGGATTTCCACGCCTGCTTCGCCAAAAGACGTTCCGATGCGTCATCGCCTTCCGATCGCCCTCGTCCTGACCGCCCTGACCGCCGCGTTGGGCGCGCGTGGCGTGTTCGCGCAGATCGAGGGCGGAGATCGCGGGGTCGCTGCGGTCGACAGTTCCAACGACTTCGAAGTGGCGGGCGTCCGCGTCGACGTGTCCGGCCCGACCGCCGACGCCGCGCGGCTGACCGGCTGGCGCGAGGCGCAGCGCAAGGCCTATGCGCTGCTCTCCCAGCGCATGGGGGCAGGGGGCGGATTGCTCCCGGACGGAACGCTGGACTCGATCGTGTCGAGCATTGTCGTCGAGAACGAGCAGATCGGCCCCAATCGCTATGTCGCGCGGCTCGGCGTGCTGTTCGATCGCGCGCGGACCGCCGGGCTGCTCGGGGTTTCTTCCACGGTCGCGCGGTCGTCGCCGTTCCTCGTCATGCCGGTGCAGTGGTCGACGGGCGTCGGGACGGTCTTCGAGCAACGCACCCTGTGGCAGGAAGCCTGGGCGCGCTTCCGTACCGGCAGCAGCGCGATCGACTACGTCCGCCCGACCGGCACCGGCCCCGATTCGCTGTTGTTGAACGTCGGGCAGACGCAGCGTCCCGATCGCGGCTGGTGGCGGTCGCTGATCGATCAATATGGTGCCAGCGACGTGCTGATGCCGAGCGTCCGGCTGTACCGACAGTGGCCGGGGGGCCCCGTCGTGGGCGTTTTCGAGGCCCGTTATGGTCCCGATCATCGCATGTTGCAGCGTTTTACGCTCCGCGTCGGCAACGGAGCCGGCGTTCCGGCGCTCCTTGACGCGGGTGTTCGGCGCCTTGACGAGGTCTATGAGCGTGCGCTGCGCGAAGGATATCTCGGCCTCGATCCCGGGCTCAACCCGATCATGCCGGTGTCCGAGAAGCCGCCGGAGGAGGTCTCCGACCTGCTCGCCGACGATCCGGCGCTCACCCCCGCGACCGTTTCGCTGACCGTTCAATACGATAGTCCGGACGTCGGCGCGGTGACCGGCGCCGAGACCGCGCTGCGCGGCATCCCGGGAGTCACCGGCGCCGCGACGACCAGTCTTGCGCTGGGGGGCGTTTCGTCGATGAACGTCAGCTATGCCGGCACCGTCGAGGCATTGCGCGGCGCGCTGGAGGCGCGGGGTTGGCAAGTCATTGGAAACGGGGCGACGTTGCGCATCCGCCGCGCCGCGCCGACGCCAAGTCCGAGCGCGCGAACGGGGGCGGCGACGTGAACCAAATGCCGCTGCCGCTCGGCTGGCCGGCGGAGGAACAGGGCGAATTTCTGGTCGTCGAGTCGAACGCGCGTGCGGTGCGGATGCTCGAACATTGGGCGACCTGGCCGGTGCGGACGGCGTTGCTCGCCGGCCCACCACGATCGGGTCGCTCGCTCCTCGGCCGAATTTTCGCCGCGCGCTCAGGGGGGTCGGTGATCGATGATGCCGATGGCGTTCCTGAAACTGAGCTGTTCCACGCTTGGAATCGCGCGCAGGAGGAACGGCGGCCGTTGCTGCTGATCGCGGCGGCGGCCATGCCGGAGTGGCAGATCACGCTCCCCGACCTGCGCTCGCGGCTCGCCGCCAGCCCTGCCGCCACGATCGCGGCCCCGGAAGAATCGCTGATGGCGGCGCTGTTCGAGCGCGGCTTCGCCCATCGTCATCTGGAGGCGCGCGCAGACCTGATCGCCTGGCTGATCGCGCGGACCGAGCGGAGTCACGCTGCCGTCATCGACACGATCGATAGGCTCGATCGTGCCGCGCTGGCGGGGCGCCGCCGGCTGACGATCCCGTTGGCACGCGAAACCCTAGAATTGGAAAAGGCGGCAAGGAACCGGAGCGACTTTCCATCATGACACGGCCTGTGAGTATCGCGCGTAAGGATGCCGAGGCGGCGCTCGAGCTGGACGACCCCTTCGTCGAACGGGACGGCAACCGCTATTTCAATCGGGAACAATCGTGGCTGGCGTTCAACCGCCGCGTGCTGGAGGAGGCCTGCAATCCGGCGCACCCGCTCCTGGAACGACTGCGGTTCCTCGCGATCTCGGGCGGCAATCTCGACGAATTCTTCATGGTCCGGGTCGCAGGCCTGAAAGGCCAACAACTTCAGGATGTTGAGGCGCGTTCTGCGGATGGACTCACGCCGGGGCAGCAACTCGCCGCGATCGTCGAACAGGCGGATGCGCTGATGGCCAGCCAGCAGGCGGTGTGGCGCGATCTCCGCCGCGACATGGACGAAGCCGGGATCGCGGTACTGGGCAACCGCTCGCTCGACGGGCTGGATGCCGAGCAGCGTGCGTGGCTCGACACCTACTTCCAGGAACAGCTGTTTCCGGTCATCACGCCGCAGGCGCTCGATCCGGCGCATCCGTTTCCGTTCATGCCGAACAAGGGCATGGCGGTGATGTTCGATCTGGTGCGGCGGTCCGACTCCGAACCGATCCGCGAGCTGGTGATGCTCCCTGCCGCCATGCCGCGCTTCGTGCGGTTGCCGGGGAACGATCGAGCTTCGTACGTCGCGACGGAATCGATCCTCAAGCGGTTCTCTCACCTGCTTTTTCCCGGTTACGACGTACTGGGGGCCGCCGAATTCCGTGTGCTCCGCGACAGCGATATCGAGATCGAGGAAGAGGCAGAGGATCTCGTCCGGTATTTCGCCAACGCGATCAAGCGTCGGCGGCGCGGGCGGGTGATCCGGCTGGAGCTGGAGACGGGCATGCCGGAAGGGCTCGCGCAGGTGCTGCGTGAGGAACTCGGCGCGGGGGACACGATCGTCACCGAGACCGGTTCGTTCCTCGGCATCGGTGACCTGTCGCTGCTTGCCGACGAGGATCGTCCAGACCTGAAATTCGTGCCGTTCACTCCCCGCTTTCCCGAGCGAATCCGGGAGTTCGGCGGCGATTGCTTCGCGGCGATCCGAAGCAAGGACATCGTCGTCCATCACCCCTATGAGACGTTCGACGTCGTGCTCGCCTTCCTCAAACAGGCCGCGAATGATCCAGATGTGGTGGCGATCAAGCAGACGCTCTATCGTGCCGGCAAGCAGTCGGCGGTCATCAGCGCGCTGATCGCCGCAGCGGAGGCGGGCAAGTCGGTGACCGCGGTGGTCGAACTGAAGGCGCGTTTCGACGAGGAGCAGAACCTGCAATGGGCCAGCGCGCTGGAGCGCGCCGGGGTGCAGGTGGTATACGGTTTTATCGAGTGGAAGACCCACGCCAAGGTGGCGATGGTCGTGCGGCGCGAGAACGGGAAATTCCGGACCTACTGCCATTTTGGCACCGGCAATTATCATCCGATCACGGCGAAAATATACACCGATCTCAGCTTTTTCACCGCCGATCCTCGCATCGGGCGCGATGCCGCCCGGATGTTCAACTACATCACCGGATATGTCGAACCGTCAGACATGGAGACGGTCGTGCTCAGTCCACGCTCGTTGCGCGAGCGACTGCTGACGCGAATCGACGCCGAAATCGCGCATGTGCGCGCCGGTCGTGCCGGATCGATCTGGGCGAAGATGAACTCGCTGGTCGACCCGATCATCATCGAAAAGCTCTACGAGGCGAGCTGCGCCGGGGTCGAGATCGACCTGATCGTGCGCGGCATCTGCTGCCTGCGGCCGAAGGTGCCGGGCATGTCGGAGAACATCCGCGTCAAATCCGTGGTCGGACGCTTCCTCGAACACAGCCGGATCGCGGCGTTCGGGAATGGCGCGGCGCTGCCCAACGACGGCGCGGTGGTCTATATCTCTTCGGCGGACTGGATGCCGCGCAATTTCGATCGCCGCGTCGAATATCTGCTCCCGCTCGAGAACGAGACGGTGCACGATCAGGTGCTCGATCAGGTGATGGTCGCCAATCTGATCGACAACGAACAAAGCTGGGAGCTGGAACCCGACGGCAGCTACATCCGGGACACGCCGGGTGAGAAGCCGTTCAATTTGCACCGGTATTTCATGGTCAACCCGTCGCTTTCGGGGCGCGGCGCTGCGCTCGACGGGGACGAGGTGCCGGTGCTGTCGCTGAGGCGCAAGCGTTGAGGTGGCCGAAGCGGGGCGCGGAGCCGGCGGAGGCGGCGACCGCTTCGGAGCCGCGCACCGCGATCATCGACATCGGCTCAAACTCGATCCGGCTGGTGGTCTATCAGGGACCGCCGCGGCTGCCGGCGATCCTTTTCAACGAAAAGGTACTGGCCGGGCTCGGGCGCAGCCTCGCGGAGAGCGGATCGATCGACGCGCAGGCGATGACGCTGGCGCAGACGGCGCTGCGCCGCTTCGCCGCGCTGGCGCGCGAGATGGAGGTCTTCACACTGCGCACCGTCGCGACCGCAGCGGTGCGGGACGCGAGCAACGGCGGCGATCTGATCGCGGTCGCCGAAGCGGTCGGGCTCTCGGTCGAGATCCTGCCGGGGGAGAAGGAAGCCGAAGCGGCCGGATATGGGGTGTTGTCGGGGATCCCGGACGCCGACGGTATCGTCGGCGATCTCGGCGGCGGTAGCCTCGAGCTGGTGCGGGTTAGACGCGGCGCACTGGCACGCCGCGCGTCTTTCCCGCTTGGCGTGCTGCGCATCGCCGCGCTCCGCGAAAAGGGTCGGCTCGACCGACAGGTCCGCACCCTGCTCGACGAGCATGACTGGCTGGGGGCGGGCAAGGGGCTGCCCTTCTATCTGGTCGGCGGGTCGTGGCGCGCGCTGGCGCGGCTGGATATGGAGGCGACGCGCTACCCGCTGCCGGTGATCCACCAATATGCGATGTCGCAGGAGACGGTTACGCGGCTGCGCCGGACGCTCGCGCATGTCGGCAAGGCGCGGCTGAAGGATGTGCCCGGACTGTCGACCGGACGCATTCCGACGCTGTCCGATGCCGCGGCCTTGCTCGCGGCGATGCTGAAGCATCTGCGGAGCACCGGCACCGTCGTCTCGGCCTACGGCCTGCGCGAGGGGCTGCTTTACGAGCGTCTGTCGCCCGAGCAACGCACCGCCGATCCGCTGATCGTGGCGGCCCGGGACGAGGGGCGGCGCAGCGGTCGCTTTCCGGAGCATGGCGATTTGCTCGACCGGTGGATCGCGCCGCTGTTCGGCGACGACCCGCGCCCGGACGCGCGGTTGCGTACCGCCGCCTGCCATCTCGCCGATGTCGGCTGGCGCGCCAATCCCGATTTCCGCGCCGAGCGTGGGGTGGAGATCGCGCTGCATGGCAATTGGGTCGCGATCGATGCCCGCGGTCGCGCGCTGCTGGCGCAGGCGCTGTGGACCGCGCTGGGCGGGGCAACCGATCGGCCCGCGCCGCTCACCGCGCTGGCCGACGATGCGAGCTTGCGGCGCGCGACGCAATGGGGGCTCGCGATCAGGCTGGGGCAGAGACTGAGCGGGGGGCTCGCGGCGCCGCTGACGCGTGCGACCGTCAGCGTGGAAGGCGGCATCCTGCGGCTCGAGCCCGGCGATCCGGCGCTCTATGGCGAGACCGTCCAGAAGCGCCATCGCGCGCTCGCCGCGATGATGGGGATGCAGGCCGAACTGGCGTGATCCGAGCGTTCTGAACGTCTTGCGCGTGGCGGATCATGACCGATCAGTCATGTTCCGGACAGGGCGGGGCGAAGGCGGCGCGGGCAGAAGCGCCGCATGGGTGATCCTTTCCCTCCGGAGCGTTTGCGTCCCGATGCCGCTGACCGGCGCCGCTCGCAGTCGGCGCTCGACGAGCGCGTGTGCCGATTGATTTGCCCGATGGCGGCGGCGATGGTCGGGGTCTGCCTCACGGGCATCGGCTTGCTGCACGTCGGGATCGCATGGGGCAAGCGCGCCAGCTTTGCGGACGACCTGCTCGCGATCGACTCGCTGATCTTCCTCATCGCGATGCTGGCCTCCTATCTCGCGGTCCGCACCCCCGATGCGCGGGGGCGGGCGTGGCTGCACCGGCTGGAGCAAGTGGCGGACGCAAGTTTCATCGTCGCCATGCTGCTGCTCACCGCCGCCTGTTTCGTCATCACCTACGCCGTGAGCGCCTGAGCGATGCCGCATCCGCACCGCAACTGGTTCGCGGTCGCCGCCGGCGCGCTTGCCGCCGTCACGCTGCTGGCGGCTGGCGGGATCGGCTATCTCGGCTATTACGGTGGCCCCGTGCTCAGGGTCTTCCCGGCGCGTGCGCCCGTACCGCGCGCCATGCGCGGCACGCAGGTCCTGTTCCTGTCGGGCGACATGGGACTGAACGCCGGGATGGGGCCACGGCTGATCGATGCGCTGACCGCGGACGGGCTTCCGGTGCTCGGATTCAACTCGCTGGCGGCATTCGGGACGAGGCGGACTCCGGCTCAGGCCGCGGCGATGATCGCGTCGGCGGTTGCTAGGGCGGAGCGGATGCCGGGCACGACGCGCGTGGTGCTGGTCGGCCAGTCGTTCGGCGCCGACATGTTGCAATTCGCCAGCGCGCGTCTCCCGGGCGCGCTGCGGCCGCCGGTGGCGGGCGTGATCCTGCTCGTCCCTGGCAACACGTTGTTGTTCAAGGCAAGTCCCGGCGGCATCTGGGACGGGGCACCCGACCTCCCCGCCAGCCCGAGCGCGCGACGCATCGGCTGGACGCGGCTGACCTGCATCCAGGGCGCGGAGGAGCATGACAGCCTGTGCCCTGCGCTGCACGGCGCCAATCTGCGGCGTATCGTGCTGCCGGGCGGGCATTTCATGAACTACGATGCGTCGTTGATCGCGCGGACGCTGCGCGACGCGATCGGAAATGGTCGCTGATCCGTCATCTTCATTACGGATAATTCAGTCGTCGTCGACGTGCCGGCAATCAAGGACGGCCTAGAATTGACGGATCACAGGGGATCAAACATGTTCGCTTTTCGCCTTGCCGCGGCCGTTGCGGCCTTGACGACGGCCATTGCCGTCCCCGCCGCGGCCGAGCCGCAAGGCACGCCGTCGCCGGCCCCGATTTACGGCACCTGGATGAACCCCTACAAGAGCGTCGCGGTCCGCACCGGCCCGTGCGGTGACCGGCTCTGCGGCTGGATCGTCTGGGCGAATCAGGAGGCGCAGGACGACGCGCGCGAGGGCGGCACGCCGAAACTGATCGGCACCGCACTCTTGGAGAATTATCGCGCCGAAAAGCCGGGAAGCTGGTCGGGGACGGTTTTCGTGCCCGACATGAACCGGCGCTTCTATTCGATAATCCAGCAGGTCGGGCCGGACCAGATGAAGGTGAAGGGCTGCATCCTCGGCGGGCTGCTCTGCAAGTCGCAGCTCTGGCATCGGATCGCGGACATTCCTCATGCTTGAGGTGCGGGCGTGGCTCGCGCGGCATCGCACCGCGCTGTCGCTCGTCATAGTGCTGGTGCTGATCGGGCTCGGCTTCGCCGCGATGCAGCAGCTGACCCGCGAACTGCATTTCTCGCACATCCGGGCCGCGCTGCACGCCCTGACCCCGTGGCAAATCCTCGCCTCGCTGTTCTTCACGGCGCTCAGCTACCTGACCCTGACCGGCTACGACGTGCTGGCGCTGCGGACGATCGGGCGTCCGCTGCCGTGGCGGGTGGCGGCGCTCGCATCCTTCACGAGCTACACGCTCAGCCACAATCTCGGGCTCTCGCTGCTGACGGGCGGGTCGGCGCGTTATCGCATCTATACCGCCGCCGGGCTCGACGGCCCGGACGTGGCGCGCGTGATCGGAATCGCCAGCGCCACCTTCTGGAGCGGGGTGGTGACCGTCGCCGCCGTCGCGCTACTGGCGCGCAGCGGACCGATCGATCTGGCGGGGATGACGATCCCGGCCGCCTTGTCGCATGCCATCGCCGCCGTCATTCTGGTGTCGATCGTCACGATCATCATGCTGTGCGGCAATGCCCGCGGGCCGTTGCGGCTGTGGCGGTTGAGCGTGCCGCTGCCGACGATGCCGCAGGCGCTCGCGCAGATCGCGCTGGCGGTCCTCGATACCAGCACCGCCGCCGCTGCGCTGTTCGTCCTCGTCCACGGCGCTGCCCCGGCGCTGCTGCCCGCCTTCATCCTCGCCTACGCGCTCGGGATCGTCGCGGCGGTGCTCGCGCACGTTCCCGGCGGGATCGGCGTGTTCGAAGCGGTGGTGCTCGCGGTGCTGCCGGGTGACCGTTCGATCGCCTTCGCGGCGCTGATCGCCTATCGCGTCATCTATTACCTCCTTCCCCTCGCGGTGGCGGTCGCGATCCTCGCGTGGCGCGAGGGATTGCGGCGCCGGCATCTGCTCGATCATCCGCTGTCGTCGCGGCTGTTGCGTGACGGTCGTGCGGTCGCCAATGGCATCGCGCCGGTGGCGCTGGCCGCGGCGACCTTCATGGGCGGCGCGATGCTGCTGCTCTCAGGCTCGCTGCCGTCGCTGCACGCCCGCATGGGCGCACTGGCGTCGATCGTGCCGCTGCCCTTCATCGAGGCGAGCCATATCGCGGGAAGCCTCGTCGGCACCGGGCTGCTGCTACTCGCGCCCGGGCTCTATCGCCGGCTCGACGGCGCGTTCGTCGCCACGCGTGCCTTGCTGCTCGCCGGGGCCGGCTTCTCGCTGGCCAAGGGGATCGATTACGAGGAGGCGATCGCCTGCCTCACGCTCGCCGCGATGCTGCAATGGACGCGCGGCGCGTTCTATCGCCGCACCGCGCTCACGCAGATCCGTTGGTCGGCAGGGTGGTTGTCGGCGGTGCTGGTGGTGCTTGCCGCAGCGGTGTGGATCGGGTTGTTCGCCTATCGCCGCGTCCCCTACGAAGACGATCTCTGGTGGCATTTCGCGCTGAAGAGCGACGCGCCGCGGTTCCTGCGCGCGACCCTAGCGGCGACGGTCGCGTTGTTCGCGGCGCTGGTGTGGCGGTGGATGTCCCCCCCGCAGGCACCCGAGCCTAGGGCGTTCGAACCAGCGGCGCGCGCGCAGGTCCTGGCGCTGGCCGATCGCACCGATGCGATGCTGGCGATGATCGAGGACAAGAGATTACTGTTCGCCGAGTCCGGCGCAGCGATGCTGATGTATCAGGTGCGCGGCGCGAGCTGGATCGTGATGGGCGATCCGGTCGGTTCGCGCGACGACTGGCCCGAACTCCTCTGGCGCATTCGCGACAAGGCCGATCAGGCGCAGGGCCGGCTGATGCTCTATCAGGTCACCGGACCGGTGCTCGAACTGGCGATCGGCATGGGGCTGCACGTCATAAAATATGGCGAGGAAGCGATCGTCGACCTGCCGGATTTCACGCTCGACACGCCGCGGCTGCGCTCGGTGCGCAAGGCGGAGCGTGCGGCGGCGCGGCGAGGGCTCACCTTCCGGATCGTCCCCGCGGCCGCGGTGCCGGTGGTGCTCGACGAACTGGCGGCGATCTCCGACGAATGGATGGCGGCGAAAGGGCATGCCGAAAAGAGCTTCAGTCTCGGCCATTTCAGCCGTGACTATATGACGCGCTTCGACGTCGCGCTGGTGATGGAGGGAGAGCGGATCGCCGCCTTCGCCAATCTGTGGCTGACCGAGAACCATGCCGAGGCGTCGGTCGATCTGATGCGGCATCGCGACGATGCGCCGCACGGCACAATGGACTTCCTGTTCGTCAACATCCTGCAATGGGCCAAGGACCGCGGTTACCAGCGCTTCTCGCTCGGCATCGCACCGCTGTCGGGAATCTCGGGGCGACGGCTGGCCCCGGCCTGGGCACGCGCGGCGTCGCTGGTGTTCCACCACGGCGAGCGGTTCTACGGCTTTCGCGGCCTGCGCAGCTACAAGGAGAAGTTCGCCCCGCGCTGGGAGCCGCGCTACATCGCCGGGCCGAAGGGGATCGCGATGATCCGCACGCTTCGCGACCTGTCGCGGCTGATCGGGCACGCGCCCGCCGGATCGTGATCGACCGCGGCGAGCGCGCTCCGCCGGTCAGTCCTTCTTCGCGGTCAGATGCGCGCTGAGGAACTTGTTCATCTCGAACATGCTGGCCGACTTCTTGCCGAAGATCTTCTCGAGCTTGTCGTCGGCGTTGATCTGGCGACGGTCCTTGGCGTCCTGCAGGTCGTGCTTCTTGATATAGTCCCACACCTTGCTGACGACCTCGCTGCGCGGCAGGTCGTTCTTGCCGACGATCTCCGCGAGATCGGCCGAGGGGGTGACGGGGGCGGTAATGCCGCCGCGGGCACCGCCGGCAGGCTTGCCGGTCGACTTGACCTTCTTCTCCGCGGCCTTGGTTTCGTCCTTGCCGCGTTTCTCCGCCGACTTCGCCATGATAAACTCCCTTCCTGAACTGCCATTGGATGGCGCAACACCCGGGTGCGGCGCAAGTTCATCCTGCACACGGCTTATCAGTGGTTTTGCCGCGGTACACAAGGAAGCACGCGCCGGAAGGTCGCAGGGGTGGCTCGGGCCGGCGTGCGAGCGCCGCTACGGCCGTTCGCGTCATGCCCGGACAGCATCGCAGCCACCTCGTATCACGTGACTGGATGCTAGCTTAGCGTGAGGTCGGCCCAGATCGGCAGATGATCCGAGGCGACCCGCGCGGCCGCGGACTGGTGAACGCCGCAGGCCGCGATCTGCCATTCCGATGAAACCATGATCCGGTCGAGTCGGGCGATCGGACGCCGGGCATGGAAACTGGGCCCGGTGTCGGCGAACCGGAACGAGCCCCCGAAATCGCGCAGGCAACCAGCGGCGCGGCTCCATTCGTTGAGGTCGCCCATCATGACGGTCGGTATCGTTTCGCCATTCGACCCGACATGCGCGAGGATCGCCGCCGCTTGGCGGCGGCGCCATAGTCCCGACAGATCGAGATGCATTCCGATGATCCGGATTGTGGCGTCACCGACGGCGGCGATCGCCATCACCGCGCCACGCGGCTCCAGCGCGGGCAGATGAAGTTGCTCGCAATCCAGGATGCGGGCAGCTTTTCGCACCAGAATGGCGTTGCCATGCCAGCCAAGGCTGCTGGCGCGCATGCCGAGGCTGACCGGCTTCCAGTCGCTATGCTCGTCAAGCAAGTGCGGCGTGAGAACGGCGGCGCGCTGGCCAAAACGCCGATCCGCTTCCTGCAGCGCGACCAGATCGGCGTCGATTTCCCGCAGGACCTGGAGCACCCGCTCCGGGCTGCGACGACGATCGGTGCCGATGGCCTTGCGGATATTGTAGCTGGCGACTTTCACCCTCATTGCCCGACGGCAACGAGTGAGTGGCGTGCGGGTTGCAGGCGTCACTCTTCCGTCTTTCGCCGCAGTGGACGCGATCCGCGATTTTGCTACAAAGTACTGGGCGTAAAGAAACCGTCCCGGAGTCGATTTTTTTGAGCCGGCGTAAGTGACTTATGCGAAACGGGATTGTTCGATGCTGGGAGTAATAGCGCGAGCGTGGGCGGTGGCGATAATCAATGCGATCGCCGCCACTCTCCCTGACGATCCGATAAGCTCGCGCGTGCGCGCCTATATCTATCGCGCACTTTCACTTCGCTGTGGAATCGCGCCAACCATTAAGGGCGGGTGCAGGATCAACGGCTTCGGATTACGGACAGGTGACCGGGTCTTCATCAATCGCTGCTGCTTTTTCGATCTTACGGCACCCATCACGCTGGGCAATAACGTGGTCGTCGGCCACGACGTCCGGTTCGTGACCGCAGATCACCAGATCGGCGCCTCGGAACGTCGCGCAGGCCAGGTCAAAGGTGCATCGATCACGGTAGAGGACGGTGCGTGGATCGGCTGCCAGAGTACAATTCTGGCCGGCACTACGATCGGTCGCGGCAGCATCGTTGCCGCAGGCGCGCTCGTCCGGAATGATGTCGAGCCGAACACGGTCGTGGCCGGTGTACCCGCCAGACTAATGCAAATACTTGACGCGCCGCGCGTGTCGACGGGCGCGATGGCCGACATGGTGCCGGTTGCAGGGATCGAACCCGCGACCTTCGGTTTACAAATCCTTGGCGGCGAACCCCGCCATACGCATTAATCTTCCAACGTTTCCGCCACCTTTGCATCAGGCGCTTGCCTCAGACCGCGGGGCTTGTGCCCCACGCTGTGCCATCGTCGACTTGGCGGCTTTCACCTGATCGGGCGTCAGGAACGCCAAATAGCGCTCGGTGATCGTGATCGTCCCGTGGCCAAGTTCGCCTTGCAGGTCGTAGATCGATCCCCGGCCATTCCGCAGATACTCGACGGCGAACAGGTGGCGAAAATCGTGGTGGCTGAAGGCGTGAAACTCGACGTTCTCGCGTGCCGCCTTTCGTGCCACCCGGCGCATGAAGCCGCCCAGCCGGGAGGACAGGTCGGTCAATCTCACGCCCTTGCCCTTCCAGAAGACCCAATGCTTGCCGATGTAGCGGGGCTGGCGATCGGCGATCGCGTCCGCCGTTTTCGTCAGCGGCACAACTCGGGTCTTGTCACCCTTGCCGCGGTTCACCGTGATGGTGCGCTCTACGCGATCGATATCGGCATGCGCGAGGGTGGTGACCTCCTCAAGGCGCAGGCCGGTCTCGCGGGTGAATTCGCAGACATCGCGGATCCGCGAGGGCAGGCGGGCAAAGACCAACGCGATCGACTCCGGCTGAGGCAGCATGATTCGAACGGTGCGTTCGGGCACCAGCCGTCGACGGTTCAATCCACCGGCCGGATTCTCTGCGATCCATCCCTCATCGGCGGCGTGGTTCAGGACGCTGGACAGCGCCGTCAGATCGCGGCGGATCGTCGCATTCTTCACGCCAGCGCGGCGGCGCTGCTTGATCAGCTCCTTCAGCAGCTCCGGAGTGATCTCCTGCACCGAAAGCGGGTCGAGTACCGTGCGAAGCTGGCGCAGCGAGCAGCAGTAGCGTGAATAGGTACGGTCGCCCAAGCTTCCGGCGACATTCTCGCTCCAGCTGATCACCGCATCTCGCCAGCCGACCGGCCCAGCGATCCCGTAGACGGCCTGATCTTCGACCTGCTCACGCAGCGCGGCGAGTCGCTTCATCGCGACCCGCTCAGAACGTGTTCGTAGGCTTTGTCGGTGTTCCTGGCCGCGGACCTTGAACCGCGCCCAGTATATTCCTTCTCGAAGGTATAGGTTTTTCGGCATGACGTTCGTCTCGTCGTGCGGGTGACCCAAGCGCGCAGCTCGGACACGACGAAGAGCCACCGGCCGGCCGGCTTGGAGGCGCCGGGAATCGATGCCGCCAGGTCCTGGAGCGTGCGGCGCGACATGCCTGTGATCAATACGGCGCCGGATATGCCCACCCGTTCTGGAGCGCCCGTCACGGTGCCGAGCTCCCTCGACCCTGACGATGTGCGAGCCGATTGCCGGTAAGGCCGACCGGGCTGGTCATGCTTGCCCACCGAACATGACCGTAACGCTGGGCCAGCCGAACAGCAGGTGGCCGAGCTGGATGACGGGCAGGGGGCCGACGAAGCCGGCGACGACCTGCAACGACACCACATCAAGCGGGGTCAGCCGCGGCGCGCGGGATGCCGGGCACGGGCGGATCAGCGGGGCGGGGGCGCGATCATAGTGGTGAGGCGCGGGGGTGGTGACGTGACGCATCAGCGGTCTCCGGGAAAGAGCATCGCCCGCAGGATCGCGAGCACGACGACGAGGACGAGGATCAGTGCGGCCAGCGCGAGGCGCATGGCATCGAGGTAGAGGATCGCGACCGGCGCAAGGCCAAGCACCACGGCGGCAACCGACAGCGGCAAGGCGAAATGCTCGCCCACTGCGTAGCGACGATCGGGCGGCGGCGTCATGCGCGCGCGCTCCGGCGGCGGCGGTAGAAGGCACCGAGCATCGCGTTGACCGCGCGGCTGACGTGCGCGAGCGCGACCGGCAACGCGCGGTGCGACTCCGGTGCATCAAGGAGGCGCGAGCGCAGCAGCCGCTCCTGATCCACTAGCAGGCACCAGATCGTGTCAAGGTCGCGCGGCGTGCCGCCTGGCGCGAACGACAGGCGCTCCCTGCCCGACCCGGCCAGCACACGGACGGCTTCCGCCAGCTCGCGCACCGGAATGGCGAAGTCGCCGGGGTCGTTCGCCTCGGCGAGTTCGTCGCGCAGCACGTTGATCGTGGACCGGATCGTGTCGAGTTCGTCGGGGGGCACGGGCGGGGCTCTCGGGTAGCAGAAAGCCGTCCCTGAAAGTACGAAGCGATCGGGTCCGGCGGGCAGGTCGGCATTGGTGCGGGCGGTGGCGCGATCAGCTCGTGTCGGGCGGCGCGCACGGGTGCCGGGCAGGCCCGGCTCCAGGAGCGCTCGACCTGCCCCGGATCATGCGCCGGCCCGCGGGATGCCCGCCGCGTGCGCGGCGAGCATCTGCATGTTGAGTTCGAGCCCGGCGTGCGCGATCGGGATCATCTTTTTCAAATCATCGGCGGACAGGTCATTGTCGGCCGCAAGCGCGACCACTGCGTTGGCGAGACGCAGCTTCTCGATCATCAAGGCCGCAGGATCGAGCGCAGCAGCGGACGGCAACACGAACGCGCCGAGCGAGGCGGGGCGCAGACAGCCCGTCGCGAAAGCACCGCCCAGCACCGCGGCGATCGACAGCAGCCGGTCGAAGGGGATCGGACGCCAGTGTTCGGAGCCAACCTGCGCGAGGGCGCATTCGATCGACTTGACCGGCACCCCCGCCTCGCTGGCGAGATCGATCGACTTCCACGCGCGACCGGGGCCGACGTAGCAGCGGAGTGCGTCGCGCACCGCGCCATGCGCATCGCTGCGGGGCACGCGCGGGGTATCACCCGCTGATCGCGCCGGCCGCGTCATGCGACCGAGGGCCGGAAAAGCGGTGCCAGCCGGATGGGCCGGCCGGCACCGAGGGTCGCGCTGGACAGGGATGGGCAGACTGCTTCACCGCGCCGGAGGATTGAGATGGCGCACGACGACCGACCGGTCTGCCAGCGGTCGATGGGGTAGACTGGTGTGCCTTCCGGGGTCAGGCGCCCTTCGGCTTCAACGCCTCGCGACGTATTCTCGCGTCCCCGCCCAGCCCGCGCGCCCCAAGGGTGAAGTGCGCGGAGCTGGTGCTGTTCGACGGCGGAGCTGGTTGCTTGGCTCGTTGAAATCGTCGTCTTGGCGTTCATCGCTCGGGTCTCTGGTCGACAGAAGCGTTGTCACGGCTGACCATTTCTTGAGGGTAGAGGTCCGGGCGGAGGTCGTGGCGGCTGATGCCGGTTTCGGCCTCGATCGCCAGCACCTCCTCTGGCTCGGCGGGCTTGCCCGCTTTGAGCCGCTTAGAAATGGTGGGCTGCTTCTTTCCACAAACCTCTGCCATCCGAGCCTGCGATCCGACGATCGTCGCAGCTTTGCGGAAGGCCGAGGCAGGGGTGAGCGCCAACTCCATGAGCACCTGATATTCGCAAAAGAATACATGCGCAATCGCAATCGAAGCTCGCATCGTATTCGCTTCGGAATATGAGTGCGGTGTGACTGTAACCGGCGACCGCCTCAATAAAATTTTGAAAGAGCGCGGGATTGAGCAGACCGCGCTCGCTGACGCGATTGGTATTCAGCAGGGCTCGATCAGCAAGATTGTAAACGGGACAACGAAAAACTCCCGGCATCTGCCCCGGATCGCATCCGAATTAGGTATCTCGGTCGACTATCTGCTCGGCAAATCCGACTCGCCGCACGAAGCGTCCGAGTCGGAGCCGGTACGACCCGTTCAGCTCGTCTCGATGCAGGTGGCGCTCCCGAGCGAGCGGGCGCTCACGCGAATGTTCGACGCGATGTTGGAGATATTGGACGCGTTTCCGGACAATCCGGGCCGGGACGAGCGCGCGCGGCTGCTTGCACAGTGGCTGCCCATCGGCCTGTCACAGCTGCGCGATCTGATTCCCCATTCTGATCCAGCGCCGGAGCCTGATAGGGGAAAAGAGCTGGCCGAAGCTCTTGCCACAGGTGCGCGCCGATCGCGGTCATGACAGCGCATTTCATCTCACAAGGCGTACAGCCGCGCTCGCACGCCGGTGTTGCGCGATATTTCCGATTGCTCACCCTCTCCAGCCTTTCGTCTCGGTTGTGAGCCGAGCCGAAGTAAGGGAGCTTCGCCGCATTTCAGGTCGATCGTGAACCAAATCAGCGATTCACGTGCGGCTAACGTCAGTTCGATTGTCGCCGTTGAGTAACGCCCCGTCCAGTCACCAATGATCGGTAAGCTCCCAAAGGCGAAAGCGTTTGTTCATGGAAAAATGGATCGGAGGCAGTCAGCTTCCAAGGTGATGCGCTGTTCGATGCTGGCGATCGCCCGAGTAGATGCCACCTTGTATCCCGTCCAATCCTGCTCGATTGCTTCGAGACTCCAGCGACCGATATGAGCTTTGGCTGTTTCCTGTCTTTTGGTAAAATCATTCGATAGCAGGTCTATAATCCTGTCGGTGTCTGGGTGAACACGGGATTGCAGGATTGGGAGGATCTCTCGAGCCATGAAGCGCGAACGGTCAGCGTTCGCGCCCGTGATGCGCAACCTTGACAGGGCTAGGCGCCCGGTCTGCGGTTCGACTTCTGTGCAAAGCTCCCGATGGATCGATAAACATTCGCGGATACGCTCGTGGTGAGCTCGCAGCACCTCCAGCATTAAAGAATTCCATCAAAATGCGATAAATAATCTATTGTATGTATGGCGGAGCCAGCGCGCGTAGCAGGAGACTGTTATCCTCCGACTTTACCCTTCAGCAGATCTTTGATCTTTTCCGCTGCGTTCTCGACACCCTTCCCGACACCCTTGATTACGCCATCAGCTTCCTTGGCAAGCTGCTTCGTCACATCCTCCGCTGCCTTCTGCGCGTTCTTCGCTGCCTTCTCCTGCTCTTTGGCAGCATCCTCGGCTGCCTTCGTCGCTGCCTTTTCCGCTTCCTTGACAGCCTTTTCGGCCTCCTTCGAAGCCTTGTCGCGCGCGGCGCTATCCGCTTCGGCCGCCGCCTTCGCCGCGTCCCTCGCTGCTTGCTCCGCGTCCTTGTCGCGCGCCAGCTTGTCTGCCTCCTTCGCGGCCTTGTCGGCATTCGCCTTGGCGGCCTCACTGGCAGCCTTGGTAGCGCGCTCGGCGGCGTCGGCTACGGCCTTCGCGGCACGCTCCGCCTCGCGGGCGGCGGCGTCCGCGGCCTTGTCGGCGGCGTCCTTGGATGCGCGCTCTGCATCGCGTGCCGCCTTGGCCACCTGATCCGCAGCGTCTTTCGCCGCATCGCGGGCTACCTTGTCCATCTTGACCTTTTCGGTCTCGTCCGCGGCGCGTGCCGCATCAGCGACCGCTTTCGCAGCATCGCGCGCGGCCTTGTCCGCGGCAGCGCGTGCGGCGGGGTCGTTCGCACGCCCGGCTTCGACTTCAAGCCGTGCGGCGATTTCCGACGCCATTCGCGCCGCCTCCTGCGCGGCGGCTTGCTGCGCTTGCTGAGTTGCAAGCATGGTCGCGGCGGCTTGTGCGGCCTGCGCCAGCCGCGTTGCCTCTGCGTCGTGTGCTGCAGCGGCTTGGGCCTGCGCCTGCGCCTGTGCGGCCGCCTGTGCGGAGGCACGCGCATTGGCTTCCATCTGCTGCTGCGCAAGCTTCGTCGCGACGCCCGCCTCGGCCTCCGCCTGGGCCTGTGCGCTGGCCGTCGCAAGACGTGCTGCTTCGGCCTGTGCGGCCTGCTCAGCGGCCGCAGCGGCGGCTCTGGCGGCCTGATCCGCCGCTGCGGCGGCTGCGATCCTTGCCGCGGCAGTCTGCTCTTGCTCGGCCTGCGCGCGGGCAGCTGCGTCGGCGGCCCTTGCGCTGGCAGCAGCAGCGGCTGACGCTTCGCGCTCCGCATCCAGTTTGACCTGCGTTGCGGCCGCGGCGCTGGCGCTGATCTTTTCGGCAGCTTTCGTGGCGGCAAGCGTGGCAGACTGTTTTTCAACGATCACCGTCGCCGCTTCCACGACGCGTGTCGTTGTGATCGCCGCTTCGGTGGCAAGCCGCGTCGCAGCGGCAACGCCGGCGACATCGCCGCCGACCGACCCGGACACGAGACCGCCCGTCGTGGTCGTCAGCGACGCAGCAGGCGCGTAAACCGCCTGCGCCAGCACCGGGGCTAGGCTGGCCACTTCCACGGTCTCGTTCGGTGCTGCGGTGGTTTCGACAGCTGCGACCTCACTGGCTGACGCCGCGATGACCGGAGCGTCTACGTTCGACGCGGGGACAGCGACTGCTTGGCCGACCGGCGAGACGGATGGCGAGGCGCTCGCTGGTTCGCCGGAAGACGCAGCCGGCGCGGTCGGTGCCGCTTCCTCGGTTGCGGCCGCTGACGGCGACTCGATCACGCGGGAGCGGCCGTTGTCCTCGATCGTCATACGCATCCGGTTCGATGCGGATATCATCGCCACCGCGCCGGGAGTCACCAGATCGTGCGCGCCGCCGTCGAGCGTCGAAACGTCCACTGCCCCCTCGAGTACCTGTACCGCGGTGCCTTGATCGGAAACGCCGACCGAGAAGGTCGTGCCCTTCACGACGGCGGCCAGATAGGGCGTCTTTACCTCGAAGTGCGGTGTCATTTTCTTCTTGATCATGAAGACGATGTTGCCGAACTCCTCCACCACGCGGGTCACCCCGGCCGCTTGTGCCTCGGCGGGCAGGCGCAGGCGCGACGATGGTGCGACCATCATGAACTCGGTGCCACGCACCAGCACCGCCCGCCCGCCGGGGCCGGTGGTTACCATGTCGCCAGCACTGACCGCCGTTCCGCGCGTCGCAATGGTGCTGACACCCGACCGCGCGATCGTCACTGCGCCGCTTGCTTCACTGATCGTCCAACCCGCAGGCGCCGCTAGTGCCTGGGCAGAACAGGTTGTCGCCAGCACGGCCAACAAGGTGCGACGCATGATAAGCTCCCCGGGGTCGGGCCAGAATCGTCCCGAACAGCGCTCCGCATGGCGGCAATATTGTTTAGGGCCGTACACTGGACGTGGTTGAATTGACGGTAACCCTGGTTCTAACCCCCTCAACCAAATAACAATCTTTCGCCGGTTACTGCTCCGCTTCCTTCATCCGGATCGGATCGCATGACGCGTGTAATAAGATGGTCGCTGCTGGTGGCGCTGGCCTCACAAGGGGCGCAGGCGCAAACCGCGCTTGACCGGGCCGATCCGCGATTGATCGAGAAGACCTTGCCTGCAGCGGAGGTGCCGCAAGGCCCGGTCGCGGCTCCGCGCCCGGGACCGGCGGCAGCGGTGGCAGGCACGTCGTCAGCACTGACGCGGGTTGTGCGCGCGGTGATCGTTGAAGGGCGTGACCGGCTGCCACCGTCCCTATTTGCCGCTCCTATCACAGCGGTGGTTGGGCAGCAGCTCGATCGCGATCAGGTCGCGACGCTTGCCGGAGCTATCGCAGGTGTCGCGCGGGAGCAGGGCTATCCATTTGCCACCGCGCGTGTGCCGGCACAGGCACAAAGCGACGGCGTGCTGCGCGTGACGCTCGATCTCGGCAAGATCGACGCGGTACGCGTTGTCGGCGGTCGCAGCGCGACTGCGGATCGGATGCTCGGCAATGCGCTCGCCACCGGTCAGCCGGTGCGGCAAAAGCAGCTCGAGCGAGCGCTGTTGCTCGTTGGTGACGTTCCCGGCGTCCGGGTCACCGACAGTCGGCTGGTTCGACAGGATGGCTTCGGGATTCTGCTCGTGACGATCGAGACCGACAGGGCGTCAGGCTATGTCCAGATCGACAATCGTGGCAGCAAGGAAGTCGGCCCGATCCGCTCGACGGCGCTTGCGACCTTGCACTCGCTGCTCAACGACGGTGACGAGCTGGCCGTGATTGTGTCTCAGACGCCGTTCCAGCCAAGCGAGTTTGCCTTCGCACGGGCGCGTTATAGCTCCATCATCAGCGACGAGGGTCTGGTTCTTTCGGCGTCCGGGTCACTTGCGCGAACGCGCCCCGGTGGCTTCCTGAGAACACTCGACGTTCGCGGTCGCAGCGCCGATGCGGCTGTCTCGCTGCAATATCCGCTCCTGCGGACCCGAACCCGAAGCCTGTTCGCGACCGCCGAGCTCCGCGCCCTGGGGACCGACCAGGACATCGCGCGGCGGCGGTTACGCAGTGATCGCATCGCAACCCTCACGGGGACGGTGGGCGGTAATATGGCGTTTGGCGGGGGAACGCTACGAGGCGAAGTTGCTGCGCTCGCCGGACTTCCGTTCGCTGGCGTCACTCACGCCGGTTCGCTGCTCGGCTCGCGCTTCGACGGCGATGCCCGCTTCGTAGCGGGAACCTATCTGGTCGATTGGACAGTAAGGCTCGCCAAGCCGTTCAGCATCGTCATCGCCAGCGCCGGTCAGCTCGCCTCGCGCCCACTTCTTGCGGCAATGGAAATCGGCCTCGGCGGCCCGGCATTCGCGCGCGGCTATGATTACGCCGAGCGGACCGGCGACCATGGTGCGATGGGATCGCTCGAGTTGCGCGCCGACATCGGCCGAATTCCCGGTAGCGTCGTCGACCGCGGGCAGCTTTATACCTTTGTAGACGGGGGCGTGGTCGGCAATCTTGGCGGCGGCATCGGTGGGGGCAGTCTCGTCTCATCGGGTTTCGGATTGCGCATCGGCACCGGTCGGTTCGACTGGATGGCGGAGGCTGCGCTGCCCTTGGGCGACGTACGGTTTGACACCGGTGATCGACGTCCGCGTATCTCGCTGCGCGTCGCTCGCGCCTTCTGATGCGTCTGACCAGCAACGCACTGATCCTCCTTGCCGCCGCGCTTGTCGGCATGGCGGGAATGCTGCCCGACATCGGCGGGCCGATCATGCGCGCGCTGGAGCCTCTACGTTTCGCGGTCCAATCGCACGCCGCCAGCCAGCAAGTCGCGATCGTCGAGATGGATGCACGCAGCGTCGCCGAGATCCGGCGCTGGCCATGGCCGCGGCGTCATTACGCCGCGGTAGTTGATCAGCTGCGTGCGGCGGGGGCGGCGACTATCGTCTTCGACGTCGACTTCTCCAGCGCTTCTGAGCCGGGCGATGATCACGCCTTCGCCGCAGCGCTTAAGCGCGCCGAGGGCTTGGTGACCTTGCCGACGTTCGGTCAGCAGGCCGGGGCGGGTGATCGCCGCACGCTCGACGCCTTGCCGCTTGGCGCGTTTCGCGCGCATGCTGCGCTTGCTTCGGTCAGCTTCTCGCCAGATGTCGATGGGCTCGTTCGCTCGCTGCCGCTTGCCACGATCACCGCGGGAACCCCGCGACCTTCGCTTTCAGCTTATGTAGCGGCGCGTGCTGGCGAGGCCGACGCCGAATATCCGGTCGACTTCTCGATAAATCCCGCAACGATCCCACGCTTAAGCTTTGTCGCGGTCGAGCGCGGCGCCTTCGATCCTGCAATGGTGCGAGGGCGTAACATCCTGATCGGTGCGACCGCAATCGAGATGGGGGATCGCTACCCCGCGCCCCTGCGTGGTGTTCTGCCCGGCGTCACCATCCAGGCGCTCGGCGCCGAGACGCTGCTGCGCGGCGTGCCGGCGCGCGGCACGCCGCTGGCGACCGTCACGCTGGCTTTGCTGTTGTGCATCCCAGGTGTCCGCGCGCGTCGCCGTGATGTGTCGGCCTGCATTTTCGCGGCCGGGCTGATCACGCTGGCTGTCGTGGTTCTGGCGGCGCAGCGTTGGCTGGCGATCCACTTTCCGCTCGGCCTAGGCTGGCTGATGCTGTCTACAGCGGGAGGGCTGTTTGCCGCTCGAGACATATTTCGCCGTTTCCGCAAGGGGCGGCTGCATGACGAAACGACCGGGCTGCCCAATCAGCGAGCGATGGCCAGCGAGGGCGGGGGCCGGGGAGGGGTCGCGTGTGTCGTACAGCTCACCAATCTCGAAGAATTGTCTGCGGTGTTCGACGCCGCGCAGGTCGCGCAGGGCATCGTTCGTACCGCAGAGCGGCTGCGGCTCTGCAGCGCTTACGACATCGTCTATCGCGTTCGCAGCCACCAGCTCGCACTATTGATGCCGACTAGCGAGATCGTCGAGGACGTGCTGGCGACCCTGCGTACCTTACTGCTCCAGCCCGTCGAAATTGCAGGGCGTAAGGTCGATGTCGCCGTCGCGCTTGGCGTGGCTGAGGACGGTGACATGGCCGCCGCAGCGTTGGCGGCCGGCGAGGCCGCTTCGGCGGGCGTATTCTGGCGTCGTGCAGCCCTGAACCGCCAACGCGTCGAGAATGCGGTATCGCTGATGGGTGAGCTCGACGCGGCGATCGCCGCGGGGCACATCGAGGTGCATTATCAGCCCAAGCTTGCGCTCGCGACCGACCGGATCGCCAGCGTCGAGGCGCTGGTGCGATGGCGACACCCCGATCACGGATTTGTGTCGCCGGGTGCCTTCATTCCGCTGGCCGAACAGACGGACCGGATTGGACCACTAACCCTTCACGTCTTGGCACAGGTGATTGCTGATGCCGCACAATGGCGCGCGTGCGGCCACGAGGTGACGGCGGCGGTCAACATCTCCGCCAAGCTGCTCGACTCTCATGCGTTTATCGCCGCGGTGGACAAGCTGCTTGATAGCGCGCCGATTGCGCCCGACGGGTTGATCTTCGAGGTTACCGAGTCTGCTGCCATGTCGGATCCGGCTACCGCGACAGCAACGCTACGTCATTTCCGCAGTCGCGGGGTGGCCATTTCAATGGACGATTACGGCACCGGGCAATCGACGCTTAGTTACCTTCGAGAATTGCCGCTGAGCGAGCTCAAGATCGATCGCAGCTTCGTGCAATACGCTCATGAGCGCGAAGGCGATGCCAAGCTTGTCTGCTCCACCATTGATCTCGCCCACGCACTGGGCCTTAAGGTGGTTGCCGAGGGGATCGAGGATGCCGAGAATTTAGCGTTTCTTCGCTCCGTCTCGTGCGACTATGCACAAGGCTATTTCATCGACCGGCCGATGCCGTTTGACGCTCTCGTCAGACGCTTGAACGACCGGATCGAGCCTGGTCGGCTGGCGGTACAGCTCGGGTAAGAGGATCGGCGTTACTCTTACGGACGGTCGAGCTGAGAATGATCGATCGCTGTCCTGAAACGCGATCGCGGCCGGCGCTGCGGTCAGGTGGGACCGGTACTCGCGCTGATACGGGGCGGGTGGCGGTGAACGCGGATATCGAACGGCGGGTATTACGCGGGTACGATCGCCTTGGTTCGCCTTCTCGCCTGAGGAGAAGAGCTGACCGGGGCGGAGGACGCCTCCGCCTGATGCCGCTTAACCGATTGCGGTGGACGTGTGCTCTACCTCGCGGCTCATCAGTGATTAATCGCCATGTCGGATCGAACGTCATGATCCCCCACGGACATGCCTCTTAATGAGCGCTTGTTAGCTCCTCAAACTGGTCTTAAGATGCGATATGCTGACGCGAATTGAAATCGATGGCTTCAAGACGTTCGCTAAGTTCGAGCTTGATCTGAAGCCGATGACCGCAATTGTCGGGCCTAACGCAAGCGGGAAGTCTAATTTATTTGACGCCATCCAACTCATATCTGCTTTATCCCAGACCGATGTAAGATCTGCAATGAAAGGGCTAAGAGGAGAGCCTGAAGAATTTTTTAGGCAGACAGTTGATGGTGTTGGCGACTGCATCACGTTTGCAGTTGAGGTTTATTTGGACAGGCGGGGAATTGATGCTTTTGGCAGATCTTTTGAGATTCCCGCGCAACGCTTGCGATATGAGCTAAAGCTCGGGATCAGCAATGGGGAGGATGGATCGCCACCAGGCGTCTTCGTAAGAGATGAGTTCTGTAGAGCATTAAAGCGCTCAGAGGATCGAGCTACTTTTCTGCAGGTGCTTAAGCCTAATTACAATTCGACAGTTCGTCCGTTCATCAAGGTGAATGAGACTGGAGATGCGCTGCAAGTACGCCAAGATGGACGCCAGAAGCATGGGCGGCCAGTTCAATTTCCCTTGCGCGAGGCTCCGCGGACCGCGCTGTCGACGGTCGCGACAGCCGAGTTCCCGCATCTGTACGCACTCAAAGAGATGCTCGCGTCACTTAGGTTCCTCGAAATCAATCCTACTGCAGCGCGCTTAGCGAATGATCGTTTCGAATCCACGATATTGAAGTCGGACGCATCAAACCTCGCCGCCGTGTTGGCAAGACTGCAGACTGAGACTAGCACTGACACTCGCCCTGACGGGGTACTGGCAGACATAGCGGCGGACCTTGCAGCCTTGATACCTTCGGTGGCGGGCTTGCATGCGGGAAGTGACCTAAATCAACGACAATATAGTTTCAGCGTCCGGTTCGCTGGCGATCTGCGATTTAGCTCTCGTGTTATTTCGGATGGTACCCTGAGGCTGTTAGCCCTTCTCACGGTGCTGAATGATCCGGCGAGAAGAGGAACGCTATGCTTTGAAGAACCAGAGAACGGCGTCCACGAAGGCAGAATTCCGATGCTGGTAGAATTTTTAAGAGATGCCGCCAGCCTTGATGTCAATGCTGAACGTCCGATATTTCAGATAATTTTAAATACTCACTCTCCCAAAGTCATGATGGAGCTTAGGAACGAAGAGATTATCGTCGCGGACTCAGTGACAACAATCGAGCCAGGATCCAAGAAGCGCATAACACGCACTCGCATGCGTGGAGGCATTCAAGATAGCAGCGACCTATACGATCCGGCTAAACATCTCGTTCGAGCTGAAGTGGAACGCCTGCTTCAGCACCCGGTTGATGCCGCGTGACCTACGTCAGCTGGGCAACCTTTCATGAAGGTGCGACTGATGCCGTCTACCTTGAGGTGCTACTTCCGCGAATACTGGAGGACATCATCGCCGAGCGCGGAATCCACAACTCAGATGTGCCCGCAACTCCGAGTGTCCGGCTTGGGCGGAACGGTAGAGTGGTTGACGACGTCGCGAATGAGGCGTGCGACGCGAAAGACGCTTTCGAGATAGTATTCATACATGCTGACACTGGCGGGCGGGGATTGGCCGAGACTTTGGCGAGCCGCTCCGGAAGCTACTGTCAGCGTATGTATGAGATTTGTCAGTGGCCCACTGAAAGATGCGTGCAAGTGGCGCCCCGGCATGAAACCGAGGCATGGGTGCTCGCGGACCCGTCAGCAGTCTTGGGGGCTCTTGGGTATAGCGGCGATTTCCGTGAGCTTGGTCTGCCCAAGGATGCCGCGGCGGCAGAGCGCCTTGTAGATCCTAAGGCGACGCTGGACACCGCCTTAGGTCAAGTAGCGGGTCCTCGGCGACGCCGCGCGCGAGTTGAACAACTTTTCCCTGCAATCGCGCAGCGACAAGATCTTGCTCAACTTAGGAGGTCTTCTTCATATCAGAGTTTTGAGGCCGCACTTGTCCGGTGTCTGCAACATATAGGCTGTATTGAGTAGGGGGTTATTAGCATATCCCTTGTGGGGGATGGGGCGGGTAACAATGGGAAATTTCGGGCCTTTGCAAGGGCAGAGGAGTCAATCGAGGCGGAGGGTATCTCCGCCTTCCTGAACGCGGTGCGGATCACCGTCGCAAGATCCGCTTTTGCCCTGTACGTTACCGCATGGACAACGATCAGCAACCAGAGCCCCCCAGCTGGAGCGAAGAGCCGGAGCCCGTCTACAAGGCTTTAGGCTGGGGCTGCCTGCTTCTGGCCGTCCTACCGATCCTCTACGTCTTCTATATCGTGTTCTCTTTCTGCGAGTATCGCTGCGGCTGAGGCAACGCCGGCCAGCAGCTTGCGGGTATTTGGCGGGTACAATCGGCGCTGTACGGCGCTTGCGCCGAGGCGAAGAGCCGACCGCGGCGGAGGGTTGCTCCACCCTCGTCACGGTCATTGACACCTCTTCCTGCTTCGGGAAGATTTTTCGCGCAGAACAGGAGATGACGCTATGAGTCGTGTCTTTCTCGCCGGCATTCTCACAGCAGGGGCAATCGGTGCGACCCCAGGCCTTGCGCAAGGTCCGATACCTCCGTCAGGCATGCTCCTAGTTAGAATTTATGAGGCAACGTCGGACGGAAGGTTTAATCCGGCTGTAGATGCCGCGTTATCCGCGTCCCCTCGTGTAGGGGAGTATATTCAGTACAGCGGCACCGTCCTATTCAAAGTTTTCAGAGTCAACCACTACCTAACTAATGTTTACAAGCCGAGCCCCACTTGGCATTCCCCGACCGAAGAAAGGTCGGAGGTGTTTGTAACAAGGTGCCCCTCGCCTAAAAATTTCTGTTAATCGGTCGCGGGGATGCGCAGGAGCGAGACTGCAAACATCAGAAGATGTCGATCGCCTCGCTTCCTCCATTCGCCGGCTGTCACTTTCTTTTCATCGCCGACCAGACTATCTGCGGTGCATGTTAGGCGAGCGACCAGCAGCGCCGCGTCGCGTGCAGGTGCTGGCCATCATCGTTGAGAACATCGTCCGTTTCGGCGTGTGCCCCTGCTACGACGAAATCGGCCGCGCGATGGTGCCGCGGATCAGCATCTCGCGGGTGAAGCAGCATGTCGACGCGCTCGTTCGGCTGAAGTGCATTGACCGGGCGATCGCCGCGCAGCGGGGTATTCGCATCCGCGATCTTAGCCTGTGCCGCCGGCTGATCGAGGAATGGTTGGGTCCGCAGGAATGGCTGCACGCCCGGTGGTTCGGCGCGCCGGAGAGTGCGGTACCCTGCACGATTGAGCAGCTGCCCCTCGTTCCTCCGTTCGAGCATCTTCCCGGCACCATCTAGCCGGGGCTGTCATGAAACTTGCCACCACCGCGCGCGAGCAGCAGCGCTTCGATCATCTCGTGCTTGGTCTTCCGCGGCCGAAGCCCGATGTCGGCAAGAAGCCGAAGGGCATGTCGAAGATCGAGTGGCGCGCCGAGAAAGCGCGCCTGATCGCCGCCGGCCGGACGCTGGCGGACGGTGTCGAGCAGCGCGTGTCGCTGATCGAGCGGTTCGGCGGCAAGCAGGGCACGGCCGAGACGATCGCGCACCTCGATGCGCGCAACCGCCGCGCCGGCGCGATCGCCCGGCTCTACCAGACCGGCGCGATCGACGCCGACCAGCTCGCGGCCGCCGACAAGATCGCGACGACCTACCGCGCGATCATCGCCGACACGCCGTACCGCACCGCCAGTTGGGAGACGCGCACCGGTGGCAACGGCGGGGGCGGCGACGTTGTCGAGCTACCGCGGCTCCACGTCGCCGACGGGCGGTACGCGCTGGAATGGTGGCTGCGATCGATCGCGCAGCCCGAGGCGATGCTCGCGATCGTCGCACGCGACGTCGGGCTGACGATCGCTGCGCATCGCCACGCGCTCAGCGTGCCGCGGACCCGCATGCTGGTGCGCGCGGCGCTGTCGACCTGGTGGAGCCGCTTCGGCCGCGGCGAGGTGGTCGCCTCCTGACCCCTGCACGTTCGTACACTGCACGAAGGTGCAGGGTGCGAAATCGCCACGCAACCGCCAGAAACGACCCCGCGACAGCTCCATCCGGCGCGCGTCACCCTCGCGGTTGGCGCGCGCGATCTGCGTCAGGGGTCCACGCCATGAGCCAACCGCACCGAAGCACCCCCGCCGGTCCAGTCGCTCGCGCCGCTGCCCGCCCGACCGGGCGGCAGCGGCGCCACCTTTCCGACGAGATCGCGCTGGCCGCTCGCGACCTTCAGGATCTCGGAAGCGAGGTCGAGCGCGGCGTGCGCGATGTCCGGCATCTGCACGATCTGGAAGAGCGCGCGCACGCCATCGTGCACGGGGTCATCGCATCGTTCCGCGGCGCAGGCGCGAAGCCCGCCGCCAACCCGCTCCACGTCAGCCCGTCCGGGCTCTCAGCGCTGTGGTGAGCCGATGATGATCAACGTTTCGCTCGCGCGCCAGCAGCTCGCCGCGCTGCCCGGCGAGGAAGTCCGGATCAAGCGCGCGCAGCTCGAGGCACTGTACGTTCTGGCCGAGCGCGGGCAACGCGCGATGCTCGCAGTCGGTGATGTCGCGGCGGTGACGATGGCGGCCAGCAGCCCGGGCGTGGCCGCATGACCGCGCCGCGCGCGCATCCGGACGCGATCGATGTTGCCGGGCAGCCGTATCTGCGTGATGCGAAGGGCGCGCTGGTGCCGCTCTCGACGGTGAAGGCCACCGACCTGCTGATGGACGAGTTGGTGCGCAAGGCCACCGGTTCGGCCGCCTCGATCCGCGATGTCCTGACGCGGTTCAAGCGCGATGCCTTCAACGAGGTCGCCGAGTTTCAGACGCTGCTGGCGCAGGAGTATGACGCGGCGATCGGGGGCAAGAAGGGCAACATCACGCTGACGACCTACGACGGCTGTCGCAAGGTGCAGGTGCAGGTGTCCGACATCCTCGAGTTCGGACCCGAGCT
>CAJYLV010000007.1 GCA_913776255.1 uncultured Sphingomonas sp. | reverse complement strand
AGCGCTTCTGCATGGGCGCGG
This sequence comes from uncultured Sphingomonas sp., assembly GCA_913776255.1. Classification (GTDB taxonomy): domain Bacteria; phylum Pseudomonadota; class Alphaproteobacteria; order Sphingomonadales; family Sphingomonadaceae; genus Sphingomonas. The sequence goes on along the minus strand of CAJYLV010000007.1, from coordinate 19,549 downwards.
CGTGGCGCAACCCCAAGGACCGCGACATGGACGCGATCATCCAGATGATCGAGGGCGTGCGCGGCATGGGGATGGAAACCTGCATGACGCTGGGGATGCTGACGCCGGATCAGGCGCAGCGGCTCGGCGAAGCCGGGCTCGATTACTATAACCACAATATCGACACCTCGCCCGAGCGTTATGGCGACGTCATCACCACGCGCAGCTTCGGCGAGCGGCTCGATACGCTCGAGAACGTCCGCTCGGCGGGGATCAACGTCTGTTGCGGCGGGATCGTCGGGATGGGCGAGACGCGCGCCGACCGCGTCGGCTTCGTCCATGCGCTCGCCACGCTGCCGCGCCATCCGGAGAGCGTGCCGGTCAATGCGCTGGTGCCGGTCAAGGGCACGGTGCTCGGCGATATGCTCGCCGACACGCCGCTCGCCAAGATCGACGACATCGAGTTCGTCCGCACCGTCGCGGTCGCGCGGATCACGATGCCGCTCAGCATGGTGCGGCTGTCGGCGGGGCGCGAGAGCATGGGCGAGGCGACGCAGGCGCTGTGCTTCATGGCGGGCGCGAACTCGATCTTCACCGGCGACAAATTGCTGACCGCCGGCAACCGCGGCGACAGCGCCGACGCGGCGCTGTTCGCAAAACTCGGCGTGCGCCCGATGGAAGCACCCGAGCCGATGCGGATGTGCGAGGCGGCGGAGTGAAACACCGTCGCCCCTGCGCAGGCAGGGGCCCATGTCTGTCGAGTGAAGCGCGCCGTTTGACACAGCAGCGACGTGCCTGTGTCAAACGGCGCCGAACGACGACGCAGACATAGGCCCCTGCCTGCGCAGGGGCGACGAAGAACGAAAACAGGAGAGGCCGTTGTTCAAGAAGATCCTGGTCGCCAACCGCGGCGAGATCGCGTGCCGGGTGTTTCGCACCGCCAAGAAGATGGGCATCGCCACCGTCGCGGTCTATTCGGACGCCGACGCGCGCAGCCCGCACGTGCTGATGGCGGACGAGGCGGTGCGGCTCGGGCCGGCGCCGGCGGCGGACAGCTATCTCAAGGCCGACCTGATCCTGCTCGCCGCCAGGGAAACCGGCGCGGACTGCATCCACCCCGGCTACGGCTTCCTCTCCGAGCGCGAGAGCTTCGCGCGCGCCTGCGCCGAGGCCGGGATCGCCTTCGTCGGCCCGCCGCCGAACGCGATCGCCGCGATGGGTGACAAGATCGAATCGAAGAAGCTCGCCAAGGCCGCCGGGGTCAACGTCGTTCCCGGCTATCTCGGCGAGATCGCCGACACCGACGCGGCGGTGCGGATCGCCGCCGAGATCGGCTTCCCGGTGATGATGAAGGCCAGCGCGGGCGGCGGCGGCAAGGGGATGCGGCTGGCGTGGAGCGAGCAGGACGTCCGCGACGGCTTCGAGGCGACCAAGCGGGAAGGACTTGCGAGCTTCGGCGACGACCGCGTGTTCATCGAGAAGTTCATCGAAAGCCCGCGCCACATCGAGATCCAGCTGCTCGGCGACCAGCATGGCAACATCGTCTACCTCAACGAGCGTGAATGCTCGATTCAGCGCCGCCACCAGAAGGTGGTCGAGGAAGCGCCGTCGCCGTTCGTCACCCCCGCGATGCGCCGTGCGATGGGCGAGCAGGCCGTCGCGCTCGCGCGCGCGGTCGGCTATTACAGCGCGGGCACGGTCGAGCTGATCGTCTCGGGCGCGGACACGACCGGCGAAAGCTTCTACTTCCTCGAGATGAACACCCGGCTGCAGGTCGAGCATCCGGTGACCGAGGAGATCACCGGGCTCGATCTGGTCGAACAGATGATCCGCGTCGCGGCCGGCGAAAGGCTGGCGTTCGGGCAGGAGGACGTGCGGCTCGACGGCTGGGCGATCGAGAGTCGCGTCTATGCCGAGGACCCGTATCGCGGCTTCCTGCCGAGCATCGGCCGGTTGGTGCGCTATGCGCCGCCGCCGACCACGCCCGTCATTGCGAGCGAAGCGACGCAATCCAGTGCCGGACCAGGACGCCCTGGATTGCTTCGCTCCGCTCGCAATGACGACATTGGAGACACCGTCCGCGTCCGCGTCGACGATGGCGTCGCCGAGGGCGGCGAAGTCAGCATGTTCTACGACCCGATGATCGCCAAGCTCGTCACCTGGGCGCCGACCCGCGCGGCCGCGATCGACGCGCAGGTCGCGGCGCTCGATGCGTTCACGATCCAAGGGCCGGGGACGAACCTCCACTTCCTGTCGGCGCTGATGCAGCACCCGCGCTTCCGCTCGGGCGAGATCACCACCGGCTTCATCGCCGAGGAATATCCCGACGGCTTCCACGGCGCGCCCGCCAGCCCGGCGCTCAAGACGACGCTCGCCGCGGTGGCTGCGGTCGCGGCGCACGCGCAGGTGACGCGCGCGCGGCTGGTCGACGGGCAGCTCGGCCACGTCCTGTCCGCACCCGCCGACTGGGTGGCGCGGGTCGACAGGCACGATCATCACGTCACGATCCGCGACGGCCGCGTGACGGTCGACGGCACCCCGCTCGACGCGACGATCGGATACACCCCCGGCGCACCCACCGCGCAGGTCGACGGCGATGACCCGCTGACCGTCGCGATCGCCAAGGGCCGCGACGGCTTCACGCTCACCGCGCGCGGCGCCAGCCACAAGGTCCGCGTGCTGCCCCCGCATGTCGCGCCTTATGCCGCGCACCTGATCGAGAAGGTCCCGCCCGACCTGTCGAAATTCCTGATCGCGCCGATGCCGGGGCTGCTCGTTCGCCTCGATGTCGCGAAGGGCGACCGCGTCGAGGCCGGGCAGCCGCTGGCGGTGGTCGAGGCGATGAAGATGGAGAACATCCTGCGCGCCGAGAAATCCGGCACCGTCGCCGCGGTACAGGCGCAGGAGGGCGACAGTCTGGCGGTCGATCAGGTCATTCTCGAGCTGGAATGATGCCGCCGCGACATATCGCGACATATTAGCGCTGGACGCGCGCCTTATGCGTGCGTCATGCACGACGACATGAGGCGCGTTCTTCTCTGCACGACGATGGCGCTGGCGGCTGCCGGCTGCACCGTCGGCCCCGATTATCGTCCGCCCGCCGCCGCCGAGCTGGCGGTGCCCGCCGGCTATTCGGTGCGCGCCGCGCCGACGTCCGAGGATCTGACGCGCTGGTGGCAACGGTTCGACGATCCGGTGCTCGGGCAATTGGTCGAGCAGGCGTCGGCCGCGAACACCGATGTCGTGCAGGCGGTCGCCCGGCTGCGGCAGGCGCGCGAGGCGCTGGTGCAGAGCCGCGCCGACCTGCTGCCGACGCTCAGCGGCAACACCGGCTACAGCCGCTCGGAGACGCTGCGCGGCGGCGGTCAGACGATCACGCTCCCCGACGGCACCGTCCAGAACATCGGCGGCGGCGGCGGCGCGAACAATTTCTCGGTCGGCGGCAGCGCCTCCTACCAGCTCGGGCTGTTCGGCGAGGTGCGCCGCACGATCGAGGCGAGCCGCGCGCAATATGAGGCGTCCGGCTTCGACTATGCCGCCGCGCTGCTGACCGTCCAGCAGGAAACCGCGCGCAACTACATCCTCGCGCGGCTCTATCAGCAGCAGCTCGCCAATGCCCGCGCCAGCCTGGCGTTGCAGGAAGACAATCTCGAGATCGCGGGCTTCCGGTTGCAGGCCGGGCTCGTCTCGTCGCTCGATCAGGAACAGGCGCGGCAGCAGCGCGCGCAGACCGCCGCGACGATCCCGACGCTCGAACAGCAGTATAACGCCGCCGTCTCGCGGCTCGGCGTGCTGACCGCGCAGGCACCCGGCGCGCTCAAGCCGTTGCTCGCCGCGGTGCGCGCGATCCCGACCGGCACCCCGCCCGCCGGGATCGGCATTCCCGCCGACGTGCTGCGCCAGCGCCCCGACGTGCGCGGCGCCGAGCGCGCGCTTGCCGCCGCCACCGCGCAGATCGGCGTCGCGCAGGCCGCGCTCTACCCGAACTTCACGTTCAGCGGGAACATCAACGCGCGCGCCAACACCGTCGGCTCGCTGCTCGACACCGTGACCGGCGGGCTGTTCGCGGGGCTGACGCAGGCGATCTTCAACGGCGGGCGGCTGCGCAGCCAGGTGCGCGGGCAGGAGGCGGCGGCCGACGCCGCGCTCGCCGCCTACAAGGGCACCGTCCTCACCGCGCTGGAGGATGTCGAGAATGCCGTCGTCGCGCTCGACACCGCCGACCGCCGCGAGCGCGAGCTGGCGGTCGCCTATGAGGCCGCCGGCAACGCCGCCCTGCTGTCGCGCGAACAATATCGCAGCGGGCTGAGCGACTTCACGACGCTCAGCCAGCAGGAGGCGACGCTGCTCACCACCCGCAACAGCGCGGCACAGGCGCGCGCCGACGAGGCGACCGCGCTGGTCCAGCTCTTCGCCGCGCTCGGCGGCGGCTGGGACAGCACGACCGTGCCGACCGCCCCACCGCGCGTCGCCGCCGCGCCGACGCTCGCCCAACCCGCCCCGACGCCAGCCCCTACGGACGGAAATCCCTGATGGCCGACCCCAATCTCGACGATTTCCTCGGTGTGAAGCCGCAGCCGGCGTGGCGGCGCTGGGGCAAATGGCTGCTGGTGCTCGCCGCCGTCGTGCTGGTCGGGCTGCTGCTGTCGCGCTGCGTGTTCGGCGATCCCGACAAGGTCGATTACGCGACCACGCCGGTGACGCGCGGGCGGCTGACCGTCTCGGTCTCGGCGACCGGCAAGCTCGCGCCGACCAATCAGGTCACGGTCGGCTCGCAGCTCTCGGGGCTCGTCACCAGGGTGGTGGTCGACGTCAACGACCGCGTCACCGCCGGGCAGCCGCTCGCGCTGATCGACCCCGAGCAGATCGACGACCAGATCAACGCCGCCAAGGCGACGCTCGCCGCCAACGCGGCGCAGGTCGCGCAGGCACGCGCGACGCTCGCCGAATCGCAGGCGCAGCTCGCGCGGCTCAACGAGGTCTACCGGCTGTCGAAGGGTCGCGTGCCCTCGAAGACCGAGCTGCAGACCGGACAGGCCGATGCGCAGCGCGCGCGCGCCGCGCTCAACGTCGCCGAGGCGAACGTCACCGCCGCGCGCGCGCAATTGTCGCAGCAGCAGACGCAGCGCGCGCGCGCCATCATCCGCTCGCCGGTCAATGGCGTGGTGCTGGCGCGGCAGGTCGACCCTGGCCAGACCGTCGCGGCGTCGTTCAACACCCCGACCTTGTTCGTCATCGCCGAGGACCTGACGCGCATGAAGCTCGAGGTCGCGATCGACGAGGCCGATGTCGGCGAGGTGCAGGTTGGGCAGAAGGCGACCTTCACCGTCGACGCCTTCCCGGGCAAGACCTTCCCGGCGGCGATCACCCGCGTCGACCTCGGTTCGAACCTGACCGTCAGCAACGCGACCGCGTCGTCGTCGAGCAGCACCGGCACCACCAGCACCACCGGGCAGGTGGTGTCCTATGCCGCCGACCTGACCGTCGCCAACCCGACCTTGCAGCTGCGCCCCGGCATGACCGCGACCGCCGACATCGTGACCGCTGACCGCCAGAACGTGCTGCTGGTCCCCAATGCTGCGTTCCGCTTCAAGCCCAGCGCGGCCGGCGGCAAGCGCGGCGGGATCACCGGCACGATCCTCGCAGGGCCGCCGCGCCGCAACGCCGCGCAGCGTAGCGCGACGCTCGGGCGCGGCGCGACCCAGACCGTCTACGTCAAGGGCGCGGACGGCACGCCGCAGCCGGTGCAGGTGACGACCGGCGACACCAACGGCACGCTGACCGAGGTGACCGCCGGCGCGCTTCAGCCGGGGCAGCAGGTCATCACCGGGCAGCTCGCGGCGGGCGAGGACGCCGGCGGTGCGGCCGGCGGCGCGGCGAAGGGCGGCCGGTCGCGTGGCCAGTGACGCCGCGCCCCTGATCGCTTTGCGTGGCGTGACCAAGGTCTATGGTCAGGGTGCGACGCAGTTCCAGGCGCTCAAGGGCGTCGACCTCGACATCGCGGCGGGCGATTTCGTCGCGGTGATGGGGCCGTCGGGGTCGGGCAAGTCGACGACGATGAACATCCTCGGCTGCCTCGACGTGCCCTCGGCGGGGACATTCCTGTTCCGCGGCCATCACGTCGAGACGCTCGACCGCGACGAGCGCGCCTTGCTGCGGCGCCGCTATCTCGGCTTCGTCTTCCAGGGCTTCAACCTGCTCAGCCGCACCACCGCGCTGGAGAATGTCGAGCTGCCGCTCCTCTACCGCGGCGACGAGAAGCGCGCGCGCCGCGCGACCGCGATGGCGGCGCTCGAGAAGGTCGGGCTCGATCGCTGGTGGGACCACACTCCCGCCGAGCTGTCGGGCGGCCAGCAACAGCGCGTCGCGATCGCGCGCGCGATCGTCACCCGCCCCGACGTGCTGCTCGCCGACGAGCCGACCGGCAACCTCGATTCGGAGCGCTCGGTCGAGATCATGGAATTGCTGACCGACCTCAATCGCGAGAGCGGGATCACCGTGCTGATGGTCACCCACGAACCCGACATGGCCGCCTTCGCGCGCACCGTCGTCCACTTCAAGGACGGGCTGGTCGAGCGGATCGAGACCCAGCACGCGCAGGGGGAGAAGGTGTCGTGACCACTCGTCATTGCGAGCGAAGCGAAGCAATCCAGGGCGGCACGCGCGCGGCTCTGGATTGCCGCGTCGCTTCGCTCCTCGCAATGACGGGAGCGTAGCATGTTCGGCACCACGCTCCTCCTCGCGCTGCGCTCGATCCGACGCCACATCCTGCGCTCGTTCCTGACGATCCTCGGGATCGTCATCGGCGTCGGCGCGGTGGTGACGATGGTGACGCTCGGCAAGGCGACCACCGCCGCGGTGCAGTCGCAGATCGCCGCGCTTGGCACCAACATCCTCCAGATCCGCCCCGGGCAGGGCTTCGGTCGCGGCGGCGGCGGGCCGCGCCCGCCCGACTTCACCCCCGAGGACGTGACCGCGATCGCGACACAGATCGCCGGCGTCACCGCGGTCGCCCCGCAGGCGCAGGCCAGCGCCACCGCGATCTACGAAGGCGCCAACTGGTCGACGACGATCAACGGCACCACCGCCGCCTATTTCCAGGTCCAGCCGTGGCCGCTCGCCAGCGGGCGCTACTGGACCACGCCCGAGGAACAGGCCGGCAAGGCGGTGTGCATCATCGGCAATACCGTCCGCCAGAACCTGTTCCGCGGCGGCGAGGCGGTCGGCGAGCGTTTCCGGCTCGGCGACGTCAGCTGCGACGTGATCGGCACGCTCAGCACGCGCGGGCAGGCCGGGTTCGGCGGCGATCAGGACGATGTCGTCATCATGCCGATCAAGGCGGTGCAGCGCCGCTTCACCGGCAGCCGCGACATCCGGCTGATGCTGGTCGGCGTCGACCAGCGTTACCAGACCGCCGGGGTCCAATCGGCGATCACCGACCTGCTGCGCGAGCGGCGCACGATCACCGACGGGCGCGAGGATAATTTCAACATCTTCGACACCAAGCAGATCAGCGACACGCTGACCGGCACCACCACTGCGCTGACGCGGATCGTCGCGGCGGTGGCGGCGATTAGCCTGGTGGTCGGCGGGATCGGGATCATGAATATCATGCTGGTCAGCGTCACCGAACGCACGCGCGAGATCGGCATCCGGCTCGCGATCGGCGCTGTGGCGAACGAGGTATTGATGCAGTTTCTCGTCGAGGCGGTGGTGTTGTCGTGTCTCGGCGGCCTGATCGGGCTGGTGATCGCGCAGGCGGTGATCGCCGGGCTGACGCCGCTGCTCGACGTGCCCTGGACGTTCGATCCGCAGATCAACATGATCGCCTTCGCGATCTCGGCGGTGATCGGCGTGGTGTTCGGCTATTTCCCGGCACGGCGCGCGGCGGCGCTCAACCCGATCGACGCGCTCCGCCACGAGTAGCGGTGGCGGGTCACCCGGTGGCGCGCAGCGCCCCGGCTTCGGTGTATTCGATCCGGTTTCGCCCGTCGCGCTTGGCGCGATACAGCGCGGCGTCGACTTGCGCGAACAGGTCGTTGGCGGGCTGCGGCTCGCGGAACGTGCCGACGCCGATCGAAATCGTCACCCTGCCGTGCGGCGCATTGCCCGCATGGGTCAGGTCGAGCCCGGCGACCGCGGCGCGCAACGCCTCGAAGAACGCCATCGCATCGCCCTCCGCGGCGACGCGGCACGCGACGAGAAATTCCTCGCCGCCGATCCGGAACGCCATGTCGTCGACCGGCGCGATCCGCTTGCGCAACAGCGCGCCGATCTGCCGCAGCACGAGGTCGCCCGCGGCATGGCCGTACAGATCGTTGTACGCCTTGAAATTGTCGACGTCGACGATTCCCACCGATCGCACCGACCCATCCGGCGCCGCCTCGGCAAAGGCGGGGAAGTCGGCCGTATAGGCGCGACGATTGGGGATGCCGCACAGCGGATCGAGCCGTGCCGAGCGCGCCTCGGTCACGTCGGAGAATACCCACAGCCGCCCCTGGAACGCACCGTCGGTGACGAACGGCACGCTGCGCCGCATCAGGATGCGCCCGTCGCGCAGCAACAGCTCGTCCTCGACCGGCTCGTTGGTCGGGGTGACGCGATCCACCTCGCTCAGGAATTGCGTGGGATCGACCAGCTGCTGCGAAGCATAGCCGAGCATCAGAGTCTCGTCGCGGGTCGCGGCGATTGCTTCCGGGACGCCCCATTGGCGGATCAGCGCGGCGTTGCTGTAGATTACGCGCCGCTCGGCATCGATCAGCACTACCCCGTCGGGCAGCGAATCGAGCGCCAGTTCGAACAAGGATTTGCTGACGCCGGTTCCGGGGTTGGTCATCGAACGTCCGCCGTTTGCACCAGCGGATCGTGGTAGCGACGATCGGTAAAAGCGTGGTTAATCCGGGTTCAGCGCCAGCCGGACCGTCAGCCGAGATGATCGAAGGCGGCGCGACGTTCCTCGCTCGACCCGGCACGCAGCAGATGGGAGTCGGGGCGCATCAGCGCTTCGGGCGCATGGACCAGCTCGCGCAGCCGCTCCAGATCCTCCTGCGTGTCGACGTCGATCAGCTCGGCGGCGTTGGCGACGACGTGCCGGCCCGACTGGATCAGGTCGCGCGCGCCCTGGTCGCCGGTGATCGCCAGCACCTCCTCGAAGCGGTCGCGCCCGAACAGCACCGGCGGGCGCGGGGTCGTGCCGTCGCTGGATGCCACCACCGCCTGCCCGTCGAGGTCAGCGGCGGCGTCGAACAGCCGGTAGATATGCGCGGCGGTGACGCGCGGCATGTCCGCCAGCGCGATCAGCACCGCCTTGGCGTCGCGCGCCCGCGCGCAGTCGACCCCCATCCGCACCGATGACGCCATGTCGCGGTCCGGCGCGGCATTGTGCAGCACGCTGAACCGATGCGCGGCATAATCGATCGTACAGCCGTCGACGACGACGATCCGCTCGCGAAACGGCATGTCCTCCAGCGCGACCGCGACGTGCAGCCCCAGCGGGCGCGCGAGGAACTGTTCCTCCAGCTTGTTGCCCGCGCCGAACCGGTCGGAGCGGCCGGCGGCCAGCAGGATCAGGACGGTGTCTTCAACGGCGATCATGAAAGGCTCCCACCATCGCGGCGGCGATCGACAATGCGATTTCCGCCGGGCCGATCGCGCCGATGTCGATGCCCACCGGGCCATCGATGCGGTCGAGTTGATCCGCGTCAACGCCCGACGCTGCCAGTCGCTCCCGCCGCGCGGCATGGCTGCGGCGGCTGCCCAGCGCGCCGACGTAAGCAGCGTCGCTCGCCAGCGCCGCGATCAGCGCCGGATCGTCGATCTTGATGTCATGGCTCAGCGTCACCACCGCGGTCGCGCGCCCCGGCTTCCACGCCGCCACCGCCTCGTCGGGCCAGCGATCGTCGAGCGTCACGCCCGGAAAGCGCTCCTCGGTCAGGAACCGCCCGCGCGGGTCGATCACCACCACCGCGATCCCCAGCGTCGTCGCCAGCGCGGCGAGGCTCTGCGCGATCTGCACCGCCCCGACGATCAGCAGCCGGCGCGGCGGATCGTAGCGGTTGACGAACATTTCGCCCGTCTCCTGCGGGCGCAGGTCGGCGTGGCCGGTGGAGAGATCGGTCGTGACGGTCAGCGACTCGCCCGCCGCGCGCGCCGCGGCGATGCGGTCGAACAATTCGGGGTCGAAGCCCTCGGCGCTGACCGGCTGGACCATCACCGAAATCTCGCCGCCGCACGGCAGCCCGACTTGCCATGCGCTGTCGTCGGCGACGCCGTAGGTCTTCACCGCGAACGGCGCGCCCGCGATCACCTGCGCGGCGGTGTCGAGGATATCGCCCTCGACGCACCCGCCCGACACCGAGCCCTCGAACCGCCCGTCGGCGTGGACGAGCATATGGCTCCCGCGCGGCCGCGGCGCCGAGCCCCAGGTCGAGACGACGGTGGCGAGCGCCAGCGGCTCGCCCTTCCAGGCGGCAGCGGCGGCGAGAACGGAATCATTGTCGGCCATTGTCGTCTTTCAAGGAACACCGTCATTGCGAGCGGAGCGAAGCAATCCAGGGTTCCGCGCGCTGCCCTGGATTGCCGCGTCGCTCCGCTCCTCGCAATGACGTGAAGGGATCGAGGCGGAACGATATATACCACGCATTCCGTCATCCCGGACTTGATCCGGGATCCCGCTTCTTCTTTCCCAATTACCGGAAGGAAGCGGGGCCCCTGATCAGGTCCGGGGCGACGAATGAGGGGGAACGAGCAACCCCGACCCCCAACCTCAAACCGCCGGCAGCTCCGCCAGCAACTTGTCGCAGGTGATCGGATAGTCGCGCACCCGCACGCCGGTCGCATGATAGATCGCATTGGCGATCGCCGCGCCCGCGCCCGAGATGCCCAGCTCGCCGATCCCCTTGGCATGGATCGGATTGGCGTGGACATCGCGCTCGTCGAGGAACGCGACCTCGAGCTGCGGAATGTCGGCGTTCACCGGCACGTGATATTCGGCGAGATCGCGGTTCACCACCTTGCCGTTACGCGGATCGTGAACCAACTCCTCGGTCAGCGCCGCGCCGATCCCGAACGTCATGCCGCCGAGGCATTGCGACCGCGCGGTCTTCGCGTTGAGGATCCGCCCCGCCGAGAACACGCCGAGCATCCGCTCGACGCGCACCTCGCCGGTCGTCACGTTCACCTTCACCTCGGCGAAATGCGCGCCATAGCTCGCCTGACGGTGCAGCTTCTCCTGCTTGCCCGGCGCGATCGTGCCGGTGACGCTCATGCCGTCGCCGGCCAGCTCGGCGATGTCGACCGCACGATTCTCGGCGATCACGCGCCCGTCCTTGAGCGTCATCGCCTCGACCTCGACGCCCATCGCCTTGGCCAGCTTCTCGCGCAGCCCTTCGCACGCCAGATAGACCGAAGAACCCGACGAGCCCGCGCCCCACGACCCGCCCGATCCCGCCGAGGGCGGCGCGGCGCCGTCGCCGAGCTGCACCGTGACGCGCTCCAGCGGCAGCCCCAGCGTCTCGGCGGCGATCTGCGCGAGGATCGTATAGGTGCCGGTGCCGATGTCGGTCATGTCGGTCGAGACGATCGCGCGCCCGTCCGCGGTCAGCTCGACCGTCGCCGACGATTTCTGCAGCATGTTCGAGCGCACCGCCGCGGCGACGCCGACGCCGTGTAGCCACTCGCCACGCCGGTCGCTTGCCGGCCCGGCCTTGCGGTCCGACCAGCCGAACAGCTCCGCGCCCTTGTCGAGGCACGGAATCAGCTGCCGCGTCGAGAAGGGTACGTCGTTGGTCGGATCGATCGCCGGCTCGTTGCGGCGGCGCAGCTCGATCGGGTCGATGCCGACCTTGTACGCCAGTTCGTCCATCGCCGCTTCCAGCGCCAGCATCCCGACCGCCTCGCCCGGCGCGCGCATCGATCCCGAAAGCAGCCAGTTGAGCCGCACCAGCTTGTGGTCGATCAGCCGGTTCTCGGCGGCATAAGCGAATTGCGTACCGATCCCGGCCGGCTCGAAATAATCCTCGCCGGGCAGATTGCTGGCCAGCGTCTCATGTCCGAGCCCGGTCAGCTTGCCGCGCGCGTCGGCCGCCAGCCGGATGCGCTGCTCGGTGTTCGAGCGGCGGACGGTGGCGTCGAACACCTGCTGGCGCGCCATCGCGACCTTCACCGGCCGGTCGAGCCGCTTCGCCGCGATCGCCGCTGCGACGCTCTCCGGTGCGATCCCCAGCTTCGATCCGAAGCCGCCGCCGACGTAGCGCGAGATGATCCGTACCTTGTCCTTGCCGACGCCCAGCGCCGCGGCGAGTTGCATCTGGTCGGACGCGACCATCTGATAGCTGCCGTGCAGCACCAATGTGCCGTCCTGCCACTCGGCGATCGAGGCGTGCGGTTCCATCGCTGCCGAATTCTGGCTGGGGGTGGTATAGGTTTCGTCGACCGAGAAGGCGGCGTCAGCCATCGCCTTGTCGAGATCACCCTTGGCGATATGCGCCGGCATCTGGTCGGCGGGCGGACGATCCGCCTGATCGCGATGCGCGGCGAAAACATATTGGCCCGCAGCCGGCTCGTAGGCCACCCTGACCTGCGCGGCCGCATCACGTGCCGCCTCGAACGTCTCGGCGACCACGATCGCGACGATCTCGCCGTGATAGTCGACCTTCTCGACCCCCTGCGTCGGCGCCTTCTTCTCGCCGCCTTGCTGCGGGTTGCGGATGAAGCTGGGGTAATCGGTGATCACGTCGATCACGCCGGGCAGCGCGCGCGCGGCATCGGCGACCACGTCGGTGATCTTGCCCGACCCGAACGGCGCGCGCACCAGCACGCCGTAGCTCAGCCGTTCGATCGGATATTCGGCAGCATAGGTCGCCTTGCCCGACACCTTCAGCGGCCCCTCGACGCGGTCGAGCGGCTTGCCGATCACGCCCTGCGTACCCGCATCCAGCCAGCTGTGCGGATGCGCTTCGTTCATCGTGAGGCTGCGCGTGTCCTCGCGCCCGAGCACCTTGTCGATCAGCGTCATTGCGTCACCTCGCGCAGGCTGGCGATCAACGTACGCCGCGCCAGCGGGATCTTGAAATCGTTGGTGCCGAAGCCCTTCGCGCCGTCGAGCAGCGCATCGGCGGCGGCGTTGAAGGCGTCGTCGGAGGGTGCCTTGCCGACCAGCGCCGCCTCGACCGCCGGGTTGCGCCACGGCATGTGCGCGACCCCGCCGAACGCGAGTGCCGCGTCGGTGATGACCCCGTCCTCGACCGTCACCACCGCCGCGACCGAGAACAAGGCGAACGCATAGGACGCGCGGTCGCGCACCTTGCGATACAGATGCCGCCCGCCCTTGGGCGCGGGCAGCTCGACATGCGTGATGAGTTCGCCCGCCTCCAGCACGTTCTCGATGTGCGGGGTGTCGCCGGGCAGCCGGTAGAAGTCGCCGATCGGCACGCGGCGTTTGTCGCCGTCCGCCTTCTGCGTGACGATCACCGCGTCGAGCGCGCGCATCGCCACCGGCATGTCGCCGGGGTGCGTCGCGATACACTGGTCGCTGGTGCCGAGGATCGCGTGGATGCGGTTGAACCCGCCGATCGCCTCGCACCCGCTGCCCGGCTGGCGCTTGTTGCACCCCGCGGCGGTGTCGTAGAAATAATAGCAGCGCGTCCGCTGGAGCAGATTGCCGCCGGTCGTCGCCTTGTTGCGCAACTGCCCCGACGCGCCGGCCAGCAATGCGCGGCTCAGCACCTCGTATTTCGCGATCACGCGCGGATCGGCGGCAAGGTCGCTGTTCGTCACAAGCGCACCGATCGTCAGCCCGCCATCCTCGCGCTCCTCGATCGTGTTGAGGTCGAGGCGGCTGATGTCGACCAATTTGTCGGGCGTTTCGACCTGCAATTTCATCAGGTCGAGCAGGTTGGTGCCACCCGCGATGAACCGCCCGCCCGCGCGCACGGCGTCGGCGACACTGTCGGCGCGTGCATAGTCGAAGGTCTTCATGCGTCCACCTTCGCGCTCGAGTCGGCGACCTCGCGGATCGCGTCGACGATATTGGGATAGGCGGCGCAGCGGCAGATGTTGCCGCTCATCCGCTCGCTGATCTCGGCATTGTCGAGCCGGGCGCTGGTCAGGTCGGCGGAGGCATGGCTCGGCCAGCCCTTCTTGACCTCGTCGAGCATCCCGACCGCCGAGCAGATCTGCCCCGGCGTGCAATAACCGCACTGATAGCCGTCATGCCGTACGAACGCGGATTGCAGCGGGTGGAGGTTCTCGGGTGTGCCCAGTCCCTCGATCGTCACGATCTCGTCGTCCTGGTGCATCACCGCCAGCGTCAGGCAGGAATTGATCCGCCGCCCGTTGACCAGCATCGTGCACGCGCCGCACTGGCCGTGGTCGCAGCCTTTCTTGGAGCCGGTCAGCCCCAGATGTTCGCGGCACAGGTCGAGCAGCGAGGTTCGGACATCGACCTCCGCCTCGTGCGACTGGCCATTGATCGTGAAGTGCATGTGTTCCGCCTCTCGCTGACCGGGCAAGAACGTCGGCGCACCGGGGGAGGGTCCGTGCGAACGATTCTCATGGGATTCGTTCAGCTTTGCGCTGGTAAGGGGCGGGGAGGGTGGAGATGAACGCGATGCGGAAGATAGTGATGGCGGGCGCGGTGCTGCTGGCGACCGGCGGCTGCGTGCGCACGGCATGGAACGTCGCGACGCTGCCGGTGAAGGCGGTCGGCAAGACCGCCGACCTGATGACGACCAGCGCCAAGGAACGCGACGAGAAATACATTCGCAAGATGCGCAAGGAACAGGAAAAGCGCGACAAGGAATGCCGCAAGCATCCCGAGACCTGCGAGGGGGACGGTAATCAGGGGCAGCGTTTGCCTGAACGATATTGAGATGCGATCTGATCCGTCATTGCGAGCGGAGCGAAGCAATCCAGGGCGTCTTGGTCCGGCCCTGGATTGCTTCGCTCCGCTCGCAATGACGGACCTAAGGCGTCACCTTACTCCGTCGACGGCGCGTTCGGCTGCGGACCGTCCTTTTCCTCGCCGGCCTGATTGCCGCCGTGATAGCCACGCTCGGACTGGCCGCCCTTGAAGTGGCCGCCTTCCTTGCCGCTATGCGGGTTCGGATAAGCGCCGCCCTGGCTCTCGCCGCTGCTGTCGCGCCGGCTCGCGACTTCGCCGCTGCCGTCGGGATCGTGCGGCGCGGTGCCCTCGCCATCGGCCTGCATCGGTTGCTTGTCGGTCATGGGATCCTCCAGACCTCACCTACGCACCGACACGAGAAAGGGTGCGTATTCAGCTTCCTGTGCCGTCGCCCCGGGCCTGATCCGGGGCCCCGCTTGTTCTTGGCAAAGAGGCAGGAAGCGGGATCCCGGATCAGGTCCGGGATGACGGCCATAGGGCTTAGCTCACACCAATTCGGCCAGCGCGCTCGCCTCGAAGCCCTTCAGCCCCGCCGCGTCGCCGGCACGCACCTTCGCCACCCATTCGGGGTCGCTGATCAGCGCGCGCCCGACCGCGATCAGGTCGAATTCGTCGCGCTCCATTCGCGCCACCAGCCGGTCGAGATCGGTGCTGGTCGACCCCTCGCCGCCGAACGCGGCGAGGAACTCGCCCGATAGCCCGACCGAGCCGACGCTGATCGTCGTCGCACCGGTCAGCTTCTTGGCCCAGCCCGCGAAGTTGAGCCCGCCCTCGCCGTCTAGCTCGGGGAACTCCGGCTCCCAGAAGCGCCGCTGCGAGCAATGCAGCACGTTCGCGCCCGCCTCCACCAGCGGCAGCAGCCAGTCGGTCATCGCTTCCGGCGTCTCGGCGAGGCGCGCGCGATAATCCTGCTGCTTCCACTGGCTGACGCGCAGGATCACGGGGAAGTCGGGGCCGACCGCGTCGCGCACCGCCTTCACCACCGCGCCGGCGAAGCGCGAGCGTTCGCGGATCGTCGCGCCGCCATAAACGTCGTCGCGCTGGTTGGTGCCGCCCCAGAAGAACTGGTCGATCAGATAGCCGTGCGCGCCGTGGATCTCGACCGTGTCGAAGCCCAGCGCCTTGGCGTCGGCGGCGGCGCGCGCGAAGGCCGCGATCGTGTCGGCCACGTCCTCGTCGCTCATCGCCTGGCCGCGCGCTTCCTCGGGCGCGTTAAAGCCCGATGGGCTCTCGACCGGCTGCGGCGGCGCCCAGTCGCCGGCGGGCGGGCCGTTGGTGGCGCCGGTGTGCCAGATCTGCGGCCCCATCTTGCCGCCCGCGTCGTGCACCGCGTCGATCACGCCCTTCCAGCCGTTCAGCGCCGTGTCGCCGTGGAAGAACGGGATGCCGGGGTGATTGCGCGACGACGGACGGTCGATCACCGTCCCCTCCGACAGGATCAGCCCCACGCCGCCCTCGGCACGGCGGCGATAGTAAGCGGCGTTCGCCTCGCCCGGCACGCCCTCCGGGGCCATGGTGCGCGTCATCGGCGCCATAACGATGCGGTTGGGCAGCGCCAGCGAGCCGATCGTGAACGGACGGAACAGGGTATCGACCGAAGCGGAGGACATGAACGGGCCTTTTCTTGTGAAAGCGGCCCTTCAGGTATATATCGGAAACCTGACGTCAATAACGCACCTGCGATCGACTAGGTATATTCATGGAAACCGCCGCCACCTGCCAGCACTTCTCCGTCTCCTGCCCCAGCCGCACGTTGCTGGACCAGATCGCCGACAAATGGTCGATGATGGTGCTGACCGTGCTCGACGCCGGGCCGATGCGCTTCAACGCCATCCGTCGTCATCTGGAGGGCGTGACGCAAAAGGCGCTGACGCAATGCCTGCGCCGGCTGGAGCGCAACGGCATGGTGTCCAGGCGGGTGATCCCCGCCTCGCCGGTCGCGGTCGAATACGCCATCACCCCGCTCGGCCGCTCGCTGCACCAGCCGTTCAAGGCGCTGTACCGCTGGACGATCGACAACATGCCGCATGTCGAAGAGGCGCGACGGACGTTCGACGAACGCGCGGCGGCGTAGGTCCTGGCGTCGGCGGGCGTGGCGAAGCGAACCATCTCCACCGTTCGTGCTGAGCTTGTCGAAGCACGTGCCCCGGTACACGCCCTTCGACAGGCTCAGGGCGAACGGGGTGGAGATGGCCGCACGACATCAATCTACTTCGTCTGGCCTTCCATGGTCGCTAGCATGTCCGGAACAATCCCATGAAAAAGATCGGCTTCCTTTCCTTCGGCCACTGGTCCGACGCGCACGGCTCGGCCACCCGCTCGGCCAGCGACGTCCTGCTCCAGTCGATCGACCTCGCGGTCGCCGCCGAGGAGCTCGGCGCGGACGGCGCCTATTTCCGCGTCCACCATTTTGCGCAGCAGCTCGGCTCGCCGTTCCCGCTGCTCGCCGCCGTCGGCGCGAAGACGCGCACGATCGAGATCGGCACCGGCGTGATCGACATGCGCTACGAAAACCCCTTCTACATGACCGAGAATGCGGGCGCGGCGGACCTGATCGCGCGCGGTCGCCTGCAACTCGGGATCAGCCGCGGCTCGCCCGAGCAGGTGATCGAGGGCTGGCGCTATTTCGGCTATACGCCGCAGCCGGGCGAAACCGACGCCGACATGGGCCGCCGCCACAGCGAACTCTTCCTGCGGCTGTTGGCGGGGGAGGGGTTCGCCAAGCCGAATCCGCAACCGATGTTCCCCAACCCGCCCGGCCTGCTCCGGCTGGAGCCGCATGCGGCGGGCTTGCGCGACCGCATCTGGTGGGGCTCGGCCTCGAACGCCACCGCCGTCTGGGCGGCGCAGATGGGCATGAACCTGCAAAGCTCGACCCTGAAGGCCGATGAGACCGGCGAGCCGTTCCACGTTCAGCAGGCGCGCCAGATCCGCGCCTATCGCGAGGCATGGGCGGCGGCGGGCCACACGCGCACCCCGCGCGTGTCGGTCTCGCGCTCGATCTTCGCGCTGACCGACGACCGCGACCGTGCCTATTTCGGGCGCGACGGCGGCGGCGACCAGATCGGCGTCATCGACAACATGCGCGCGGTGTTCGGGCGCTCCTACGCCGCCGAGCCCGAGCGCCTGATCGAGCAGCTCCGCGCCGATGAGGCGATCGCGGAGGCCGACACGCTGCTGCTCACCGTCCCCAACCAGCTCGGCGTCGATTACAACGCGCACGTGCTGGACAACATCCTGCGCCACGTCGCGCCTGCCCTGGGCTGGCGCTGACAATCGTCCGTCATTGCGAGCGCAGCGAAGCAATCCAGGGCGTCCTGATCCGGCACTGGATTGCTTCGCTGCGCTCGCAATGACGGGACGGAGGCGGCCCTGTCCTACATCTCAGACCTCCGGTTATGAAGGATAGGTCAGCCCCCGCGACACCGACCGCTTACCCTGCCGGCGTCTCAACATTCGCAACATTCGCCTCCCCCGACGAACCCCGCTAAAGCCCCGCCGCCATGATCCGCATCACCGACCTGAAGTTGCCGCTCCACCATGCCGACGAGGCGCTGCCCGCCGCGATCGTCAAGCGGCTGCGCATCACCCCGCGCGACCTGATCCGCTTCACCGTCACCCGCCGGGGCAATGACGCGCGCGAACATGGCCGGATCCAGCTCGTCTACACGCTCGATGTCGCGGTGAAGAACGAGGGCACCGTGCTGGCGCGCAACCGCCGCGACCGGGACGTCTCGCTCACCCCCGACACCCGCTACCGCGCGCCCGCTCCGGCGCCGGAGGGCGCGCCGCGCCCGGTGGTGATCGGCGCGGGGCCGTGCGGGTTGTTCGCGGCGTTGATCCTCGCGCAGGCCGGCTATCGCCCGATCGTGCTGGAGCGTGGCAAGGTGGTGCGCGAACGCACCAAGGATACCTGGGGGCTGTGGCGGCGCAGCGTCCTGAACCCCGAATCGAACGTCCAATATGGCGAGGGCGGGGCGGGGACGTTCTCGGACGGCAAGCTCTACAGCCGCATCAAGGATCCCCGCCACCTCAACCGCAAGGTGCTGACCGAGTTCGTGAAGGCCGGCGCCCCCGAGGATATCCTCACCGAGGCGCACCCGCATATCGGCACCTTCCGGCTGGTGACGATGGTCGAGAGCATGCGCGCCACGATCGAGGAGCTGGGCGGCGAATACCGTTTCTCGACCCGCGTCGACGGCTTCGACATCGACACGGGCGGGGGTGGGGGCGGCGGGCAGCGGCGGATCCGCGGGCTGCACCTGAACGACGGCGGCTATCTGGCGACCGAGCAGGTCGTGATGGCGATCGGTCACAGCGCGCGCGACACCTTCGCGCAGTTGCTCGACGCCGGCGTCCATGCCGAGGCCAAGCCCTTCTCAATCGGCGTCCGCATCGAACATCCGCAATCCTGGATCGACCGCGCACGCTTCGGCCCCGACGCCGGCCACCCGATCCTCGGCGCGGCCGAATATCATATCTCGCATCACTGCTCGAACGGGCGGACCGTCTACAGCTTCTGCATGTGCCCCGGCGGCACCGTCGTCGCCGCGACCAGCGAGGAGGGCCGCGTCGCCACCAATGGCATGAGCCAGTATTCGCGCAACGAACGCAACGCCAACTCCGGCTTCGTCGTCGCGATCGACCCGGAACGCGACTTCCCCGGCG
>CAJYLV010000006.1 GCA_913776255.1 uncultured Sphingomonas sp. | reverse complement strand
TCATCAACCGCGTCATCTTCGAGGGCAACAAGCGCCTCAAGGAAGACAAGATCGGCAAGGAGGTGCGGCTCAAGCCGCGCCAGATCTTCACCCGCTCTGCGGTGCGCGCCGACGTCGCGCGGATCATCGAGTTGTACCGCCGCCAGGGCCGCTTCGCCGCGACGGTGCAGCCCAAGATGGTCAGCCTCGACCAGAACCGCGTCGACGTGATCTTCGAGGTGAGCGAGGGGCCGAAGTCCAAGGTCCGCCAGATCAACATCATCGGCAACAAGGTATTCGACGACGGGAAGCTGCGCGCGCAGATGGCCACCAAGGAGGCGCGCTTCTTCCGCATCCTGTCGTCGGGCACGTCCTACGACCAGGACCGGCTCGCCTATGACCAGCAGAAACTGCGGCAATTCTACCTTACCGAGGGCTATGCCGACTTCCGCGTCACCTCGGCGGTGGCGGAGCTGACACCCGACCGCAAGGACTTCATCATCACCTACGTGGTCGAGGAGGGCGAGCGCTACAAGTTCGGCGACGTCACCGTCGACAGCGACATCCGCGACTTCGACGGCAAGAAGATGGCGACCACGCTCGGCATCAAGAAGGGCGACTGGTACAACGCCAAGCTGGTCGAGGACACGATCGACAATCTGAGCGAGACCGCCGGGTTGTTCGGCTATGCGTTCAGCAACGTTCAGCCCGAATATCAGCGCGACCGCGAGGCGCTGACGATGTCGATCAACTTCCACATCGGGCAGGCGCAGCGCACCTATGTCGAACGCGTCGACATCACCGGCAACACCCAGACCCAGGACAAGGTGATCCGGCGCGAGGTGCGGCTGGGCGAGGGTGACGCGTTCAACAGCTTCCAGGTCAAGCGTTCGCAGGATCGCATCAACTCGCTGGGCTTCTTCCAGGACAAGTTCGAGATCAAGCAGACGCCGGGCTCCGCGCCGGATCGCGTCGTGCTCGACGCGAACGTCGAGGAACGCTCAACCGGGCAGCTGCAGCTGTCGGCGGGCTTCTCGAGCCTCGAACGCTTCATCATCCAGGCGAACATCACGCAGAACAACTTCCGCGGCAAGGGGCAGACGCTCAGCGCCGGCGTGAACTATTCGAGCTATTCCAAGTCGATCCAGCTGGGCTTCACCGAGCCTTACGTGTTCGACAAGAACATCGCGCTGGGCGTCGACGTTTTCCGCCGCGATTACAACGCGTTCAATTTTATCGGCACCAACCGCAACACCACCTACAGCCAGGTGTCGACCGGCTTCCAGCTGCGCACCGGTGTGCCGCTGACCGAATATTGGCAGCTCGCCGGCCGCTACCAGTTTTCCTATGACGAAGTCGGGCTGGACGAGAACAGCTTCTACACCAATGGCAAGTGCGATCCGCTCAAGGCCGGGCGGTACCTCTGCGATTCGCTCGGCAATCGCCTGACCTCGTCGGTCGGCTATTCGCTGATCTTCGACAGCCTCAACAGCCGGCTGCGGCCGACCGCCGGGCAGCGCTTCGTGTTCAGCCAGGATTTCGCCGGGCTGGGCGGCGACGTCAAATATCTGCGGTCGAAGCTGGATTTCTCGAAGTTCGTCAATCTGGGCAGCGGGTTCATCGGTTCGTTCGTGGGCGAGGGCGGCTATATCAAGTCGCTGGAGAAGTCGCGCGGCGAGGGCGTCGACCGGATCCGCATCAACGACCGCTTCTATCTCGGCGAACCGCAGTTCCGCGGCTTCGACATCCGCGGCGTCGGTCCGCGGGTGCAGCGGCGTTATTACACGACCGATTCCGCGGGCAAGCAGATCCTCATCACCGATCGCGACCAGCTGGTCGACGACGCGCTGGGCGGCACGGCCTATTATCTCGGGCGGTTCGAGGTCGAGATCCCGCTGGGCTCGGGCGCGCGCGAGATGGGGCTGCGCCCGTCAGTCTATGCGCAGTTCGGCAGCCTGTTCAACATCACCCAACCGCTGCCGACCGCGGTGTTCCCGACCACGACCGACGCCAATGGCAATACGGTCGTGCTGCCGCTACCGGTCAAGGACACCGCGGGCAATCCGCTCTACTCGTACGTCAACGCCGCCGGGGTGCTGGTGCCGACCACCTGCGCCGCCGGTATTCCGAACGGCAACGGCGGGTGTAACGGTATTGTCCCCAACTCGCCGCAGATTGCGTCGCAGCCGTTCGAGGAGCGATTCCTCGGCAATTCGGCGCGGCCGCGCGTGTCAGTCGGTATCGGCGTAAACTGGAATTCGCCGTTCGGGCCATTGCGCATCGATCTCGCCAAGGCGCTGATCTCGCAGCCCGGCGACGACCGCAAGCTCATCACCTTCAACGTAGGGACTCAGTTCTGATGACCAACTTCAAGCACCTCCTGCTCGCCGCGGCGCTCGTGACGCCGGGCGCGTTCACCGCCGCCACCGCCACCGCGCAGGTCGCCGGCATCGCCGTCGGGGATCCCGAGGCGGCGGTCGCCAATTCCAAGGCATGGGCGACCGCGCGCACCCAGATCCAGACGACCTACAAGGCGCAGCTGGATCAGGCCAACACGCGCCGCCAGGCGATCACCACCGAGCTGCAGCCGCTGGTCGCCGCCTATCAGAAGGCCGCCGCCGCCCCCGGCGCCACCGAAGCGTCGCTGCGCACGCAGGCGCAGGCGATCCAGACGCGCGAGCAGACCGCCAATGCCGAGCTGCAGCGGTTGACCGCGCCGGCGAGCCGGGCGCAGGCCTATGCAATCGAGCAGATCTCGGCCAAGCTGCCGGACGCGGTGAACGGTGCGGTCCGCGCCAAGAACGTCAGCCTGCTGCTGCGTCCGAACGCCGCGCTGTTCGCGCAGCCGACCACCGACATCACCTCGGCGATCACCGCCGAGCTCGATCGGCTGGTGCCGACGGTCGGGATCACCCCGCCCGCCAACTGGCAGCCGGGCCAGCAGGGCGAGGGCGCGCCTGCCGCGGCGGCGACCGCTCCGGCCGCCCCGGCGGCGACGACCCGCGCCCCGACCGGCCGGTGACCGAGACGGTCACCGACACGACGACGGGCGGGCCGATCGGCCCGCTCGACATCGTCGACGTCATGAAGGCGCTGCCGCATCGCTATCCGATGCTGCTGGTCGACCGGGTCGAGGAGATCGTGCGCGATCGCTCGATCCGCGCGATCAAGGCGGTGACGATCAACGAGGGCTTCTTCCAGGGGCATTTCCCGGGTCGTCCGATCATGCCGGGGGTGCTGATCGTCGAGGCGCTGGCGCAGGCCGCGGGCGTGCTGGCGGTCGAGAGCCTCGGGCTCGCCGGATCGGGCAAGCTGGTCTATTTCATGGCGATCGACGGTGCAAAGTTCCGCAAGCCCGTGGAGCCCGGCGTGCTGCTGTCGCTCGAGGTCGAGTTCGTCCAGAAGCGCTCGTCGGTGTGCAAATTCGCCGGGGTCGCGAAGATCGACGGTCAGGTGGCCGCGGAAGCCAATTTCACCGCCATGATCGCGGACCCGCCGAAGCGCGGCTGATCCCGCCACAGGCTTTGACTTCGGCGCGCGTTTCGATTAGGCGCGCGCCTTCCTTCCAGGCTGGTCGGAACCAGCCATTTCGGAGCACGACCATGAAGAAAGACACGCATCCCGACTATCACATGATCAAGGTCCAGATGACCGACGGCACCGTGTACGAGACCCGCTCCACCTGGGGCAAGGAAGGCGACACGATGACGCTGGAAATCGATCCGCTGGCGCACCCGGCATGGACCGGCGGCCGTGGTCAGGTGCTCGATGCGGGCGGCCAGGTCGCGCGCTTCAACAAGCGCTTCGGTGGCGGGCTGACGCTGCGCAAGTAAGTGCGACAGCCTTAACGTTGCGTTAAGCATGGCGGCGTAGGGTCGCCGCCATGTTCGCAGCCGAATATACCCCAGCCGCTCGCCCCTTCCGCCGCAGCAAGCGCGCGCGACTCGAACTCGACACGCCGGCCGAGCAGAGTGGCATGGCGCGGACGTTGTGTAAGGTCGTCGACCTGTCGGAACATGGCTGCCGGCTGCTGACCTTTTCCAGCATGGACCGCAATCAGCCGATCTGGCTGAACCTGCCGGGGCTCGGGATGATCGCCGCGATGGTTGTGTGGGCGGACGATCTCGTCGCGGGGTGCGTCTTCGCCTCGCCGCTCTCCGCCGATGCTTTCAACGCGCTCGTCAGCCGTCACGGGCTCATTCACTGAGCGATGCCGGAGCGCTCCAGATAGGCGTCGACCCTCCCGGCGGTGCCCGGCGGGACATGCAGGCCGAGCTTGCTGCGGCGGTACAGAACGTCGTCGGCTGAGCGCGCCCATTCGACGTCACGCAGATAATCGACCTCGCGGGTGAAAAGCCCGCCACCCAGATCCTCGCCCAAGGCGGCGACGTCGACCGCATCCCCCAACAATCGCTCGGTGCGAGTACCGTAAGCGCGGGCGAGACGGCGCAGAAGCGGTCCCGGGAGCGCCGGGTAGCGGTGCCGGAGCGCGGTGAGGTAAGCCTCGAACGCCGCATCGGCGATGTCGCCGCCGGGAAGCGACGCGCCGGCGGTCCATGCCGGTCCGGCGTGCGGGAAAAACGGCGCGAGTTCCTGAAGGGCGTGTTCGGCCAGCTTGCGATAGGTCGTGATCTTGCCGCCGAAGATGCTGAGCATCGGTGCCTTGTCGGCATCCGTATCGAGATCGAGGACGTAATCGCGGGTCACCGCGGAGGCATTCGCGGCATGATCGTCGTAGAGCGGGCGAATTCCGGAATAGCTCCAGACGATCGCGTCGCGCGACACCGGCCGCTCGAAGTAGCGGTCGATCGTCCCGAGCAGATAGTCGGTTTCCTGCGCATCGATGGTCGCCCGGCCCGGCGCACCCTGCCATGCCTCGTCGGTGGTTCCGACCAGTGTGTAATGCTGCTCATAGGGTATCGCGAACACCACCCGCCGGTCGGGATTCTGGAGCAGGAAGGCATGCGCGCCGTCATAGAGCCGCGGCACGACGATATGGCTGCCCTTGACCAGCCGCACGCCGCGGTCGCGTCGCGCATCGGGTACCTTGCCGAGCACGTCGGCGACCCACGGCCCGGCGGCGTTGACGACCGCGCGTGCGCGGACCGGGCGCTGTCCGGCGGCATCCGCGATTGTCGCGTGCCAGCCGTCGCCGTCCCGTCGGGCATCGACCAGTCGGGTGCGGGTCAAGATCGTCGCGCCGCGATCGGCGGCGTCGCGCGCGTTCAGCACGACCAGCCGGCTGTCCTCGACCCAGCAGTCCGAATAGACGAACGCCTTGGGATTGCCGGGCTTCAGCCCGCGCCCGACCGGATCGCGATCGAGCGCGACGGTGCGGGTGGCGGGCAACCGCTCGCGCCCGCCGAGATGGTCGTACAGGAACAGCCCGAGCCGCACGAGCCACGCCGGTCGCGGCGAATTGCTCTGGGGAAGCACGAACTCCAGGGGCCAGATGATATGCGGTGCCATCCGCCACAGTCGCTCGCGTTCGATCAGTGCCTCGCGGACGAGCCGGAACTCGCGATATTCGAGATAGCGCAGTCCGCCGTGGATCAGCTTGGTCGACGCCGATGAGGTATGGCTGGCGAGATCGTCCTGCTCGACGAGCAGCACCGACAGCCCGCGCCCGGCCGCATCGCGCGCGATCCCGGTGCCGTTGATCCCACCGCCGACGATCAGCAGGTCGACGTCATCGGCTCGGTTCGGTTGCTGCACGGGAAGGCGCCTCATCACGGTTGCGACGCGCCGACATATGGCAAGTTCGGTCCGTGCTTCAAAGCGGCATTGACCTCGCTTACAAACACAGGAAGGTAGCAGCCAGCGCCCGGACGAGGCGCCGGGCGGGGAGGGCAGCACGTGACCGGGCAGCATGGCTTCAGGGGCGAGTTGATCGCCGAGGCGTTGGCGGTGACGATCATCATCACGCTCGGCAATTCCGCGGCGGCGATGCTGATCCTCTACGATCCCAGTCCCTATGCGACCGCTTACTGGGGCGTGTGCATCGCCTGGGGGCTGGCGGTGACGCTGGCGATCTACGTGACGGGGGCGGTATCGGGAACGCACGCCAATCCGGCGGTGACGCTGGCGCTCGCGATCTTCCGCGACTTTCCGAAGCGCAAGGTGCTGCCGTACGTGGCGGCGCAGATCGTCGGCGCGATGATCGGCGCGGCGCTGGTCTACAAATTGTTCGGCCCGGTGATCGAAGCCTATAACAGCGCGCACGGGCTGACCCGCGCCGCCGGCGGCGCGGCAGGCGTGTTCTTCACCGCGCCCGGTGCGCATATCACGCCGCTCCACGCCTTCTGGGACGAAGTGGTGCTGACCGCGATCCTGCTGCTCGGCATCTTCGCGATCACCGACGAATTCAACACCCAGGCCCCGATGGCGAATGCCAGCGCGCTGATCATCGGGCTGCTGGTGGCGTGCATCGGTGCGTCGGCGGGCTATCTGGAAGGCTGGCCGATCAATCCGGCCCGCGACTTCGGCCCGCGGCTGTTCTGCTGGCTGATGGGCTGGGGCGACAGCGCGCTGCCGGGGCCGGGCCATTACTGGTGGGTGCCGATCGCCGGTCCGCTGGTCGGCGGGGTCACCGGCGCGGCGCTCTATCAATATCTGGTGCGGCCGTACCTGCCGCCGCGCGCGCGCAACTGACATTCTGGGGAGAGAGACGTGGCGGGTCCGCAACATATCCTGGCGATCGACCAGGGCACCACCTCGACGCGCGCGATCGTCTTCGACGCCGACACGCGCCCGGTCGCGACCTCGCAGCGCGAGTTCGCACAACATTATCCGCAGCCGGGCTGGGTCGAGCATGACCCTGAGGACATCTGGCGCGACACGCTGGACACCGCGCGCGAGGCGCTGGCGGAAAGCGGCGTCGGAGCGGACGGGATCGCGGGCATTGGCATCACCAACCAGCGCGAGACGGTGGTCGTCTGGGACCGCGCGACCGGCGCTGCGATCCACAACGCGATCGTCTGGCAGGATCGGCGGACCGCCGAACTGTGCGCGCGGCTGAAGGAAGCGGGGCATGAGCGCGCCGTCCGCGCGAAGACCGGGCTGCTGCTCGATCCGTATTTCTCGGCCACCAAGCTGGCGTGGATCCTGGATCACGTCGAGGGCGCACGCGAACGGGCGGACAGGGGCGAACTGGCGTTCGGGACGATCGACAGCTTCCTGCTGTGGCGGCTGACCGGTGGCGCCGTCCACGCGACCGACATCACCAACGCCAGCCGGACGCTGCTCTACGACATCCATGCGCAGCGGTGGGACGAGGCGCTGTGCGCGCTGTTCGGCGTGCCGATGGCGATGCTGCCGGAGGTGCACGATAACAGCCATATCTTCGGCCACACCGCCGATGGATTGTTCGACGCGGCGATCCCGATCGCGGGTGTGGCGGGCGACCAGCAGGCGGCGTTGTTCGGGCAGGCGTGTTTCGCCAAGGGGATGGTCAAGTCGACCTATGGCACCGGCTGTTTCATGCTGCTCAACACCGGCGAGGAGGCGGTCGCGTCCGAGCATCGGCTGCTGACCACCCCGGCTTATCGCCTCGACGGCAAGGTGACCTATGCGCTGGAGGGCTCGATCTTCATCGCCGGGGCGGCGGTGAAATGGCTACGCGACGGGATCGGGGTCATCACCCATGCGCGCGACACCGACGACATGGCGACGCAGGTCCCCGACAGCCACGGCGTCTATATGGTCCCGGCGTTCGTCGGGCTCGGCGCGCCGCACTGGGACCCGGATGCGCGCGGTGCGATCTTCGGGCTGACTTTGGGGTCGACGCAGGCGCATCTCGCCCGCGCGGCGCTGGAGGCGGTCGGCTATCAGACGATGGATCTGGCCGATGCGATGGTCGCCGACGGCGGCGACCCGCCAGCGACGATCCGCGTCGATGGCGGGATGGCGGCCAACGACTGGCTGTGCCAGTTCCTCGCCGACATGCTGCAGGTCCCGGTCGAGCGGCCGCAGCATCTGGAGACGACCGCGCTAGGCGCCGCCTTCCATGCCGGGCTGGCGACGGGCGTGTGGCAAGACCTCGACGCGCTGGCGGCGACCTGGGCGCGCGGCGCCTGTTTCGAGCCGGCGATGGCCGAGGCGGCACGCGCTGCGCTCGCCGATGGCTGGCACGCCGCGCTCGCCAAGACGCTGACCCATCCGGCCGACTAGCCGGTCGGCTGGGCCGGGGCGACCGGCGTCTAGCCGGTAGCCTTGCCGTCGAGGCGCGGCACCAGCAAATGGACCAGCAACAGCGCGATCAGATAGGCGCTGCCTGCCCACAGGAACACCGGGACATAGGTGCCGACCGTCTCGAGCACCTGCCCGACATATTTGGCCATGATCATCCCGCCGACCGCGCCGGCGGCGCCGCCGATCCCCATCACCGAGGCGATCGAGGTGCGCGGGAAGGTATCCGACACCATCGTGTAGAGGTTCGACGACCAGCCCTGATGCGCGGCGGCCGCCAGACCGATGATCGCCACCGCCGCGGTCAGGCTCGACACGCTGCTGGCGAACACGATCGGCGTCACGAGGATCGCCGAGGCGAGCAGCGCGAGCTTGCGCCCGGCATTGACGCTGAAGCCGCGCTTGATGAGCGCCGAGGACAGCCAGCCGCCGCCGATGCTGCCGACGTCGGCGAGCAGATAGACCGCGATCAGCGGCGGGCCGAAGGTCTTGAGATCGAGCCCGTGCCGCTTGGCGAAGAAATCGGGGAGCCAGAAGAGGAACAGATACCAGACCGGATCGGTGAGGAATTTGGCGATCACGAACGCCCAGGTCGCGCGGCGGCGGAACAGCTGCGGCCACGGGATCGGCGCGGTGCCGGCATCATTGTCCTGATCCGCCGCGATATAGGCAAGCTCCTGCGCGCCGACGCGCGGATGCGCGGCGGGGGCGCGGTAGAAGAGCAGCCATGCCGCCAGCCAGAGGAAGCCCAGCGCGCCGGTGATGAGGAACGCCGCCTGCCACCCGTAGGTGAGCGCGATCATCGGAACGACGATCGGCGTCGCGATCGCGCCGACGTTGGCGCCGGCGTTGAGGATGCCGGCCGCCAGCGCGCGTTCCTTCTTCGGAAACCATTCGGCGACCGACTTGATCGCGGCCGGGAAGTTGGCGGCCTCGCCCAGCCCGAGCGCGAAGCGCGCCATCGCAAATCCGCCCGGGCTGCGGACCAGCGCATGCACCATCGCCGCGACGCTCCACAAGGTGATCGCGGCGGCGTAGCCGAGCTTTGACCCGACCCGGTCGATGATCGGCCCGCACGCCAGCAGGCCGATCGCATAGGCGGCCTGGAACCAGAAGACGATCGTCCCATAGTCGATCTCGGACCAGCCGAGCTCCGACTGCAGCGTCGGCTTGAGGATGCCGATGACCTGCCGGTCGATATAGTTGATCGTGGTCGCGAAGAACAACAGCGCGCAGATCACCCAGCGGATGTTGCCGCCCGCCTTGAGCGGAGCAGGTGGTTGTTCGGTCATCGGCACCTGTTGATCAAAGCTGGAAGTTGACGGCAAGCGCATAGGTGCGGCCGAAATAGGCGGTGTAGAGCGGGTCCTGCCGGACGGTGTCGACCGTCAGACGGTTTGTCTCGTTGGTGATGTTCGACACTTCGGCGATCAGCTTGATGGTCTCGGTCAGATTGTACGAGGCCGAGGCGTCGACGAAGATCGAGCTGGCGTTCGACGACGAGTCCGCATCGACCGATCCGCTCGGCACCGCGGTGAGGAAGGAGGAGCGATAATTGACGGTCGAGCGGATGCTGAACTTGCTGTCCTCGTAATAGAGCGTGCCGCTCGCGGTTTCGCCCGACAGTCCGACCAGCGGCGCGACGCGCGTGCGACCGCCACCGATGAGATAGGTGATGTTCGACCGGACGCGGGTGAAATTGCCGAGCGCGCCGAAGTTGCTGAGTGCGCCGGGCAGGAAGCGGAACGGCAGCTGTACGTTCACTTCGAACCCGCGCAGCGGACCACCCGGCGTGTTGACGTTGCGCTGAACGCTGAACAGGTCGGTCGGGCGCAATTGCGTACCGGTCAGCAGCGATAGCGGCAGGCCGATGTCCTGGAAGGGTACCAACTGCGGCAGCGACTGAATGTAGGTCTCGATGTTCTTGTAGAAATAGCCGACCGAGATCAGCGAGCCCGGAGCGAAATACCACTCGAGCGCGGCGTCGATCGTGTTGGCGCGGATCGGATCAAGGAACGGGTTGCTGAACGACGCGGTCTGGATGACGAGGTTGGCGGAGCCAGCCGGGATCAACTGGCCATAGGACGGCCGCGACATCACCCGCGCCGCGGAGAAGCGCGCGATCAGCTCGGGCGTGATGTCGAGCGCGAGGTTCACCGCGGGCAGCCAGTCCTCGTAGGAGCGGCTCACCTCCGAAATCACGAACCGCGACGAATAGGTTGAGCCGGCCGGCGCCGCGGTGGTGATCGGCCCATAGGTGTCGAGATCGGTGTGGACGTAACGAACGCCGGCATCGCCGCGCAGCCCGAACGGCAGCACATCCTTGGTGTCGAAACGGACCATCAAATAGCCCGACTTATACTTCTCATCGACCCCGCCGTAGGTGCCGCGCGCGCACTCGATGCTGCAATAGGCGTAATTGTCGAGACCCACCGCGTTGCGAAACTTGGTCGGATCGACCGAGACGAAATCCTGCAATTGCCCGTCGAGGTTCTTGCCGATTCCGGTGACGGTGTAGGTGAAATCAGCGATCGATACGCCGGACGGCAGCGTCAGCGGGGTGGTGGTGCCGAGCTGGCGTTCGCGCGCGGTGTAGCGGTTGGTGCGATACTGACCGCCAGCGACGACGGTAAAGCCCTGCGCCGCCTCCCATTCACCGTTCAGCTCAAAGGTCTTGCTGAGGATGACGTTGCGGCGGATGAAGTTCGACAGCTGCCCCTGCTGATCGCCGGTGGTGAGCGGCGGGCCATAGCGGAACAGCGCCGGGTTGGTGGTGTCGATGCCGTAGCCGATCTTGGGGATGTCAGGATTGTCGCGGAAGTCGATCGACCAGTCGCGCGTGTCGTTTGAGTCGATCGCGACCTGGAGCCGGTTCACGTCGAGCCGCGACTCGTTGATGCCGACCAGACCGAACAGCCGGACCTTGTCGGAGAAACGATGATCGAAGTTGAGATTGGCCTGCCGGTATTCGGAGGTGAAGTGTTCCTCCTGCATTTCGGAACGAAGGTCGACGCCGTCGAATAGGCCGTGGATCAGCGAGCCATTGTCGTCGACCTCGATCTCGCGCACCGAGGTGAGCGGCTGGCCATTGTTCGAGATCGCGCGCCCGAACGAGCGGGCGTCGAAATAAGCGTCGAGGCGGTTGACCTTGAAGCGTGAATAAAGGCCGTCGAGCGAAATGTCGGTGTTGTCGCTGGGCTTCCATTGCAACGTCAACGTGCCGGCGAGGCGCTGCTGATCCTGACTACTCTTCACCGGGCGCGGCAGACGCGGCAGGAAGACACCGCCGCCCGGCCGGCCGTTGCCGACGCGGCTCATGATGTAGTCATAGGCGGCGGCAGTACCGGTGCGCGGGTTGCCGGTGCTGCAATTGTTCGCATCGGCGCCGATCGCGACGCCATTGGGTTGCCTGTAGCCCGGAACCGGGCTGGTCGTCGCAGCACCGTTGTAGCTGTAGCCGACCGGGGTGCAGAACGGGAAGATCACGCCCGCATTCGGAGCACCCGTAGGCGCGGCCTGCCCATAAACATAGGTCGGGACGACATCGACCGCAGAATAGGCATATTCGTCGATACGGCGCTTCGAATACGCGATGCTACCAAGGATTCCGAACGTGTCGCCGAACTTCTTGGACACGATCGCGGACAGGCGCGGGTCAATGTCTTTCTTGATGTCGTTGTAAATACCGCGCGCGGTGCCGGAAAGAACGAAGTCTTTCTTCTGGTCGAACGGGCGCGGCGCGCGCAGGTCGACGGTGGCGCCGAGCGAGCCCTCCTCGACATCGGCGGACATCGTCTTCCGCACCGACAGAGCGGAGAAGATTTCGGTCGGGAAGGTCACGAAGTCGAACGACCGCCCAGTCGCGACTCCGCCGCGAATGTCGCTGCCGCTGACCTGCGACACACCCTCCATGCCGTTGATCCGCACGCGGGTGAATTGCGCGCCCAGCCCGCGCACCGAGATGTTGCGCCCTTCGCCGCCATCGCCGCGAGACAGCGCGACGCCGGGGATGCGCTGCATCGATTCGGCCAAGTTGGAGTCGGGGAACTTGCCGATATCTTCTGCGACGATACTGTCGATCGCCGCGGTCTCGTTCCGCTTCTGGTTGAGCGCGTTGTTCAGCGCGGCGCGAAAGCCGGTGACGACGATGTCGGCGACCTGTCCCTCGGGCAGGTCCTGATCGGCGGTGGCGGCGGCGGGGGACGGTGTCTGCGTACTGGTCTGCGCGGCGAGCGGTGCCGCAGCGATCATGCTCATCAGGCTGATCGAGACGTACAGATGGCGCTTGTAGCGGTGCTGACTGGTCAAAAGCCCTCTCCCTGACGGCCGGCGCGCTGCGTCGTGCAATCCGGCCGCTGTCTTGTGACAGTCGGCCGAGCGCTTCCTTGCCTTAGTTGTCAGGTAGCATTGTCAGTCCATACTGACAATGCTCATCGGTTATTCACACAGCACGCCGGGCAAGCGCGTGTCGACGCTGCGTTGCCTCCGCGCGGGCGCGCTCGACTGCTTCCGTCTCGGTAACGTCGAGCAGGTGATCGATGACGCGCGACAGGTGATCGCGCATCGCGTTGCGCGCGTCTGCCGGCGAACGCGCCTCGAGCGCGGCTAGGATACGGCCATGTTCGGCCATCCGGCTTTCCGTTCCGAGGCTGCCCGCCTTGACGAGCACTTCGCGCGCGAGCGGCGAGCGGAAGCGCATGTCCCAGAAGTCGGTGACCGCCGCGATAATCACTGCATTGCCGGTCGCCTCGGCGATGGCGATGTGGAAGCGACGGTCAGCGTCCTCCGCCGCCGCGACGTCGCTTTGCTCCATCTGGGCAAATATCGTCCGTAGCTCAGTAAGTTGGGCGGCATCGATCTCGGTCGCCGCCACCGCGGCGACCTCACCCTCCAGCAAACGTCGCGCTTCGGTGATCTCGAAGGCGCCAATATCGAGCTCGCGCGATGCATCGACCGCGCCGGTGGCGAGCACGAACACGCCCGAGCCTTTGCGCGCCTCGACGATCCCCTGCATCTCCAACGCGATCATCGCCTCGCGGACGGTCGGGCGGCTCACTCCGAAACGCTCGGTCAGGTCGCGTTCGGCAGGCAAGCGCGTGCCGACCGGGTAGATACCATCGGCGACGTCGGCCATGATCGCGTCGACGATCCCGCGATACAATTTGCCGCCACTCGCTGTTTTCCGCATCGATCGTCCTGCTTCGCTAGAAGGGCGCATCGAGCACGACGGCGCCGGGAGCGACCGTAGCCTAACGTGGAGCGGTCGCCAATGTCTGACATGTCTATTGCAAGTGGTCGGGCCGCGACTTAGGCTTCGGGACGGGAGAGGTGCAACGGCACCCGACACAGGGCGGTTCGTGCGTGCGCGCGAGGGCCGCACAACAGGGCAGGGTGTTTGATGAAGGTCCGATCACTCGCAGCAGCAGCATTGCTGATTAGCGCGCTATCCACCGCCGGTGCCGCGCGACCCCCGCAAGTCGCGCAGCAGAACGCACCGTGGCGCGACGTGACGCCGCGCGAAGGACTCAACGGCTGGCACAAGGTCGGCGGCAACGCGACCTATGACGTGGCGAACGGCGAGCTGGTCGGCCGTGCAGAGCCGGGCAAGACGAACAGCTGGCTGGTTTCCGACACGCAATTTGGCGACTTCATCATCGAGTTCGATGCGAAGACCGACCCGGCGCTCAATTCCGGGGTCATGATCCGTGGCCAGAGCCGGCCGGAGTACCGCAACGGCGTCGTTTTCGGCTATCAGGCGGAGATCGACCCGTCGAAGCGGGCGTGGAGCGGCGGGCTCTACGACGAGCAGCGGCGGCAGTGGCTCTACACGCTGGGCCGCAACGAGGCGGCGCGGCGCACCTTCCGCTCGGGCGACTGGAACCACTATCGCGTCGAGGCGATCGGCAACCGGCTGCGGACGTGGATCAACGGCGTGCCCGCGGCGGATGTCGTCGACGACATGGACGCGCGCGGCTTCATCGCCTTTCAGGTCCATGCGATCCCCGACGCGGAGGCGGCGCGCCATCCCGAAGCACGCTTTCGCAACGTGCGGATGATCACCGATCGTCCGGCGCGTTTCGCGATGCCGAACACCGGACTGCCGCAGCAGGGCTGGCTGTCGAACCGTCTGTCCGACGGGGAGCGTCGCGCGGGCTGGAAATTGCTGTGGGACGGTCGCACCGCCTCGGGGTGGAAGGCCGCGAAGGGCAGCGGCTTTCCGACAAAGGGCTGGGCGATGGCGGACGGTTTGCTGACGGTCGAAGGCGCCAATGGCGCGGAATCGACCAACGGCGGCGATATCGTCACGACCCGCGACTACAAGGATTTCGAGCTTTCGGTCGACTTCCGGCTCACCGAGGGCGCCAACAGCGGGATCAAATATTTCGTCGATCCCGCGCTCTCCAAGGGCGAGGGCTCGGCGATCGGATTGGAGTATCAGCTGCTCGACGATGCGCGCCATCCCGACGCCAAGCGCGGCCGCGATGGCAATCGTACGCTCGGCTCGCTCTACGATCTGATCCCCGCACGCAACCTGTCCGACCCGGACAGTCCCGGCAAGCGGATCAACCCGCCGGGCGAGTGGAACCGCGCGGTGATCGTGTCGCGCGGGCGCCACGTCGAGCACTGGCTCAACGGCTTCAAGGTGGTCGAGTATGAGCGCGGCGCACCGGCATTTCGAGCGCTGGTGGCGCAGAGCAAATATGCAAAATGGCCGTCGTTCGGCGAACGGTCGCAGGGACCGCTTCTGCTGCAGGATCACGGCGACCGCGTCGACTTCCGGTCGATCAAGATTCGCGAATTTTGAGGGGGATGTATCGATGATCGATCGTCGCACGATGTTGACCGGGGCCGGCGCCGCACTGGGCGTTGCGATCAGTGCGCGCAGCTATGCGCAGATCAAGGGCGCGAACGACCGGCTGCGGGTGGCGGTCGTCGGCGTCAACGGCCGCGGGCAGGCGCATATGAGCGCGTTCGCCAAACAGCCGAACGTCACGATCACGCACCTCGTCGACGTCGACTCGGACGTGCTCGCCAAGCGTGCCGCGGCCTTTGCCGCCAAAGGCAATGCCGGCGTGAAGACCGAGGGCGATTACCGCCGGCTGCTGGACCGCAAGGGCGTCGACATCATCACGGTGGCGACCCCCGACCACTGGCACGCCAAGCTGGCGGTCGATGCGATGGATGCCGGGCGGCACTGTTATCTAGAAAAGCCGATCGGCATCGCCCCGGCCGAGGGCGAGGCGCTGATCGCCATGCAGAAGCGCAGCGGGCGCACACTGCAGGTCGGCAACCAGCAGCGCTCAAGCCCGGAGACGCAGCAGCTCGGAGCGCTGATCCGCGCCGGTGAACTGGGCGACGTCTATGAGGCGCAGACCTGGTATGCGAACAATCGCGGCTCGATCGGCAAGGGCAGCGTCGTCGCGCCCCCCGCCAACCTCAACTGGGATCTCTGGCAGGGGCCGCGGCCGCGGGGCGAATATCGCTCGAACCTCGTCCACTACAATTGGCACTGGTTCTGGAAGTACGGCACCGGCGAGATCTGCAACAATGCGATGCACGAGCTGGACGTCGCGCGCTGGCTGATGGGGCTGACCTATCCCAAGACCGTGACAGCGCGCGGCGCCAAACATTTCCACAAGGGCGACGATTGGGAGATGTACGATTCGCTCGCGCTCGACCTGATCTACGACGACGATCGCGCGATCCGCTGGAACGGGCAGAGCTGCAATGCGCAACAGACTTATGGACGCGGGCGCGGCGTGCTGTTGCTCGGCACCAAGGGCTCGGCCGTGGTCGACCGGAACGGCTTCGAGCTGTTCGATCTCGCGGGCAAGCCGATCCGGCAGGTCAAGGCCGCCGCGACGTCCGAGACCACCGGAACAGTCGGGGAGGGCGTGCTCGACGTCTATCACGCGCGCAATTTCGTCGACGTGATCCGCGGCAATGCTACGGGCCTCGCGTCGCCGATCGCCGAGGGTCACATCAGCACGACGCTCTGCCATCTCGGCAACATTGCCTATCGCACCAACAGCGCGCTGACGATCGATCCGGCGACTGGCAAGCCGACCAGCCCCGAGGCGATGAAATTGTGGGCGGTCGACTACCAGCCGGGCTGGGAGGTAAAGGCCTGACCAAGCCGGCGGTCTCGACACGCGCATTGCCCGCCCGCGGGGAGTTGTGCTTCGCCGCGATGGGCACGCGGATCGAGCTGCACCGCTTCGGCGACGGCGACCCGGACGCGCTTGCCCGCGCACGGCTCGCGATCGAGCAGGTCGACGATGCGCTCACGATCCATCGCCCATCACCCGCGACCGCGATGAACGAGGCGCTCCGCGGCGGACGGCCGGCGACGATCGTCGATCCGATCCTGCTCGACGCGCTGGTCCGGATCGATGCGGCGCGCGAAGCGACCGCGGGGCTGTTCGATCCGACCGTCGATGCGCGCCATGCCGTCGGCTGGGTGGGGATCCGGCTCGACCGGAGCGCGGCGACGATTGCCTGTGACGCGCCGGTCGCACTCGACTTCGGCGGCTTCGGCAAAGGCTATGCGCTCGATCGCGCGGTATCAGCACTGCGGGAAGCCGGGGTGGAATGTGCGCTGCTGTCGGCGGGAGAGAGTTCGATCGCGGTGATCGGCGAGCACCCGCTGGGCGGCGACTGGTCGTTCGCGGTGCCTGATCCGCGCGACGCGCGGCAGACGTTGATCACGATCGAGTTGATCGACGAGGCGCTGTCGATTTCCGCGACGGTCGGTGCGGGGACGGCGGCCCCCGAGCGTGCCGCACTGCTGCGGCCGGGGGCATCTGCACCGATCGTTGCGCCGCGCACGGCGGTCGTCGTGGATCGTAGCGGTGCGATGGCCGAGATGTTGAGTACCGCTCTGATCGTGGCGGATGACGCTGCCGCGCAACGGCTGCATGATGGCAAACGACGGATGCTGTTCAATTTCGCGTCCGCCGCCTCTACCGGGATGTTCGTTTGATGACCGACAGGATGTTTGATCTCTCCCGCCGCACGTTCCTCGATCGCGTGCTCATGGCGAGCGCGGGCAGCGTGATGGCGACGGCGACGCCGTGGGTGGCCATGGCTGCCGCAGCGGAAACCGCTGGGGCCGGCAAGGTGCGGCTGGGCGTGATCGGCACCGGCGACCGCGGGCGCGCGCTGATCCAGAACATCGCCAAGACGCGCAACTGCCGGGTTGCCGCGCTCTGCGACACCTACGCCCCCAATCTCGCCAAGGCGCGACAATGGGTAGCGGCGGGCACGCCCGAGTTCGGCGATCACCGCGCGATGCTCGATGCACGCGGGCTGGACGCGGTGGTGATCGCGACGCCGCTCCACCGCCATGCGCAGCATACGTTCGATTCTATGGATGCCGGGCTGCACGTCTGGTGCGAAAAGGCGATGGCGCGGACGATCGCGGACTGCGGCGCGATGGTGGAACGCGCACGGACCCGCGGCAAGGTGCTCCAGATCGGGCATCAGCGCATGTTCCATCCGACCTATCTCAACGCGTTACGCCGCGTGAAGGCCGGCGAGATCGGCACGATCACGCAGATCCGCGCCAGCTGGCACCGCAACAATGCGTGGCGGCGGCCGGTGCCGGCGGACAGCGACGACCGCCGGATCAATTGGCGGCTATATCGCGAAAGTTCGGCCGGGCTGATGACCGAGCTGGCGACGCATCAGCTACAGGTGGGTAACTGGTTCCTCGACGCGGTGCCGACGCGGGTGATCGGTTCCGGCAGCATCTGCTTCTGGAAGGACGGGCGCGAGGTCTACGACCATGTCGCGCTGATCTACGAATATGCCGGCGGACGAAAGGTCATCTACACTTCGCTGCTCAACAATGCGCGCTACGGGTGCGAGGAGCAGGTGCAGGGGAGCAAGGGGACGATCGAGCCCGAGCTTGGCCGCATCTATCAAGAGGTGCCGCATCGCGCGCTGGCGTTGCAGCGGATGCAAGCCGACGTGAAACGCGGCCATAAGCGCACGATCCCGATCGGCGGCGCGACCTGGTTCCCGGAGCTGCCGGTGACGACGCCGGGTGAGTCGCTCGGCTGGGGCGAATATGACGAGACGATGCTGCAGTTCGAGGGCTTCGGCGAGGCCGTCCGCGCGGGCAAGCCGCTGCCGGGCCTGTTGCAACAGGCCTATTACGCCAGTGTCGCCTCGCTGCTCGGCGAACAGGCGATGGACAAGGGCGAAGCGATGACGTGGCCGACGTCGCTGGTCACGGTTTGAGGGGACGACACAATGACGCATTCCGATCGCCGTGCGGTGCTGGGCATGGGGCTGACCGCCGGGTTGATGGGACTGGCCGGCGATGCGTTCGCGCAGTCCGCGACGCGCGGTGATGCCCCGACCGAAACCGCGGTCGCCAAGCCAGCGCCCGAAGCCAGATATCGCGTGCCGTTCGCGGTGATTGGCATGGATCACAACCACATCTACGGCATGACCGACGCGATGATCCGCGGGGGCGGGGTGCTGACCAGCTTCTTCGCCACCGACCCGCAGCAGATCGCCGCCTTCCGCAAACGCTATCCGGGGGCGAAGCTCGCGCGGAGCGAGGACGAGATACTGCACGATCGCGCCATCAAGCTGGTGTGCAGCGCCGCGATCCCCAGCCTACGGGCGCCGCTCGGGATTCGCGTGATGCGCGCGGGCAAGGACTATCTCAGCGACAAGGCCGCGGTGACGACGCTCACGCAACTCGCCGACGTGCGCCGCGCGATCAAGGAAACCGGGCGCAAATATGGGATCATGTATTCTGAACGATTGGAGGTGCCGGCAGCGGTGATGGCCGGGCAGATGGTGCATGACGGCGCGATCGGCCGCGTCATCCAGACGATCAACCTCGCGCCACACCGGCTGTCGGCGCCGAACCGTCCGGAATGGTTCTGGGATCCCGCGCGGAACGGCGGGATCCTCACCGACGTCGGGAGCCATCAGGCGGATCAGTTCGTCTATCTGACCGGCAGCACGCGCGCGCAAGTGCTGGCGTCGCAAACCGGCAATTTCGCGCATCCCGACCATCCTAAATTCGAGGATTTCGGCGACATGATGCTCCACGGCGACGGTGGCGCGGGCTACGTCCGGGTCGACTGGTTCACGCCGGATGGCCTGCCGACCTGGGGTGACGGGCGGCTGTTCATCCTTGGGACCGAGGGCTATATCGAACTGCGCAAATACGTCGACATCGCCGGTCGGCCGGGTGGCAACCATCTGTTCATCGCGGATCGCAAGGGCACGCGGTATATCGACTGCTCGAAAGTGCCGCTGCCGTTCGGGCCGCAGTTCATCAACGACATCGTCGAAGGCACGTCGGTGGCGCAGGATCAGGCCGGCGCGCTGCTGGCGGCGGAACTGGTGCTGACCGCGGAGGCGAAAGCGACCAAGGCCACGCCGGGATGATCGGAGACTGCGACTGCAGTTCGGCAGCGCTATCCTGATAATCTACGTTATGTAAACATTCGCAGGATCATGAAGAGGATCCCGGCGATCGCGAGCCATATTCCGCCGTACTTCAATATCGTGCGCGCTGGTACGCGGCGGGCCATCAGGCTTGACAGCGGCAAGATCAGCACGAGGAGCAAGAGCGCCGCCTGCATCCCCCTCTCGCTCAAGCAACCCACTCCCAGCCGTCGAAACCGGGTTCGACGCCCGGCGGCAGCTCCGCACAAAGTCCAGCGTAATCCATCGACTGATCCATGTGCACGAGCGCGGTCCGGCGTGGTTGCAGCGATGTCTGCCAGCCGAGCACGGTCGCGAGATCGGGATGCGTCGGATGCGGACGGCGGCGGAGCGCATCGACGATCCACACGTCGAGCCCTTGATAATGGCGCTCCATCTCGGCGGTCATCGCGCTGATATCCGTGGCATAGCCGACGACATGGCCATCGGCCGCGAAGCGCAGCCCGGCCGAGGTGATGCCGCCGTGCGGTTGATCGACGACGCTGATCTCGATCGCGCCGATCTGAAGTCGGTCCGGCAAGTCCTTGAGATCGACGGTCGGCGGATAGCCGCCATTGCCCTCGAAGACATAGCCGAACTGCCGGCGGAGCGCCGCTGCGGTGCGCGGTCGGGCATAGCCCTTAACTGGGCGGCCAAGCGCGTGGTAGACCTGCCGAAGGTCATCGATTCCAAAGACATGGTCGGCGTGTTCGTGCGTCCAGATGACCGCATCGAACATGTTCACCCCGGCGTCCAGCAATTGCTCCCGCATGTCCGGACTGGTGTCGACGAGGATGCGCGCGCCGTCGTGCTCGACCATAATCGACGATCTTTTCCGTCGGTTACGTGGCTCACTTGGGTCGCAATCGCCCCAGTCGTTGCCGATCCGAGGGACGCCGGACGAGGTGCCCGAACCGAGGATGCGGACCTTCACGCCGGCTTCGTCTTGCTGAAGAGCCGGTGGAAGTTTTCAGCCGTATAGTGCTGTAACTCCGACACTTCCTCGCCGCGGAGCTTTGCCAGGAACGCGGCGGTGTCGGCGACGAACGACGGCTCGCCCGGCTTGCCGCGGTGCGGGATCGGCGCCAGAAACGGCGCATCGGTTTCGATCAGCAGACGTTCGCGCGGCAATCGGGAGGCGGTTTGTTGCAGGTCGGTGGCGTTGCGGAACGTGACGATGCCCGAAATAGAGATGTAGAAGCCGAGTTCGAGCGCTGAATCGGCGAACGCGGCGCTCGCGGTGAAGCAATGGATCACGCCGGGATACGCCCCCTGCTCCATTTCCTCGCGCAGGATCGCCAACGTGTCGTCTTCGGCGTCGCGGGTGTGGACGACGATCGGAAGCTGCAGTTCGCGCGCCGCGGCGATGTGCGCGCGGAAGCTGGCCTGCTGGCGGGCGCGGTCGGATTGGTCGTAGTGATAATCGAGCCCGCTCTCACCGATGCCG
Source organism: uncultured Sphingomonas sp. (assembly GCA_913776255.1). Taxonomy (GTDB): domain Bacteria; phylum Pseudomonadota; class Alphaproteobacteria; order Sphingomonadales; family Sphingomonadaceae; genus Sphingomonas. The sequence continues at coordinate 33,868 of CAJYLV010000006.1, read as the reverse complement.
ACCACGCGCGGATGCCGGCCGCGCGCGACCAGCTTGGCGGTGTCGACATGCGGGTGCGCATCGGCCTCGTGCGGGTGGATGCCGACCGTCGCCCACACGTCCGGCTCGCGCTCGGCGGTGGCGAGCACCGCATCCCACTCGCTCTCGCGCGTGGCGATGTTGAGCATCGCGGTGACGCCACCCGCCCGCGCACGTTCGAGCACCGCCTGTTGTTCCTCGACCAACCCCTTGTAGTTGAGATGACAATGGCTGTCGGCGAGCATCAGGCGGGCTCCGCTTCGACGGGCATTTCGAGCCGCGGGAACGCCGGCGTCGGAGCGGCGAGCACGAAGCCTGCCGCCGCCTGACGCGCATACCAGCCGTCATCGTCGATCGCCGCGTGGCTGCGGTCGTTCGCGCCGAGCAGGTCGAGGACGCGCCCCGCCCCCGCCGGCACCACCGGCAGGATCGTGATCGCGAGCATCCGGATCGCGCGGACCAACGTCCCGAGCACCGCGTGCATCCGGTCGGGATCGGTCTTGCGGAGCGCCCACGGGGCTTGCGCGTCGATATACTGGTTGCAGGCGAACACGCCGCGCATCCACGCCTCGATCCCCTGGCTGAGCAGCAGGTCAGCGAACGCCGCCTTGAAGCCGGCGCAGGCGACGACGACCTCTTCGATCAGCTGCGCGTCGGCCGCCTCGGCGCGCCCCGCGTCGGGGAGCGCGCCACCGAGGTTTTTGGCGATGAACGACAGCGTGCGCTGCGCGAGATTGCCGAACGCGTTCGCCAGCTCGGCGTTGACCCGCGTCACGATCGCGTCGGCGGCGTAGCTTCCGTCCTGTCCGAAGCTGACCTCGCGGAGCAGGAAGTAGCGCACCGCGTCGACGCCGAACGCCTCGATCAATTCGTCCGGGTAGACGACATTACCTTGGCTTTTGGACATCTTCTCACCACGCTGGAGCACGTGGCCGTGACCGAACACCGTCTTCGGCAGCGCGATCCCGGCCGACATCAGGAACGCGGGCCAGTAGACCGCGTGGAAACGCACGATGTCCTTGCCAATCAGGTGCAGCTCGGCGGGCCAGTGCGGCATCTCGCCATGGGGATACCCCGCGCCGGTCAGATAATTGGTGAGCGCGTCGACCCAGACGTACATGACGTGCCCGGGACTGTCGGGCACCGGCACCCCCCAGTCGAAGCTGGTCCGCGACACCGAGAGGTCCGACAGCCCACCTTCGACGAAGCGCAGGATCTCGTTGCGACGCGATTCCGGGCGGATGAAGTCGGGGTTGGCGGCGTAGAAATCGAGCAACGGCTGCTGATATCTGGACAGGCGGAAGAACCACGTCTCTTCCGCGGTCCATGTCACCGGCGTGCCCTGCGGCGAGAGCTTTGCGCCCCCCTCCCCGTCGACCAGTTCCTTCTCGTCGTAGAACGCTTCATCGCGCACCGAGTACCAGCCCTCGTAGCGATCGAGGTACAGGTCGCCGGCAGCGGCCATTGCGCGCCACAGCGTTTGGCTGGCAAGGTGATGATCGGGGTCGGTGGTGCGGATGAAACGATCGTAACTGATGCTCAAGGCGTCGCACATCGCCTTAAAATATCCCGACATTTCATCGGCGAGCGCGCGGACCTCGACGCCCTTGTCGCGCGCGGTCTGGACCATTTTCAGGCCGTGCTCGTCGGTGCCGGTCTGGAAGCGGACGTCGCGCCCGGCCTGCCGCTGGAACCGCGCGATCGCATCGGCGGCGATCGCCTCATAGGCATGGCCGATATGCGGACGACCGTTGGGATAGCTGATCGCGGTGGTGATATAGAAGGGTTCGCGCATGGCGCCGTCCTAGGGTTTGACAGTCGCCAGAACAAGCGGGGGCGATGGTGGGTTGTTCCCTGACCCTCGCGGCATGATCCGCCCCGGCTGAACGGTCGGGACACAGATGCGACCCGATCGTCCTAGGGGCGTTCGCGACACTAGACAGACATGGGCCCCTGCCTGCGCAGGGGCGACGGAGCGGTTAGGGAGCAGTCGTATTGGCCGCCGCGAGGCGGGCGACGATCCCGGTCAGCTCGTAGACGGTGCCCTGCGCGTCGAGCGACAAGCTGCGCGCTGCGGCGGCGACCTTGCGCGCCTCGTCATAGGCGTCGAGCGCGGCGCGCAGGTCCGCGCCGACGCGCAGCGCGGTCATGCCGGCGATGATGGTCGGCACCCGGTCGAGGAACGCCTCGTAGCGCGGTTGCGCGGTTTTCGGCGCCAGCGCCCGCGCCAGCGCCGACCGACGGGCGAGCGTCGGATCGCCGTCGCGTCCGATCGCCTCCACCGCGCTATCGAGCGCGCCGAGATCGAGACCGGCGTAACCGGCCGCGCGGCCCGGAGCCCCCTCCCCGATTCGCACCAGCGCCGCGCGTTCCTCCGCTTCGGTGTCGGGAAGAATGTCGGTGAGTACGGCTGCCATGTCGGCGTCGTCGAGCGGATCGAAGCGCAGCAACCGGCAGCGCGAGCGGATCGTCGGGAGCAGCCGGCCCGGCGCATGGCTGACCAGCAGGAATACCGTCCCCGCAGGCGGCTCCTCAAGGCTCTTGAGCAACGCATTCGACGCGCCGGGGCGCTCGAGATCGTCGGCGGCGTCGATCACGATCACGCGGCGCGATGACAGCGACGGCATGGTGCCGAGGAACGGGCCGAGGCTGCGGATCTGGTCGACGGTGATCGACCGCGCGAGCTCGTCTTCCTTGTCCTTCTTCGGCAGCCGGCGCAGCACGCGCAAATCGGGGTGCGAGCCCGCCGCGATCAGCTTCGCGGCCGGATGCGCGTCGGGAACGTCGAGGCCCGGCGGCAGCGCGTCGGGCGTCATCGCCTCGGCGAGCAGCCGCAGCGCCGCCGCCTGCGCGAACGTCGCCTTGCCGATGCCGGATGGCCCGGCGAGCAGCCAGGCGTGGTGGAGGGCGCCACCGCCGCTTGCCGCCACAAAGGCGTCGATCGCAGCGCGGTGCCCGCGGAGCGAGGTCACGGCAGCAGGTCCGCCAGGGCGTCGAGCATCGTCATCGTCACCGCCTCGGGCGCGCGCGACGCGTCGATGCGCATGAAGCGCGCCGGCTCCTGCGCCGCGAACGTCTCGAACGCCGCGGCGACCGCGGCGTGAAAATCGGGGTCGCGCCGCGCGAAGCGGTCGGCGGCGGCACCGTCGCGCGCCGCCGCGCGCGCCGCGCCAATTGCGGCCGGGAGGGCGAGCAGGAAGGTACGATCGGGAAGCAGGCCCTCGGAGCCGAAATCGTGCAGCGCGCGGATCGACGCATCGTCGATCCCGCCAGCCAGCCCCTGATAGGCGCGCGTCGAATCGAGATAGCGGTCGCAGATCACCCAGCGCCCGGCGGCGAGCGCGGGGCGGATCACTTTCTCGACATGGTCGGCGCGCGCGGCGGCGAACAGCAACGCCTCGGCGCGCGCGCTCCAGCGGGTCGCCTCACCCTGCATCAACAGCGCGCGGATCGCCTCCGCGCCCTCGCTGCCACCGGGTTCGCGCGTGACGATCGTCCCGATCCCGCGTGCGCCGAGCGCGGCGGCGAGCGCCCGGACCTGCGTCGACTTGCCTGCCCCCTCCCCGCCTTCGAGGCTGAGGAACCGCCCCGTCGCCATCCGCGTCGCGCCGGTCAGCCGAACAGCCCGGTCAACCCGTGCCAGGCGCGACCGAAGAAGCCCGCCTCGCCGACGTCCGCCGCGGCGACCAGCGGCATCCGCTGCTCGGGCAGACCCGGCGAGGACACGACCAGATCGGCGACATGCGCGCCCTGCTTGATCGGCGCCTTGAGCGGGCCGTCATAGACGATCTTGGCGGCGAGCTGCGGCCGGCTGCCCGACGGGATCGTGACGGCCAGGTCCTTGGGCGCGACCAGCTTCACCTCGCTGGCGCTGCCGAGCTGGACCGCGGCGGTGCCGACCTCGCGGCCCGCCTTCACCACCGGCTTCGCCTGCCACGCGCGGAAGCCCCATTCCATGAAGCGCACCGATTCACTCGCGCGCTGGTTGAAGCTGGTCAGCCCGGCGAGCACCATCACCAGCCGGCGGCCGTTCTGCTCGGCCGAGCCGGTGAAGCCATAGCCGGCCTCTTCGGTATGGCCGGTCTTGAGCCCGTCCGCGCCGGCGACGCGGCCGAGCAGCGGGTCGCGATTGGCCTGGGTAATCGCCTGACCGGCGCCCAGCGTCTTGCCCCAGGTGAAGTCACGCCGCGAATAGAATTGCTTGTAGAGCTTCGGGTGATGCTGGATCGTCGCCGCCGCCAGCGTGGCGAGATCGCGCGCCGTCACATAGGTGACGCCGCCGTCCGGCCAGCCGTTCGCGGTGCCGAAGTGGCTGTTCTTGAGCCCCAGCTTCGCCGCATCCTCGTTCATCCGCTCGACGAACGCCTTTTCGGTGCCCGAAATGCCCTCGGCGAGGACGATGCAGGCGTCGTTGCCCGACAAGGTGACGATGCCGTAGAGCAGGTTGGCGACCGAGACGCGCTCGCCCGACGACAGGAACATCGTCGACCCCGCCTTGGGGCCGTGCCACTTCTGCCAGGTCTCCGGACGAACCTCGAACTCGGTGTCGAGCTTCAGGTCGCCGCGCTTGATCATCTCGAACGCGGTATAGACCGTCATCATCTTGGCCATCGATGCCGGCGGCATCCGGCGATCGGCGTCACGCGCGAACAGCACCGCGCCCGACGACAGATCCTCGAGGAACGCGACCGGCGCGGGCGTGTCGAACTGCGGCGCGGCGGCGACGGCGGGCATCGCCAGCGCGACGACGGCAGCGGGAAGCGCGAGGACGGTCAGCAGCTTGGTCATTGAAGGTTCCGTGTGTCGAGGCGGGAGTTGGTGGTCGAGCGACATGCCATAGCGACGCGCCCCGCTATGACGCAATCGCGTCGGCGAGCAGACCGACCGACAGCGCGTAGAAATTCGAGCAATTGTAGTCGAGGATCACGCGGTAATTGCCGGTCAGCAGATAGGCGGTCTGGCCGGGACCGTCCGGCTCGATCAGCGTCGCCTGCACGTCGTCGGCGAGCGTGCGCCCCTGCGCCGCGACGCCGAGCGCGCGCCACTCCGCCATCGACCGCCAGCCGCTGTGCCGCTCGAACACGCGCGGGCAGCGCGGCGAGACGAGCCGGTTGCGGACTTCGGACCGGTCGAAGCTGGCGGGCACGCTGACCGCGACGCCCCACGGCTGGCCGCGCCGCCACCCGGCCTGGACGAAATAATTGCCGATCGACGCCAGCGTGTCCGCCGCCGAGTTCCAGATGTCGGCGCGGCCGTCGCCGTCGCCGTCGCGGGCGAGCCGCAGATAGACCGAGGGCAGGAACTGCGGATTGCCCATCGCGCCGGCCCAGCTGCCGGTCAGCTGCGTGCGCGAGACGCCGCGGTCGATCATCCTGAGCGCGGCGATCAGCTCGCCCTCGAACAGCGGGCGGCGGCGCCCCTCATAGGCGAGGCTGGCGAGGCTGCGCACGATGTCGAAATTGCCGGTGTACGACCCGTAATTGGTCTCGTGGCCCCAGATCGCGACCATGATCTGCTCGGGCACGCCAGTCGCCGCCTCGACGCGCGCCAGCCCCGCGCGCTGCGCGGCATAGGTCGCGCGGCCGCGCGAGATCCGCGCGGCGTCGACATGCGTGGTGCGATACGGGGCGAAGCGCGGCACCGGCGCATTGGGGCGCGCCTCCGGCTGCTGGCGGTCGAGCTCGACCACCCGCGGGTTGAAGGTCAGCGCCGGCAGCACGGCGTCGACCGTCGCCGCCGAGACGCCCGCCGCCAGCGCGCGCCCGCGCACCTGCGTCATATAGGTGCGGAACCCGGCATCGTCCTGCGCCGACGCCACCGCCGGTGCGATCAGGCACGCCCCTGCGGCGAGCCCGCGCGTGAGAATAGTCGTCGCTTTCATGATGACGCGGTTCTGACACAGCGCGTGGACGGGCGGTACCGCAAATCGTCGCGCCGCCGGCACGGATGGCCGCAGCGTCAGCGAGGGGCTTGAACCCGCCCGAGCCTTGCTGCCATAGGCACCGCCACCGCGCGTATGGAAGAGTGGCCGAGCGGTTTAAGGCACTGGTCTTGAAAACCAGCGAGGGTGCAAGCTCTCCGTGGGTTCGAATCCCACCTCTTCCACCAAGGCGTCATTTCGGGTTGCATCATCCGGCTTCGCAGAGGCACATTTTCCCTCGTGTCGCGGCTTGCTGATCGTCTCTTCTGGCCACAGACAACCTCGATGCAGCACATCGATTCTGGGGGCACTTTGGGGGCACGGGCAAGCGGCGGTGGGGGCACCGGATGCTGACCGATATAGCCTGCCGAAAGGCAGTCCCCAAGGACAAGCCTTACAAGCTGGGCGACTCCGGTGGTTTGTACCTGTACGTCCTGCCCAGCGGCTTCAAATCGTGGCGCTGGAAATTTCGGGTGGGCGGCAAGGAAAAGCGGCTCGTCTTCGGCCCCTACCCTGCCATTTCGCTCAGCAAGGCGCGCGAGATGCGGGAGGAAGCCGCCCGCCGGCTTCGGAGTGGCGAGGATCCCGCCATCGCCAAGCGCCAGCGAGCAGCCGAGCAGGCGGCTGCGGCAAGCAACACCTTCGAATCGGTCGCACTGGATTGGCACGCCAGCCAGAAGGACGTCTGGTCGAAACGCCACGCCGATCTCGTGCTAAGCAGCTTCAAGACGGACGTTTTCCCCCGGATCGGCAAGCTACCGATCGCGGCGATCACAACACCGCTGGTCCTGGAGGTGCTGCGGCCGATCGAGGCACGTGGCGCGGTCGAGACAGCCCATCGCGTTCGCCAGCGGATTTCGGATGTCTTCGCGCGCGCAATCGGCGCCGGCATGGTTGTGACGGATCCGGCGGCCGTCACGAGGCGCGCCCTCGGTCCCAAGGTGAAGGGCAAGTTCCCGGCTGCCCGCACGTTGAAGGTCGCGCGGGAAGTGCTGACCAGGACAGAGCACCAGCCGGGGCACCCGCTTACCAAGCTGGCGTCACGCCTGTTGGCGCTGACCGCGGCGCGATCGTCGCCGGTCCGTCTGGCGGAACGGCACGAGTTCGAGGGGCTGGATGGACCCGAGCCGATCTGGCGCATTCCGGCCGCGAAGATGAAGCTGGGCGTGGAGCGCAAGCGCGACGCGGCGTTCGAATTCATCGTGCCCCTCTCCCGCCAGGCGGTGGAGACGATCAGGGTCGCGATCGACTTCTCGGGCGAGACTGCGCCGGGATACATTTTCCGCAGCGTTCGGAGTGCCCGCCGCCCGATCAGCGACAGCACGTTGAGCAAATCGTATCGGGAGGCCGGCTTTTCGGGCGTGCACGTGCCGCACGGTTGGCGCGCCAGCTTTTCGACGATCATGAACGAGCTGGTGAAGGAGCGCGGTCACGATGCCGATCGAGCGGTGATCGACCTGATGCTGGCGCACGTTCCTCCCGGGGTCGAGGGCGATTACAACCGGGCGGCGTACATGCCGCGGCGGCGGGCGCTCGCGCAGGAATGGGCGGACCTGCTGATGCGCGACATGCCCCATCCAGAACTGCTGCTGGACGCCCCGCGCCGGTAGCTTTGCGTCTCGGGGCGCGCGCGTGACCGCCGCCTCGATGCGACGCCAGGCGCGTCAGCTCACGAAAGGCTTTACGGCACAGCTGACGGGCAAAGCCGAGCGCGGTCCCGATCGCAAGGTCTGGCGCCGCAGCGTCGACGTGAACGATCCGCGCGCGCGAGTGTCGCGGCCGATCGGCGACGGCACGACTGCGGGCGCACTGGCGTGGATCGACTGCGTCATGAAGGCGGTATCCGAATGGGACGACGCTGAACGGGCGAAGGGCGGCGCCCGACCGCTCGGCCTGCATGGTTTGCGAGTGCTGGAGGCGCTGCTGGGCCGGCGCGGCAAGGTGGCGATCGATTTCAGGACCGGGAGACTTGACCCGGCTCTGGAAACGATCGCGTCCGCCGCGCGCGTGAGCAAGACGACGGTCGTGCGGGCGTTGGCACGGTTGAAGGCGCTCCGGATCCTCGACTGGATCCGCCGCACCGAGCAGACCGGGAACAATGGGCTGTTCGGTCCCCAGCGGCGTCAGGCCTCGAACGCCTATTTCTTCACGCCAGAGGCGCTCCCGTCCCGTGTGGCACAGCGCCTGCGCGACCTTCTCGCACGAAAGCGCCTCCGACGATCTGGCACCGCTCCGGAGGCGGTGCCGAAGGCCAGCCGAGAGCCATCTTGCCCGGAATTGCGCAGCGCTCTGGCGCGGATCAGGTTCGGGATTGAGTTGCGCGATGATAGGGTGAACGCGAGTCCACCAAGCGCGATGTATCACCGCTCAGGGGCTGAAGGATAAGGAATGGGATCGCCGAGGCGATCCCATGCATCGAATTTGCTGATCCCCCCGCGCCGAAAGGCCCCGCCCCATCGACCCGATCGCCAAGGCCCGGCGGTCGAGCGTGGCGGCTTGCGCCGCCCCGGGCTGCCTGGGGGGATGGAGCACGAAGCGTGCCACGCTCACGCCGCCGTCCCGCACGCGGCGCGGTCAGCCGATCAGGATCGTCGCCCATTCCTCGAAGATGCTGCGACGCGGTGCGAGGTGCTGCGCGCGGTTGTATGCGCCCTCGACCTTCGCGATCGTCCCGTCGTCGTGCTTCAGCACGTGCCCGAGCGCCTGGTCGATCACCGCGCGATCCGCCGGCCGCCGCTCGTTCATCACCGTCGAGAAGGTCGCCCGCCAACCGTGCACGACGTGGCGGCCGGCGAACGGCGTGCGCGCGTAGAGCGCGTTGATCGTGCCCTCACCAAGCGGACCGGTGTTGCTGCGGCCGGGGAAAATCAGTCCACTCCCGTCCGACAGCGCGCGCGCCGCGCGCAGCACCGCGGCCGCCGCAGGCGCGAGCGGCACCAGGTGATCGTTCGCCGCGTCGCGCTTCTTCGCCGCCGCCAGCTTCATCCGCGCGGCCGGCACGCGCCACACCGGCGCGCCGTCCAGCTCCTCGATCTCGTCCCAGCGCGCGCCGCGCACCGCTGCGAGCCGCACCGCGGTCAGCGCGACGAAGCGCGAGGCGAGCTTCACCGCCGGCCGCGCGACGACCAGCTCGGCCGCGGCGAGCAGCGCGCGCGCCTCGTCGATCGACGTCAGCGCCGGATGGTGCCGCGCCGCCGGCGCGCGGGTCAGCGCGCGGCCGACGATCGCCGCCGGGTCGCTGTTCGCCCAGCCCTCGCTGACCGCGAGCGCGAACACGTCGGAGATCCGCTGGCGGACGCGCCGCGCAGTCTGGACCGCGCCGCGCTGCTCGATCGCGCGGACGATCCGCAGCACCGCCGGCGCGTCGATCGCGTCCAGCGCATCGGTGCCGATCGCGGGGAAGACGTCCGCCTCGAGGCTGGCGAGGACGTCGGCCGCGTGGACCGCGGTCCAGCCGGGCTGCTGTCGCTCGTGCCACGCGCGCGCGGCGCGCTCGAACGTCATCGCCTGAGGCGCGGTGCGCGGATCGATGCCGCGGGCGAGCTGCGCGCGCGCTGCCTCGGCGCGGGCGCGTGCGGCATCGAGCGAGACCTCCGGCCACTGGCCGATCGTCAGCAGCTGCTCACGGCCTTTCCACACGAAGCGGAGCCGGAAGGTCTTTCGCTGTGTCGGGGTAATGTAGAGATGCAGGCCGCGCTCGTCGGTCAATTTGTACGGGGACGCGCGGAAGCGCGCCGCCTTGACGGCAGCGTTGGTCAGCATCAGAGCCTCGATCATAATTCGCGAGAGAAAGGAAGCAGGGTCAGGACCTGGTCAGCTCGCCAGTCCCCGCGCTGCGCGTTATTAGGCGCACTTACCTGCTCCCGTTCGTGCTTTCGGGCGGGACACACGTCGATAGCGAGATGCGGTAACCCGCGTTTTGCATCGACGAGACGAAGGCCTCCCCTGCGACGATGGCGTTATTACCTGTCCCAAAACGAGACTGATGTTAACGGGTGGCGGTAAGCGGACTGATCTAGGTTGTGCTTGGGGACGGTGACTAGGTTCACAAACGCAGGAATGCCGCTCTTCAACATCGCCATTCTGGATAAGAAGACCACGACCTTCTTTGAGGAGCACACCTCCATGTTCGAGGCCCGTGACGCCGTGGTGCGGGCTGCCCTCCTGATCCTGCTCGAAGAGCAATCAGATGAGAGCAAACGCATCGCGCAGTGTCATATAACGTCGGTAGCCACGTTGGACGAGGTGTCCTCCAATGTCAGCCTCGAAATTACCGATTTTATTTGAAACCAAAGCGGATTAACTCTTTGCCTCCTTCAAGATACTATCTTGGTATTTTGCTTTGTGCCGTTACATCTTGGCTACCTTTGTGCGCCAATGCCTCGACTTAGGGCACATGCCCAATCACTAATTTAGGTTGTGCAGCGCAAGCACGACAATTGGCGTTCTCCGTGTAACACCGACAGGACCGTCCAACCTTCGGCTGCCAACAAAATGATGCAGCTTACCGGAGCTGCGCCATGTCACGCTTCTTTTTTCATGTGCACGATGGCCGGTCGCTTATGGATGATTTGGGCGCCGAATTCGGATCGCTGGCCGACGCTCGGCAATTTGCAGCCCGCTACGCCTCCGACCTTATTCGCGACCAGCCAGATCTATTCTGGTCTGAAGAAGAATGGAAAATAGATATCGCGGATATCGATGGACTGGTGTTCTCTACCCTCATTATCCTCGGCATTGACTCGCCCGCCGGCGGATCGAGGTCGCGGATCGAACTTTAATCAGGGCCGAGAATAACGCTCGGCTCTGTCGCAAATTCACTTTGCGCAGAGGGTCGATGGATCCTTCGTACTCGGGCGGTCCCAGCATAGGGCAGCTCTCGCCGAGGAGTGGACGAGCCGAGAGCCCAGTGATGACGGTTGGATCTATGCCGGTTGGACGCTACCGCTGATGGCGATCGGAAGTCGATCAACCCTTCGGGAGAGTATGCGTGCTTTTTCACACCATGGTCGGATCGAACGACATTGAACGGTCCAAGCGCTTCTACGACACGGTGCTCGGCACCTTGGGTGCTGGGGAAGGGGCGAGGAACATCGCCGACAGCGGCCATACACGTCTGATCTACAATAACGGCAACGGAACCAACTTCATCGTGAGCCAGCCGATCAACGACGAGCCGGCAAGCGTCGCCAATGGCAGCACCGTCGCCTTTTCTTGCGACTCGCCCGAGCAGGTGAAACTGCTGCACGATACCGCCATTGCCGCTGGCGGAACCTCGATCGAAGCTCCTCCCGGACCGCGCAAAACTGCCTCGATGGGCACCATCGAACTGGCCTATTTTCGTGACCCCGACGGCAACAAATTGTGCGGAATCCATTTTCCTGCCTGATCCGTCCGGCACGGCTCCGCTTCTGGCCCTAGCGGACCCCGGTATGCGATCCCGCGAATGCCTGTCATTCACCACCAAAGTTGAACAGTGAGGCGGAGGTATCCTCCGCCTCAATCGGCGGTCGCTGCGTGAAATTACGTCGCTTTTCGTAGGTTCGGCCGGGGTCGATACCCCGGACGGTACCCCACGACTTCGGCCGGTCGTGCCTAGCCGCGCAGCTTGCGCCGCAGCTCGTTCCAGCCGCGCTCGTCCTGCGGGCCGAAGGTGCTGGTCGGCTCGTTCCCGGTCAGCCGGATGCGCGGATGGCGTTCGCCGCAGCGCGAGCAGCGCAGGTGGTCGCCGACCATGTGCAGCCGGCCATTCCACTGCTGGACGAAGAAGTATTTGCTCAGCTGCGGCCCATCGAGCACGCCGCGGTGCCCGCAGCGGCACTTCAGCGCGACGTTGCCGCGGCTGCTCAGCTCCATCAGCGTCTCGGGGCGCCAGTTGGCACTCATGCGGGCGAATCGGTGAACATTCGGCGAACATGGGAAATGTTGGATCGGTCCGGCAACTCCCGATGAGCGTCACTGCGCCGTCAGCGACACCTCGCGCCAGCCGCTGATCTGGCTGAAGATCGCGGTCTGGCTGCCCTGCCCCGTCGACTGCATCCGCAGCCGCTGGAAGCCCTGCGTGATCGCCGTGTAGGCCGGGACGGTGATCGCGCCGGTGCGCAGCTCGATGTCATAGGCGATCGTGTAATCGGCGCCGGCGTTGACCGCCGTGAGGCTCGGGTCGTTGCGCAGGCCATTGGCCTCCAGATCGACGCCATCGACGCGCAGCCGCTCGTACGCCCATGGCGCGATGCTGTTCACCGACCCGGCCGACACCTTCACCTTCGCGCCCGCGAAGACGCGGTCGCCGGCGGTCAGCCCGGTCAGCGCCGCGGCCGCCCAGGCGAAATCGAGCTGGATATACTCGCCCGCCTGCGTCCACGTGGCATCGACCTTCAGCGCCTTGCCGACGCCGCTCGGGTCGTCGATCAGCGCGACGGTCGCCGTCGCGGCGCCGGTGCCGTTGGTGTTGTTGAGCCCGCGCACCACCGTCAGCCCGGCCGGCATCGCCGAACTGTAGGTGATCCCGCCGCCGTTCGACGGCTGCGCGACCGTCACCAGCCCTGTCGGGCTCTGGTTCATCTGGATGCCGCCGTTCGCCCATACCTCGCTTGCGGCGCGCGCGAGCTTCGGCTGGGCGGGCGAGATGACCTTGACGACGTCGGCGATCGGCTGCCCGGCGGCGTGCGCGCCCGGCGCGAAGAAGTGCGGCCCGCCGTCGGTGTAGCCGGCCTTGTGGACGATCGCGGTGGTGCTGGTGCTCGTCGTGTCCCAGATCAGCGACGGCGCATCGATGATCGAGACGCGCGGCTTGCCGGCCGCCCACTGGCGCGCGCGCGCGTTAAGCCAGTGCACCATGCCGACCTGCACGGGATTGAACGACGGGGAGCCGATCTCGAGCGTGAAGATGATGTAGCGGCCCTTGGCGGCGTCGCGATCGAGCATCGCCTGCGTGTTCGCCCAGATCGTCTCCTTGGGCACCAGCTGGCCGACGTCGTTTGCCCACATCGGCGGATAGAAGCCGATCCCCGCCGAGGTGCTGAGATACGCTTCGAGATTGTTCTGCCCGGCGTAGCGCGGGTCGGGGCTGTTCGCGGCGACGGTCTGCGCGACCGTATAGCCGCTGATGCCGCCGAGATAGACCAAGGTCAGCCGCTGGTCGCTGAGCGCCATCGCATAGGCCAGCGGGCTGGAGACGCGTTGCGTCTCGGGATTGGTAAGGCTCGCCGCGATCTGCGCACCGCGGCTGTCCGACGGCGCGACCGCCACCTGGTTCATGTTGAGGCGCGGCGCGCCGAGCAGGTCGTTGAGGGCGACGAGCTTCGTCGTCCCGTTCTGCAACACGCGGATCGTGGCGGACGACTGCGCGATCGCGGGCGCACTCATCAGGGAAGCGGCGAGCAGCAACGTGCCCACCCAGCGGAACAACCGGGTCATCTTGGTCTCCAGGTTCAAACGATGATCGATCAGCGCGGCCATGCGTCGAGCAGCAGCCGGCGGGTGTCGTCGCAGCGCAGGATCGCCGCCCAGGCGTCGCGCAGCGCCGCCTCGCTGTCGGCGGCGTTGGCGCTACCGTCCGGTTGGCGCGGGATCGGGGTCGGCGCGCACGGCGTCAGCGCCGCGGCCGGCGGGGGCGGGAGCCGCACCGGCGAGGGCGGCAAGGTAGGCGTCGAGCCCGCGCACGCGGTCAGCGCCAAGGCAGCGAGCGCGGCCGGCGTCGGTCTGGGCATAGTCCCTCACGGTGTTGGTGGAGCGGAGGATGACCGGCGCGCGCGCGGCGAGCCGGTCGGCGAAGGTCGTGGCGGCGCCGGCGAGATGCTGCGCGAAGCCACGTTCTTGCTCCGCGCGCTGGCGATCGGCGCGGTCGCGCTCGGCGGCGCGGTCGGCCCGCTCGATCGCGAGCGCCTGGCGCGCGGCGTCGCGCTCCGTGCGGGTGACGAGCAACAGTCCCGCGAGTACCGCGGCGATCGCCAGCGGCCAGTGCCGGCGCGCCAGCGCGAACAGCATTGCCCAGCTCACGCGCTCACCGCGCCGTAGGTCAGCGCCTTCAGCGCCGCATAATCCTCGCGGTACAGCGCCGCCTCGGCCGCGCGGCGCCGGACCAGCCCGTCCGAGACCACGCCGTCGATCTTGTTCCAGAGCGCGAAGCCGGCGATCGCGCCCGGCGCGTCGCCCGCACGGTGCCGGCGCGCGACCGTCGAGAGCGAGAAGCGCAGCGCGCCGATGTTGTAGCAGAGCGCGACCATCGCGCCGAACTGCGCCGGCGTCGTCGCCGCCGCGCCGATCGCCGCGCGCACCGCCGGCGCGAAGTCGCGCTCGAGCAGCTGCACGAACATCGCATCGGCCTGTTCCTGCGTGATCCGGTCGCCCGGCTTCACGCGGCCGCCGGCGGGATAATAGGTCATCCCCCAGCCGATCGTCCATTTGCCTGACGGGCAGCGGTACGCGACCAGCTCGCAGCGCTCGAAATGATGCATGAGCGCGATCGCCAGCGGGCCGGTGACAAGCGGCGGGGCGGCGACGCGTCCGACCAGACCGAGCACCTGCGCGCTCGCCGGCCGCGGCGCGCGGCCGACCAGCCACACGCCGGTGAGCAGCGCGAGCGAAATGTACGAGGCGAGCCGCGCCGGGATCAGCACGCGCAGCTCGGCGGGCATCGTCTGCCAGCCGGCCTCGAGCAGATTGGGGTCGAGCCCCATCAGCAGCCCGGCGATCGCCGCGGCCGCGCCGGCGGCGTGCGCGTACCAGGCACGCGCCAGCGCGCGCCCCTTCGCAAGAAGCGTCATGGTGTCGTCCTTGTTGGTGGGTCAGGTCAGTGGCGCGGCGGCGTGCGCTCGATCAGCAGCGACAGTTTCGCATCGACGCGCTCGATCTTGCCGTCGACGCGCTCCAGCGTCCGCCCCAGCTCGGAGAATTTGTCGTCGCCGCGGTCGGCGCGGCCCTCCAGCTTCTCGACGCGCCGGTCGGTTTCCGACTGGCCGCGGAAGGTCTGGCCGCCGGCGAACACGATCCCGGCGATCGCCATGGCGTGGGGCAGCCACTCGCGGATGAGCGCGCGGATGCTGGAGGGTTCGGTCATGACGGATCTCCGCGCCCGGCCGGCGCTACGGGGTCGTGGGGACGCTCGGGAGAGGAAAGCGACGTCAGGCGGTCAGCACGGCCGCCGCGCGTCCGGCTGCCAGCAGCCCGACTGTTTCGAGGTGCTTCACGTTGGCGATCATCTCGGGATCGTGTCGGTCGACCCGGTCCGAGATCGCCAGCATCTCGCGCATGTCGACGACCTGCGGATCGCTCGACGCCCGAATCGCAATCCGCTCCGCCTGCTGGAACAGCCGCCAGAACTCGACCGGCGTCATCGGCGGCACCGGGAACAGCTCCTTGGGCAGCTCGTCCTGCGGCCGCAGCTCGAACGCATCGCCGACCCGGCGCCACAGTCCCGCAACGACCCGGAGATCGTCGCAGGGGAAGGCGTGGCAGCCCTCGGGCACGTTGCACACCAGATTGTCGAGATCCTGCGCGAAGATGATC
This sequence comes from uncultured Sphingomonas sp., assembly GCA_913776255.1. Classification (GTDB taxonomy): domain Bacteria; phylum Pseudomonadota; class Alphaproteobacteria; order Sphingomonadales; family Sphingomonadaceae; genus Sphingomonas. The sequence goes on along the minus strand of CAJYLV010000006.1, from coordinate 18,420 downwards.
GACTGGACGTTGCCCTTGTCGTCGAGCGCGGCAAACCGCATCATCGCTTCATCTCCTGAAGAACGATCCAGATTTGCCGGGCGATCCAGTAGCCGTTGGGGTCGTTGTCCTGGTTGAGGACCGCCACCACCTCGTAGGTCACCGACCCGGCCTCCGGCGTGTCCATCCACCACGCATTGGGGGTGCCGCCGGCGCTGCTGCTGTTCTGGAGCGACTTGAGGTAACCGCCACCGCCGACTTCGGTGTAGGCGCCGCCCTGGTTGCGCCGCAGGTAATATTGCGCCGAATTGCCGGCCTGGCTGTAGCGGACGTAGTCGATGACCGCCTGGAAATCGATGCGGATCGCGCCTGCGCCGAAGGCGGTGGTAGACACCGAGCAGATCACCGCCTGTCCGTTGGCCGGCGGTCGGAAGGTGGTCTGCGCCGGCTGGACTGCGACCGAGTTGGACACCGCCTGGTTGGCGATCTTGAGGGTGCTGACCTCGAGATCCCTGATGTGCGCGCCGATGACGACGAGGTTGCCGATCTGCGCGCTCGAGGCGATCAGATCCTGCGCGGCGAGCAGGCCGCCGGTCCGGTTCCACTGGCCGTTCAGCCAGTACCACGACTGTCTGGCGGCGGGCTGATACCAGATCTGGCGATCGAACTGCCCGTTGCCGGGATTGTCCTCCTGGACGAAGCCGAACACCGGATCGCCCTTCGCGCCATCAACGATCTTCGTCACCGACACCCGGGCGCTGGCACCGCCCGCGGAGGCCACAATCGTTTCGTGGGCGCCCCAACCCTGGCTCTCGTTGTAATCGACGACTGTCTGCATTCGCGCAGCGTTGATCGTCATCGTGTTGGTGCCGAACGAAATGTCGTCGCGGCCGTAAAGCTGGTGGCCGTTCGCCGAGCTGAACGAGACCGGCCCGATCGCGTTGGTCAGCGTCGCGGTGAAGGTAACCGGGCCGCCGACATAACCGATGCCAGGTATGTAGCGCAGCAGCTGCGGTGACGCCGCGATGGTCACGAGCGGCGGATTGATCCCGTCCGCGCCTTTCAAACCGTCTGCCCCGCGTGCTGCGAAGTCGACATCGTAGAGCCGCCCGCCCGGGGTCGCGAAGCTGCTGTCGAAGTAGAAAAGGGCGTTGGCCCCGTGATCTACGCGACGATGCTCGATACCGTTCGCATAATAGACGACGTAGCGGCCGTCATAAAGCACCTGATAGGCGGTGTCGGTCGAATAGGCGCCGAAGCTGGCCCGCCACTGGCCGTTCTCATAGATCTGCGAGGTGCCGTCGCTGACGATGTACCAGGCATAGTCGAGCGACCCGTAGGAGGCGTCGGCGGTCGGGTCGGTGTTGAGCCCAGCCATGATCGAGCAATTGGTCTGCCCCGGCCTGAACGATGCGACCGCGCCGCCGCGAAAGCCGATCGTCGAATAGGCATCGCTGTCCCAGTCGTTCGTGCCGCCGGTCTTGATCAGCTGGCGACCGGCCGCGACCACCCGGCCGCGCGTGGCGATGCCGAACGGCGGCCCCTTGTATTCGGACCAGGCGTACGCCTCCGGTGCCGTCGGCTTGTCCGGCGAGGTGCCATGCGCGAAGCCGACGAACGAGCGACCGGCCGGCGCCCCGGTGGTGAAGTCGACGGCGCCGTCGGGCGAATTGGCATAGGCGAAATACTGGTACCAGGTCTGGCCGTCCTTGCCCTTCTCCCCGGGCAAGCCGGCGATCGCCGAGGCCGGGATGCCGCCGATGATGCTGAAGGTCGTCTGGATCACAGCGTCGCGGCTCGCATCGCCGCCGCTGAAGACCGTCTCGTACCCGCGCCCCTCGGCCCAGCCCTTGACGCCGACTAGCGTGTACGCCCCGCGCACCCTCATTCCGTCGACGTATCTGGCGCGCGATCCACCACAGCTCAGGATCTGGGCGATCAGGTCAGCGCGCCCGGCGTGATTGCCGGCGGGCTCGTCCGACGTGTAGATCGCCACCGGCGTACCGGCCGGGATGCTCGCGAGCAGGTTGATCATCCCCTGCACGCCGTGCCGGTCGCCGCCGGCATAGTCGTCGGCCGGATAGGTGATCTCGCCGTTGCCGTAGACGTCGAAGTGGCGGACCTTCCAGTCGTTGCGGCTCCGCCGCCAGCACACCGAATAGCTTCGTGCGAAATCGGCGGAGGTGTTGCCGTTGTCGGGGTCGACGAAGATCGTCCCGTCGCCCTTCCACAATCCGTGGCGATAGCCGGCGGGCTGCGCCTCACGCGACGCCGTCAAGCCGATGGACGACAGCGTGTAGGTTTCCGCGTCGGTCCCCGGGTCGCCGGCCTTGGCAAGCACGCGCCAATAGGCATTGCTGAGCGTGGGCAGCTGCGGCGGCGCATTGCCGGCGGACGGGACCGGGTTCGTGTAGACCCAGCTCGAGCCCTGCTGCTGGACGATATTGCCCTCACGGTACGTCGTCGCCGCCGCCCATGCGCCCATGTCGATCAGCGTCGCAGTGAAGGCGATGTCGGCAAGCGCATGCACCGACCAGGTCCGCTCGGCGGTGATCGCCAGCTTGCCGAACGGCGGGGCGACCTCGAGCTGACGGACCCTGGAGACCGGCGGAAGCGCCGCGCCGTCGGCCGCAAGCGTCAGCGTCGGTGCGCCGATCGCGACCGGCCGGACGAACAGCCGCCCCATCCACGACACGCCGGCGACCGCATTGACGCTCGCCGCCACCTCCTGGATCAACGCCCGCGCGGTGGTCTGCTGGTCGAGGTACAGCGACAGGTCATATGGCCGCGCGAGATCGAGCGCGTTGAGCGAGGCGTCAGCGACCCGCCCGGCACCCCCCGACAGCAACGCCAGCCTGCGGATCTGCTGGCCGGGGCGCCGCGACCAGCCGTCGGGACTACCCGCATCGCCGCGGACCATGAAGCAGACCTGCCCGATCGGCGGCGCCCCGAAACGCGCCCACCCGCCCGACAGCGCGGTCGCCCAGCACCCGGCCGGGATCGCCGCGGCGAGCAGCTCGGCGAGCGTCGGATAGTCGCGAATTGGCGGCCCGTAGCGGAGCAGCCGTTCGAGCGCGGCATCGACCGCGACGATCGGGCCGTGCCCCGAGATCTGGAACAACGACGTAACCGGATCGACCAGCACGCCGGGCACGTAGCGCGGCGCGCCGAGCGCGAGCGGCTTGATCTGGCCCCTGATCGTCGCCGGCCCTTCCGCGCCGGTCGTGCCGGCATAGGTCGCGAGCAAGGCGCGATCGAGCCAGCGGTCGTCGACCGCAAAGGTCAGCTCGGCGCGACCGTCAACGATCGCCGGCTGCTGCGTCACGCGCGCCTCGACGCGCTGCGTCCACGCCGCAAGCGGCGCGCCGACCTCGCCGGTCCACAGCCGGAAGCGCGTGTCGGCGATTGCGAGGGACGCGAACGCCGGCCACGGCTCGATGCCGATCGACATGCTGGCGCTCGGCGTCTCGATCCGTCCTTCGAATGCGCCGTCGAACAGGTCGTAGCCGAGCCTGGGCAGCTTGGCGATCACCGGCCAGGCGACCTGATCGGTCAGGTGGCAGACGTCGGGATGATCGTGGCTCGCGGCACGCAGCGGTACCGCCGCACCGGTCACCGGCTCACGCGCGTCGATCTGGATGACAACACCGAGCATCAGAACAGGCTCACCATGTTGATCTTCGCCTCCCACGCATTCGCGCGGCGCCACGTCTGGCCAAGATCGCCGACCAGCGGGCCGAAGTAGCAGCGGCTCTGGCGCTGCGCGTGCGGCGCGGGATCGGTGACCAGCGCGACGCAGTCGGTGTTACCGATCCGCTGCAGCAGCGGCGCGGTCAGCTGCTCGACCTCGTCGCGGCGCAGTGACGAGAAGGTCAGCGACATGGTGCGCAGCTTCGCGCCGCGGTTGCGCAGCAGGACGCCGCGGCGTGAAAATTCGACGGCACCGAGATCCTTGACGCCGAACTCGGCGCCGAAGCTGAAATTGCGCTCGAGCACGATCGCCTGGCCGATCACGAGCCGGCTGGCGATGAGATACCCCGTAGCGGTCAGGCCGGTCGCATACAGGCTCAGGTAGCGAATGTTCGCCGGCCAGTCGCTCGGCTTGCGCCAGAACAGAACACCGTTGCCGGGGCTGGTCGGGTCGCTGCCTGCGAACGGGGCAACGCCGGTCTCGACGGAGAAGGAGCCGGGCCCGGAGCCGCCGTCCCGGACGGACTGGCCATCGAAGCCCGGCCCCTGCACCGACGTGGCGCCGGCCATGATCACGCTGGCGGTCGCCGGAACGTTGCCGGCCAGCCCGAACAGCATCACGACGTCGACCGGCCGGTCATCGCCGAGATCCACCACGAGCGATGCCGTGTTGCCGGGCGGCGCGCGCCAGATCACGCCACGATAGTCATTCGCGAGGTTGGATGCAGGGCAGCCCTGCAGCTGATCGGCGCGGGCGATCGAAAAGCCGTAAGGCTCGATGATGAGCGCGTTCGCCACCCGCTTACCCGAACAGCTCGAGGGAGGTGGTCCCCGCATCGAGATCGATCTCGATCCGCGCGGTCAGGCAGGGCAGGTCCGCGTGCTGCTCGTCGTCGATCAGCCGGACGACGGGCACCCCGCTCTCGACATCGGGCCAGATCAGCTCCTCGACGTCGGCGGCGAAACGACGCCGCTCGGCGCCGATCAGGACGCCGCGGGCGTTGGCGACTGCCTGAGCGTCGTCGATCCTGTCGAAGTAACCGGGCGCCGGCGTCACCGTACCGTCGCGCGCATTCGGATAACGGCCGGCGGTAATGCCATCCGACCACATTGCGACCGCGGCGGCGCGGGTCGCCGCGGCGATATCGTTGATGTCCGCTGGCATCAGGCCATCCCCACGAAGGCGCGATCCGCGCCGATGAAGCCATCGCCCAGCCCGCCGCCGCGGGCCGACATGCGCTCGAGCAGCGCGCGCACGTCGTTCATCTGCCCGGACAGCTGGTCGAGCAGCTCGTTGCCGGTCTGGGTGTTCGCCGCGGTCTTCGCCGCGCTCTCGGCGGTCGCCTTCGCGAACGGATTCTCGACACCGCCGGCGATCGGTACCGCATTGTCGATCGTCTCGATTGCCTTGGCGGTCGCCGCCTGGATCAGCGCCTGCGCGTCAAAATATTTCGACGTCGAGCCGTACAGCTCGCGCTCGACGTCGAGGTACGCGCGCGCCGCCGACTGGTATTTGTCCTGGTCGATCCGCTGCCCGGCATCGATCTGGTCGAGATACGGCTGGAGCTGCGCCAGCGCGGTCGCCTCCTGGTCGCGGTACGAATAGGGAGAGGCGCTGCCCAGCTTCAGGTCGGTAAGAAAGGTCTTGAGCGAGGCTGACGCCGAGGCGGTCGACGTCTTCACCTGCTGGAGCTGGAGATTGTACAGCCGCTCGGCCTGCGCCATCTCCTCGGCCGACGCACCGCCCTCCTGCAACGCGGCGACGGTCTTGCGGAACTTGCGATTGAGATCGTCGACCGCGGCGCCGACCGGGTCGAGCAGCGCCTTCAGCTCACGCGGCACGCTCTCGATCAGCACCGCCTTGGCGAGCGCGGCGTCGAGATCGATGCCGAGCGACAGCACGCGCTGCGCGGTCTTGCCGATCCTGATCGCGCCGTCGCGGATCGCGTCCTGCGTCGCGACAAGGATCGCGGTCGCCTCGTCCGGACCGTCGTAGATGATCGAGGCGTTGCGCGGGTTCTTCGCACCGACCTGCGCCGAGCCGGTCGACGAGACGCGGAAATTGTTCTTCCCCTTGCCAATCGACACCGCGAAGGAGCCCATCTCGGCGCCGAATGCATCGGCGACCCGCCGCAGCGCGGTCTGGACACTCCTGGCGCTGCCCGACAGTCCGTCGGTCACCTGCCTGTCGCCCGATAGCCCAGCCGACCTGTTGACCGAGGTGATGGTCGCCGATCCGCGCGGCGTCTTGGCGAACAGGTTGCCGATCACGCCACCGAGCGCGCCGATCAGCAACGCGCCGACCGGGCCGGCCGCCTTGCCGAGCATGTCACCCAATTTGCCGCCGACCGCCTTGGTGATCGTGCCCGCGACCGCCTTGCCGGCCACCTCGCCGATCACGCCGCCGATCGCCGAGCCGGCCTTGCTCTGTTTCGAGCCGGTGATCGACGAGAAGACCGACCCGCCGATCTGCCCCATTGCCGCGCCGGCCAGCACGCCCGACAGTTTGTCGATCGATGCCGGCGACAGGTTCAGCCCGGTCGCCTTGAGCGCCTGGCTGATCAGCTGCGCGGTCTCGGCCGACTGGCCGGCGATGCCGCCGGGGCGCAGCATGTGGGTCAGCGGGCCGGAGGTCCGCAGCCCGAACATCTCGGCGACGCTGGCCACCGCGCCGGACAGCGCCTCACCGGCGCCCATTGCGCCGAGCTCGAGCCGGTGCGCCCACAGATCGGCGCCCGACATGATCCCGCTGTTCAGCTCCTCGACCGCCCTCGCGATTGCGTCGCCGCCGATCGTCTCGCGGAACGCGGCGTCGAACCCCTGTGCGCGGGTCGCGACCGCCTGCTGGCGCGCGCGCATCGCATAGTCGAACCCCTCGCCCTGCGTCAGCTTGCCGGCCGCGACCAGCTTGAAGATCTCGCCGAGCTCCTCGCGGTAGACGCGCGCGGCCGAGGCGACCGGGTCGTACCGTCGGGCGAGATGGTCGAGCGACGTTTCGAGCTGCTCGTTGGCGCGCTTCGCCGCGGCGGCCGCCTCCTTTTCCTGGCGTAGCTGCTCGGCATAGCTGTGCGACGCGGTCGGCGCGCGGCGGAAGGCGAGCACCTCGTCGCGCGCGAAGCTCGTGGAGGTGACCGCACCGTCGCGCCCCTGATTGCCGCCGGTGACGCGGATCCGTCCGCGCGCGTCGGTGCCCTCGAAGAAGCCGACATGCCCCTGGTCGCCGGTGCCCCGCCGCAGCACGACGATGTCGCCGGGCAGCGGGCGGTTGGTGGCGGTGCCGAAGGTGAGGAACGACCGGGCCGACAGGCTCCCGGTGCCCTTGATCCCTTGCCCGGCGAGCACCGCGTTCACGAACGCCGCGCACCATGCGACCTTCTCCGGGTCTACCGAGATGCCGGCGGTGCCGAAGAGCTCGCGCAACGTCGCCTTGCCCTCGCCGATCTCGCGGGTGCCGAGATACTGCCTTGCCGCCGCCAGCGTGGCCGCGCCGTTCTCGCCCGCGAGCTGCGTGCCGAGCGCGCCCGGCTTGCGGTTCTCGGCGGCCTGACGATCGCGCACCGCCTTCAGCGCCGCCTCGCGCCGCCGCTCGATCGCCGCCAGCTCCTTCGTCAGTGCGCCGGTCACGTTGCCGCTGGCGATCGCCGCCTGCTCGGCGGCGCGCTTCATTTCGTCATAATGCTGGGTGATGCGGACGATCGGGTCGACCGAGGCGGCGGCATCCAGCTCAGAGATCGAAGCGCGCGCCCTGTTGAACGCTTCGGTCGCAACATGCCCCCTCTTCTTGATGTCCGACAGCTGCCCTTCGAGCTCACGCACCCTGCGGAATGCAAGCGCCGCATTGTTGAGCTCACCGGGGCCGGTGGGACCGCCGACTGCGTCGTGCGGAACAGCCCGGGCTGCAGCGGCGCGAGCGGCGCCGAGCTGCTTCTCAATCTCCCTGCGTCGCTTGATCAGGGCTGCCAGCCGCTCGCCGGCATCACGTTCGCCCTGCTCGGCGACCGACCGCTGCGTCTCGATCGACTTCTTGAGCGCGTCATTCTGATCGCGAACCGCCGCGGTGACGCCCTCGACCGTCCTGGCGAAATTCTTCTTCGCCTGCTCGTTGATCTCGGTCGCGCGCGCGTCCTCGCGCATCTTCTTTTCGGCGTCGCCCAGCGCATCGTTGGTCTCGAGCAGCTTGCCGACCAGCGGCGCGAGCGCGACCACCGCGGTCATCGTCACGATGCCACCGAAGCTGCCAAGGAAGCCCGCGACGCCGGCGAGCCGGCCGCCCATGCCCTGCAGCGCGTAGCCGGCCTGGCCGATCTGCTGCGCGAACGCGGTGGTGATGCTCTGGCCGCTCCCGACCTGCACCGCGAAGTCCTGGAACTGCTGCCCCAGCATGATCATCGACTGGCGCTGCTGCGCGGTCGCGCCGCTGGCGTGCTGACCGGCGGCGATGCTGCGGCCGGTAGCGGCGGCGACCTCGTCGAGCTCGACCTGCAGCTGGTTGAGCGCGGCGATCCGCGCGCGGATCTGGCCGGCGTTCTCCTCCTCCATCCGCGCCGAGACGCGGGCGGCATCGGCACGCTGGAGCTCCTTCTCGGTCGCGATGCCCTCGGCGAACGCGACGCGCTGCGAGGCTTCCTCGACCATGCGGAAGGCGGCCGCCCGGCGATCGGCGGCCTGTGCGGCCGCGGTCAGCTGCGCGATCTCGCCCGACAGGTTGAGCGCACCGCTCCTAGTCGGTTTGACGTCCAGCGCCGATTGCGCGAGCCGCTGGACGTCGGTCAGCGCCGACGACCACGTCCCGCGGATCTGCTGCGCGGTCGAGGTGGCGCGCTGGCGCAGGTCGGCGAAGGCGCGCGCATTCTCGCTGCTGAACTGGTCCGCGCGCAATTGCAGGCGCGCGATAATGTCGGTCGACATGGGCGCGCTCCTACGAAGCGGCCGGTTGCGCCTGGCGGGCGTATTCGGCGGGGATTTCGGCCTCGGCGATGCGGATGACCGGAGCAATCGCGAAGGCGTTGCGGAACGGGCGGTCGCGAACGAGCGCGAAGATCGGCTGCCCCTCGACGATCCCCGCGCTGCGGCGCCCGCGCGCGCCGCCGGTGTCGCGACGGTGCTGGCGGCGATGCGCGACGAGCAGCGGCCGCTTGCCCGGCTGCCAGAGCAGGTCGAGCCGCCACTCTGGATGGCTCATCTCCCATTCGTGCGGGCTGATCAGCCCCTGACGGTTGCGCCCGCCCGCGACCGGGAGCGGTACGGGCAGCCAGTTGCCGTCCCGGCCGCGGATCGTGCCCGGCTCGCTCCAGAACCGCATCGCGCCCTGGCTGCGCGCATTGCCCTTGACCCAGATCTCGCCGACCGGATCGCGCGCCGGGCGGTCACCCTCCGGATAGACGCTCGACTGCCACGCGCGCCAGAGCTTGCCGCCGGCCGTCTGGCGGGTCAGCTGTTCGAGCCGCTGCTCGGCGCGGCGGGTGACGATCGCGATCGTCCGGGTGCCGGCGCGCAGATAGCGGCGTGCGATGCGGTCGGCCGCGGCATCGAGCGCGCCGGCGGGGAGCAGCAGCTCGATGTCGTCAGCCATCCCGGGTCACCTCGTCGAGCACGGCGAAGGCGTCGAGCAGCGCGGCGGGCTGTTCGGCGGGCGATCCGGGGCATGGCAGGACGCGCCCGCCGAGCGGCGCGGCGAAGCGCGCGGCGAGGAAGTACAGGTCGACCACCGGCCAGATCGACGCCGGGAGCGTCAGCCGGGGGTTTTCGCGCCAGCGTCGTCCGTCGAGCTCCCAGCCGCCGTAGATGGTGCGTCCGAACCGGAAGTCGGCTGGCCGTCGTCGGACGATGACGGCCGCGCGGAGTTTCCCCGGTCTTCCTCGGTCAGATACGCCAGTTGGAAGGCGCGGTTGCCGGCCGCGGTCATCTCGAGCGGCTCGAGCTGCTGGAGCGTCGCCTCGCTGACCTTGCCGTCGAGCCCGCGCTTGAAGGTGACGCCCGGGGCGGCGATGCCAGTGCAGAAGTGGCGCAGCGCGACGATCGGCGCGAGCTCGCGCCGCCGCTCCATCTGCTCGCGCAGGTCGCGGTATTCGGGCCAGCTGGCGGCGAGGATCTTGCGCACCTCGGCGAGCAGCGCGACGTCGGCCGGGGTGAGCTCGGCCTCGCCGCTTTCCTGCTCGATGTCGATCAGCTCGAGGATCCGGCCCTGCGCCTCGTCGCCGTCGAGCAGCGCGACGACGCCGCTGCGGATCGCGGCGAGCAGCTCGAAGCTGTAGACGCGCCCGGCATTGTAGCGCCCGGCGAGCTCGGCCTCCATCAGCGAGCGTTCGACGACGCCGGCGGGGGCCAGCAGGAAAACCGGGGCGGCGGGATCGCCCTCACGCCACGCCGGCGTGAAGGGGATCGGCTTGGTGGTGGTCGCGATCATGTCCCGCTCCTCAGTAGAAGACCAGGATGCGGTCGCTGTCGCGCCCCGCGGCATCCTTGCCGGCCGACAGGCATTGCAGCGTCGTCTTGTCCGCCATCAGCTTCCCGCGGTTCTCGGCCTCGAGCGTCACCGGCTGCGCGCGCGGCACCACCAGCGCCCAGCGGTTGCCGGCCTGGCTGCCATGGCGGAGCATCGCCGGCATGACGACGCCGTTGCCGATGTCGGCGATCGTGTCGCGGTTGGCGACCAGCGTGGACAGCGGATTGACCCCGAGCATCGACTTGCGGTCGGTGATCTGGCCCGGGCCGAACCCGAACGGCGTGTTCGGATCGTCGATATTCTCGAGCTGCGATCCGGGATCGAGCGACCAGGTGCTCAGCCGGCATTTGCGGCGGTTGAGCAGCGCGGCATTCGACACGTCGCTGCCCTGCACCAGCACAGGCGCCGAGTGGCCGGCGATGACGAGCGTCGCCGGGATCGCGGCATCGACCTTGCCCTGGTAGATGCCGGTGCCGGTGAAGGTGGCGTAGCCGGGCTTGGCGCTGTTGCCCTCGAGCGCGATCGTGCCGCGCACGCCGCTGAAGGTTGCCAGCGTGCCGTCGCGGTAGATCGCGCAGCTCGCCGCCGGATGGTCGACCAGCCGCGAGGCGACATCGGACGGCGACGTCTGCGCATAGGTCCAGTTGGCGGGCACCGCGACGCTGCTGGTGTTGTCGAGCGGCGGGGTGAAGCTGTCGGCGAGCGTCGCGACGCGGCCGGCCGAATAGTCGATCACCGCCGCGGCCGCGCCGGCGCCGGTGCCCGCGCCGATCAGCAGCATCATGCCGAGCAGCGCGCGCGCCGTGCCGGGGAAGGCCGCAGGCAGCGTCACGGTGGTGGCGGTGCCGCCGGCCGCGACCGCTGCGGCGATCGCGGCGGTGAACAGCCCGCGCCAGCCGGCCGCCTGATAGACCGCATGGTGCGGCGGCTTGACCGTCGGCGAATAGGCGATGCCGGGGCCGGCGCCCTTGATGCGGAACTTGAAGCTGATCGGCACCGCCTGCCCGACGATCAGCGGCGCGCCGGCGACGAACGAGCCGGTCGCCTCGTTCGAATCCTCCTGCGTCCACGGCGAGCCGTAGCTGACGCTGTCGGCCTCGACCGGGATCGCGTGTTGCGTCGGGTCGAGTGCGAGCGGGGTGTCCTCGTCGGTCTGCAATCCGAACAGCACCGCCACGTTGGTCTGGCGGATCGTCGGATCGTTCGTCTTGTCGGCCATGCGGCGCTCCTGTCAGGCGGCGAGCGCGGGATCGGCCCGCGCGGTGATGAACTGGACGTCGAAGTCCTGCGCGAAGCCGAGCCGGCGCCTGGACGAGAGCTGCGCGGCGAAGAAGCGCGCGTCGGCGTCCTCGATCAGCTCGACGGTCCCGCCGAGCGTCTCGTCGGTCATGAGCGCGGCGACTACCGCGGCGTGCAGCCGGTTGCGCGCGGCGGTCGGCGCAGCGCCGCCCTCGCCCTCGACGAAGCCGTCGACGGTGACCGTCATGACGCGGCGAGTGACGTCGACCTCGCGCTCGAGCACGCGGTGGCCGCTGTCGGTGATGCCGAGCGCGGGAAAGTCGATCGGGTCGCCGGCCGGCTCGAGCTCGACCTCGGGGGCGAGCGGCGCCAGCGCGGCGACGATCGCGGCGAGGATGGTGTCGCGGACGGTCATGCGGCGGAACCGGCATCGACCACGAACACACGCCAGCTGGCGACGTCCTCGAGCGCCTTGCGCTCCTCGACCTCCCAGCGCCGGCCGCGGTGCGTGAAATGATCGCGCTTCGACGGCGGCGCGGGCAGATCGGCCTGGCGTATCTCGTACGATACCGTAGCGGGCGTGCTGCCCAGCAGGTCGCCGGCATCGGCATCGATGCGGATCGCGCTGATCGGCGGAAGCACGACGCCGCCTTGCGTGTAGACGATCCGCTCGCGGTCCGCGAACGCCGCGAAGATCGCCGGCGCCGCGGCCGCGAACGGATCGGGGGTCACTTGCCGCGCGCCGCCGGCTTCTGCGCCGCCGCGTCGGTGCCGACGTCGCCGTCGGTCGGGTCGGCGTCGGGCACTTCCTCGGCGAGCCGCGCGGCGACCATGCCGGCGGCACGCTCGGCGGTCATCTCGCCATTGCCGTCGCCGACGGGCACCTCCTTGCCGGCATCGATATAGGCGCCGCCATTCAGATAGGCGGCGCTGAGCAATAGGATCGTCGTCATGTCGGGTGTTCCTCGCTGTCGCGCCGGCATGGCGCGATGCTGGTGGGAGAAGCGGTCAGAAGCTGCCGTTGAGGCGGACGTTGCCGGTCGCGGCGCCGGCGCTGCGCGCCGCGGTGAACACGCCGATCGGCGTGTTGCCGTTCGCCGTGGCGGTCACGACCTTGTTGGCATTGTCCCAATAGGCGCGCACGCCCTCGGCGACCGCGGCATTGTCTTTGGGCAGGTCATAGGCGCCGGTCACCTCGAACGGGCCGCGCTGCCCGGCCCTGAGCGCCAGTTTCGAGACGCCGAACGTGGCGCCGATCAGCGCGCCGCCGCCCGATGCGACGTCATACGGCGCGGTGAGCGTCAGCGTGTTGCCGACGCCGGAATAGTTACGCATCGTGGGATCTCCCGAAACGATGCGGGCGGCACGCTGGCCGCCCGCCTCACGTCATGGTTGGGGAAGGCTGGCTCAGTTGGCCGCGCCGGGGTTCTTGTAGAGCGCGCGGTGGTCGATCGCCTTGGCGCCGAACACCAGCCGCGCCTTGATGTCGATGCCGTCGACCTCGAACCCCTGGCGCTCCTCGGTCTGAAGCCCCTCGTAGCCGGCGAGATACGCATATTCGATCGTGTCGATCGGCTGCGCGTTCGGGTCGGCGGCGAGGAAGAAGCTGTAGTCGAGAATCCGCGGCTCGACCTGCGGCGCCAGCGCGCGGTTATAGTCCGGATTGATGTCGCCGCTGATCGTCGCGACGTAATTTGCCGAGGTGTACTGGTTGGCCTGCTGCTCGCGCAGCGGGCCGACCACCAGCGTCGCCGGGGTCGCCGAGGTGAACCGCCCTTTCGGCGCGCGCTGCGTGCGCATCGCGGTGCGCCCGGCCTGCAGCGAGTCGATGTTGATCGGCGCGCCGGCCGCGGCGAGGTTGCCGTGTGTGGCGTGGAAGAGCGGCACGCCGTCGGCCATCAGCGGGTTGCTGAGCAGCACCGCATAGACGACGTCGCCCTCGACCTGCGCGGCCTCCTGACCCATCGCCTGCGGGATGCGATCGAACGCCGACAGATCGTCGTTGATGATCGTCTCCCAGGTCAGCGAGATGATCTGGCCGAACTTCCCGACTGCATATTTCTCCTGAGAGTCGCCGACCGTCGCGTACTGATACTCGCCGCCCTCGGCGACCTGCTGCATCGCCGAGATGTCGGACAGCGCGATCCGGCTGACCTCGCGGAAGTCGGGCACCGACGTCTGGCGGCAAAAGGCCGCGAAGGTGCGCGGCGCCAGCTCGTAGCCGCGCCGCAGCGTCCGCGAGACGGTGTTGGCGAGCACCCCGGCGAAGTCGGCGGTGGTGTGTTGGCCGGCGTTCTGCGGCTGGCGATAGCGGAACACCGCCTGGGCGACCTGCGGGTCGGTCATGTTGCGGGTGCTGACGCCGGTCGCGTCCATCCAGTCGCGCGCGAGCACGATCAGCCGGCGGCCAGCGAAGCCGCGCGCGTCGTCGTTGAGCTGGTTGCGCGGATTGGCGCGGTGGGCGATCGCCAGCGCCATCGCCTCGGCTCGCGCCTGAAATTGTGCGACCGGGATCGTCGCGGGCGAATAGTTGGTGATCACCGGCGCGGTGCTCGCGATCTGGTCGATGATCCGGGTGCGCGCGGCATCGATCGAGACGCCCTCGTCGACCAGGGTGTCGCCGAACGTGTCGGGCAGGCGCGCGCGGCGGACCTCGTTGCGGATCGTGGCGGCACGCTGGCGCTCGGCGACGATCGCCTGCTGCGCGGCGTGGCTGGCGACGTCGGCGACGTTGGTCGGCTGCGCGGGTGCGGGCGCGATGACGATCGGCGGGGTGTCGGTCGTGACGGTCGGGGTCGGGGTCGGCGCGGGCGTCGGCGCCGGATCGGTCTCGGGATCCATATTCGTCTCCTGCGGAGTGATGACGGCGGTCGGCGCCGGCGGGCTCTTCGCGTTGGCGATGAGCGGGTGGGCCGGAACGGCGCGGAACCCGAACCGGCTGGCGTCCAGCAGGTTGGTCGCGGTCGCGTGGCCGGCGATCTCGTCGATGAAGTGGAGCGACAGCGCTTCGGGCGCGCTCATCCACGTTTCGGCATCGAGCAAGGGGTGGAGTGCGTCCTCGCTCATCCCGGTGCGCGCGGCGTAGATCTGGACGAGCTGGTTCTGGAGGAAGTCGAGCCGGTCGGCGACGGTGCGCAGCGCGTCGGCGTCGCCATAGGTGCCGTCCGCCGGCTTGTGGATCATCATCACCGCATTTTCGGCCATGATGATCCGGTCGCCAGCCATCGCGATCACGCTGGCGATCGACCCGGCGACGCCGTCGACGATCACCGTCACCGTGCGCGGCGACGCCTTCAGCGCATTGTAGATCGCGAAGCCATCGAACAGCAGCCCGCCGAGCGAGTTGATCCGCACGGTGATATCGTCGGGCGCGTGCTGGATCCGATCGACCAGCCAGGCGGCCTCGAGCCCGTCGGCGCTGTCGCCGACGATCCCGTAGATCAGGATTTCCATGGTCAGTCCTTCTTCGGCGGAGCGCCGGGGCCGCCGGTCGGCTGGAGCGCGTTGCCGACCTGCGTGACCCGGCGCGGGTCGCAGTCGAAGGTGAGCTGGCGCGCGTCGACCTTGTCCGCCCAGCGCTTCCACGCATCGAGCACCGTGTCGGGATCCTCGCCGCGCTCGCGGATCGCGGACTCCGGATCCATCAGCCCGGCGCGCACCAGGTCGCGGATCGCCGGGGCTTCGGTCGCGAGATCGAGCATCGGCCGCGCCGGCGGGGTCCACGCCATCGTGCAGCCGTCGACGTCATGGCCGGCGAGCTGCGCGGCGCGGAAGAACCATGCCGCGGCCGGCTCGCAGAATTGCGGGACCAGCATGTTCCACGTCCAGCTGTCGAGCTGGCGGTGGTACTGGATGCGGCCGATCCGCCCCGACGAGTAATTGACGCCCTCAAGATCGCCGAAGATGTCGTAGGGTAGGTTCATGCCGGTCGCGAAGGTCCGCACCGAAATCTTGGTGAAGTCGGCATAGCCGTCGACGCCGGGCGGGTTGGCGAACTCGATGTGCGTGCCGGCCGGCACGTCCTCGATCAGCCCGGGCTCGATGAAGTCGTTGAGCTCGCCCTGCCCGTCGTCGTCATCGTCGCGCGCGCCGATCCGGAACACCGCCCAGCTCGCCGCGATCTTCTGGCGCAGCAATTGCGCGTCCTGATAGTCGCGGAAGTCGTTCATGGGCAGGATGACCGGCGCGAACCAGCTCGCGCCATGCTGCTGCCCGGGGCGGTCCTGGCGGAAGACGTGGAGCACGTCGCGCGCCGGCACCGCGGTCGCGACCAGGTTGCGCAGCGCAATCGCGCCGGGGTGCTGCGGGAACAGCCAGTAATATTCGCGCGCGCCGAGCTGGTCGAGCTGGATCCCCGAAACGTAGGTGCCGCGGTCGAAGACTCCGTTGCGCGTCGCATCGAGATGGTCGGGCTCGAGCATCTGGATCTGGAACGGCACGGGCAGCCCGTCGCGCGCGAAGCGCGGGCGGTTGCGCGCCAGCACCGCGCCGCTCTCCACCACCGTCCGCGCCGCCAGCAATTGTAGCCCGTACAGGTTCTGGCGACCGTCGGCGTCGCAGGCGGTCGTCTCAAAATGCCGCTTGGCGAGCGCGTGAAGCGCCGGGTCGGGCTTGCCGTCGCGCAGCACCTGGAAGGTGATGCCGGCGCCGACCAGGTCGGTGGCGATCGCGGACACCGCGCGCTCGGCATACGGATTGTTGCGGACCATCGCGCGCGCGGTCTGCGCGAGCACCGCCGCGGCCCCCTGCAGCTCGTAATTGGCGTCCTTGGCGGTGCGTCGCCAGCCCTGCGTGCGGCGCGACGCGGTCGCCCCGTCATATTGCGCGCGGATGCCGCGAAGGGACGCGCTGCGCGTCTTCGCCTGCTCGATCCGCACCAGCGCCTCGGCGCGCGACGCGGCCCAGCGCGGCGCGATCGCCGCCAGCGCGCGGTCGATCATGCCCATCAGCAGCCGTTCCGCCAGCCGGGCGCGCGCCGCCGCTGGCGGCCGCTCCCGGGCGCCGCGGCGAGCGCGTCCATAATGCGCTGTTCGGCCTTCAGCATGTCGGCACCCGATTGATAGGTGATCTCGCGCCCGTCGGCGTAGCGAACCTTCAGCACGCCGCTTCCGATCGCGGCGCGGAGCGTGGCGAGATCGGCCTGCGTGTACGCCATCAGCGCCTCCCGAAATGGCTGCCCCGTGGTTTGCCGGTCAGCGGGTTGATCGTGCGCGACCGGGGCTTCGGCGGCGCGGGTGGCGGGCGCGCCGGCGGCCGGGCCGGCGGGGTCGTGGCAGTGGATCCGCCGGGCTCATCCGGCTCGGGCGGTTCGGGGGCGGCGAGCCGTACACCGGTCGCCTTCGCCCATTTCGCCGCCGACCAGCGATCGAGCCCGAGCGCATAGGCCGCGGCGCGTGCATAGACGCGACAGTCGATCGCCTCGTTGCGGTCGCGGGTCTTCTGCCACTCGCGCTTGCTGAAGCCGGTGCGCTTGTTCTTCACGGTCACCAGTTGCTCGGCGACGAGCTGCTGGAGCCATTCCGCGTCGACGCCCTGCGGAAGGTGGATGTAGCCGGGCGGATAGGGTTCGCCGTCGATCGGCTGGTCGAGCTTCAGCCAGTCGTAGGTTTCCGACTTGAACAGCGACACCGCGACCGTCCAGAGCTGGACGCCGCGCTGCACCTTGGTGCCGCGGACGGTGACGTCGACCCAGGTCGGCCCCATCACCGGCATCGCCGCGCTGAAGCTGCCAATCCCCTTGATCGCCATCACCACGCGCGGGTGACGGCGTGCCCAGGCGTAGACACTGGTGGTGGAATAGCCGTCGCCGGTGTCGATCGCGAGCTTCGACATGCGCAGGCGGCGGCCGGACGGCGTTTCCCATTCTACCGACAGGAAGGAATCGAGCTCCTTCCACACCTCGGCCTTCGCCGGATCGCCGTGGAAGACGCGCTGGTCGACCAGCACGCTGCGCAATCCCTCGCCCCAGCCCCACACGCTCGCCTCGATGCGGTCGCGCTGCACGTCGGCGCCGACGGTGAGGCGCGCGACCCACTCCGGCGCATCGCCCAAGGTCAGCTCCTGCGATCGTCGTTCGTACAGTCGCTGCCAGTCGGGCGCCTCGCCCTTCTCGACCCACGTCTGCCCGAGCGCGGTGTTGGTCCAGACCTTGTAGGTCTCCGGTGTCTTGCGCGCCTCGAGAAAGGCGGTGACGGTCGATTGCAGCTTCACCCACGACGAATAGGCTTCCCAGACGTGGAAGCCCGCGATCCCGGTGAAGGGCGCGGTGGCGCGCCACTCGCCCAGCAGCACCGCGCCCCAGCGATCGGCATCGTCCCAGATGCAGCCGTTGTGCTCGCACACGTAATGCGCTGTGTCGGGCCGGTGGACGCCTGCCCTGGTCTTGTCCCAGCGGACCTGTTCCCACTTCAGCACCTGATGCGCGCCGCACTGCGGGCACGGCACGAAGAAGAAGCGCTTGTCCGACTCCTCGAATTTGGCCTCGATGCGACAGGCGCCGGCGATCGTCGGCGTCGACCCGGCCAGCTTGCGGCGGTTCCAGAAATTGTTGGTCCGCTTGTACGCCAGCCCGAGCGGATCGCCCTCGATGCCGGCCGAGGCCGGGTAGCGGCTCACCTCGTCGGCGAGGATCACCCGCATCGGCCGCGAGGCGAGCGACGACGGGCTGTTCGCGCCGACGATCACCAGCTGCCCGCCGGGGAAGCGCTTTTGCAGCAGCTTGTTGCCGCTGTCGCGCGACTTGGCCTCGGCGATCTTCACCCGCAGCCGCGGCGTGTCGCGCACCATCGGCGTCAGCCGGTCGGTCGACCACGCCTCCGCCATGTCGAGCGTCGGCTGCATCACCATGATCGGTGACGGATCCTGGTCGATGAAATAGCCGACGATGTTGTTGATGATTTCGGTCCACCCGACCTGGGCGGACTTCATCACCACCACTTCCTCGATCAGCGGGTCGCTGACCGCATCCATGATGCCGCGCTGGAACTCAGCCCGGCTCGTGTTCCACTGGCCGGGCTCGGCGCTTGCCTCGGGGCTGAGCTTGCGGTGCTCGTCCGCCCACTGGCTGA
>CAJYLV010000005.1 GCA_913776255.1 uncultured Sphingomonas sp. | reverse complement strand
TGCGGGCATTCGGCCAACCCCTGACCATCGATGAAGTCCCCGTGCCCGAGGTCAGCGACGGCCTGATCCAGGTCGCGATCCAGGCCTCTGGCGTGTGCCACACCGACCTGCATGCCGCCGAGGGCGATTGGCCGGTCAAGCCCAACCCGCCCTTCATTCCAGGGCATGAAGGCGTCGGCTATGTCTCGGCGGTCGGCAAGGGCGTCAAGCACATCAAGGAAGGCGACCGGGTCGGCGTACCTTGGCTCTACACCGCCTGCGGCCACTGCATGCACTGCCTGGGCGGGTGGGAGACTTTGTGCGAAAGCCAGCTCAATACCGGCTATTCGGTCAATGGCGGCTTTGCCGATTATGTCATCGCCGACCCCAATTTCGTCGGCCATTTGCCCGGCAATATCAGCTTCACCGAGATCGCGCCGGTGCTGTGCGCCGGGGTCACGGTCTACAAGGGGCTGAAGATGACCGACACCAAGCCGGGCGACACGGTGGTCATCTCCGGCATCGGTGGGCTGGGCCATATGGCCGTGCAATATGCGGTTGCCATGGGCCTGAACGTCGCGGCGGTCGATGTCGACGACGCCAAGCTCGACCTCGCCCGGCGGCTGGGCGCGAAGGTGACGGTCAATGCCCGGACCGAAGCCGATCCGGCCGCGGCGATCAAGCGCGAGACCGGCGGCGGTGCGCAGGGCGCGCTCGTCACCGCGGTCAGCGAAAAGGCGTTTACGCAAGCCGTCGGCATGATGGCGCGCGGCGGCACGGTGGCGCTGAACGGCCTGCCGCCCGGCGACTTCCCGCTCAACATCTTCGGGCTGGTGCTGAACGGCATCACGGTGCGCGGGTCGATCGTCGGCACCCGGCTCGACCTGCAGGAGTCGCTCGACTTCGCGGCGGACGGCAAGGTGAAGGCGACCGTCTCCACCGCGCCGCTAACCGAGGTCAATGAGGTGTTCGACCGAATGCGCAAAGGCCAGATCGAGGGCCGCGTCGTCCTCGACCTCGCCGCCTGAAACCCCGGCGGGCGGCGGCTTCGGCCCCGCCCGCCGCCTTGGGAGTGACAATGACCGATCGTATCGCCTGCCCTGCCCTTCTTTCGCGTATCACCGATGCCGATACCGCAGCCGCATTGATCCGTCCGGGCGAAACCGTGGCGACCAGCGGCTTCACCGGATCGGGTTATCCCAAGGCCGTCCCGCAAGCACTGGGACGACGGATCGCAGCCCATCATAAGGAGGGGCGCCCGTTCCGCGTCAACCTGTGGACCGGCGCCTCGACCGGACCCGAACTGGACGGCGCACTGGCGGCGGTCGACGGCATCGCCCAGCGCCTGCCCTATAGCGGCGATCCGGTCGCGCGAGAGAAGATCAATCGCGGCGAGATCGACTATCTCGACATGCACCTGAGCCAGGTCGCGCCGATGGCGTGGGAGGGCGTGCTGGGCCCGCTCGACACCGCGATCGTCGAGGTGTCCGGCATCCGCGCGGACGGCTCGCTGATCCCCTCCTCCTCGGTCGGCAACAACAAGACCTGGTTGGACCGCGCGTCCCGCGTCATCCTGGAGGTCAATCGCTGGCAGGATGCGGCGCTGGAGGGGATGCACGACATCTATTACGGCACCCGCCTACCACCGGATCGCGTACCGATCCCATTGGTGCGCCCCGACGACCGGATCGGCACGCCCTATCTCGCCTGCGATCCGGACAAAATCGTCGCCATCGTCGAGACGGACGCGCCGGACCGCAACCTGCCCTTCGCCGCGCCCGACGACACGGCGCGCGCCATCGCCGGGCATATCATCGAGTTCCTGGCCCATGAGGTCTCGCGCGGCCGCCTGCCACCCGCGCTGCTGCCGATCCAGTCGGGGGTCGGCAATATCGCCAATGCCGTTCTGTCGGGCCTGATCGATGCGCCGTTCGAGCCGATGACCGCCTATACCGAGGTGATCCAGGACGGGATGCTCGACCTGCTCGATGCCGGCCGCTTGCGCATGGCCTCCGCCACCGCCTTTTCGCTTAGCCCGCAGGCGGCGGCGCGGCTCAACGCCGACATGGCCGCGTACCGGAACCGCATGATCCTGCGCCCGCAGGAAATCAGCAACCATCCCGAACTTGTCCGTCGCTTGGGGTGCATCGCAATGAACGGGCTGATCGAGGCGGACATCTACGGCAACGTCAATTCCACGCTGGTGATGGGATCGCGCATCCAGAACGGCATCGGTGGGTCGGGCGATTTCGCGCGCAACGCCTATGTCTCGATCTTCATGACGCCCTCGACCGCCAAGGGCGGCAAGATTTCCGCCATCGTGCCGCAGGCCTCGCATGTCGATCACATCATGCAGGACGTGCAGGTGATCGTGACCGAACAGGGCCTCGCCGATCTGCGCGGCCTGTCGCCGCGCCAGCGCGCACGGGCCGTGATCGAACGCTGCGCCCATCCCGATTACCGCCCGATGCTCGCCGACTATGCGATGCGGGCCGAGGGCGGTTCCTATGGCCTCCATGCCCCCGCGCTTCCTGGCGAGGCATTGTCCTGGCATCGGCGCTTCATGGAAACGGGGACGATGCTGCCCTCTTGACCGCGGTCAATGCGGCACGCGTGCCACCGATTCATCGGTACGGCAACCCAGGAGGACACCATGATCGCCGCCGATACCGAGATGCTCGTCACCCGCCACGGCACAGTGCTGCACGTCCGGCCCGCCCGCGAAGAGGACGAGCCCGCGCTCGCCGCCTTCTTCGCGAAGGTTTCGCCCGAGGATCTGCGCTTCCGCTTCCTGACCAGCGTGCGTGTAGTGAGTCACGAGCGGCTGTCCGGCATGATCCGTGCCAATGATGCAACCAGCGAAAGCCTGATCGCCTTTGACGACGGCGGATCGATCGTTGCGGCGGCGATGCTGGCCGGGGACGACATCGCGAAAACCGCAGAGGTCGCCGTCGCCATCCGGCGCGACATGAAGGCGCGAGGTATCGGCTGGACGTTGCTCGACCATCTGGTCGGTCATGCAAAACGAAAGGGATATCACACGATCGAAGCGATAGAGGATCGCGACAACCAATCCGCCATCACGATCGAGAAGGAAATGGGTTTTATCCCTCATCCAGTCGAGAGCGATCCCATGCTGGTCAGGCTAACGCGCGATATCGTCTGATCGACGCGCGCCGCCTCGATAAGATCCTACCCGAATACGATGCCAATCACCCCTTCTCCCATTGTACATATGAACGCCAAAAGCGGTTGAATTTGACGTTTCCGATCGTATTTACATCCCATCATTTTCAACCGCGTTGGTACAGCGAGTAGGTACAGCGTGGCTGATCGTGAAACACAAAAAGCCCGGAAACCGCGCCTTTTATGTTTGTGACATCCCTCCCGTAGGGGTCACCATTCTTGTGGAAGTGCGGAAATCCAGGGTGCACGCCGACTTCGCCGTCCGCAAGTATAGCGAACGGATATGTAAGCGCTTGGTGCAGATGCTCACATTCTGGAAACATCGCCAGACCGGCATCTACTATCTCTACGAGGAACTGCCGCCGCAGCTGCGGAGCGAGATGGGCAGGTGTCAGGTCCGGCGCTCGCTCAAGACGCGTGATCCGGCCGAGGCCAGCCGCTGACTGAACCGCTGCATCGACCAGATTGACAGCATCCGCAACCAACGCAGCAGGGATCGAGACGAATTCTGGCAGCTGGCGGTCAGGCGGATGGGCGGGCTGATGGTCGCGACGCCTCTCCTTCCCCCGTTCCCAGATGCACCGTTCAAGCCGGCCAACGAAATGCCCACCGAGTAGCGTATGATGTCCGATGCCGGGGAGACGCTGTGCGGTGCCGGAACCGGTCCGGCCCTTGCCGCGCAGCGGCGTTATGTCGAAGGTCGGCGTCAGCGGTCAAAGCTCGGCCTGATGGTGCCAGAGGCATTCGTGCGGAGTATTCGTGACCTCGGGTATCGTAGCAATGGCGATGCGATCGTCGAACTCATCGACAACGACGGTATCGTTCGTCATTGCGAGCGCAGCGAACCGATTTACGACCGGAACAAACGCCTTGAATCGCTTCGCTGCGCTCGCGACGACGGATCAAGTTCACGTCATCACGCTCCGAAGATTGTCCACGCCCGGATTAATCCGGGGACGGTGGTTCAAATCGTGCGCGCGTAGATTAAATCGTCGTGCCATGTCGCGCCGACACGGAAACGGCGCGTACCCGCGACCGTAAAGCCCTGCTTTTCGTAGAATCGCTGCGCACGCTTGTTGCGCCCGTAGACGCCGAGCAGCACGCGCCGACAACCGCGCGCGCGCGCATCCTCGATGGCGCGCGCCATCAGCGCGGGCCCCAGCCCGGTGCCGTGCGTGGGAAACAAGGCGTAGATGCGCTTGAGTTCGACATCGCCGGCTTCCGGCCCGACCGGCAGATCGGGGGTGGTCAGGAGGCTGTAACCGATCGGCGCACCGCCCGCTTCGGCTCCTGCCAGCGTCGCGATCGCGCCATCGGCCAGATACGCCTCGAACGCCGCTACGCTGCTGTTGCGCGTGACATGCGCGACAATGTCCGGCCCGTCGAGGATGCCCGCGAAGGCTTCGAGAAATGTGGCGCCCGCTACCAGCGCGAGCGCGGCGGCATCCGCCGGTCCCGCGCGGTGCAGGCGCCAATCCATATCAGCCGACGATTTCTTCCGGCTTGAAGAAGTATGCGATCTCGATCGCGGCATTCTCGTCCGAGTCCGACCCGTGGACGGTGTTCGCCTCGATCGACTCGGCCAGTTCCTTGCGGATCGTGCCCGGCGCGGCGTTCTCGGGGTTGGTCGCGCCCATGATGTCGCGGTTGCGCTGCATGGCGTTCTCGCCCTCCAGCACCTGCACGACGACCGGACCCGAGGTCATGAAGCCAACCAGATCGTTGAAGAACGGACGCTCCTTGTGGACCGCGTAGAAGCCCTCGGCCTGCTCCTTGGTCATCTGGATGCGCTTGGACGCGACGACGCGCAGGCCGGCCTCCTCCAGCATCTTGGTGACCGCGCCGGTCAGGTTGCGGCGCGTGGCATCGGGCTTGATGATCGAGAAGGTACGGTTCGCGGCCATGACGGTCACGGGCTCCTGAAATGAATAGGATGGAAGTGGCGTCGCCCTAGGCGGACGCGCGCGGGGATGCAAGCGAGCGCTCAGGCCGCCTGTTCCCAGCGTCCCGCCTCGTTCTGCTTCCAGTAGCGCCGCTCGACCCGGTCACGCGTCGCCAAATCCTTCCACGCCGCGCGTGCGGCACGGATATGCTCCTCGTCGAAGAAGTGGAAGGCGCGGTCGAAATCGAGCGCGGCGTCGCGCCACTCCCCGTCGACCAGCGCGATATGCCGGGCGCGATTGGCAGGGTTGACGTCGGCGGCGATCAGGATCGGCTGACGCGCGTCCGCCGCCCCGCCCTGCTGCGCGTGCGGCAGGAAACTGTCGGGCGCATAGTTCCACAGCACCCGGTCGAGCGCCGCGCGCCGCTCCTCGTCGGCGGCGACGATCAGCAGCCGCGCGCCCGACGCCACCACCTTCGCCGCGATCTGCGGGAGCGCACGCTCCAGCGGCATGCGGGTCAGGTGGTAGAAGTCGACCTGCATCGCTCGGCTCAGGCCTCGCAGGTGTCGGCGACGAACCGGTCGAGCACACGCACGCCATAGCCGGTCGCGCCCTTCGCCCACGTCGGGCCGTCCTTGTCCGCCCACACCATGCCGGCGATGTCGAGATGCGCCCAGGCGACGCCGTCGTCGACGAAGCGCTGCAGGAACTGCGCGGCGGTGATCGAGCCTGCACCGCGCGGCCCGACGTTCTTCACGTCGGCAATCGGCGAGTCGATCAGCTTGTCGTAGGCGTCCGAGAGCGGGAAGCGCCACAATTTGTCGCCGGTGGCGACGCCCGCTGCCAGCAACTGTTCGGCGAGCGTATCGTCGTTGCTGAACAGCCCGCCATATTCATTGCCGAGCGCGACGATCATCGCGCCGGTCAGCGTCGCTAGGTCGACGATCCGTGTCGGCTTATGAGTGTTCTGGACCCAGGTGATGCAATCGCACAGCACCAGCCGGCCCTCGGCGTCGGTGTTGATGACCTCGATCGTCTGCCCCGACATGCTGGTAACGACATCACCGGGACGCTGCGCATTGCCGTCGGGCATGTTCTCGACCAGCCCCATCACGCCGATGATATTGGCCTTCGCCTTGCGCGAGGCGAGCGTCAGCATCGCGCCCGCGACCGCCGCCGCGCCGCCCATATCCCACTTCATGTCCTCCATGCCGGCGGCGGGCTTGATCGAGATGCCGCCGGTGTCGAAGGTCACGCCCTTGCCGACCAGCGCGGTCAGCGGCGCGTCGCTCCCCGCCCCGCTCCACTTGAGTGCGAGCACACGCGCCTCGCGCCGCGAACCCTGCGAGACGCCGAGCAACGCCCCGGCGCCAAGCTCGGCCAGCTCCTCTTCGCCCAGCACGGTCGCTTCGAGCCCGAGCCCGTCGACCGCCTCCAGCACGCGCGCGACGAAGCTTTCCGGATAGAGGATGTTCGGCGGCAGCGTGGCGAGCGTGCGCGCCAGCCCCAACCCGCGCGTCACCGCCTCACGCCCGGACCATTCGGCATCGTCGCCGACGATCGTGACCGCGGCCAGCGTCGGCTTCTGCTTCTCGGCGAGCTTGGTGCGATATTCGTCGAAACGCCACGCGCGCTGGGCGACCCCGGCCGCGAAGCGCGCGGCCGCAAGTGCCGGCGCGCCGTGCAGATCGGCAACCGCGCTGGTAGCGCCCGAGGTGAGCAGCCGCGCGGTCAGCGCGCCGCCCGCGCGCTCGAACGCGGCATCGTCGCCGCTGCCGACGCCGAGCAGCAGCACGCGCTGCGTCCCCTGCCCGGCGGGCACGAATGCTTCCGCGACGCTGCCCGCCTCGCCGGTGAAGCGCTGACCTTCCGTCACCGCGGCGAGCAGCGCGTCGGCACCGTCGACCAGCCCGGCGGTGCCGGCATCCTTGCGGACCGGCAGCGCCAGCACGGCAACATCGGCCGGACGTTCGGCGGTGAAGGCGATCTGCATTCCTGTATCCTCTTCCAACATGGCGCCTACCTAGGCACCGGGCGGTGAAATGGCAAAGCGTTGCAGGCTCGGCGTGGCGATGCGATAGGCGGCGGAGGCGTGGCCGCCATTTCCGGTCGGTCGCGCAAACGGGGCAACGACGACGACGTGATGCGTTTCGATCTTCTCGCCGGCGCTGCGCTGTGTCTGGCGCTGGCTGCACCGGCCGCGGCGCAGTCGCTTCAGGACCCTGCGGGCGCTGCGCCCGCCGCTGCGCCCGCGGCCGGGGCCAGTCCCGCCGACAGCGATCAGGTGCAATTCAGCGCCGGTGCGCTTGAATATGACTATAACGCCGACGTCGTGACCGCGACCGGCGAGGTGCGGATGAGCCGCGCCGGCGAGCGGCTACGCGCCGAGAAGGTGGTGTGGAACCGCAAGAGCGGGAAGGTCGTCGCGACCGGCAACGTCGCGGTGACCAACCCGCAGGGCGACGTCGCCTATGGCGATTCGATCGAGCTGACCGACACGCTCAAGGACGGCATGGTCGACAATCTGCTGGTCGTGCTCGAGCAGGGCGGCCGGCTGGCGGCGGTGCGCGGCGTGCGCGAGGCGGACGGGACGATGAACCTCGACCGCGCGGTCTATTCGCCGTGCGCCGTCACCGGATCGGACGGATGCCCGCGCGAGCCGACGTGGAAGATCACCGCGGTCAAGGTCATCTACCGCCCTGACAAGGAGCGCGTCTATTACGAGGGCGCGCGCTTCCATCTGTTCGGGCTGACCAGCCCGGCCTTGCCGCGCTTCAGCAATTCGGTCGCGGCGAGCAACGACACCGGGCTGCTCACCCCCTCGATCGGGCTGACACGGCTCAACGGCGCCGAGCTGGTGCTGCCGTTCAATCTGGCGCTCGGCCCCAACCAGTCGCTCGTGCTCGCGCCGCACATCTTCACCTCGGAAGTGCCGATGATGGAGGCACGCTACAGCGGGTTGAACGAGCTGGGTGCCTATTCCATCCGCGGCTTCGCGACGAGCAGCCGGCGGACGCAGAACCTCGCCGATATCACCACCTCCGATACCGAGCGGGCGTTCCGCGGCTATCTGGATGGGGCGGGCCGCTTCCAGTTCGACCCGAACTGGAGCCTGTCGGGTTCGCTGCGGCTGGTGACCGACCGGACCTTCCTGCGCCGCTACGACATCTCGAACGAGGACCGGCTGCGCACGACGCTGGCGCTCGAGCGGGTCGATCCGAACAGCTATCTGTCGATCGCCGGCTGGGCGGTGCAGACGCTGCGGGTCGGCGACCGGCAGGGCATGCAGCCCGTCGCCCTGCCCGAAGTCGACTATCGCCGCCGCGTGCCCGACGCGCTGCTCGGCGGGACGTTGCAGATCCAGCTCAACTCGCTGGCGATCGGACGCAAGGCCGGTCAGGACACCCAACGCGCGTTCGGCAGCGCGCGGTGGGACTGGCGCGGGATCACCGTGCTCGGTCAGGAGGTGACGCTGACGGCGTTCGGGCGCGCCGACGCCTATGACACGCAGAATGTCGCGGCGACCTCGATCGTCAGCTATCGCGGCATTGAGGGCTTCCAGACGCGCTTCATCGGCGCGCTGGCGGCGGACGTGCGCTGGCCGTTCGTGGGCGAGCTGTTCGGCGGATTCCAGCGCTTCACGCCGCGCGTCCAGATCGTCGCCACGCCGAAGACGCGCAACATCCAGGTGCCCAACGAGGACGCCCGCGCCGTCGACCTCGAGGATTCCAACCTCTTCGCGCTCAACCGCTTCTCCGGTTACGACCGCTGGGAAGATTCCAGCCGCATCACTTATGGCGCGGAATGGGCGCTGGATCTCGACCGGGTGGCGATCTCGGCCAATGTCGGGCAAAGCTATCGCCTGAACGAGCGGCCGAGCATCCTGCCCGACGGCACCGGCCTGTCCGATCGCTTTTCGGACATCGTCGGCCGCACCAACATCCGCTTCGGCGAGCTGGTGACGCTGACCCACCGCTACCGCATCGACAAGGACAATTTCGCGATCCGCCGCAATGAGATCGACGCGACGGTCGGCACGCGCCAGACCTATGCCACCGTCGGCTACCTGCGGCTCAACCGCGACATCGACGTGCTCGAGGACCTGCAGGATCGCGAGGAGGTGCGCGTCGGCGGCCGCGTGGGGATCACGCGCTTCTGGTCGGTATGGGGTTCGGCGATCGTCGACCTCACCAACCGCGCCGAGGACCCGCTGTCGACCTCGGACGGCTTCTCGCCGATCCGTCACCGTCTCGGCGTTGCCTATGAGGACGATTGTATCAATCTGGGGCTGGCGTGGAAGCGCGATTACCGCAACGTCGGCGACGCACGGAGCGGCAACAGCTATCTGTTGACGCTTTCCTTGAAGAACCTCGGCCGCTAAGCCGCGGTTCAGTTGTTTTCCGGCACAAGCGCCGCGGCGGCGACAGGCGCACCTCATCGGGATTTCGAGACGGACGTGATGATGAAGACAAAGGGCGCGGCGCTGACCCGCCGGTTGCTGGGAACGATCGTGGCGCTCGGCGTGACCGGCGCTGCGCTGGCGCAGGACGCCGAACCCGCGCGCGACACGACCGGGCTCAACCTCCCCAAGGATCTCCAGATCTTCGGCAAGGTCGATCCGAACATCCGCAAGGCGACCGCGATCGTCAACGAAGCGATCATCACCGGCACCGACGTCGACCAGCGCGTGAACTTCATCGCCGCGGCGAACAACGCGAAGCTGAACGCCGAGGAGCGCGAGAAGCTGCAATTGCAGGTGCTGCGCCAGCTGATCGACGAGACGCTGCAGATCCAGCAGGCGAAGGTCGCGGACATCACCGTGACAAAGGGCGAGATCGACCAGGCCTATGCCGGGGTCGCGCGCAACCTCCAGAAGACGCCGGCGCAGCTGACGACGTGGCTGCGCGAGCAGGGCTCGTCGGATCGCTCGCTGCGGCGGCAGATCGAGGGCGAGCTGGCGTGGAACCGCTATCTGAGCAAGCGCGTCGAGCCGTTCGTCAACGTCGGCGACGAAGAGGTGAAGGCGATCCTCGATCGACTCGAGGCCGCGAAGGGCACCGAGGAATATCATCTCAACGAAATCTACCTCGCCGCGACACCCGATCGTCAGCAGCAGGTGTTCGACAACAGCAAGCAGCTGATTGCCGAGATCAGCAAGGGTCAGGCGCCCTTCAGCTATTTCGCGCGGAATTTTTCCGAAGCGTCGACGCGCGGCGTCGGGGGCGATCTCGGCTGGGTGCGCGCCGCGCAGCTGCCGGGACCGCTCGCCGAGACGACGCAGACGATGCAGATCGGGCAGGTCGCCGGGCCGGTCGCGACGCCGGGCGGCTTTTCGATCCTCTATCTGGTCGACAAGCGTCAGGTCCTGACCGCCGATCCGCGCGACGCGCGGCTCAGCCTCAAGCAGCTGACGATCAAGTTCCCGCCCGGGACGACGCAGACGCAGGCCACCGCACGCACCAGCGCCTTCGCCGAGGCGATCCAGAAGCTGCAGGGCTGCGGTTCGGTCGCGAAGGTCGCCGCGTCGCTGAACGCCGAGGTGGTCGACAATGACGCGATCCGCATCCGCGATCTGCCGCCGCCGCTGCAGGCGATCATGCTGAAGCTGCAGGTCGGCCAGGCGACGCCGCCGTTCGGTTCGCCGACCGAGGGTGTCCGCACGCTCGTGATGTGCGGGCGCGACGAGGCGCAGGGCGGACAACTGCCCGGCGCGCAGCAGATCCAGAACCAGCTCGAGCAGCAGCGCGTCAACCTGCGCGCGCAGCAGGCGCTGCGCGACCTGCGGCGCGACGCGGTGATTGAATATCGCTGAGGCAGCGCCGATGAACGGGCCGATCGTCATCTCGATGGGCGATCCCGCGGGGATCGGGCCGGAGACGATCGCCAAGGCCTGGGACGCGCGCGTCGAGCGCGCGCTGCCGCCGTTCGTGGCGGTGGGCGACCGCCGGTCGATCGCCCGCGTGTGGGATGGTCCGGTGGCGCCGGTTTCCGACCTCAACGCGGTCGCGGCCGTCTTTCCGGAGGCGTTGCCGGTCCTGACCGTGGAGGACGCCGGCGACATCGTGCCCGGCCTGCCCGACGCCGATGGTGCGCGCTGCGCCGTTCGCGCGCTTGAGCTGGCCACCGGGCTGGTGCGGTCGGGCGCGGGACGCGCGCTGGTGACCGGGCCGGTGTCCAAGGCGCAATTGTACCAGATCGGCTTCACCTATCCGGGGCAGACCGAGTTCGTCGCCGAACGCTGCGGCATTTCGCGCGACAATGCGGTGATGATGCTGGCCGGACCGGGGCTGCGCGTCGTGCCGATCACCACGCATGTCGCGCTGGCCGAGGTGCCCGCGTTGCTGACGGTCGAGCTGATGCTGGCCAAGGCGCGGGTGACCGCGCGCGCGATGACGCGCAATTTCGGGATCGAGCGTCCCCGCCTCGCCTTTGCCGGGCTCAATCCCCATGCGGGCGAGGACGGCGCGCTGGGGCGCGAGGAGATCGAGGTGATGCGCCCGGCGATCGAGATCCTGCGTGCCGAGGGTAACGACGTGCGCGGGCCGCTGGCGGCGGACACGATGTTCCATGCGCGGGCACGGGCAGGTTACGACGTGGCGCTTTGTCCCTATCATGACCAGGCGCTGGTGCCGCTGAAGACGCTGTTCTTCGACGACGGGGTCAACATGACCCTGGGGCTGCCGATCGTGCGCACCTCGCCCGATCACGGCACCGCGTTCGGGATCGCCGGCAAGGGGATGGCGCATCCGGGAGCGACGATCGCCGCGATCTTGATGGCGCACGAAGCCGCGGTGCACCGCGCCAGCGCATGACGACGCCGGAGCTGCCGCCGCTGCGCGATGTGATCGCGCGCCATGGCCTGTCGGCGTCGAAGGCGCTGGGGCAGAACTTCCTGTTCGACGCGCAGTTGCTGGCGCGGATCGCGCGCATTCCCGGCGATCTGACCGATGCGGAAGTGCTGGAGATCGGCCCCGGCCCGGGCGGGCTGACGCGGGCGTTGCTGGCGCAGGGCGCGCGGGTGACGGCGATCGAGCGCGATCGGCGCTGCATCCCGGCGCTGGCCGAGCTGGAAGCGGCCTATCCCGGCAAGCTGCGCGTGATCGAGGGCGATGCGACCGAGATCGACGCGCGGACGCTGTTCGCGGGCGCGCCGCATATCGTCTCCAACCTGCCCTACAATGTCGGCACCGCCTTGTTGATCGGCTGGCTCTCGGCCGAATGGCGGCCGTGGTGGACGTCGCTGACGCTGATGTTTCAGCGCGAGGTGGCGGAACGGATCGTCGCGCCGGTAGGGGGCGACGCCTATGGTCGGCTCGCGGTGCTGGCGCAGTGGCGCTCGACCGCGCGGATCGCGATGCCGGTGCATCGCTCCGCCTTTACCCCGCCGCCCAAGGTGATGTCGGCGGTGGTGCATATCGCCCCCACCGACGCGCCGGCCGGGGTGGCGTTGGCCGCGCTGGAGCGGGTGACCGCAGCGGCGTTCGGGCAGCGCCGCAAGATGCTCCGTCAGTCGCTACGCGGCGTGCCGGGTGCGCTGGACGCCTTGGACGCCGAGGGGATCGAAGCGACGCGCCGCGCCGAGACGGTGAGCGTCGCCGAGTTCGTCGCGGTCGCCAGGCGGTTGAGCTGACGCCTCAATCGTCCGAGGTCGGCGTCGTCCCCGTCGCGGCGGTGGTGGTGTTCGCGCCGACCTGTGCGGTGGTGATCGGCGGGCCCTTGGCGATCACCGAGGCGAGCGTCGTCGCCTGCGGGCAGGCACCCTTGCACAACGACCGGACCTTGGCGAGGTTCTGGCGCGCGCGCTCGACCGCCCCCTTGGCGACCATCGCCTCGCCCTGCCCGGCCAACGCATTGACGTCGTTGGGTTCGAGCAGCAGCGCCTCGCGATAGAGGCGGATCGCCTTGCCCGGGAGCCCGCGTGCCTCCGCGACCCCGGCCAGCGCGACGAACGCCTGACGATTACGCGGGTCGACGGTCACCGCGGTTTCGAGCAGGTCGGTCGCGCCGTCGAGGTTGCCCGCCGCGCGCGCCGCCTTGCCCTGTTGCAGCAACGCCATACTGCGCGCGTCGATCTGGTCGTCAGGCCGCTGCCCGTGGAGCGCGGTGGAGATCGACACCAGCGCCAGCGAGGCGGCCATGGCGACGGCGGTGAAACGCATGAACGGCTCCAGCTTCGACACGATCCGGCCCGGTTAGCATGGCGCCCGCAGCCGTGC
Organism: uncultured Sphingomonas sp.; assembly: GCA_913776255.1. Lineage (GTDB taxonomy): Bacteria > Pseudomonadota > Alphaproteobacteria > Sphingomonadales > Sphingomonadaceae > Sphingomonas. The sequence continues at coordinate 38,027 of CAJYLV010000005.1, read as the reverse complement.
GACGAAAAAACCGTCGGTGCCGTCATGCGCGGGGGTCAGGCGGGTGCCGGCGTGATGCGGGCGGCCGAAGGGGAGCGCGAGCGGCTCCGCCTCCCAGCCGGGATGAGCGGCGAGGAAGGCATCGACCTGCGCTGATCCCTCCCCGTCGAGCAGCGAGCAGACGATATAGACGAGCGCCCCGCCCGGCTTCACCGCGCCGGCACCGATCGCCAGAACGTGGCGCTGCGTCTCGATCAGCCGGTCGAGCCGCGCGGGGGTCAGCCGCCAGCGCGCCTCCGGGTTGCGCCGCCACGTGCCGGTCCCCGAGCACGGCGCGTCGATCAGCACGACATCCGCCTGTACGTCGGCCAGCGCCTCGGCTTCGTGATGGGGGTTGAGAAGCCGCATCTCGATGATCGTCGCGCCAGCCTTTTCGGCGCGTGGGGCGAGGCGCGACAGGCGCGCGCGGTCGATGTCGGCAGCAATGATGCGGCCGTCGTTGGCCATCTGCGCGGCCATCGCCAGGCTCTTGCCGCCCGCCCCAGCGCACAGATCGAGCACCGTCATGCCCGGCACGACCGCTGCGGCCAGCGTTACCGCCTGACTGCCGGCATCCTGTACCTCCAGCGCGCCGGCGTGTGCGGCCACATCGCTGCCGGCGGGGAGCCGGCGCGCGAGCGGAATGCCGGGGATCGGCGCGGCTTCGGGGAGTTCAAGGTCGGCGTGATCGGGATGGAGGCGTACGTCGAGCGGGGCGCGGCCGATCAACGCTTGTTGCTCGGGGGCGCCCACGCCCGAGGCGGTCAGGCGATCCTCAAGCCAGCGCGGGTGCAGGCCCTCGGCGGCGGGCGCTTCGTCGCCGATCGGCGCGGGACCGTGGGTGGAGCCATCGAAGGTCGCGGCGAGCGCCGGGTCGGTCACCGCGAGCGCGAGCAGCGCGGCACGGCCGTCGGCGGGGCGCTCGCCGAGTCGGCGGATCGCGGCATAGACCAGTTCGCGGACGGCACGGCGGTCCTTCGATCCGGCGTAGCGGCGTTCCGAAAAATAGCGGGAGATCAGCGTGTCGGCCGCCGCCCCGCCCTCGCGTGCGGCGATGACGATCGCGTCGAGGAGATCGATCGCGGCTTGGGTGCGGGCGGCGGGGGTCATTGCGGCGCTTTCGGGCTGAGAGGCGGGGTGGTGTTGGTGGACGGCGAGCGGAGCCGAATGTTGCGAATGTTGAGACGCTGGCGGGGTGGCGATGAGGCGCTTTTCTCGCCTCTTTCGTCACCCCGGCGGAGGCCGGGGTCCACTTGAGAGACGCTCCGGCGCTGCCACGGCCGTTCCGCTACTGGACCACGGCCTTCGCCGGGGTGACGGGTGGAGGGCGAACCGGCACGATGACGGTCGACGGCTCTGCGTGCTGTCAACCGCGTGGTCGCCCGGCCAAGAAAAAGCGGAATCCCCGCGTTAGCCGGGATGACGGATCGGGAAACCGGAATGGAGCCTGTGACCGGCAAGGTCGGGCGGCAATCTAGCGCGAGCGTCATCCCCCGCTTCTGCCAGACCCGCGCCGCGTAGGACAGCGGTGCGGGTCCTGACGGTTCAGCGGGTTGGATAGTTGGGCGCCTCGCGGGTGATCGTCACGTCATGGACGTGGCTCTCCTTGAGCCCTGCGCCGGTGATCTGGACGAACTGCGCGCGCGCCTGCAGGTCCTTGATCGTCGCCGAGCCAGTATAGCCCATCGCCGCCTTGATGCCGCCGACCAGCTGGTGGATCACGTCGCGCGCCGGCCCCTTGTAGGGCACCTGCCCCTCGATCCCTTCCGGCACCAGCTTCAGCTGATCGCGGACCTCACCCTGGAAATAGCGGTCGGCCGAGCCGCGGCCCATCGCGCCGACACTGCCCATGCCACGATAGGATTTGTACGCACGTCCCTGATAAAGGAAGGTTTCGCCCGGCGCTTCCTCGGTTCCGGCGAGCAGCGAGCCGACCATGCAGGTCGAGGCGCCCGCCGCCAGCGCCTTGGCGAGATCGCCCGAGGTGCGCAGCCCGCCATCGGCGATCACCGGGACGCCGGCCTTGGCCGCCGCCTCGGCGCAGTCCATCACCGCCGTCAGCTGCGGCACGCCGACGCCGGCGACGACGCGCGTGGTGCAGATCGAGCCCGGGCCGATCCCGACCTTGATCCCGTCCGCGCCCGCGTCGATCAGCGCGCGGGTCGCCTCGCCGGTGGCGACGTTACCCGCGACGACCTGCACCACGTTCGACAATTTCTTGACGCGCTCGACCGCGCGCGCGACCTCGCTGTTGTGGCCGTGCGCGGTGTCGATGACGATCAGGTCGCATTCGGCGTCGACCAGCGCCTCTGTACGGCCGAAGCCCTTGTCGCCCACGGTCGTGGCGGCAGCGACGCGTAGGCGGCCGGCGGCGTCCTTGGTCGCCTCGGGATACATGACCGCCTTTTCGATGTCCTTGACCGTGATGAGCCCGACGCAGCGATAGGCGTCGTCGACGACCAGCAGCTTCTCGATGCGGCGCTGGTGGAGCAGGCGGCGCGCCTCTTCCTTCGCCACGCCGGTCGAGACGGTGACGAGATTCTCGCGCGTCATCAGCTCGGCGACCGGCTGGTTGGGGTTCTCGGCGAAGCGCACGTCGCGGTTGGTGAGGATGCCGACCAGCTTGCCGTCGCTCTCCACCACCGGAATGCCGCTGATCCGATGCGCGGCCATCAGCGCTTGCGCCTGCGCGAGCGTCGCCTGCGGCGCGATCGTGATCGGGTTGACGACCATCCCGCTCTCGAAGCGCTTGACCTGACGCACCGCCGCGACCTGTTCGTCGACGGTCAAATTGCGGTGGAGCACGCCCATCCCGCCGAGCTGCGCCATGACGATCGCCATGTCGGCCTCGGTGACGGTGTCCATCGCCGAGGAAAGGACCGGGATGTTGAGCGAGATGCCGCGCGTCACCTGCGTCCGCGTATCGGCCTCCCCGGGGAGCACGCTCGACTCCGCCGGCACGAGCAGCACGTCGTCGAAGGTAAGGCCGAGGCGGATGTTCATGGAACGCCGAATCCTGTGGGGTGAGGAAGTGGCGCGCCATGTAACCGCGATGCGGGGAAATCGCTAGGGGGCAGTAGCCCGGCTCCAGCAGCACTCGTCATTGCGAGCGCAGCGAAGCAATCCAGGGCCGCACCCTGGACGCCCTGGATTGCTTCGCTACGCTCGCAACGACGCTTGGGTTCAGGCGTCGGCCTTCACCGCCTTGGGCGCAGCCTCGCGGACGCCTTCATCGACATGCTCGGCGAATTGCGCGAAATTGTCGTTGAACAGGTCGACCAGCTTGGCCGCGGTCGCGTCATAGTCGGCCTTGTCCGCCCAGGTCGCGCGCGGATCGAGGATCGCGCCGTCGACGCCGGGCACCGCGACCGGCACCTTGAACCCGAAGTTCGGGTCGGTGCGGAACTCGGCATCGTTGAGGCTGCCGTCGAGCGCGGCGTTCAGCAGCGCGCGCGTCGCCTTGATCGGCATCCGGTGCCCGGTACCGTACTTGCCGCCGGTCCAGCCGGTGTTGACCAGCCAGCAATCGACCCCGCCCTTGGCGATCCGCTCCTTGAGCAGATTGCCGTAGACCGACGGGTGGCGCGGCATGAACGGCGCGCCGAAGCAGGTCGAGAAGGTGGCGTCGGGCTCGGTCACGCCGATCTCGGTCCCCGCGACGCGCGCGGTATAGCCCGAGAGGAAGTGATACATCGCCTGATCGGGAGTCAGCTTGGCGATCGGGGGCAGGATGCCATAAGCGTCGGCGGTCAGCATCACGATGCTGCGCGGCGTGCCGCCCATATTCTCCTTCGACGCATTGGGGATGAAGTCGATCGGATAGGCGCCGCGGCTGTTCTCGGCGAGGCTGTTGTCGTCGAGGTCGAGCTGGCGCGTCACCTCGTCCATCACGACGTTCTCGAGCACGGTGCCGAACCGCTTGGTGGTGGCGAAGATCTCCGGCTCGGCATCGGCCGACAGCCGGATCATCTTGGCGTAGCAGCCGCCCTCGAAATTGAAGACCGCATCGTCGGACCAGCCATGCTCGTCGTCACCGATCAGCGTGCGCTTGGGATCGGCGGACAAAGTGGTCTTGCCGGTCCCCGAGAGGCCGAAGAACACCGCGGTGCGCCCGTCCGCGCCCATGTTCGCCGAACAGTGCATCGGCATCACGCCGGTCGGCGGGAGCAAATAGTTGAGGATGCCGAACACCGACTTCTTCATCTCGCCGGCATAGCGCGTGCCGCCGATCAGGATCAGCTTCTCGGTCATGTTGACCGCGATCACCGTCTCGCTGCGGCAGCCGTGGCGCGCGGGATCGGCGCGGAAGCTCGGCAGGTCGATGATCGTGTAATCGGGGACGAAGCCCTTGAGATCCTTCTCCTCGGGGCGGACCAGCATCGTGCGGATGAACAGATTGTGCCACGCCAGCTCGTTGATGACGCGGACGCGCACGCGGTGCAACGGCTGCGAGCCGCCGTACAGGTCCTGGACGAACAGGTCGCTCTTCGTGCCCAGCGCGGCGAGGAAATCTTCCTTGAGCGCGGCGAAATGCGCCGGGTCCATCGCCTTGTTCGACTTGCCCCACCACACGGTCGATTCGGTCTCGGCATCGCGGACAATGAACTTGTCCTGCGCCGAGCGGCCGGTGTGCGCGCCGGTCTCGACGACCAGCGGGCCGTCGGCGGAGAGCTTGCCCTCGCCGCGCGCGACCGCGGCTTCGGTCAGCCGCGCGGTGACGAGGTTCCAGTGCAACGTGGCGCGGGTTTCGATGCCCTGCGTCTCCAGCCCGGCGTCGGGAATGCGATGGCTCAAGGGTCCGTCCTCCAATGTGCGTCCTGTAACGGGCGCGTTCGATAGCGGCGAAATACGCCGGTCGGACGTCCGCGTCAAACATGTTAAACACGCATCTGCTTGCCATTGAGCGCCGCGCCGCTTTGGCTTACCCCTGCCCGCGTGATGAACGGGACCAATCCATGACCGCCACGATCGCGCTGGTCGACGACGACCGGAATATCCTGACGTCGGTGTCGATCGCGCTGCAGGCCGAAGGGTTCATGACCCGCCTCTATTCGGACGGCGAGGCGGCGCTGAAGGCGCTGACCGACAACCCGCCCGACCTCGCGATCTTCGACATCAAGATGCCGAAGATGGATGGGCTGGAGCTGCTGCGGAGGCTGCGCGAGAAGAGCCGGTTGCCGGTGATCTTCCTGACCAGCAAGGACGATGAGCTGGACGAGGCGCTCGGCCTCGCGATGGGGGCGGACGATTATATCGCCAAGCCGTTCAGCCAGCGGCTGCTGATCGCGCGCATCCGCGCGATCCTGCGGCGCACCGAGCCGGCGCAGGCCGGCGCCGAGGGCGAGACCGAGACGCAGGGCCCGATCGAGCGCGGGCGGCTGGTGATGGACCCCGCGCGGCATCGCGTCACTTGGGACGGCAAGCCGGTCACGCTGACCGTCACCGAATTCCTGATCCTCGAGACGCTGGCGCAGCGCCCGGGGATCGTGAAGACCCGCAACCAGCTGATGGATGCGGCCTATCAGGACGACATCTACGTCGACGACCGAACCATCGACAGCCATATCAAGCGCGTGCGCCGCAAGTTCCGCGAAGCCGACCCCGCCTTCGACTCGATCGAGACGCTCTATGGCGCCGGCTACCGCTTTTCGGAGGAGTGACGCCGCCGAGCAGGCGCGGGCGTGGTCGGGGAAGGTCTCGCTCACCCCGCGCATCCTCGCGGTCAACGTGCTCGCGCTGCTGCTGCTGGCGGGCGGTTTCTTCTATCTCGAATCGTTCCGCACCCGGATCCTCGACCAGCGCTCGACGCAGGCGGCGCGCGAGGTGCGGCTGATGACCGAGGCGCTGGCGCCGATCCCGCTCGACGCGCGCGACACGACGATCGCACGGCTGGCGAAGGAGACCGGCACGCGGGTGCGGCTGTACGACCGCGGCGGCGCGCTGCTGGCGGACAGCCGCGCGCTCGGCGTCGGCAATTTCCGGCTCGACGATCCCGACGACGATCCGCTGGCGCGGCGCAGCGCGCGCTGGCTCGACGCCGCGATCGACCGGATCGTCCGCGCCCCGCTCGCCCCGGGCTATCGCGAGCAGCGCGACGGGCGGCGCTGGCCCGACGTGCGCGCGGTCCTCACGGGCGCGGCGAGCGCGCAGACCTTGTGGCGCGCGCCGGATCGCACCCCGGTCATCACCGCCGCCGCGCCGCTCGGCCGTGACCTCGCGCTGCTGACCGCGGTCAACGCGCGCGACGTCACCGAGCGGGTGCGTGCCGAGCGCTACCGTCTGAGCGTGGTGGTGCTGGTGGCGAGCGCGATCTCGATCGGGCTGTCGCTGTTCCTCGCGCGGACGATCGTGGTGCCGCTGCGGCTGCTCGCGCGCGCCGCGGTGCGCGTACGCCTGGGGCGCGCGCGCGAGGTGACGGTGCCGCGGCTGCCCGAGCGGCGCGACGAGATCGGGATGCTGGCGCGCGCGCTGTCTGACATGACGCTGGCGCTGCGCGCGCGGATCGACGCCACCGAGGCGTTCGCCGCCGACGTGACGCACGAATTGAAGAATCCCCTCGCCTCGCTGCGCTCCGCGACCGATGCGCTCAGCCGCGTCGAACAGCCCGAGCTGCGCGCGAAGCTGCTCGCGATCGTCAACGACGACGTCCACCGGCTCGACCGCCTCATCAGCGACATTTCCGAAGCCTCGCGGCTGGATGCGCAACTGAGCCGCGCGACCTTCGATCCGGTCGATGTCGCGGCGATGCTGGCGGCGATGGTCGCCGAGCGCGAGGCGCGCGGACCGGCGCATGACGTGCGCGTGCGCTTCGATCCGCTCGACGACGATCTGGTCGTCGCGGGCGAAGGCGCGCGGCTGGAGCGGGTGTTCGCCAATTTGATCGACAACGCCATCTCGTTCTCGCCCGAGGGCGGCACCGTGACGATCGCGGCGCGGCGCGACCGCTCGATGCTGGAGGTGTGGGTCGAGGACGAGGGGCCGGGCGTCCCCGAGGAAGCGCGCGAGGCGATCTTCCGCCGCTTCCATTCGGTGCGTCCGTCGCAGGAGACGTTCGGGCAGCATTCCGGGCTGGGGCTGGCGATCGCGCGGACGATCGTCGAGGCGCACCAGGGTGAGATCGGCGTCGAATCGCGCGAGGACCGGCTGAGCGGCGCGCGCTTCGTGGTGCGGCTGCCGCTGGCGGCGCGCGCGTGACCGCGACGATCCATGCGACCTGCGTCGCGATCGGCGCGCGCGGCGTGTTGCTGACCGGGCCGTCGGGCGCGGGCAAAAGCGACCTGGCGATGCGACTGATCGACCGCGGGGCCGTTCTGGTCGCCGATGATTACACGCTTCTTTCATGCGAGCACGGCCTGTTGATCGCGCGCGCTCCCGCCACGATCGCCGGGCGGATGGAGGTGCGCGGCGTCGGGATCGTCGCACGCCCCGCGCGCGCCGCGGTGTCGGTCGCGCTGTCGGTGGTGCTCGCCAGCGAGGACGAACGGATGCCCGAGCCGCGCAGCATCGTGCTCGACGGCGTGACCGTGCCGGAGATCGTGATCGACCCGCGCTGGCCCTCCGCGCCGATCAAGGTGGAATGGGCGCTGGACGGACAACCGCCTGTCAGAGAGGCCGAGCGATGAACGAAGTGCTGCTGGTGACCGGGATGGCCGGCGCGGGTGTCTCCACCGTGTTGAAGACGCTGGAGGATCTCGGCTGGGAGACGATCGACAACGTGCCGTTGTCGTTGTTGCCGCGCGTCGTCGCGCCGCCGGCCGACCCCGATGAGGCGCCCCGCCCGCTGGCGATCGGGTTCGGGACGCGGACGCGCAACTTCGATGCCGACACCGCGCTGCGCCGCTTCGAGGAGCTGCGTCAGCGCGGCGACAATGTCGGATTGCTGTTCCTCGACTGTTCGGGCGAGGAGCTGACGCGACGCTTCGCCGAGACGCGCCGCCGCCACCCGCTCGCCGACGATCGCCCGGCGGTGGAAGGCATCCAGCGCGAGCGACGCCTGCTCGCGCCGCTGCGCGAGCGCGCCAACCGGCTGATCGACACGACCACCTTCAAGGCCAACACGCTGGCGCAACAGGTCCGCGAGGCGTTCGCGCGCGAGACCGGGGTCGGCACCACGCTGACGGTCGAATCGTTCGGCTTCGCGCGCGGCATCCCCGCCGGGGTCGATATGGTGTTCGACATGCGCTTCCTCCGGAACCCGCATTGGGACCCGGCGCTGCGTCCCCATACGGGACAGGACGCGGCGGTCGCGGCCTATATCGCCGCCGATCCGGCCTATGAGGAAGCGGTGGGCCGGATCGAGGCGCTGCTGCTGCTGCTCTTGCCGCGTTATCGTGCCGAAGGAAAACCTTACGTCACCGTGGCGTTCGGGTGCACCGGGGGCAAGCATCGCTCGGTCCATGTCGCCGAGCGCGTCGCTGGACGGTTGCGCGACGCGGGATTATGCCCCACCATCGTGCATCGGGACCTTGCGGCGGCCCCGCAGGATGCGCTCGAGGGACGCCCACAGGGTCAATGAACGGATTGTCGAAGCAAATGTCGGGGCCAGTGATCGGATTGGTGCTCGTCACCCACGGGCGGCTCGCCGATGAATTCGTGGTCGCGATGGAGCATGTCGTCGGCCCGCAGCGGCAGGTGCGCACCGTCGCGATCGGGCCGGAGGACGATATGGAGGCGCGCCGCGCCGACATCGCCGCCGCGATCGGCGAGGTCGACGAAGGCCGCGGCGTGATCGTGCTGACCGACCTGTTCGGCGGCACGCCGTCCAATCTCGCGATCTCGCTGATGGAGCGCGGCCGTGTCGAGGTGATCGCCGGCATCAACCTGCCGATGCTGATCCGGCTGGAATCGGCGCGCAAGGCGATGACGGTGGTCGCCGCGGTCGCCGCCGCGCGCGAGGCCGGGCGCAAGTATATCTCGGTGGCGTCCGAGGTGCTCGGCGAGGCGGCGGCATGACGGTGTCGCGCACCGTCGAGGTCACCAACCGCCGCGGCTTGCATGCGCGCGCCAGCGCCAAGTTCGTGACGCTCGCCAGCGGCCAGCCCGCGCCGGTCAAGGTCGCCAAGGGCGATTCGGAAGTGATCGGGACGTCGATCATGGGGCTGATGATGCTGGGCGCCGCGAAGGGCGATCATATCACCATCTCCGCCGAGGGCGAGCAGGCCGAGGGCGTGGTCGCGACGATGTGCGCCTTGGTCGAGGGCAAGTTCGGCGAGGATTGATCCTCCGCCGTTGCTTCTCATGCCCAAGGTCATCACCTCCTTTTCCAATCCGTTGGTCAAACGCGTGCAGGCGTTGCGCGACAAGCGCCATCGCCGCGAGGAAGGACTGTTCCTCGCCGAGGGGCTGCGCATCCTGACCGAAGCGCGCGAGACCGGGCGCATCCCGCGCATCCTGTTCTTCGCGGCGGCGAGCGCGGGGCATCCCTTGGTCCGCGCGCTGATCGACGCGGTCGAGGCGGATTACGGCGAGGCGATCGAGACGACGCCCGACATCCTCTCCAAATTGTCGGGCAAGGACAATCCGCAGGCGGTGGTCGGCGTCTTCGACACGTTCGAGACAATGCTCGCCGACCTCGACCGCAGCGCCGCGCCGATCTGGCTCGTCGCCGAGCGGCTGCGCGATCCGGGCAATCTGGGGACGATCCTGCGCACCGGCGATGCGGTCGGCGCGGGGGCGCTGATCCTCGTCGACGAGTGTGTCGATCCCTTCTCGACCGAGGTGGTGCGCGCCAGCATGGGCGCGCTGTTCACGGTGCCGATCGTGCGGGTGATCTGGCCGGAGTTCCTGACGTGGCTACGCGAGGGGCCGGGACAATTGGTCGGGCTGAGTCTGCAGACCGACAACGGCTATCGCGACGCGCCTTATGCCGCGCCGACCTTCCTGCTGACCGGCAACGAGGCGCAGGGGTTGCCCGAGGAATATGAGGCCGAGTGCGACCTGCTGGTGAAGATGCCGATGCTGGGCAAGGCGGACAGCTTGAACGCGGCGGTCGCCACCGCGGTGATGGCGTATGAGGTGCTGGCGCGACATCGGTGAGGACGTGTTGCTGGAAATCCACGTCGCTTGATCGATGGCCACCCGGACCTGATCCGGGGTCCCGCTATGCACCGCTCCGGGAAGAAGCGGGATCCCGGGTCGAGCCCGGAATGACCGGTTAAAGAAAACGAATGCTGCTCTAATCGTGCTTGTGCCAATAGGCAGGCACGCCGTTTAACAGCGTCCACGGCATCATATATCGGCGATACTCCTCGCTGGTGACGCGACCGTCGCGATCGTGATCGAGCAAGTCCATCCACTTGCGTTCGCCGGCGGGATCGCGCGCGCCGGGTGGCGGTGCCGGCGGCAGAGTGGCGTCGCGAGTGCGGTCGCGTGGTTCGAGCTTGCCGGCTTCGACCGGCTCGAAATAGCCGGAATGGTCGACGTCCATGAGCGCGAAACTCTCGCGGAGGTAGGCGTCGGCCTCATCGCCCCTACTTTGCGCGCGGCAACGACCTGCCCACGTTCGTCGAACATCGGCGACGCACTTGGATCGGCAGCGGGAACGTCCTGCGCCACGAAGGCGAGCAGTGCGAGGATCGTGATCATCAACAGTCCTTGTAGCGGGAGGCTATGCGCCACCATCCCGCTCAGCGGAACGGCGGCCGCCCCCGCCTCGCCCGGCACGTCAGGCCGCGCCAGGTCCGACGTCCGGGGTACCAGCGACTGGTACCCCTCCGCTGCGGCGAGCAGTCGTGCCGCCTCCAGCGACGACGACACGCCGAGCTTGGCGCGCGCCATCTTCAGGCGCTTCTCCACCGCGTGAGGGGAGATGCCGAGATCGAGCGCCATTTCCTTGGCGGTCTGCGGCAGCAGCCGGCGGCGCAGACACTCCTTCTCGCTGTCGGTCAGTCGCGCGAGGGCTTGGGTCGTTCGCTGATCGGGCGCCATGCGACGAACTTAGCCGGTCGCGGCAAGCACCGCTATTCCGCCGCATCCTCCACCGTGACCAGCTTGGTCAGCGGGCGCGCGGCCTGTTCGCCGACCGGCAGCGGGTCGATCGACTTGTTGCCGGTGTCGATGTTGAGCGTCTCGAATCGCCGCGCGCTGGTCAGCACCTGGCTCTCGAGACTGCCGACGAAGCTGTTGTACGCGCCCATCGCGGTGTCGAGGTTCTTGCCGAGCCGCGCGACATGCCCGCCCATCACCGCGAGCCGCTGGTAGAGTTCCTTGCCGAGCGCACCGATCTCCTGCGCCTCGCGCGCCAGCTTCTCCTGCCGCCACACCGCCGAGACGGTGCGCGCGATCGCGATCAGATTGGTCGGGGTGGCGAGCAGCACGCGGCGCTCGAAGGCATAGTCCCACAGCCCGGCATCATGTTCGAGCGCGGCGGAGAGGAAATGCTCGCCGGGGACGAACATCACCACATATTCGGGCGCGTCGTCGAACTGCGTCCAATAGGCCTTGGCCCCTAGCGCGTTGACGTGTGCGCGCATCGCCGCGGCGTGCGCGGCGAGCCCCAGCTGCCGCTCGGCCTCGTCGACTGCGCCGAACGCGTCCTGATAGGCGTTGAGCGACACCTTGGCGTCGACGATCAGCGACTTGCCGCCCGGCACGCGGACGATCGCGTCGGGGCGCAGCCGCGCGCCTTCCTCGCCGGTGACGCTGACCTCCATCTGGAAGTCGGTGTGCTCGGCGAGCCCGCACGATTCGAGCACGTTGCGCAGCTGCTGCTCGCCCCAGCGTCCGCGCGCCTTGGGGGCGTTGCGCAGCGCGTTGACAAGCTTGGCCGCCTCGCCCGAGACGCGCTCCTGCCCGACGCGCATCGCCTCGATCTGCCCGCGCAGCTCGCCGAACGCGTCGCGGCGCTCGGCCTCGATCTTGGCGACGCCCTCCTCATAGCGGAGCAGGCGGTCGTTGACCGGCTGTAGCAGCGCGCGCAGCCCCTGCCCCGATTGCTCCTCGGCCTGGCGGAAGCGTGCCTCGGCACGTTCGAGGAACTGCTTCTGCGCCTCGCCGAGCGCGTTCTGCGCGACCTCGCGGAAGCGCAGGCTCATCTCGTCGGCGGCGGCGCGCAGGTCGGTGATGCGCTGCTCGGCGGCGCGGCCCTCCGCCTCCAGCCGCGATACCTGCAACCGCGCGGCCTCGCGCTCGTCGCGCGCCTGCGCCAGCTCGGTGCGGAGCATCTCGGCGGCACGCGCGCGTTCCTCGGCGCCAGCGAGATCGGTGATCGCGCGCTTGAACTGCTCGACCTGCGCGTCGCGCTCGCGGCGGAGGCCATCAGCCTCGCGCCGCCCCATCAGCCAGCCGAACAGGGCGCCCAGCGCGAGGGCGATCAGGGCGACGAGGGCATATTCGATCATGCCCGGAACATAGATCGAACGGCCGGGCCACGACAACCGTTAATTGCCGCGGTCGCCGCCCCGGTCAGCCGCGGCGGAGCTTGTCGAGCTTCTTGAGCAGCATGCCACGCTTCAGCCGCGAGATATGGTCGATGAACAGCACGCCGTTCAGGTGATCGATCTCGTGCTGCATACATGTCGACATCAGGCCGTCGAACTCGGCCTCCTGCCGCGCGCCCTCGGTGTCGAGCCACGTCACGCGGCAGCGCGTCGGGCGCGTGACCTCGGCATATTGTTCAGGGATCGACAGGCAGCCTTCGTTGTAGCTCGAGGTTTCCTCGCTAAGCCACGTAATTTCGGGGTTGATAAAGGCGCGCGGGTCGCGGGCCGCCTCACGCGGCTCGTCCTCCTCCAGTTCGCGCTCCTGCAGGTCGATGACGACGATCCGCTGCATGATGCCGACCTGCACCGCCGCCAGCCCGATGCCACGCGCGTCGTACATGGTTTCGAACATATCGGTGACGATCGCGCGCACGGCGTCGTTCACGTCCGGCACGGGTGCGGCGGTTTCGCGCAGGCGCGCGTCGGGGACTTCTACGATCGGGAGAATGGCCATGGCGCGGGGCTAGAAGCGCGTCGCCGGCCCGTCAAGCGACCGGGCGGCGTGCGCGCAGCGCCTGCGCCAGCGTGCCCTCGTCGAGATAATCGAGCTCGCCGCCGACCGGCAACCCGTGCGCCAGCTGGGTCAGGCGGACCGGAAAGCGCTCCAGCCGCTCGGCCAGATAATGCGCGGTGGTCTGGCCTTCGAGCGTGGCGTTCATCGCCAGCACGACCTCGTCGACCGCGCCATCGGCGACGCGCGCGATCAATCCCTCGATCGCGAGATCCTCGGGGCGGACGCCCTCCAGCGCGGACAGCCGGCCGCCCAGCACATGGAAGCGGCCGGGGAACAGCCGCCCGCGCTCTAGCGCCCACAGATCGCTGACATCCTCGACCACGCACAGGCTGCGCGGATCGCGGCGCGGATCGGCGCAGATCTGGCAGGGGTCACTGGTGTCGACATTGCCGCAGATACCGCAGGTTGCGAGCCGTGCCTCCACCGCGGTCAACGCCGCGCGCAACGGCGAGAGCGCCGCCTCGCGCCGCTTGAGCAGATGGAGCACCGCGCGTCGCGCTGAGCGCGGGCCGAAACCGGGGAGCCGCGCCAGCGCGCTCGTCAGCGCCTCGATCTCGGGGGATGCCATGCGGAACAGATAGGGGGTTGCGCGCCGCGCCGCCAGCGTGTCGAGAGAGGCGATGCGGATCATCTTCATGGGAACCCCGGCGTTCGCGGTGCCGACGCTGGAGGCGCTGGTCGCGGACGGGCATGACGTCGTGGCGGCGTACAGCCAGCCGCCGCGTCCGGGCGGGCGACGCGGCCGCGAGTTGGTGCGCGCGCCGGTGCACATCCGGGCCGAGGAGCTGGGCGTGCCGGTGCTGACCCCGGTGACGCTGCGCGATGCCGGGGCGCAGGCGGCGTTCGCGGCGCACGACGCCGATGTCGCGGTGGTCGCGGCGTATGGGCTGATCCTGCCACGCGCGGTGCTGGAGGCGCCGCGGCTGGGATGCCTCAACGTCCATGGCTCGCTGCTGCCGCGCTGGCGGGGTGCGGCGCCGGTGCAGCGCGCGATCCTCGCCGGGGATGCGGAAACCGGGGTCGGAATCATGCAGATGGAAGCCGGGCTCGATACCGGGCCGGTGCGGCTGGAGGGGCGCACCACGATCGATGGCAAGAACGCCGGGCGACTGACTGACGAACTGGCGTTGATGGGCGCACGCTTGATGGTGGAGGTGTTGCGCGATCCGGACGCCTACCCGCCCGTCGCGCAGCCGGTCGAGGGCGTCACCTACGCCGAGAAGATCCGCAAGGACGAGGCGCGGCTCGACTTCGCCGCCGACGCCGCGCAGGTGGTGCGGCAAGTCGCGGCCTTCTGCCCGGTGCCGGGTGCTTTCTTCGAGCATCAGGGCGAGCGGGTGAAGATCCTCGACGCCGAGCTGCTCGACGGCGTCGGTGCGCCCGGCACGGTGTGCGACGACGCGCTGACGATCGCGTGCGGGAGCGGCGCGATCCGGCCGTTACGGGTCCAACGCGCCGGACGCGGGGTGATGAGCGTCGCGGAGCTGCTGCGCGGCTTCACGATCCCGGTCGGGACGCGGCTGTGACGCGCTATGCGCTGACCGTGGAGTTCGACGGGCGGCCGTTCATGGGCTGGCAGCGGCAGGCGCATGGCCCAAGCGTCCAGCAGGCGATCGAGGAAGCGGCGCTGGCGGTGACCGGCGAGCAGGTGGTGGTCCATTGCGCCGGGCGCACCGATGCCGGGGTACACGGGCTGGGGATGCGCGCGCATCTCGATATCGCCAAGCCGATCGGCGCGTTCCGGCTGGGCGAGGCACTGAACGCGCGGCTGCGGCCCGCACCGGTCGCGATCCTCGATTGCGTCGAGGTGCCCGAAGATTTTCACGCGCGTTTCTCGTGTGTTGCACGGTCTTATGAATATCGCATCATCAATCGCCGCGCGCCGCTGACCGTCGAGAAGGGGCTGGCGTGGCAGATCCCGCAGCCGCTCGACGCCATGGCGATGCACACGGGCGCGCAGCTGCTGGTCGGCGCGCATGACTTCACCACCTTCCGCTCGGCGCATTGCCAGGCGGCGAGCCCGCGCAAGTCGATCGACTGGTTCGAGGTCGTGCGCGACGGCGAACGGGTGCTCGCGCGGGTCGAGGCGCGGTCGTTTCTCCACCATCAGGTACGCTCGATGGTCGGCTGCCTCGCGCTGGTCGGCATGGGCCGGTGGTCGGTCGACGACCTCCGCGATGCGCTCCGCGCCGCCGATCGCGGGCGGCTCGGGCTCAACGCGCCGCCCGACGGCTTGTTCTTCGTGACGGCGCGCTACCCCGGCGACCGGCTGAAGCGCGACGCCAGCTCGACATGCGTCGACCAGCGGAACTGACCGACCGGCTGCACCCAGTCGAGCGCGTAGCCGGCTTTGCACAATTCCTGCGCATCGCGCGCGAAGCTACCGGGATTGCAGGAAATATAGCCGATCGCCGCGACCTTTGACGCGGCGAGCTGCAGCACCTGCTCGCGTGCCCCGGCGCGCGGCGGGTCGAGGACGATCGCGTCGAAACGGTCGAGCTCGGCGGTGGTCAGCGGGCGACGGAACAGGTCGCGGTGCTCGGTGAACACCGGCCGCTGCGCGCGCCCCGCCGCGGCCTTGAGCGCCATGATCGCGTCGCGCGCGCCCTCCGCCGCATAGACGCGCGCATCGAGCGACAGCGCGAAGGTGCCGAGCCCGGCGAACAGATCGGCGACGATCCGCGCGCCCTGCACCGCCTCACGCGCCGCCGCGACCAGCGTCGCCTCGCCCTCGACGGTCGCTTGCAAGAAGGCTCCCGGCGGCAGCGGCACCGCGACGCCGCCGAGCGTGATCGTCACCGGTTCGGGCTCCCAGCGCGTCTCCGGCCCCATGCCGTCGTCGAAGGCGATGCGCGCGACACCGTTCCCCTGCGCAAAGGCGGTTAGCGCATCGTGATGCGCGAGCCCCTCGGGCGCGACGCCCTTCACGTAAACGTCGGCGCCCTGGTCGGCGAGCGTCAGATGGACGTCGAGCCGGCGTTTCGCCTTGAACGTCGGTAGCAGACGTTTGAGCGGGCGGACCAAAGCGAACAGTTCGGGCGCGAGCACATGACATTCGTGAAGGTCGACGATCTGGTGGCTGCGCTCGGCGGTGAAGCCGATCCGGCCCGACGGCTCGACGTGCAGCGCGGCGCGGCGGCGGGTCTGCGGCGGCGACAGGAGCGGGGCGCGGATCGGCGCGCGCACGCCCTGTGCGTCGAGCGCGGCGGCGATGCGGTCGGTGATGAACGCCGACCAGCTCTCGTCGTCGAGATGCTGGAGCTGGCAGCCGCCGCATTGGGGATAATGGCGGCACGGCGGGTCGCGGTGATGCGGGCCGCGGACGATCGCGCCATCCGCGCTCAGCGTATCACCGGGGGCGGCGAGCGCGACATGGCGGCCGTCGTCGGCGATGCCCTCGCCCCGCGCGGCGACGCGAACGATCGCGCTCATGCGCGGGCTCCGGCGAGCGCGACGGCGAGATCGTCGGCGATGAAAGCGGGACCGAGCCGGCGGGCGGCCTCGGCGTGGAGCCAGACCCCCGCAGCGGCGGCGTCGAGCGGGCGGCGGCCACCGGCGAGCAGCGCCGCGATCGCGCCGGCCAGCACGTCGCCGCTGCCGGCGGTCGACAGCCAGGACGGCGCCGCGCCGGCCATGATCGCGGGACCGTCAGGGGCGGCGACGACGGTGTCCGGGCCCTTGAAGACCACGGTGGCCTGCGCGCGCGCCGCGGCGGCGCGCGCGGCGGCAAGCTTGCTGCCGGCCAGCGCGCCGAACAATACGGCGAACTCGCCCGCATGCGGGGTGAGGATCAGCGGCGCACGCCGTTCGCGGAGCTGCTCGGGGGTGACGAGATGGAGCGCGTCGCCGTCGACGACCAGCGGATGTTCGGTGGCGAGCACCTGTTCGAGCAACGCACGGGCGTCGTCGTCGCGGCCGAGCCCGGGGCCGATCAGCACCGCGCCGATGCGATGATCGGCGAGCGCCTCGGCGTCGAGGCGACGGCGGACCAATGCGTGCGGCGCGGCCGGAATCGTCGCGCCGAGCAATTCGACATACCCCGCTCCGGCGTGCATCGCCGCGCTGGCGGCGAGCTGCGCCGCGCCGGCCATCCGCCCGCGCAGCACCGCGACCATCCCGCGCGTGAACTTGTGCGCGTCGACGGGCGGGGCGGAGAGATCGGGGGGCGAAACGACCTGCGTGGCGCTGTCGATCGCGACGCCGATCGGGATCACGCGCACCGTGCCGCAGCGCGCGGCGGCGGGCTGGAGCAGATGCGCGGGCTTGGCCGCGCCGAGCGCCAGCGTGACATGGAAAGCGGGCACCTCGCCGAAGACGGTGCCGTCGTCGGTCGCCACCCCGCTCGGCAGATCGATGGCGATGGTGAGATTCGCCTGCCTCGTCAGCCGGTTGAGCGCCGCCCCTGCTTCGGCGTCGAGCGGGCGTGACAGCCCGGTGCCGAACAGCGCGTCGACCAGCACCGGCGCGGATGCGGCGGTGGCGAGCGGCTCGACCACGCCAGTCCACAAGGCGCGCGCGGCGATCGCGGCGGGGGTGCGAGGTTCTGCCGCAGCGGCGACGCGCACCGATCGCCCGGCGGCATGAAGCCGCGCGGCGGCCACATAGCCGTCGCCGCCGTTATTGCCGGGACCGCACAGGATCAGCACGTCGCTGACGCCGGCCAGCCGCCGCACCGCGTCGGCGATCCCCGCCCCGGCGCGCTGCATCAGCGTATCGACACTGGTGCCGCCGGCGATGGCGGCATCTTCCGCCGCGCGCATCTCGGCGGCGGTCAGCACGGGGGTTCCGGCGATCGGGATCATCACCGCCGCCTACTCGCTGTCGGCGGCGGAGTGAAGCGGTTCGTTTTGCGGGACCAGCATCCGGGTTTGGCACGTACGTCATGGCGAGCGTAGCGCAGCAATCCAGCGCCGGATCAGGACGCCCTGGATTGCTTCGCTACGCTCGCCATGACGGCGGCTGGATCAAATGTCCGCGAAGACGTGCCGCTCGGCCTTGGCGCCGGGGTGCGTCACCGCGCCCTTGTACGCCGGACCGACGTTCTGGGCGTAGCGCCACAGGGCCCCCGCGCCATAATCGTTCTGCCGCGCCTGCCAGCGGGTGCGCCGCTCGGCGAGCACGCCCTCGTCGACGAGCAGGTCGATCGTCCCCGCCTCGGCGTCGATGCGGATCGCGTCGCCGTCCTCGACCAGCGCGATCGGGCCGCCGTCGGCCGCTTCCGGCCCGACATGGCCGATGCAGAAGCCGCGCGTGCCGCCCGAGAAACGCCCGTCGGTGATGAGCGCGACCTTCTCGCCCATCCCGAGCCCGTAGAGCGCGGCGGTGGTGGACAGCATCTCGCGCATTCCCGGACCGCCCTTCGGGCCTTCGTAACGGATGATGATGACCTCGCCCTCGGCGATCTGCCGCGCCTCGACCGCGGCGAAGGCGTCCTCCTCGCAGTCGAAGCAGCGCGCCGGCCCCTCGAACTGCAGGCGGTGCATGCCGGCGACCTTGACGATCGCGCCGTCCGGGGCGAGCGAGCCGCGCAGCCCGACGACGCCGCCGGTCGGGGTGATCGGGGTGGCGACGTCGTAGATGACCTTCTGGTCGGGGTTCCACGTCACCTGATCGATGTTCTCGCCGAGCGTCTTGCCGGTGACAGTCAGACACTCGCCGTCAAGCAGCCCGCCGGCCAGCATCGTCTTCATCAGCATGTAGACGCCACCGGCCTCGTACATATCCTTGGCAACATATTTGCCGCCCGGCTTGAGATCGGCGATGTAAGGCGTTGATTTAAAAGCCTCAGCGACGTCGAACAGATCGAAGTCGATCCCGGCCTCGCTCGCCATCGCGGGCAAATGGAGCGCGGCGTTGGTCGAACCGCCGGTCGCCGCGACGACGCGCGCGGCGTTGATGAACGCGCTGCGTGTGCAGATGTCACGCGGGCGAAGATTGCGTGCGACCAGCTCCATCACCTGCGCGCCGGCCGCGACCGCGATCTGCTCGCGCGTGGTGAACGGCGCGGGGACCATGTTGCTGTTGGGAAGCGACAGGCCGATCGCCTCGCCGACGCACGCCATCGTATTGGCGGTGAACTGCCCGCCGCACGCGCCGTGCCCCGGGCACGCGACCTTCTCCAGTTCGTGCACCTCGGACAGCGGGCAGGCGCCGGCCGCGTACTTGCCGACGACCTCGAAGACGTCGACCACGGTCACGTCGCGATCGTGGAAGCGGCCGGGCAGGATCGAGCCGCCGTAGACGAAGATCGACGGCACGTTGAGCCGCAGCATCGCCATCATCATCCCGGGCAGCGACTTGTCGCAGCCCGCGAAGCCGACCAGCGCGTCATAGCAATGGCCGCGCACCGACAGCTCGACCGAATCGGCGATCACCTCACGGCTGACCAACGAGGATTTCATCCCCTGGTGCCCCATCGCGATGCCGTCGGTGACGGTGATCGTGTTGAAGCGGCGCGGCATCCCGCCGCCCTGCTCGACCCCGCGCCGTGCGGCATCGGCCTGCGCGTTGAGCGTGGTGTTGCACGGCGCGCTGTCGTTGCCCGCGGAGGCGAGCGCGACGAACGGACGCGCGATCTCCTCCTCGGTGAGCCCCATCGCGTAGTAATAGCTACGATGCGGCGCGCGTTCGGGGCCGACCGACACATGGCGGCTCGGCAGGCGGGACTTGTCGAAGGTCTGGGTCATAATGCGCACGCCTATGTCGCCGAAGACGGGCGTTGCGCAAGTATAATGCGTCAGGTGAGTTCGCTGAGCGCCTTGTCGACCCCGTCGATCGTGAACGGCTTGGCGAGCCGCGGGCGTTCGCGGTGCGTCGGCGCGATCTCCTCGCCGCCGCCGCCGGTGGCGAACACGAACGGGATGTTGCGCTCGGCCAACGCGTCGGCGATCGCGAAGCTCTTCTCGCCGCCGCGCAGGTTGACGTCGAGGATCGCGGCGTCGAAACCGCCCGCCTCGACCATCGGCAGCGCCGAGGCGACGCTGTCGGCGGTGCCGGCATGCGTCTTGTCGAGCGCGTCGAGGAAGTCCTCGAGCATCATCGCGATCAGGGGTTCGTCTTCGACCAGAAGGACACGCATCGTCATGGCGAAACGCCATAGCGCGCTCGCGCGCGCGCGCAACCGCTGTCAGGCGCCGGCGCGAGACGCCTCTTCCTGCGCGACCAGCACGTCGCGGGTCGCCTCGGCAAGCTGCTGCACCGAGAAGGGCTTGGGAAGGAACGACACGTTGTCGAGATCGATCGACCGCCGCAGCTGCTCCTCGGCATAGCCGGACATGAACAGGATCGGGATGCCGGGGTGGATCTTGCGCAGCTGCCGCGCCAGCGTCGGGCCGTCCATCAACGGCATCATCACGTCGGAGATCACCAGCGCCGGGCGGTCGACGCCCTGCATCAGCTCCATCGCCGCCTCGCCATTCTCGGCCGCGAGCACGGTATAGCCCTGCCGCGCCAGCGCGCGCTCGGCGACCGCGCGCACCATGTCCTCGTCCTCGACCAGCAGGATCGTGCCGCTTCCCCACAGGTCGCCCGAGCGATGCCGCGCCGCCTGCTTGGCCTGCGCCGCGACGGTCACCGCGTCGGTGACGCCCGCAGTGTGGACGGGCAGATAGATGGTGAAGGTCGCGCCCCGCCCCGGTCGCGAGTCGGCGAAGATGAAGCCGCCCGATTGCTTGACGATGCCGTAGACGGTCGACAGCCCCAGCCCCGTGCCCTTGCCGACCTCCTTGGTGGTGAAGAACGGCTCGAAGATCTTGGGCAGCACCTCGGGCGGGATGCCGGTGCCGGTGTCGGAGATCTCCAGCGCGGTATAGTCGCCGGTCGGGATGATGTCGCCGCGCCGCCGGATCTCGGCGATCGGGACCGAGCGGGTCTGGATCGTCAGCTTGCCGCTGTTGCCGGTGGTGAGCATCGCGTCGCGCGCATTGACCGCGAGATTGACGACGACCTGCTCCAGCTGGCCCGGATCGGCGCGCACCGGCCCCAGATCGCGGCCGTGCTTGACCTCCATCGTCACCGTCTCGCCCATCAGGCGGCGGAGCAGGTTGGAGACCTCGGAGACGACGTCGGGGAGTTGCAGCACCTGCGGGCGCAGCGTCTGCTGGCGCGAGAAGGCCAGCAACTGCCGGGTCAGACTGGCGGCCCGGTTGGAATTGGCGCGGATCTGCTGGATGTCGTCGTAATCGCTGTCGCCGGGCGAGTGGCGCATCAGCATCAGGTCGCAATGGCCGATGATCGCGGTGAGAATGTTGTTGAAGTCGTGCGCGACGCCCCCGGCCAGCTGACCGACCGCCTGCATCTTCGTCGCCTGCGCCACCTCGCGCTTGAGCCGGTTCTCCTCGCCATTGTCCTTAAGGCTGAGCAGCACCGCCGCATCGCCGAGCCCGCGCGCCGCCGCGATCGACAGCGCGATCGGCTCGTCGGGATGGTCCTTGAGCCGCACCGCCAGATCGGTCGAGCGCGCCGCGGTGCTGGTGAAGCGGCGGATCGCGTCGGCGACCGCGCTCTTGTCCTCGCGCACCACCAGATCGCCGGGATAGATCGGCGGCGCGGCGGCATCGACGTTCGCCGCGCGCGCGAACGCGCTGTTCATCTGGAGGAAGCGCCCCTCGCGGTCGACCAGCGCGACCCCGAACGGCATCAGCATCAGCAACGCCTCGATCCCGTCCCCCGACCCGCCGCCCAGCGACGGGTCGCTGTCGACGAGCGCGACGAGGATCGGCGCCTCGGGATCGTCGGCGAGCGGGATCTGGACGAGCCGCAACGGATTGGCGCTGCTGCCTTCCGCCACGAACCGGACCAGCCCGGCCTGGTCCTCGACCAGGAAGCGGGCGAGATCCTCGCCGATCACCGGCTGGTCCGGCGACGATCCGGCGCGCGTCCTGAGCACCGCATTGGCCGAGATCACATAGCCCTCGGCGGTGATGAGCGCGGCCATGACTCCCGCGGCGCCGAGCTGCGTCCCGAGCGTTCCGTCGAGCGCCTCCATCAACCGCGCGGGCAGACCGGGCGACACGGTGCGTCCGGCGAAGCGCCAGACCAGCACGTCCTGCTGCTGTCCGGCGCGCGTAATCGTCGCCTCGATCGCGCCGACCGCGCCTTTCAGCGTGACGCGCGCCGCTCCGTCACGCCACGCGGTCCGCCCCGCCACCTCCAGCTCGCCCGCGCCGTCGCCGGCCAGCGGCAGCGACGGCGGGGTGGGAAAACCGGCGAACAGCTGCTCGTAATGATCGTTGGCGCACACCAGCCGGCCGCCGCGATCGGTGATCGCCACCCCGTCGGGGCTCGATTCGGCGATGACGCGGAGCAACTCCCAGTCATAGCTGACCGAGATCGCCTCGCGCGTGACCCGCCGCAGCCGCACGATCGCGACCCCGGCGCCGCCCAGCACCAGCGCGGTGGCGAGGAAGCCGCACGCGACCATCGCATCGCCGACCAGCCACAGGATCAGCGCGGCGGCCGCCATGCCGGCGATCCCCGCGATCGCCAGCGCGGCGACCCCGCCGTCGAGCCACCGGCGCTTTCCCTCGATCGTGGCGAGCCGCATCACCGTCGTTCAGCCGATCACCAGATCCGCACCCGCGCGTCGGGCGCGAGATACAGCTTCTGCCCCGGCTGCGGAGTGAACGCCGGATACCACGGGTCCATGTTGCGGACGATGTTGCCGCGCTGCTCCGAAGGTGCGTGCGGATCGGTCAGCAGGCGCTGGCGGAGGTTCGCCTCGCGATAGTTGCGCCGCCACACCTGCGCCCAGCCGAGATAGAAGCGCTGGTCGCCGCTGAAGCCGTCGATCACCGGCGCCGGCTTGCCGCCGAGCGTCGCGACATAGGCGTCGTGCGCCGCGGCGAGCCCGGCGAGATCGGCGGAATTCTCGCCGAGCGTCAGCTCGCCCTTCACGTGCATCCCCGGCAGCGGCTCATAGGCGTCATATTGCCGGGCCAGCCGCTCGCTGAGCGCCTTGAACTTCTGGACGTCGCCATCGGTCCACCATTGCGTCAGCCGCCCCTTGCTGTCGTACTTGGCGCCCTGATCGTCGAAATGGTGGCTGATCTCATGCCCGATCACCGCGCCGATCCCGCCGTAATTGACCGCCGGATCGGCCTTCGGATCGAAGAACGGCGGCTGGAGGATCGCCGCCGGGAAGGTGATCGCTACCAGCCCGAAATTGGCCTGCGCATTCACCGTCATCGGCGCCATGCCCCATTCCCAGCGATAGATCGGCTTGCCGAGCTTGGTGACGTTGTAGTCGTGGCGCCACTGGTTGGCGCGCAGCATGTTGCCGAACGCATCGTCGGCGCGGACCGCAAGGCTGGAATAGTCGCGCCACTGGTCGGGATAGCCGATCCGCGGGGTGAAGGCGGCGAGCTTGGCCAGCGCCTTTTGCTTGGTCTCGGGCGCCATCCAGTCGAGCTTCTCGACGCGGTGGCCCAGCGCGGTCAGCACGTTCCTGACCATCTCGTCCGCCGCCGCCTTGGTTTCGGGCGGGAAGTAGCGCGCGACATAGACCTTGCCGACCTCGTCGGTGAGCGCTTCCGAGGTGAAGGCGACCCCGCGCTTCCACCGCTCGCGCTGCTGCGGCGTGCCGCTCAGCACCGTGCCGTTGAACGCGAAGCTCTCGGCGTCGATCGCCTTGGGCAGCACATCGGCGAAGCCGTCGAGGCTGCGCACCAGCAACTGGTCGCGCAGCACCGCGATCGGCGTGGCGGCGATCAGCTTCGCGGTGCCGGCGATCGCGGTCGGCTGCGCGACGATCAGCGTCGGCGCGCTCGCCTTCTCCGCCTTGAGGAAGGTCGCGAAGTCGAAGCCCGGCGCGCTCTGGCGCAATTGCTCCAGCGTCATCTTGTTATAGGTCTTGTCGGCGTCGCGGCTGTCGATGCGCGTCCAGTGGACCCGCGCCAGCTCGGTCTCGAACGCCACCAACGCGGCGGCGCGCGCCTCGCCGTCCGGCTCGCCCGCCAGCGTCAGCAGCTTCGCCAGATGCGCCTGATAGGCGGCCTTGGTCTGCATCAGCTTGGCGTCGGTCGAGAGGTAATAATCGCGGTCGGGCATCCCCAGCCCGTTCTGCATCAGGTTGACCGCATAGGTGTCCGGGTCCTTGTCGTCCTGCCCGACGTAGAGGCCGAACGGGATGTCGACGCCATTGCGGTCCGCCTCGGCGAGCAGCGCAGGGTAGCCGGCCTTGTCGACCTTGCGGATCTTCGCCAGCCACGGCTGGATCGGCTTCAGCCCGGCGTTCTCGATCGCGTTCGTGTCGAGGAACGCGGCATAGGCGGCGCCGATCTTCGAGTGCGGATCGCCCTTCGCGGCTTCGAGGATGGTGCGCGTACGGTCGCGCGAGAGGTCTTGCAGCACGTTGAACGCGCCGTAGTTCGACTCGTCGGCGGGGATCGCGGTGTTCTTCGCCCAGGTGCCGTTGGCGAAGCCGTAGAAATCGTCGCCGGGCTGGACGCTGCGGTCCATCCCCGCGGCGTCGAAGCCGAACGTGCCATAGGTGGGACGGTCGCCGGCCGGGGCGGGCGCGCCGGGGGCCGGCGCCTGCTGCGCGGACTGCGCGAGCAGCGCGGCGGGGATCAGGGCGAACAGGGACGTGACGGTGACGGCAAGAAAACGCATGTACCAGGCATCCTTCGGGAAAGCCGCTGAATGCCGGGTTTGTAACGAGCCGTGACCGCGTGTGCTAGTTACCGTGGTGACGGTGTCGCCATTTGCGCGCGATCCACAGCCGCCACATCAGCGCCGCCAGCCCGTAGCCGAGCAGCGCGCCGATCACCGCGCAGACCACCATCCCGACCGCGGTCGCCGGCCCGACGTCCTGCAACAACCAGTCGACCCAGCCCGGCGCGGCCCGCACCGCATCGCCCAGCGGCTGCCCCGGCACCGCGCGGTCGACGTGCAGCAACCAGCCGCCGACCTTATAGTACATGATGAACAGCAGCGGGGTGGTCAGCGGGTTGGTGAAGAAGGTGGTGAGCGCCGCCGCCGGCACGTTGGCGCGCAGCGGCAGCGCGAGCACCGCCGAGGCCGGGATCTGCCCGAGCGGGATGAGGATGCCGGTGAACATCCCCAGCGCCACGCCACGCGGCACCGAGCGGCGCGTGAAGCGCCACAGCTCGGGCGCGAGCACGCGGTGCGCGACCGGACGCAGCACGCGGCTGTTCTCCATCGATTCGCGGGTCGGCAGGTTACGGCGGCTCCATGCCGCGAGCCGTTCCCAGAGAGTCACGGGCCGCGTCGCCACGGGTCAGCCGTGGTCGCGCAGGATGCGCCCGGCCTCGCGCTTCCAGTCGCGTTCCTTGAGATGCTCGCGCTTGTCGTGCGCCTTGCGCCCCTTGGCGAGTGCCAGTTCCACCTTCGCGCGCCCCTGCCCGTTGAAATAGACGGTCAGCGGAACCAGCGTCATGCCCTCCCGCGCGACCGCGCCGTGCAGCTTGTTTATCTCACGCTCGTGAAGCAGCAGTTTACGCGGGCGCTTGGGTTCGTGGTTGAAGCGGTTGCCGTGGCTGAATTCGGGGATGTTCGAATTGACCAGCCACACCTCGTCGCCCTTCACCTCGGCATAGCTTTCCGCGATCGAGCCCTCGCCGAAGCGCAGCGACTTCACCTCGGTGCCGGTGAGCACGATCCCCGCCTCATAGGTGGTGTCGACCGCGTAATCGAAGCGGGCGCGGCGGTTCTCGGCGACGATCTTCTTCTTGTCGAAGGTGGCGGGTTTGGGACGCGGCATGCGCGCGATGTAGGCGCGACCGGCGTCACGAGCAAACGGCTAGCGGCGAGATTTTCCGAGCGGGATCTTCAGCCGGATCATTGCGCGGTTGCTGGGCACGCCGCCGACGCTGGCGGGCTCGGCCTCCGCCGCCAGCGCGGCGCGGCCACCGAGGATGGCGGTCTCCGCTCTCGGGAGGGCTGCAGCGTCAGCGTCGTAGCGGTCGGAGAGCGGGCGGAGGCGGTAGCGTTCCGCGTCCCGCCGCCGGCCACAGACGACCACGTCGTTGCCGGTCGGGGCACGGCATGGGTCGGGCGCGACCGGTTTGGCGAGCAGCGGGCCGGCGACGGCGGACTGGAGGATCAGCCAGAACGCCGTCATTCGTTATCGCCGGAAAGAACTCGTCATTGCGAGCGAAGCGAAGCAATCCAGGGCCGGACCAGGACGCCCTGGATTGCTTCGCTGCGCTCGCAATGACGGAAGTGTCACGTCACAGCCCCGCGCGTTCGAGCCCGGCGTCGACTGCCGCGCGGCTCGCCTCGGACGGCCGGGTCATGGGCAGGCGCAGGCCATCGGGGAAGCCGGGTCGCACCCTGGTCATCGCATATTTGACCGGGCCGGGCGAGGCGTCGGTGAACAGCGACGTGTGGAGCGCGAACAGCCGGTCGTGGAGGTCGCGCGCCGCCGCATAGTCGCCCGCGGCGCAGGCACGCTGGAAATCGGCGCACAGCCGCGGCGCGACATTGGCGGTCACCGAGATACAACCCACACCGCCGGTGGCGTTGAAGGCGAGCCCGAGGTCGTCATTGCCCGACAGCTGACAGAAGTCCGCGCCCAGACCGGCGCGGTGCTGCGTCACGCGGGTCAGCACGCCCGAGGCGTCCTTGACCGCGATGAACACCTTCGGGAACGCCGCCACGATGCGGATCAGCGTTTCCGGCTGGATGTCGGTCACGGTCCGCGCCGGCACGTTATACAATACGATGGGTAAGGGCGTGAAAGCGGCGAGGGCCTCGAAATGGCGATAGATGCCCTCCTGCGAGGGGCGGTTGTAATAAGGCGGCACCATCAGCGCGGCATTCGCCCCCGCCTCGTGCGCGGCGTGCAGGTTGGCGGCGGCGACGCGCGTATCGTTTGATCCCGCCCCGGCGATCACCGGCACGCGGCCCTTCGCCTGATCGACGCAGACGCGGACGATCGCGAACTGCTCCTCCTTGGTCAGCGTCGCCGCCTCGCCGGTGGTGCCGCACGGCACCAGCGCGGACGAGCCCTCGGCGATCTGCCACTCGACCAGATTGCGGTACGCCGACTCGACGAAATCACCCTGCGCGTCGAACGGCGTGACCAAAGCGGGGATGGAACCTGAGAACATGTGACGAATTTGCTCCTGACGCGCGTTTGGGGGACGCCGTTCAGCGCAGATACGGCTAGGGCTGCTATGCTGTCCACCACGGGCGTCGGACAAGAACAACGAAGTCGGCTCTCCCCGCTAGTGAGAGGATCGTGCCAGGATCGGATCGGCGCTTTGGCCGGCAGAGGCTTCGTTGCTCCAGACCGGCTCGTCGAGTTGGGCAAGCGTCGACGCAATCTCCGCATTGGTGGCCATGAAGTCCGCTATTTGATGGGTCGGATGCGGATAGACGAAGCGGTTCGCCTCCATCGGCAAGACCATGCCCTCCGGCAAACCACCGGTCACGTAATTGCCGAAATATTGGTCGGGCGCGCTGCTATGCGGGTGAACCGGACCAATCGGTGCGAAACTCATGCCGGAACCAAACACTGCCTGTAACGCCAGATCGACGAAGTTCATGTAGCGGTGCGCACCGCGCAAATTGGTGTCCTGCGCGATAATCGCAACGAGATCTTCCTGCACAAAAGACAGCGACGCCAGATCCTTTACAACGCGTGAGAATTCATGAGCGGCATCGTGATGAACAATCGACCGGGTACTGCTGCCCGGCAGCATAACGTTCTGTACATAACTGGCCAGATCACCATGGAACAACCGGATGCGCTTCGCCGCCTCTGGGTACAGCCGCCGTACGCGCTCATAGGCGAAGCGAAGATAGGGAGGATAGATGTCGACCAGATCGAGATCAAAGTCGAAGGGTTCGATGCAGCCGGCGAGGAAGGCAGTTGAGCCACCCAGGAAGGTGCCGACCTCGATGACTTGGTCATATTGGCCGGCAAAGTCGCGCAGCGCCCGTACCAGATCGAAATAGTAAAGCGGACTACACTGGTCCTCGCACGGCAAGTCGACCTGCTGCGAGCGCGCCACGATTCGGTCGAAAATGCGATTCCGCCCAAGGAGGCTTTGAGCACTATAAGCGGCGCGGAAGCGGCTTCCGGTAAATCGTTGCACGTCTTGGATCAGTTGATCGATATCAGCTTGCACGGTGAAAGGCTCTATAAATTCTCCAAATGCCATGCTGCGGCTTCCTTCAGCCGACGACACAGACCGTCGCCATGATATTTATAGATGATTTTACGCCAAGCTGACCTACAATGCTGGCCGCAAGCACCAGATTCACTGAGAAGCATGGCGGAAACAAATGCGTTAAAATTAATCTTTTTCTTGTAGTATCCTGCCACTACATTCCGCTAATCTATGCGTCAAAGTGGCGCCCAGCAAAATAGGTATAAAGGTTTTACTATAATGAATGGGAGATAGCCTCTAAGAAGGAGAGCAGTATGAGCGTGCACACCTTTGGGCAAGCCACCTTTTCTGACGTCACCAGCGGCGGTGCACTGCCAACCATCGCTGGAAACATTGATGTAATGTCCCGCGTCGTCGCCGCATTCGCGCCTCATCAAACCCGCCCTCCCTCAACCAGGATCGAGATTGATGCAGGGTCTTTTTTCAGCGACGGCTTATTACTGGAAGTACCATGCCAGCTAAGTGATCCCATTCCACCTCCAAAAACTCTATCGCGTGTTGACAGAGCAGTCGTAAACATCAAGACTGGTAGATTGACAATCTTAGTGGGCATAGAAGCCGCAAATCCTTCCCCACCCGATATACCGAGTGGATGGATACCTGTTGCACAGATTCTGCGTAGAGTCGGTCAGTTAGCCATCGATGATTTACATATCACTGACGAAAGATGTTTCATCGCGTCGGCGGGCGGAGGTTTGATCGGCGTGCAGTCATTCACCCGAAGCGCAACTTATCTCCCCACCTCGGGCACCAAGCGTATATATGTCCGATTGGTCGGGGGTGGCGGCAGCGGTGGCAATTGCTCAGCAACATCCGGAAGCGAAGTCTCTTGTGCAAGCGGAGGCGGAGCAGGATCGTATGCCGAGGCAGTATTAGACGCGGGCTTCAATGGCGTGGAGATCGAAGTTGGAAAGGGCGGCGCATCGAGTTCGTCCAACGGCTTATCCGGAAACGCCGGAGGCACCACGCGATTTGGGGACCTTATATTGGCGCCGGGTGGAACAGCAGGCAATGGAAGTGCCCCCTACCCACCTCCGCTCCTTTGGGATTGAGGAGGACCATCGGCTGCACCGACGGGAGCAAGCATCTTTGGAGCTTGCGGCGCCAGTGGCACGGCGGGTTTGGCGCTAGCACTGACGATAGTCGACGCCGGCGACGGCGGAGCATCGCTGTTTGGTGGTGGCGGGAAAGGCGGCGGTGGGAGCGCGGGGCTCCCTGGCACAGCGCCCGGGGCCGGCGGCGGCGGAGCATCAGCCATCGCTGGACAATCCGGGTTCCCTGGCGGCCCCGGTGCCGACGGCATCGCAGTCATTTTTGAGTATGGTTGATAGGCTGGTAGCCTATGGCAGAATAAGTCCGGCACAGGTGACCGAGACGTCGACTGGTCATGGCGTGCCAGGAACCGCTGCCATTGCTGATTACGGAATCCGGATATCAAGCTCTACAGATTCTCAGGTAATTCAATGAATGAAGCGGCGCTTCGTGCATTTCGCAGTTTGGAGCAAGGCCAGCCGGTCGCCGAAATCTCATGCTCTGGCAGATACACGCGACGCCGGAAAGTTGCCGGGATGGAACCTGAGAATATGTGACGAATTTGCTCCTGACACGCGTTTGGGGGACGCCGTTCAGCGCAGATACGGCTAGGGCTGCTATGCTGTCCACCACGGGCGTCGGTCAAAAACAGTGAAGGCGGGTGCGTTGATCCTTTTCGTTGCAGCAGCAGGAACCCTGGCGGTGGTCGCCGGGCAATATGGCGCGGTGCCCGCGATCCAGCCGGTGCAGGCCCCGGTCGCGACAGCCCCGCTGCCCGGCATGGCACAGCCGGTCGCGCAGTGGAAAGCGCTGCAACAGACCGACGCGCTGCCGTTCGACAGCTATTTCTCGTTCATCAGCGCCCACCCCGGCTGGCCGGGCGAGGCCGGGTTCCGGCGCACGCTGGAGCGCAAGGCGGCGACCGACCCGAACACGCCGGTGACCAGCGTCGCGGCGTTCTGCCGCCGCTGGAAGCCGTTGACCGCGGCGGGCTGGATCGCCTGTGCGCGCGCCTATCAGGCGACCGGCGCGACGGTGGACGCACAGGAAGCAGCGCGCACCGGCTGGCGGCTCGGCGCCTTGTCACCGCAGGACGAATCGACCGTGCTGACGCAGTTCGCCAGCGCGCTGTCTCCCGCCGACCATGACGCGCGCACCGACGCGTTGCTGTGGCAGGGCGCGACGAGCAGCGCGCAGCGGATGCTCGCTTATACCAGCGCGGCCGCGCGTCCGTTGTTCACCGCACGGCTGGCGTTCCGCAGCAATGCCGAGAACGCCTCGGCGCTCGCCGCCAGCTATGATGCGATCGGCGCCAGCGATGCCGGCTACATCGCCGACAAGGCGATGTGGCTGCGCAATTCGGGGGCGAGCCCCAGCGCGCGCGGCTGGCTGGCGCGCACCCGCACCGGCATGACGCGGCCGGGCAATGTCGAGAAATTCTACGAGGCGCTGCTGGTCAATGCGCGCGCGGCGGCGGCGGACGGCCAGTGGCAGACCGCCTATGACATCGCGCGGCAGATCGACGACGCCTATCCCGCCGGCACCGACGTCTCGACCAAGCCCTATGGCGAGCGCGACGATTATACCTCGCTGGCGTGGCTGGCGGGTCAGGCGGCGCTCAAGCTCGGGCGGCCGGCAGACGCGCGCGCGATGTTCGAGCGCTACGGGCTCGGCAGCCAGTCGCCGCAGACGCGCGCCAAGGGGCTGTACTGGGCGGCGCGCACCGCCGAGCAGGCGCGCCAGCCCGACGCCAACGCCTTGTTCGAGCGCACCGCCGGCTATCGCGACCAATATTACGGGCAATTGGCGATCGAGCATCTCCGCCGCCCGCTCACCGCACCCCCGGCCCCGCCGACGCCGGTGATCGCCGCGACCGCACGCTCGGCTTTCTACGGGCGCGAGGTGGTGCGCGCGGCGCAGTTCCTCGGACAGGCCGGGCAATATCAGGACCAGACCGCGTTCGTGAAGCAGATCGCCGCCGACGCGACCAGCGACACCGACCATTATCTGGCCGACGAATTGTCGCGCGCGCTCGGCCGCCCCGATCTCGG
Organism: uncultured Sphingomonas sp.; assembly: GCA_913776255.1. Classification (GTDB taxonomy): domain Bacteria; phylum Pseudomonadota; class Alphaproteobacteria; order Sphingomonadales; family Sphingomonadaceae; genus Sphingomonas. Next base: position 6,796 of record CAJYLV010000005.1, on the reverse strand, counting down.
CGTGCTGCTCGGGCGCAGCGCGATGCAGAACGGGCTGACCGAATATAGCGCCAACGGCTTCCCGACCGTCGCGGTGCCGAGCGGCTATGAGGCGGAATGGCCGATGATCCACGCGGTCGCGCGGCAGGAGAGCCAGTTCGACCGCATGGCGCGCAGCCCGGTCGGGGCGAGCGGGCTGATGCAGCTGATGCCCGGCACCGCGCGCGAACAGGCCGGCAAGCTCGGGCTCGGGTATGATCCGCTGCGGCTGACCAGCGACACCAATTACAACATCCAGCTCGGTTCGAGCTATTTCCAGCGGATCTTTGCGCTTTATGGCAGCTATCCGCTGGCGATCGCCGCCTATAACGCCGGGCCGGGGAACGTGAACAAATGGCTGCGCGCCAACGGCGACCCGCGTACCGGCGCGGTCGATGCGGTCGACTGGGTCGAGGCGATCCCGTTCGGCGAGACGCGCAACTACGTCCAGCGGGTGCTGGAGAATGCGGTCGTTTACGACCTGATGAACCCGGCGCGGGCGAAGAGCCGCGGACCGAACAACCTCAGCTGGTATCTCGGGCGGTCGCGCGGCGGATGACCGAGCGTCCCAATTACATGACGCCGGCCGGCTATGCGAAGCTGCGCGCAGAGTACGAGCAGCTCTTCGCCACCGAACGCCCGGCACTGGTCGAGACGATCAGCTGGGCGGCGGGCAATGGCGACCGCTCCGAGAACGGCGACTATATCTACGGCCGCAAGAAGCTGCGCGAGATCGACCGGCGGCTCGGCTGGCTGTCGAAGCGGATGAAGGCCGCCAGGGTCGTCGATCCCGCGCAGCAGCAGGACCGCACGCGCGTGTGGTTCGGCGCGACGGTGACGATCGCCGACGAGGACGACAACCAGCGCGTGCTGACGCTGGTCGGCGACGACGAAGCCGAGGCGGGCGCCGGTCGCGTCGGCTGGAACGCGCCGCTCGCGAGGGCCCTGCGCGGCGCGGCGGTCGGCGATCTGCGGCGCGTCATGCTGCCGGCGGGCGAGCGGGAGTATGAGATCGTCGCGATCGGCTATCCCGAGCCGGAAGGAGGGTGACGTCGCTGCGCCCGCCGACAAAGATCCGTCATTCCCGCGCAGGCGGGAATCCAGAACCTCTGACCTTCCGGCTCGATCGACGGACCCGCGCGTCTGGATTCCCGCCTGCGCGGGAATGACGACGTGGAGGAGGATCACGACAACATTGACCCGGCCGCTCCCGCAGCCGATGCAGCGGAGATGGCTGCCGACGACAATCCCAATCGAAACATCGCGCTGCTGATCGACGCCGACAATGCGTCGTGGCAGGCGCTCGACCCCGTGCTGACCGCGCTCGCCGAGTTCGGGCGCGTCAACGTGCGGCGCGTCTACGGCAATTGGTCCAAGGAAGGGCTGAAGGGCTGGCGCGACATGAGCGTCAAGCACGGCATCGAACCGCAGCAGCAGTTCGACCTGACGCGCGGCAAGAACGCCACCGACATGAAGATGACGATCGACGCCATGGACCTGCTCCACCGCGGGCGCGTCGACGCGTTCGGGATCATGTCGTCGGACAGCGACTTCATGCCGCTCGCCACCCGCATCCGGCAGGACGGGCTTGACGTCTACGGCTTCGGCAACAGCAACACGCCGGCGGGCTTCCGCAACGCCTGTACGCGCTTCATCGACGTCAATGCGTTGATGGAGACGACCAAGCCGAAGCGCGCGCGGCGCGTCGAAGTGCCGATCGGCGAGTCGGTGCCGCCGCCGATCGGCGTGCCGGCGAGTGCACCGCCCCCGGCCCCCGCCCCGGCGGCGACACGACCCGCGGACGATCCCGAATTGCTGCAACTGCTTCATGACGCCTATGATTCGCTCAAGCCCGATGCCAAGGGCTTCGTGCGGCTGTCGGCGCTGGGGCAGCGCGCGGCGAACCGGTCGAGCTTCGACGTGCGCAATTATGGCTACAAGCGGCTGTCCGATCTGGTGGATGCGATCGGGTCGATCGATGTCGACCGTCGCGACAATCACGTACTGGTTCGTTGGAAGGATTGATGATGCGGCTTTCTCTTGCGCTGGCGCTGGCCGCGACGATCGCCACGCCGGCGCTGGCCGAGGACGCCGCGCCGCAGCGGCTGTCCGACGACGTGCGCGTGCTCGCCTCGCCCGAATTCGGCGGACGCGCGCCGGGGACGCCGGGTGAGACGAAGACGCTCGACTGGCTGGTGGCACGCTTCACGGCGCTGGGACTGGAGCCGGGCGGTCCGGACGGACAATGGCTGCAGAAGGTGCCGCTGATCCACACCCGCGTCGCGCCCGATGCCCGGATGACGATCGGGACGACGACGCTGATGCAGGGCAAGGAGATTGCGGTTACGACGGTGCGCGATGCCGCCACGATCGCGATCAAGGACTCGCCGATGGTGTTCGTCGGCTATGGCGTGTCGGCGCCCGAGGCGGGCTGGGACGATTTCAAGGGCATCGACCTGCGCGGCAAGACCTTGGTCTTCCTCGTCAACGATCCCGATTTCGAGGCGCAGGCCGGCGACGACGCCAAGGGCAAGTTCGGCGACCGCCGCATGACCTATTACGGGCGCTGGACCTACAAGTTCGAGGAAGCCGCGCGGCGCGGGGCGGCGGCGGCGCTGATCGTCCATGATACCGGCGGGGCTGGCTATCCGTGGTCGACGGTCAACGCCTCGAACGGCGAAAATTATGACATCGTCCGCGCGGCGGACGACCGCCGCGTTCCGTTGCAGGGCTGGATCGACCATGACGTGGCCAATCGGCTGTTCGCCGACGCCGGGCTCGATCTCGCCAGACTGCGCGTGGCGGCGCGCTCAAAGGGGTTCCGCCCGGTGGCGATGACGCCGCGCTTCTCGGCGGCGGCGCGCGTCGCGGTCGAGCGGATCGAGAGCGCCAATGTGCTCGCGAAGATCCCCGGCACGAAGCGCCCCGACGAGATCGTGATGTTCGCGGCGCATTGGGACGCCTATGGCGAAGGCCCGGCGGATGCCGCGGGCAAGACGCTGCGCCCCGGCGCAAACGACGATGCGCTGGGAACGGCGGGCGTGGTCGAACTGGCGCGGCTGTTCAAGGCGGCGCCCGCGCCGGAGCGGACGCTGCTGTTCGCGCTGTGGACCGGCGAGGAGCGCGGGCTGCTCGGCTCCGAACATTATGCCGCGCATCCGGTTTACCCGCTGGCGAAGACCGCCGCGAACCTTACGCTCGACATCCTCCAGACCGCCGGCCCCGCGAAGGACGTGGTGCTGGTCGGTCAGGGGCAATCGTCGCTCGACGGGCTGCTGGCGGACGCGACACGTGCGCAGGGGCGCGTGGTGACGCCGGAGACGTTCAGCGAGCGCGGGCTCTTCTACCGCGCCGATCACTTTTCGGTGGTGCGGCGCGGGGTGCCGTCGCTGCTGCTGATGGCGCTGGGCGGCGCGGCGGACCTGCGCGACGGTGGACGCGCGGGCGGGCAGAAGTGGCTCGACGAGTACATGGCCTGCTACCACAAGACCTGTGACGCCTGGGATGCCGGGTGGAAGCTGGACGGCGCGGCGGCGGACGTCGACCTGTTCCACGCGATGGGGGCGCGGCTGTCGAAGGCGGGCGTGTGGCCGACGTGGAGCGCGGGCAGCGAGTTTATCGCGCTGCGCGACAAGAGCGCGGGGGAGCGGAAGTAGCCGCGGCTTGTCGCAAGACGATTCAATGATAATCTACCCACGATGACGGTGCAGGAACGCCTCCGCCCCGGGAAATACCGACTGACGGTCGAGGACTATCTTCGATTGGCAGCGGACGGAACGTTCGGCGATCGACGGACCGAATTGATCGAGGGGGACATCTGGATCATGAGTCCGGCGTACACGCCGCATGCCCGGATACAGGCCGCATTTGCGTTGGCGATCGGGCACGCCTTGCGGCGCGATCCCGGGCTGATGCTGCTGATCGCGCCGTCGGTCAAACTGTTCGACGACACGATGCCCGAGCCAGACCTTGTGGTGGCAGCCAAGCATGGCGACGGTATGTTGCCGGGTGAGAAGGTCCGTCTGGTAATCGAGGTCGCCGATAGCACGCTTGCTAGCGATCTGACGCTGAAACGGGCGCTTTACGCCCGTGCCGGGATCGCCGAATATTGGGCCGTCGACGTCAAGGGCGGCGTTATCCACCAGCTATGGCAACCGTCGGGTGAGGACTATGCCGAACGGCGCGTCGTGCGGTTCGGCGACGTCCTTACCGCCTCGACTTTACCCTGGCTGACCGTGGCGACGACTGACCTTTAGGGCGGTTGTTCGCCAACCCGGCGAGAAGCGGAAACTGCTCCGGCTCACGTCCGGAGCCCCACCATCATGACCATGGGCGCAAGCAAGCCGGACGGAGCGCCCCCGCGCCCCGCCCTGCCCCGGTCAGCGCGTCAGCTTCTTGTACGCCAGCCGCGTCGGGCGGTCGGCGGCGTCGCCCATGCGGCGACGCTTGTCTTCCTCATAGCTCTCGTAATTGCCCTCGAACCATTCGACATGGCTGTCGCCCTCGAACGCGAGGATGTGCGTGCAGAGGCGATCGAGGAAGAAGCGATCGTGGCTGATCACCACCGCACAGCCCGCGAACGTCTCCAGCGCCTCCTCAAGCGCGCGCAGCGTCTCGACGTCGAGGTCGTTGGTCGGCTCGTCGAGCAGCAGGACGTTGCCGCCCTCCTTGAGCATCTTGGCCATGTGGACGCGGTTGCGCTCACCGCCCGACAGCTGACCGACCTTCTTCTGCTGGTCCGGCCCGCGGAAGTTGAACGCACCGACATAGGCGCGCGTCCCCAGCTCCTGCTTGCCGAAGCGGAACACCTCCAGCTCGTCGGAGATTTCCTGCCAGACGTTCTTGTTCGGATCGAGATCGTCTCGGCTCTGGTCGACATAGCCGAGTCGAACCGTCGAGCCGACCTCGATCGTCCCGGCGTCGGGCTGTTCCTGCCCGGTGATGAGCTTGAACAGCGTCGACTTGCCCGCGCCGTTCGGCCCGATCACGCCGACGATGCCGCCCGGCGGCAGGTTGAAGTCGAGATTCTCGAACAGCAGCTTGTCGCCATACGCCTTGGTCAGGCCCTGTGCCTCGATCACCTTGCCGCCGAGGCGCTCGGGGATCTGGATCAGGATCTGCGCCTTGCCGACCGCGCGATTCTCCTGGTTCTTGACCAGTTCGTCGAACGCGCGGATGCGGGCCTTGGACTTGGTCTGGCGCGCCTTGGGCGTCTGCCGCATCCAGTTGAGTTCGTCCTGGATCGCCTTGGCCTTGCCGGCTTCCTCGCGCTCTTCCTGTTCGAGGCGCTTGGCCTTCTTTTCCAGATAGCCCGAATAATTGGCCTCGTAGGTGTAGTAGCGGCCGCGATCGAGTTCGAGGACCCAGTTGACCACGTTATCGAGGAAATAGCGGTCGTGGGTCACGAGGATGACGTTGCCGGTATATTCCTTGAGGTAGTTTTCCAGCCAGCCGACGCTTTCGGCGTCGAGGTGGTTGGTCGGTTCGTCGAGCAGCAGGATCTGCGGCTTTTCGAGCAGCAGCTTGCACAGCGCCACGCGGCGCTTTTCACCGCCCGACAGGTTTTCGACCGATGCGTCGCCCGGCGGGCAGCGCAGCGCTTCCATCGCGATCTCGAGCTGGTTGTCGAGGCTCCAGCCATCGACCGCGTCGATCTTCGCCTGCAGCTCGCCCATCTCCTCCATCAGCGCGTCGAAATCGGTGTCGTCCTGCGGATCGCCCATTTCGGCCGAGATGGCGTTGAAGCGATCGACCAGGTCGGCGACCGGGCGCACGCCGTCCTTGACGTTTTCCATCACCGTCTTGGTCGGGTCGAGCTTCGGTTCCTGCGGCAGGTAGCCGACCTTGATGCCCTCGGCGGCCCAGGCCTCCCCGGTGAATTCGGTGTCCATGCCGGCCATGACCTTCATCAGGGTCGACTTGCCCGCGCCGTTCGGCCCGATGATCGCGATCTTCGCGTCGGGCAGGAACTGCAGGTGGATGTTGTTCAGGACCGGCTTGTTGGCGCCGGGGAAGGTCTTGGTCAGACCCTTCATCACATAGCTGTACTGCACGGCCATTGCCGAAGGCTCCGTTTCGAATATCTGGGGTGGTATGAATGCTTACGGCGCGATGTAGCGTTGGGCCGGCGAATTGGCAACGCGGGTACCGTGAACCGAACGGCAGCGTCCCCAGCCGATTCGGAACGCCCCGCCCCGTGCCCGCAGACGCCGCGACACGATCATCGACGGGCTGCCGAATGGATCGATCGCCGGTCGCCGCGACATAATTCGCACATGCAGCATGACGTAGCGTAACGCGACCTTTTCGACACTGAATCCGGCCATTTTTGCGGTTCGTCGCGGACCAGCCACGCTCCACCATTGGTCGCAAAGCCGCATTCCTGCCACAATTGGACATTGACGGCGCTGCACAAGGCGCTATTGCGGCAATCTCGCGACGGCGGTGACGCCGGGATATTCGCGAAATGGAATTTTCTGGGAGTAACCCGAATGAAGAAGATCATGCTCGTCGCCGCCGCCGCCGGCCTCCTCTCGGTCGCCGCCTGCAAGAACACCCCGACCGACAACGCTGCCGACGCAGCTTCGGACAACCTGGAAATGCTGGCCGACAACCTGGAAGCCCAGGCTGAAAACACCTCGAACGAAGCCGTTGCGGCCGACCTGATGAACGCTTCGGAAAACGCCGAAGACGCTTCGGACGCGATCGAGAACGCAGCCGAGCACAACGGCATGTAATTCCCGTTCTCGCGTCCCTATGCGACGCGGGAAACCGGAAT
>CAJYLV010000004.1 GCA_913776255.1 uncultured Sphingomonas sp. | reverse complement strand
GCAAGCGCATGGAGGATCACCTCCGCTTCGCCGCCTGCTTCTGGCACACCTTCTGCTGGCCGGGCTCGGACGTGTTCGGCGGCGGCACCTTCAACCGCCCGTGGCACGCCGGCGCGAACGACAGCGCCGCCGCGGCGCAGAAGCGTGAAGTGGCGTTCGACTTCTTCACCAAGCTCGACGTGCCGTATTATTGCTTCCACGACGTCGACGTGATGGCCGATGCCAACAGCGTCGCCGAACATCGCCGCTTCTTCGGCGAGGCGGTCGATCACCTCGAGAAGCTCCAGGCATCGTCGGGGCGCAAGCTGCTGTGGGGCACCGCCAACCTGTTCGGGAACCCGCGCTTCGCGGCCGGTGGCGCGACCAATCCGGACCCGGAAGTCTATGCGTTCGGCGCGATGCAGGTCCGCGACGCGCTGGAGGCGACGCACCGCCTCGGCGGCAGCAACTATGTGCTGTGGGGCGGCCGCGAAGGTTATGAGACGCTCGCCAACACCGACCTCAAGCGCGAGTTGGACAATCTCGGCCGCTTCCTGACGCTCGTGGTCGAGCACAAGCACAAGATCGGCTTCACCGGCACGATCCTGATCGAGCCGAAGCCGCACGAGCCGACCAAGCACCAGTACGACTTCGACACCGCCACCGTGTACGGTTTCCTCAAGAAGTACGGGCTGGAGAACGAGGTCAAGGTCAACATCGAGGCGAACCACGCCACGCTCGCCGGCCACACCTTCGAGCATGAGATCGCGATGGCCGGCGCGCTCGGCATCTTCGGCTCGATCGACGCCAACCGCGGCGATCACCAGAACGGCTGGGACACCGACCAATTCCCGAACTCGGTCGAGGAACTGACGCTGGCGATGCTCGAGATCCTGCGTGCGGGCGGCTTCACCACCGGCGGGTTCAACTTCGACGCCAAGGTCCGCCGTCAGTCGATGGACGCGGTCGACCTGTTCTACGGCCATGTCGGCGGGATCGACGTCGTCGCGAAGGGCCTGCTCAACGCCGCCGCGCTGATTGAGGACGGTCGCCTCGATGCGATCAAGCAAGAGCGCTACGCGGGCTGGGACGCCGAGTTCGGCCAGAAGGTGTCGACGCTCGACCTCGCCGGGATTGCCGATCTGGCCGAGAGCGCCGACGTCAACCCGCGCCCGCGCTCGGGCCGTCAGGAGCGGATCGAGAACATCGTCAATCGCTTCATCTGATCGACGCGCCCGGCGGCGCATGAAAAAGCACCGGTCCGCTCCCCGCGGGCCGGTGCTTTTCTCATTCCACCGTCAATAAGGCTGGCGGCGGGCTCAGCGCCCGCGCAGCGTCGCCATCGTCAATTTGCCGACCAGCCCCGGCAGCCCGCGATAGTTCGCCTTGTAGTAGGGCGAACCCGGCTCCAGCACGCCCGACAGGCGCTTATGCGCCTCGCCCAGTGCGTGATAGGGCACGCCCGGCAGCAGATGGTGCAGCGCGTGATAGCGCAGCCCGATCGGCGCCCACAGCACCGGCAGCAGCGCAGGCGGCGGCACGTTGACCGAGTCGAGATATTGCGCGGTGACGGTCATCACCTCGCCCTCATTCTCCCAGAGGTGCGCGACCAGCGTCCGCACCTGGTTGATGAGCGCAACGCCCGACCCGACCGCAAGGAAGATCAGAAACGCCTTGAGCGGCAGCACGCCGGTGGCGGTCGTCACGATCAGCGCAAGCGCCCAGACCGCGGTGGCGGCCTCCAGCCGGTCCCAGCGCGCCTTTTCGTCGCCCTGCGGCATCCGGCGGCGGAAGTGCGGATTGATCGACAGCGCCGAATAGCGCGCCACCACGGCGGTCCGCAGCGCCGGCGACAGCGCCGACAGCGGCGCCAGCACGCCGAAGCGGATCAGCAGCCCGACCGGCGCCAGCGCCGAGACGAGGATGAACACCGGCAGCGTCCAAGGCTTCATCAGCGCGAGCGGCAGATATTCGGGATCCTCCGACGTACCGTAGCGCGTCTTGGCATGGTGCAGGTTGTGGACGCCCTCGTACATGAACGACGGGATCATCATCGGCACGCCGATCAACGCGTTCCATCCGGCGCGAAAGCCCGGCAGCGCCGCATGCTTCACGTGCGTCAGCTCGTGGATCATGCTCATCCCACGGTACAGCGCGAGCACCGCCACCACCCCGGCGACCACCGCCAGCGCGGTTGACGCGGAGACGATCGCCACCGCCAGCGCGCCGTAGCCGACCAGCGACGAGGCGATCAGATCGGCCCAGTAGATGCCGGGACGCGGCTTGAGCAGGTCGCGCGTCAGCTCGGCGGCGGCCTTCAGCATCGCCTTGTCGTCGGCGATCGCCGGACGCGCGGCGCGCGCAGCGACGGGCGCGCGATCGAGAGTCATGGTGTTCATGGGCGTATCCATTGCCCGAACATAGTGGCGAGACGGTGTCGGGAACAGGACCGTACCGATCGCCAATCTGGATAATTGTTCACTCGCTATGATCGAGCGAGCCGTTTACACGCCAGCAACATGGCTGAGCTTTCGATCACTCCCGTCCTGACCAAGAGCGACCGCAAGGCGTTCGTCGACCTGCCATTTCGTCTTTACAGGGACGATCCCTACTGGGTGCCGCCGCTCAAGGGCGAAGCATTGGGGCTCATCACGCCCGAGAAGAACGGCTGGTTCAGCCATGCCAAGGCGCAATTGTTCCTCGCGCGCCGCGAGGGCCGCGTCGTCGGGCGCATCTCCGCGCATATCGACACGCTCGGGCTCGAGATGCCCGCCGAGCGCGGCTTCGGGCCGGGCTGCGGGCAATGGGGGCTGATGGACGCCGAGGACGAGGGCATCTTCACGGCCTTGCTCGCGAAAGCCGAAGGCTGGCTGCGCGAGCAGGGGATGACGCGCGCGCTCGGCCCAGTCAGCATGTCGATCTGGGAAGAGCCCGGCCTGCTCATCCAGGGCTATTATCAGTCGCCGACCGTGATGATGGGGCATCACAAGCCCGAATATCGCGGCTGGATCGAGCGCGCGGGCTATCAGCCGGTCAAGCAGCTCATCACCTACGAGCTGGACATCACGCAGGAATTCCCGCCGCTGGTGAAGCGCATCATCCGCTCGGGCGAGGCGAACAAGAGCATCGTCATTCGCGAGGTGAACAAGAACAAGTTCGAGGAGGAGGCGGCGATCATCCTCGACATCCTCAACGACGCCTGGTCGGACAATTGGGGCTTCATCCCGCTCACCCCGCCCGAGATCAAGGACGTCGGGGTGAAGCTGAAGCCGATCGTCTTCAACGATCTGATCCGCATCGCCGAGCTGGACGGCAAGCCGGTCGCGTTCATGATCACGCTTCCCGACCTCAATGAGGCGATCAAGCCGCTCGACGGCAATCTGCTGCCGTTCGGCTGGGCGAAATTGCTGTGGTGGCTGCGCAAGCCGCGCGTGCAGACGATGCGCGTGCCGTTGATGGGGGTGCGCAAGGAACTGCAAAGCTCGCGGCTGGCCGGGCAATTGGCCTTCATGATGATCGAGGCGATCCGCAAGGCGTCGGTGGCGCATTACGGCGCGACGCGCGGCGAGATCGGCTGGGTGCTCGACGATAACCAGGGCATGAACTCGATCGCCACCGCGATCGATAGCCGCGTCAACAAGATCTACCAGGTGTACGAGCGCACCTTCTGATCCGCTGCGGCGGGGCTCCGGCCGGCGCCGGAGACCCGCGCGCGGGCGACACTCACATATTCTCGGGAACGATGACGCCGACCTGCTTCCACGCATCGCGGGTCTTGCAGACGCGCGAAAGGATGCGCGAACCGGTCTGCTCGGTCTTGTAGCAATAGCGGGTCTTGGCGCTGCGGACCGGTGCGGTGCCTTCGCTGGCGACCGGCGACGCTTCGGCGGTCGGGGCGGCCTTGGGGGCGGCATGCGCCGGCGCGACGGCGAACAGCGTGGCGATGACGGCGGTGGCGATGGTCTTCATGGCTTGTCTCCCTGCCCCGTTGATCGGGGACACGGGACACATTGCACCCATCGTGCCAATTCAAAATCTGGCGGTTTTCGGCGGTTTTTGCCATATGACAGGTGTATTACGCTGGCAAAGCACACCAACATCCGGCGCGATCCGCCGATTGCCGGTCAGAACAGCAAGGCCCCGCCCAGCGCGATGCGCGCATCGGGCGCATGATGGTTGAGCCCGGCCACCGCGAGCAGGTCGAGCTGGGTGCGTTTGGTGAGCTTCCACGCCAGCGACGCCGCCGCCAGCGTCCGCACGACATGCTCGGCGGGATCCTGGTCGCGTTCGACCGACAGTTCGGCATTGGCGGTGACGCTGTCGGTCAGCGCATAGCCGACACCGAACACCCCGGTGGCGTCGAAATGCCGGCCGTGGCCGTCATCGTCGACCGCCGCGGCGAGCTGCCCGGTGAAGTCGATGCTCCACTTCTTGTCGATCCGCCACATGACCGGCAGCACGGCGCCCGCCGACCAATCGCCGTCGCCGATCTCGCTATGCCCGACCGGCAGCGTCACATAGGGCTGCACCGCCGCCGACAGCTTCTTGCCGTCGGGGTGGCTCAACGAACGCCGCCACCCGAGCGTCACGTCGCCGGCGCCGGTGTGGCGGGTCACCGCGCCGCTCGCAAGATCACGGGTCCGCAGCGTGGCGAGCGGGTTCCACGCGATCTGCGCCTCGCTGTTCCGCGTCAGCCCGATCCGCGCGGTCACCTCGCTGCGGATCAGGTCCTCGCGCGATTCGCCGTCGTCGTCACGCTGCCAGTCGACCCCGGCGAGTTCGACCTGCACCTGTCCCGGCAGCGTCGTGCACCCGCTCGCCCCCAGCGACGGGCGATTGGGGCAAAAGCGCACGCCCGGCGCATCCTGCGCGGCGGCCGCGGTCGCGATCGTCGCCAGCAGCGCGACCGCCGCCGCCTTCAGCATCATCGCAGCCGCACCCAGGTCGGCGCATGGTCGCTGGCCTTCTCGCGCCCGCGATAGGCCTTGTCGACGCCCGCGTCCGCCAGCCGGTCGGCGACCGCCGGGCTAAGCAGCAGATGATCGATCCGGAACCCGGCGTCACGCTGCCACGCGCCCGCCTGATAATCCCAGAACGTCCACACGCCGCCCTTCGGGTGACGCGTGCGCAATGCGTCGGTCCACCCCTGCGCCAGCAGCGCGCGATAGCCGTGGCGGCTCTCGGGCTGCATCAGCGCGTCGGACGCCATCGCCTTGACCGAGAAGGTGTCGTCGTCATTGGGGATGACGTTGTAGTCGCCCGCCAGCACCACCGGCAGCTCCTCGGCGAGCAAGGCGCGCGCGCGCTCCTGCAACCGCCCGATCCAGCGCAATTTGTAATCGAACTTCGGCCCGGGCAGCGGATTGCCGTTGGGCAGGTAGATCGACGCGATCACCAGCCCGAACACCGAACATTCCAGATAGCGGCTATGCTCGTCCTCCGGCTCCCCCGCCAGTCCGCGTTGCCGCTCGACCGGGTCGACGCCGCGCGCGAGCACCGCAACGCCGTTGAAGCCCTTCTGTCCGTGCCACACCGCGCCATAACCGGCGGCGCGGATCTCGGCTTCGGGAAAGGTGTCGTCGCTCGACTTCAGCTCCTGGAGGCAGACCACATCGGGCTGCTCCTCGGCAAGATATTCGAGCAGGCGCGGCAGGCGCGCCTTGATACCGTTGACGTTGTAGGTGACGATCTTCACGCGCGCCGGTCTAAACGCGGTCCGCGCGCTTGTCTAACTACACGGAAAAACTCGTGCCGCACCCGCAGCCGCTCGCGGCATTGGGATTCTCGACCTTGAACGACGCCCCGCCGAGCGATTCGACATAGTCGACGCTGGCGCCGCGGACGAGGTCGAGGCTGATGTCGTCGACCACCAGCCGGACGCCATCGGTTTCGGCGATCAGGTCGGCGGGCTCGGGCGCGTCGGCGAACCCGAAGCGATACTGGAACCCCGAACAACCGCCGCCTTCGACCGACAGCCGCAGGATCGCGGGCTTGTTCTGGCGCGCGGCGATCGCCGCGACGCGCGCCGCGGCGGCAGGGGTAAGGATGATAGCGGGTGCGAGCGTGGCCATGACGGGCAAGATAGGCGCAGTCGCCGCAATCGGAAAGAGCATCCCCTTCTTCGTCATCCCGGACCCTTCGGCAAGCTCAGGAGAGCCTTGATCCGGGATCCCGCTTCTTCGCTCGGTCGGCGGTAAGAAGCGGGGCCCCGGATCAGGTCCGGGGCGACGGAGGAGAGCGTCAGCCGCTCCGCCTCAGTCCTGCGGCGCCGGACCGGTGGTCGACACCGGGATCTGCCCGACCGCGCGATCCTGCGCGGCCATCAGGTAATCGGCGGTGGTCAGGAACGGCACCGGGTTGACCGCATGGCCGTCGATCCGCACCTCATAGTGGAGGTGCGGGCCGGTCGAGCGTCCGGTCGAGCCCATCAGCGCGATCAGCTGCCCGCGCTTCACGCGGGTGTTGTCGGCGACGATGATCTTGGACAGGTGGCCGTAGCGGGTCGCGATGCCCTTACCGTGATTGATCTCGACCATGTTGCCATAGCCGCCTTGCCGGCCGGCATGGCTGACGACACCGTCGGCGGTGGCGTAGATCGGCGTGCCCGACGGACCGGGAATGTCGACGCCGGCGTGCATCGCGGCAGTGCCGCGGAACGGGTCCGAGCGGATGCCGAAATTGCTGGTGAACTGCAGCTTCTGCACCGGCTGCACCGACGGGATCGCGATCACGCCCTGCTCGAGCCGGTCGAGCTTCTTCCAGGTCATGAACAGCGAGCGGAACTGCTGGTCGGCGGCGAGATCGGCGCGCGCCTCGGTGCTGGTCGCCTCGACCAGCGGACCGCCCATCGCCGCACCCGCCTTGGCGACGCGGCTCGGCGCGATGCCGCGCTGGCGCAGCTGCTGCGCGGTGGCGGCATAACGGTCGCGCAATTGCTGCTCGGCGACCTGCGCCAGCGCCACCTGCCGGCGCTCGACCGTCAGGAACGGGCGGATCGTGTCGGCGGCGACGCGCGTCGCCTGCGGATCGACCGCGAGCGTCGCCAGCGCCATCCGCTGCGCATCGCCCTGCCCGGTCAGCGCCGCGGTCAGCAATTCCTGCCGCTGCTCGATCCGCGCGGCATGTTGCTGCGCGGCGGTGCGGATCGTCGCGACCCGCGCCTGCATCCGCTCGACCTTGTGCTCCATCGCCTGCATCCGCTGCGCCTGCGCCGCCGCGGCGGGCGTCAGCCCGGCGGCCTGCGCGACCTGCGTCGACGCCTGGAGCGCGCCGTAACCGGCGAATCCGAGGAGGAGTGCGGCGCCCCCGCGCAGCAGCGCCGGTCGTCCGGCGATCACGGCGTTCAGGCGAACAAGCGGCCGCCCGGCCGGCAGAGAAGCGGTGTCGGTCATCGAACCCCAGATCAAGACTGCGACCGGTGCGACACGCGCCGGTCTTCCCCTTTTTCCGTGTCCGCCCGCGAAAGAACCGCCGCAGCGAACGCAAAGGTTTGTGCGCGGTAGAAGGTTAATCGCGCAATAGCGTCTGCCGCCGGGCGCGTCCAAGCGCCGGAGTCCTGCGCCGAGTCGTTGCAAGAAGCGGCGGCCCGATGGCTTGAGGGCGGATCGACGCGCAGGTTTTCAGGATTTTCGTCGGCGCTTCGTTGCGGATATCCGTCCCGTTCGTCGCCGCGGATCACGGTCGGGGTTGCAGAAAGGACCAACATCCTTCGTCATCCCGGATGTGATCCGGGATCCCGCTTTTCGCCTCGGTCGCGAGAGAGAAGCGGGGCCCCGGATCACGTCCGGGGCGACGAGGAGGAAATGTCGACTTGCGTTACAGCGCCTTCGCGGCGTCCAGCACTGCCGCAGCGTGCCCCGGTACCTTCACCTTGCGCCACGCCTGCACCAGCGTCGCGTCGCGATCGAACAGGAACGTCGCGCGCTCGATCCCCATGTAGCTCTTGCCGTAGAGCTGCTTCTCGCCCCACACGCCGAACGCCTCGGTAACGCTGCCGTCGAGGTCGCTGGCGAGCGCAACGGTCAGCGCATGTTTGTCGCGGAACTTCGCGTGTTTGGCGACCGTGTCGCGCGACACCCCGAGCACGCTCACGCCCACCGCGGCAAAGTCGTCGGACAAGGCCGAAAAATCCTGCGCCTCGCGCGTGCAGCCGGGCGTGTCGTCCTTGGGATAGAAATAGACGACCAGCGGGCGCGGCAGATCGTGCAGCCGAACCGGCGCGCCATCGGCGCCGGTGGCGGTCACGTCCGGGAGGGTGTCCATGCGATGCTCTCCTGCCAGCTTGCCGCGACGCTCTCGCGCACCGTCGCCAGCGTGGCAAGCACCGTCTCCCAATCGGGCAGCATCACCCCCCGCGCGATCAGCGCGCGCGTCGCCGCCGCGGCGGGCTCCTGCGCGTCGGGGGCGATCAGCCGCACCGTCACCAGCAACCGCCCGAGCAGGTCATAGGCCGCGCGCAGCGCAGGCGCGAACACGCCGGCGGCGATCAGCGCGTCGATCGCGCTGCCGAGTTCGGGGGTGAACGCGATGCGGCGCGTCAGCTGCGCGACATGCACCGCAAACTCCAGATCGACGAGCCCGCCAGGCAGCAGCTTGGCGTCGAGCGGCCCCTGCGGCGGCTTGTGCTGCGCCATCTCGGCGCGCATCGCCGCGGCATCGGCGGCGATATCGTGTTCGGCGCGCTCGCCGCCCAGCACCCGCGCGACGATCGCCTCGACCGCGCCGCGCGCCGCCGGGCTGCCATAGATGGCACGCGCGCGGGTCAGCGCCATATGCTCCCACGTCCACGCTTCCTCGCGCTGGTAGCGCGCGAAGGAGTCGACGCTGACCACCAGCGGCCCCTGCGCGCCCGACGGTCGCAGCCGCGTGTCGACCTGATAGAGCGGCCCCGCCGCGGTCGGCACCGACAGCGCCGCGGTCACGCGCTGCGCCAGCCGGGTGAAATAGAGCGTCGCGCCGAGCGGCTTCGCGCCGTCGGACTCGGTGGAAAAGTCACCGGTGAACAGATAGATCAGGTCGAGGTCCGACGCATGGGTCAGCGCCGCGCCACCCAGCCGGCCGAGCGCGAGGATCACCAACTCGCCGCCGGGGACGCGCCCGTGCGCTTCCTCGAAGGGCGCGACGGTCGCGGCGGTCAGCACCGCCACCGCCGCCTCGGCGACGCGCGCATAGCCGGCCGCGACATCGAGCGGGTCGGCGCGCCCGGCGACGATCTGCGTGCCGAGCGCGAACCGCCGGTCGCCGACAACGCGGCGCACATGGTCGAGGATCGCCTGATAGTCGGCGCCCTGTTCGGTGGCGCGCATCTCCGCCATCAGGGCGGGCACGTCGCCGACCGGATCGAACGCGCTCGCGTCGATCAGTCCGTCGAGCAGGTCGGGCCGTCGCGCCAGCGCCTCGGCGAGCGTCGGCGCGTGGCTGAGGATTTCGGCGAGCAGCGTGGCGAGCGCCGGCCGCGCCTCCAGCAAGCGGAAGATGTTGATCGCGCTCGGCAGCCGCTCCAGCAATCTGTCGAGCCGATTGAGCGCCGTCAGCGGCACCGGCGCCTGCGCCAGCGCCTCGACCAGCCCGGGCAGCACCGCCTCCAGCGCGCTTTGCGCCGCGCCGCTGCGCAACGCCGGGTAGCGCGCCTCGCGCCACGCGACGATCCGGCGCGCGGCATCGTCGGTCTCGGCGAAGCCGGCGGCGGCGAGATAGTCGCTCAACCGTCCCGCCTCGTGCGGCACCGCCGCGGTCGCCGCGGGCGCGAGCCGGTCGAAGGTCGCCGCGACGCGCGCGACATGCGGGCGGAGCAGGTCGAGCAGCGCCGCGCCGTCCGCCAGCCCGTGCAGCTGCGCGACCCGGTCGAGCCCCTCGCCGGTCGGCAGCGCATGGGTCTGCCGGTCGTCGATCATCTGGATGCGATGCTCGATCGTGCGCAGTAGCGTATAGGCCGCGCTCAGCGCGCGTGCGTCGTCGGCGTCGATCCGTCCCGCCGCGGCCAGCGCCGCCAGCGCATCGCGCGTGGCGGGCGCGCGCAGCGTCGCGTCGCGTCCGCCGTGGATCAGCTGGTGGATCTGCGCGAAGAATTCGATCTCGCGGATCCCGCCGCGCCCGCGCTTGAGGTCATAGCCCGGCCCGAACGCCTGCCCCTGCGCATGATGATCGCGGATGCGCCGGGTGATGTCGAGGATCTCGCCCACCGCGCCGAAATCGAGGCTGCGCCGCCAGATGAACGGGCGGATCGTGTCGAGGAAGCGCTGTCCGAGTGCCCGGTCGCCCGCCGCCGCCCGCGCACGGATGAAGGCGGCGCGCTCCCAAGGCAATGCCTGCGATTCATAATAAGCGATCGCGGCATCGATCGGGATCACGATCGGGGTCGCCTCGGGTGAGGGACGCAATCGCAGGTCGACGCGCAGGACGTAACCGTCCGCATCGCGCGCCTGCAACAGCTCGAGCACGCGCCGGCCGATCCGCACCGCGGCATCGGCAACCTCCTCGCGCGGACGATGCGGGAGGGTCAGCGGATCGTAGATCAGGATCGGGTCGATGTCCGACGAATAATTCAGCTCGCGGCTGCCTTGCTTGCCGAGCGCGATCGCCGCAAAGCCCTGCACGCCGGCCTCGGGCGTCCGTTCGCGGATCGCCGCGGTGATCGCGCGGTCGAGCGCCGAATCCGCGAACTCGGTCAACGCCGCGGTCACGCCGGTGAGGTCGAGCGTTCCGGCCAGATCGCCCTCCGCGACCCGTAACGCCAGCTGTCGCCGTTCCAGTCGCAGCCGCTTGCCGACCGGCAGATCGTCCGCGGCGAGTGCGGCGGCGGTCACCGCCTCGCGCGCGATCAGCCCGTCCAGAAATGGCGCAAACCGGGCGGCACGCGTTCGGGCGTCGGTGACCGTCTCTGTCATACGGGCGCAACCTTAGCGAAAAAGCGGCGTTGCGACACCATGGTTCAGGAAGCGACCTCCGACGGCATCCCCTCGCACGGCGCCTATGCCGTGCACGCGCCGCAGGCCGCGGACGCGCTGGCGACGCCGCTGCGCGCGGCGTTCCGCAAGGAAGCGAAGCTGCCGTGCGAGATGGAGGCGTGCCTCGACCAATTACGCCGGGTGCGTTTCCGCGGTTGATCAAAACCGACGTCATTGCGAGCGTAGCGAAGCAATCCAGGGCGTCCTGGTCCGGCTCTGGATTGCTTCGCTACGCTCGCAATGACGGATGATCTTTAGGAATCGCGGTCGCGGCTGAGTTCGTCGACTTCGCTCATGATCGAATCGAGCGTCGACCGTTCGCTGTCGACCTCGTGATCGCGTCGCGACGACAGCGCGCTGCCGGCCATCAGCGCCTCGAGGGCGACGCGCCCGCGCGCGACCCGGCTCTTGATCGTGCCGACCGCGACACCGCAGATCTCGGCCGCCTCTTCATAGGCGAACCCGCCCGCGCCGACGAGGATCAGCGCCTCGCGCTGCGGCTGCGGCAGGTGCATCAGCGCGCGCTGCATGTCCGCCAGTTCGACATGCTTGTCCTGGCTGGCCGGCGCAGCGAGCACGCGGTCGGCGACCAGATCGTCCCATTCGCCCTTGAAGCGCGCGCGGCGCATCTGGCTCAGGAACAGGTTGCGCAGGATGATGAAGGTCCACGCGCGCATGTTGGTGCCGGCCTGGAAGCGCTTGCGCGCCGCCCATGCCTTCAGCAGCGTCTCCTGGACCAGATCGTCCGCGAGATCGCGATTGCCCGACAGCGACCGCCCGAAGGCGCGCAGATGCGGGATCACCAGCGCCAGCTGCTTCTTGAACTCCGGATCGGAGAGCGCGACGTGCTCGACCGGCGCCGTTTCCGGCGCGTCGTCTGCGAGCGTATTAGATTGGGTCATGCCGCTCCGTTGTGCTGGATCGGCGCCTGGCTGGCGCCCGTCCGAGCCGTGAAGATAGGTATCGTCCGGCCGCTTGGCCAGTCCGTGCGTCAACATCGACGCGTCAGGACAGCAGGATGGCGGCGAAGATCGCGATCACCAGCAGCAGCGACGCCACCAAGATGTACCGCGTCATTCCGGGCGTGCTGCCCGCCCGCGCTTCGTCGGTTTCGAGGTGAATGCGCTCGTTTTCGTCTGCCATAAGCGATGTAACCCCTTAGAACCGTTTTGGGTCCGTATCGAAGACGAACCCGCAACAGGATGCCGGATCGTATGGCAGCACGCCGCGATCAGGCCGGAACCGTGCTCTCGTCGAAGAACAGCGCCTGGCTGATCGCCGCCTTCACCGTCGACCGCTGGAACGGCTTGGTGATGAGGAAGGTCGGCTCGGGCCGCTCGCCGGTCAGCAACCGCTCCGGGAAGGCGGTGATGAAGATCACCGGCACGTTGAACTCGGCAAGGATGTCCTTGACCGCGTCGATCCCCGAACTGTCGTCGGCGAGCTGGATGTCGGCGAGCACCAGACCCGGACGATCCTCCATCGCCAGCGCCACCGCCTCGTCGCGCGTCACCGCGACGCCGGTCACTTCATGCCCCAGGTCGCGGACGATCGATTCGATGTCCATCGCGATGATCGGCTCGTCCTCAATGATAAGCACGCGCGCGCGCGTCTGCTTCTCGATCTCGGCCAGCGCCTCGGCGACCAGCGCGTCGACCTCGGCGGCGTCGACCTCGATCAGATAGGCCGCATCCTCGGGGGTGAAGCCCTCCATCGCGGTCAGCAGCAGCGCCTGCCGCGACAGCGGCGTCATCCGCGACAGCCGCGCGCGCGCCACCGCTTCCTGATCCTCGGCCGGCGTCTCGTCGGCGGTCTCGTCGAAATTGGCGGAATTCCAGATCGCCTGGAAGGTGCGATAGAGTCCGAGCCGCGGATCGACGTCACGCGGAAATTCCTCCGGCGCGGCCACGATCGCTTCCAGCGTGGCGCGCACGTACCGGTCGCCCTGCGCCTGGCTGCCCGTCAGCGCGCGACCGTAGCGGCGCAGGAACGGAAGGTGCGGCGCGAGTTGTTGTCCGAGCGACATGTGTAGAAAACCCTCCCTGCGGCGCGGCTCCGGCCGCCGCCGCCGATACCCAAATGTGCGTGCACGTCATGACAGGTCGCAGATGATACCCCCCGACCGGCGATTTTCGTCGCACCCGCATGGAACCAACGATGCCGGATTTGGTTTCATGGCTCATACGTGCATTACGCGCTTGTCCGGTTGGGGCGTTCGTTCGACGAACGTCCTGCGGTGCCGTGTTGGCCCGTCTGGGTGCCGATGGTCGGACTGTCTTAGGGGGTTTACGTTGACGTCGGATAAGGAAGCGCCTGAACAGCCGAAAAAGGGTACCGCGGCCCAATCGAAGAACCGCGACATGGGATCGGCATTGCGCTCCGTCTATCAGAAGACCGTGGAGGAAGCGGTGCCGGACGACCTGCTCTCCTTGCTTGGCAAACTAGACTGACGCGCGGTGGCGCCCCCTGCCGCGGTTGACGCCCCCCGGCCCGCCGCGGGGCGTCTCGACATGATTTCGCGCTGGCCGACCGGGGCCAAACTGTTCCTGATCCTCAGCATCGCGCTGCTCCCGCTGGCACTTATCGCGATCTTTGCCACGCTGCGCGTCACGCAGATCGCCGATACCGAGCTGCGCTCGCACCTGCGCGTCGCCGCCTCCGAATCGAGCCGGGCGATCGCGATCGAGCTGGTCGGCGACATGACCGCGCTCCGCGTCGCCGTCGACGCGCTCACCGCCGACCGTGGCGACACCCCGAGCTGCGCGCGCGCGCAGGGCGTGTTCGCGCAGCAATCGGCCGCCGGCACCGGCTTCGTCATTCTCGACCGCCGCGGCCGGGCGATCTGCGGCGAGCCCTTCCCCGGGGCGGCCGCCTTCGCCCGGCAATCGGCCACCGACGCCGTCAGCGCGCGGATCGTCGAGAAACGCGGCGTGATGCTGCGCTTCGCCGGGCGCAACGACGGCCTGACCGCCGCCGCCTATTTTCCCGCGCCGTTCCTCGCGCAGATCAGCCAGCCGAGCGGGTTTGCGCCCGATTACGGGCTGACGCTGGCGCTCGGCGACGAGCGGCTCGAACTCGACCCGCTGGCGCGTGAAAGTGCGCTGGAACGACGCGAGACGATCCGCAGCGATCTCGGAATTGCCGGGCTGGCGCTGGAGATGCAGGTGCGCAGCGCGCCGATCGGCTCGCCGCTGCTGATCGCGCTGACCTTCCCGCTGCTGATGTGGGCGGCGGCGGCGGCGATCAGCTGGTTCGTGGTCGACCGGCTGCTGATCGCGCCGCTGCGGGCGTTGCGCGGCAGCATCGCCGCCTATGCGCCGGGCGACCAGCCCGATCCGGCGATGCTGCGCGCGCTGCCGGCGCAGGAGATCCGCGATCTCGGCGATACGTTCCGGGCGCTGAGCCGGACGGTCGCGATCCACGAGGCGGGGCTCGCCGAGGGGCTGATGCGGCAGACCAAGCTGACGCGCGAGGTGCATCACCGCGTCAAGAACAACCTGCAGGTCATTTCCAGCCTCATCAACTTCCACGCGCGCGGCGCGCGGAGCGTCGAGGCGACGCAGGCCTATGCCTCGATCCAGCGGCGCGTCGACGCGCTGGCCGTGGTGCACCGCTATCACTACGCCGAGATGGAGGAGAATCGCGGCGTCGGGCTGCGTTCGGTGCTGGGCGAGCTTGCGTCGAGCATCCGCGCGACCGCGCCGGAGGGGACGCGGGTCGGGATCGTGCTCGACATCGACACCTTCTACGTCACGCAGGACGTTGCGGTCGCGGTCGCCTTTCTGGTGACCGAATTGGTCGAGCTGGCGATGACCTGCCTCAGCGAGACGCAGCTGCGGATCACGCTCAAGCCGCTCGACGATCCCCATCGCGCGCTGCTGCGGCTGTCGTCACGCGCGCTGGTCGACAGCGATCCGCTGCGCGAGGGGCTGCAGCACCGTTACGGGCGGGTGATCGAGGGGCTCACACGGCAACTGCGCTCGACCCTCCAGCACGATCCGCTGACCGGCGCTTATGAGATCGCGATCGCCGTAACGGGTCGCGAATGAGCTTGTAAAATTTTTCTGAGATAATGAAGGCGACGCGGAACCCCGTCCCGTCATCGTCGTTCTCATTTCCGGACAGCGGCTATACGCCCCCCCGCTTACGCTGTCCAAGACATGGGCCCGAAAGCATCCACCCTCCCCCCCCGGTGATGCTTTCGGGCCTTATTCGTTTCTCCCCATTGGCTTGTGACTGACGCGGAACGAAGCGCGACGGTCGGCATTGTGCGATGTGTATCTAGGGAGACCGTTCAATGCGTAAGGTTCTGACTGCCGCAGTGCTCGCGAGCGCGGTGCTGGTCTCGGCGTGCAACACCGTCAGCGGCGTCGGCAAGGACGTATCGTCGGCGGGCGATGCGGTCGCCGGGGCCGCCGATAAGAACAAATAAGCTTCGCCACAACGACGTAGAAGCGGGCGGCTCGTCTACGACGGGCCGCCCGTTTTGGTAACTGCGCTCGGTTTCCCTCATCGCAGTCGCCCCGGACTTGATCCGGGGCCCCGCTTCTTCTTGGCCGCCGTCGAGAGAAAGAAGCGGGATCCCGGATCAAGTCCGGGATGACGATGGAAATTCTGTCCGGCCTTTTCGCATCGAGGGTGTAAGTCCCCGAAAGCGCTAGAGCGGGATGACGTCAAATCGAGCCGTCATTGCTTCGCTACGCTCGCAATGACGAACCGTACAGTCGCCCTTGCGTCATCAAAGTCCAGCTATTCCGCGCTGGCGGCGGTGGCGACTTCCTCGCGCGCCCGCTTGCGCTCGGTGAACCAGATGCCGATGATCGCCGCTTCGTAGAGGATCACCAGCGGGATCGCGAGCAGCAGCTGCGATCCGACATCCGGCGGCGTCAGCACCGCCGCGATCGCGAACGCCCCGACGATCGCATAGCGCCGCGCACCGATCAGCTGCTTGCGCGTGACGATCCCGCCGCGCTCCAGCAGCATCAGCAGCACCGGCAACAGGAACGCCGCGCCGAACCCGAACAGGAACTGCATGACGAAGCTGAGATAATTGCCGATCGCCGGCAGCGCCTGCTGCTGCACGCCGCCGATCATCCCGGAATAACCGAGCAGGAAATGCAGCGCCATCGGGATCGCGATATAATAGGCCATCGCCGCGCCCATCAGGAACAGCACCGGCGTGGCGAGCAGGAACGGCAGCAACGCACGCCGCTCCTTGCGATACAGCCCCGGCGCGACGAACTGCCACAATTGGTTGGCGATCACCGGAAAGGCGATCATCATCGCCGAGAAGAACGCGACCTTCACCTGGACGAAGAACGCTTCGAAGATCTGCGTGTAGATCACCGTCTTCTGTCCGGCGTGCAGCAGCGGCTGGACGAGGAAGGCGAAAATGTCCTCGGCGAAATACCAACAGACGAAGAACGCCAGCAGCACCGCCACGATGCAATAGAGCAGCCGTCGACGCAGCTCGAGCAGGTGATCGAGCAACGGCGCGCGCGAATCTTCCAGTTCGTCGACGATCTCGGTCACGATGCAGCCTTGTCTTGGACCACGCGGCCATCGGCGGCATGATGATCGTCGTTGCGGGGTTCGGCGCCGCCCTGCTCGGCGCCATGCGGCGCGGCCGGCGCTGCGGTGTCGGGCACGACATGCGGCTTCTCGACCATTACCGGCTGCTGCACGGCGTCATCCGCCGGCGCTTCATGGTCGCGCGGCGCCGGATCGGCGGCGGCGTGATCGGGCAGCGCCGGGGTCGCGGGCGGCGGCGGCGCGAACGGATGTTCGCGCATGATCCGCTCGTTCTCCGCCTTCCACTTCTTTTCCATCTCTTCCAGCTCGGCCTCGCGCACCATCTCGTCGAAGCCGTTGCGGAACTGGCGGCCGACCGCGCGCGCGCGGCCGACCCAATAGCCCAGGACCCGCATCGCCTTCGGCAGGTCCTTGGGGCCGATCACCACCAGCGCGACGAACGCGACCAGCAGGAATTCGGAGGGAGCGATGTCGAACATTCAGCGCGCGCCGGATCGGATGCAGGGGCTCAGCGGCGTTCCTCGCGCACCGGCTCGGCATCGCGATCGAAGGCCGGCTCGGCGTGGCTCTTGGCCTCGATCCGCGGCTTGGGACGCGCATCGTCCTCGTCCTCTTCGGCCATGCCCTTCTTGAAGTTCTTCACACCCTTGGCGACGTCGCCCATCAGGTTCGAGAAACGCCCGCCGCCCAGCAGCAGGATCGCGACCACCGCGAGGATGAGGATATGCGGAAGGCTGAAACTGCCCATGACGAAATCTCCTAAGGTGAAACGGTATCTAGTCTTCCTCGCCGGCGTTTTCCACCGCGAGTTGATCGAAGGCCAGATCGACCGGGTCGAGCAGTCCGGCGGCACGCAGATCGTCGACGCCGGGCAGGTCGCGCCGGCTCTTGAGCCCGAAATGTGACAGAAATTCGGGGGTCGTCGTGAACATCAGCGGCCGTCCCGGCACCTCGCGCCGCCCCGCCGGGCGGATCCAGCCCGCCTCCATCAGTACGTCGAGCGTGCCGCGCGCGGTCTGCACGCCGCGGATCGCCTCGATCTCGGCGCGCGTCACCGGCTCGTGATAGGCGATGATCGCCAGCGTCTCGATCCCGGCGCGGCTGAGTCGACGGATCTCGTCGCGCCCGCGTCGCAGCAGATGCGCCAGGTCGGCGGCGGTCTGGAAATGCCAGCGCCCGCCGCGCTCGACCAATTCGAACCCGCGCCCGCGATAATGGACGGTCAGCCGGTCGAGCGCACCGGCGACATCGCCATCGCCGGCATGCGCACGGATCGCGTCACGGGTCAGCGGCTCGGTCGCGGCGAACAGCACCGCCTCGACGGCGCGATCATAGGCGTCGCTCACGACGCCACCCGGCGTAAATACAGCGGCGCGAACGGCGCTTCCTGATGCAACTCCGCCCGCCCCTGCCGCGCCAGTTCGAGTGCCGCCAGGAAACTGGACGCCAGGCTCGAGCGCCGCAGCCGCGGATTCGGCGTCTCCGGAAGGAAGCGTTCGATCTCCCGCCAGTCGATCGCCGTGCCCAGCAGCGCCGCGACCCGCGCCAGCGCCGTCTCCAGCGTGACCACCTCGCGATCGCGCACCACGTGCAAGGCGGGGCGGGTCCGCGCCTTCACCTGCCCGTAGGCGGCGAGCAGATCGTAATATTCCACCGACCAGAACGCCTTGCGCACCACATGCAGCCCCTCGGGCGCCCCGCGCCGGAACACGTCGCGGTCCAGCCGGTCGCGGGCCATCAGCCGCGCGCCCGCCTCGCGCATCGCATCGAGCCGTTCCAGCCGCAATTGCAGCCGGATGGCGAGTTCCTCGACATCGGGTTCAACCTCCGGATCGCGCGGCAGCAGCAGCGCCGACTTCAGGTACGCGAGCCACGCCGCCATCACGAGATAGTCGGCGGCGAGTTCGAGCTGGAGCACGCGCGCGCGCTCGACATAGCCGAGATATTGCTCGACCAGTTGCAGGATCGAAATGTCCCGCAGATCGACCTTCTGTGCGCGCGCCAGCGACAGCAGCAGGTCAAGCGGCCCTTCGAACCCGTCGAGGTCGAGCGTCAGCTGTTCGGGCACCGCGTCGGTCATGCTGCCCGCAGATCAATTACATAGGCCACGCGCCGAGACTGGCATAACCCGATGCGCGCGGCCAGAGGGGTTCAGCGCCGCCCGCGTGGCCGGAACGCGCCGTCCGGACGCGGCGTGCGAACGCCTTCCGCGCGGTTCTGACGACGCAAGTCACGGTAATCGCGGCGGACATCGTTGCGATAATCCTGCCGCGCCGCACGCCGCTCCTGCCGGAACTGATCGCGGGTCAGGCGACCGTCGCGATATTGCTGCCGCGCTGCCCGGACGTCGCCGCGATAGTCGCGCCGTTCGCGACGCACGTCGCGGCCGAAATCGCGCCAGTTCGAGCGCACGTCGCGATCGCCATAGCCCGCACGGCGTTGCGCCCAATATTGGCGTTGCCGCTCGTTCCACGGATAGGCCCGCCGGTAGCGATCGTACACATAGCCGCCGGTGCCGGGATAGTAATAGTTATCGTACCAGCCGTAATAGCCGGTGCCGTAGCCGCCGGCATAATAAGCGTCGTCGTAATAGCCGGTGCCGAGCCCGACTCCCGAATAGCCGTATCCGTCGGTACAGGCGGCGGTCGCCAGCGACAACCCACCCAAAAGCCCGATCAGCAGCACCCGTGGCGCAAACATCGTGGCATCTCCTCACATGGAGCAAGGCGGCAGAACGCGCCGCCGATCGAAATCAACGAGGGTGGGGCGGCGCGGTTCCGGTGACGCATTCAGTGGCCGGGAAAGGCAACCAGCGACGTCACCGCAATGTCCTCGGCGCGCAGCAGGTCGGCGCCGCCGAGATCGGGCAGGTCGACGACGAATTGTGCCTGGTCGACCACCGCTCCCGCCTTGCGGAGCAGCCGCACCGCGGCACGGGCGGTGCCGCCGGTCGCGATCAGATCGTCAACGAGCAGCACGCGCGCACCGGGTGCGCAGGCGTCGGCATGGATCGCGATCCGGTCGGTGCCATATTCCAGTGCATAATCCTCGGCGATCGTCGCGCCCGGCAATTTTCCGTCCTTGCGGATCAGCAGCACGCCGGCCTGCAAGGGGATGGCGAGCGCGGCGGCGAAGAGGAAGCCGCGCGCCTCGACCCCGGCGACGAGGTCGACCGGGCCGTCGACCGCCGCCACCATCCGCGCGACGCAGGTCGCGAGCCCGTGCGGCGACAGCAGCAACGTGGTGATGTCGCGGAACTGGATGCCCGGCTTGGGAAAGTCGGGGATGGTGCGGATCAGCGCCTTGAGGTCGTCGTTCATGCGCCCCGCCTACACGAAAACGGCGACCGGGGGAGTGCCCCGGTCGCCGCCAATCGGTCGACATCATATCGTCGCTGGCTGCCCGCTCAATGCTTCACGTCGCGCCACACGTTCTGATAGGCGCCCCACGTCAGATAGACGAAGATCAGCAGGAAGATCACCACCGCGACGCCCGCGGCATGGCGCGCCTCGAGGTTGGGTTCGGCGGTCCAGGTCAGGAACGCGGCGACGTCGCGCGCCATCTGGTCCTTGGTCGCCTTGGTGCCGTCTGAATAGGTCACCTGTCCGTCCGAGGTGATCGGGGGCGGCATCGCGATGTTGAGGTTCGCGAAATACGGATTGTAGTGCAGCCCTTCCGGCGTCTTGGCGTCGGGGAACTCGCGCAGCAGCTCGGCCGGCTGGTCGCGATAGCCGGTGATGAGCGCATGGACGTAGTTCGAGCCGTCCTCGCGCGCCTTGGTCATCAGCGACAGGTCGGGCGGCAGCGCGTTGTTGTTCGCCGCGCGTGCCGCGACCTCGTTGGCGAACGGCGACGGGAAGTGATCCGACGGCAGGTTCTTGCGCGTCGCCGCCTCGCCCGTCTCCGGGTTCACGCTCGGCTGTTCGATCACCCACTGGTTGGCGATCGCCTTCACCTCGGCCTCGTTATAGCCGATCTTCTGCAGGTCGCGGAACGAGACGTATTTCAGCGAGTGGCAGGCGGCGCAGACTTCCTTGTAGACTTGGAAGCCGCGCTGCAGCTGCGCGCGATCGAACTTCCCGAACAACCCCGCCGAGGACAGGTGAATGTCCTCGGGATGCTCATGGAACGCATGTTCTGCGGTGTGCGGTGCCGGGTTCTGGATCGCGTCCTTCGCGGTGAAGAAGAGCGCCAGCGCCAGCACGAAGACGAACCCCGCGCCGACCAGCAGTGAAATGAGACGAACCATCTTCTGTCGAATCCCCTCTTCGTCTCTGTCTCAGCTCGCCATCGCGGTCTGCGCGGGGCTGGTGCCGCCGTGCTTCGCCAGCACCGCCTCGGTGATCGAATTGGGCAGCGGGCGCGGACGCTCGGCCGCCGACACCAGCGGCAGGATGATGAGGAAGTGCGCGAAATAATAGCCCGCCGCGATCTGGCCCATCATCACGTTGCGCGCGGTCGCCTCGGCCCCGCCGACATAGCCGAGCACCAGCACGTCGAGCAGCAGCACGAGCAGGAACCAACGGTAGGTCGGACGATAATTGGCCGAACGCACCGGCGAGGCATCCAGCCACGGCAGGAAGAACAGCAGCAGGATCGAGCCGAACATCGCCAGCACGCCCCACAGCTTCGCGGGCAGGATGAAGTCCGCGGTGAAGCTCTTCAGGATCGCGTAGAACGGCAGGAAGTACCATTCCGGCACGATGTGCGCCGGGGTCGAGAGCGGGTTCGCCTCGATGTAATTGTCCGGGTGACCCAGCAGGTTCGGCGAGAAGAACACGAACAGCGCGAAGATCAGGAAGAACACGCCGACGCCGACGCCGTCCTTGGCGGTGTAGTATGGGTGGAACGGGACCGTGTCCTGCTCGCCCTTCACGTCGACGCCGGTCGGGTTGTTCGACCCCGGAATGTGCAGCGCCCAGATGTGGAGGATGATGACCCCAGCGATCACGAACGGCAGCAGATAGTGGAGCGAGAAGAAG
Organism: uncultured Sphingomonas sp.; assembly: GCA_913776255.1. Lineage (GTDB taxonomy): Bacteria > Pseudomonadota > Alphaproteobacteria > Sphingomonadales > Sphingomonadaceae > Sphingomonas. Next base: position 33,138 of record CAJYLV010000004.1, on the reverse strand, counting down.
CGGTTGAGCGCGGCGTTGTCGGGCGCGAACCCGCCGAGCAGCCACACGCGGATCGTCTCGCCGACCAGCGGGATCGCCGAGAAGAAGCCGGTAATGACCTGCGCGCCCCAGAAGCTCATCTGCCCCCAGGGGAGCACATAGCCCATGAACGCGGTCGCCATCATCAGCAGGAAGATCACGACGCCCAGCAGCCACACCATCTCGCGCGGCGCCTTGTACGACCCGTAATAGAGCCCGCGGCCAATGTGGATGTACACCACGGCGAGGAACATCGACGCGCCGTTGGCGTGCGCATAGCGCAGGAACCAGCCGGCGTTGACGTCGCGCATGATGCTTTCGACCGAGCCGAACGCGACCCCGGCATTGGCGGCATAATGCATCGCCAGCACGACGCCGGTGACGATCTGGATGACCAGAGCCGCGCCCGCGAGCACGCCGAAGTTCCAGAAATAATTGAGGTTGCGCGGCACCGGATAGCCAGCGCCGATCGCGTTGTAGACGAGGCGCGGCAGCGGCAGCTTCTCGTCCATCCAGCGCATCAGCGGCGCCTTCGGCTCGTAATGCTTGGCCCAGGGAAAGCTCATGTCGGTATCTCCCCTCAGCCGACCGTGACGACGGTGTCGGAATTGAACGTATAGTCGGGCACGTGCAGGTTCTGCGGCGCCGGCCCCTGCCGGATGCGCCCGGCGGTGTCATAGGCCGAGCCGTGACACGGGCAGAAATAGCCGCCGAACGGCCCCTTGTTCTCGCCCTCGCCCGCGCCCAGCGGCACGCAGCCGAGATGTGTGCAGACGCCGAGCGTGATCAGCCAGTTCTTCTTGCCCGCCTTGGTGCGCTCTTCCAGCGTCTGCGGATCGCGCAGCGAGGAGACGTCGACCGCATCGGCCTCGCCGATCTCCTTCGGCGTCAGGTTGCGGACGAACAGCGGCTGCTTGCGGAAGCTCGCCTTGATCGCCTGCCCCGGCGCGATCTTCGAAATGTCAATCTCGGTGGTGGACAGCGCCAGCACGTCCGCCGACGGGTTCATCTGGTTGATCAGCGGCAGGACGATCGCGACCGCGCCCACGCCGGCGAACGACACCGCGGCGATGTTGATAAAGTCGCGGCGGCGCGGATCGTGCGCTTCCTCATGATAGGGCGCGGGATCTTCGCCGAGGGGGATTTCCTGCTCTGCCATCGCCATTCGCGTCACACCTCTGCCCGTTCCTCTGTCCGGCGGGTGGCTGATGCCGCATGCGACACTGTTGCTCCCCGCCTGTGGCCTGCCCGTCCCCACGGCGGCCTTTCCGGCCTGATAGCCGTGCCCTCGCCGCTTTGCCAACAGCATTTTGCGTCGGTAAGGACCGCGGCGATGCGGATCGCGCTCTATCAGCCGGACATCGCGGGCAACGTCGGCACGCTGCTGCGGCTCGGCGCGTGCCTCGACGTCGCGGTCGATCTGATCGAGCCGATGGGCTTTCCGTGGAGCGATCGCGCGCTGGCGCGCTCGGGAATGGACTATGCCGGCAAGGTGGCGGTGCGCCGCCACGCCGATTGGGACGCATTCCTCGCCGCCAGTATAGGCCGGATCGTGCTGGCGACCACCACCGGCGCGGTGCCGCTGACCGCGGCGCGCTTCGCGGCCGATGACATTTTGTTGCTGGGCAGCGAGGGCGCGGGCGTGCCCGCCGCGGTGCACGAGCGCGCCGACCTGCGCGTGCGCGTGCCGATGCGCGCCGGACTGCGCTCGCTCAACGTCGCGGTGGCGGGGGCGATGCTGCTGGGCGAGGCGCTGCGGCAGACGGACGGCTGGCCGGCGACGTAGCGCGCGCCACCGCGCCGAGGACGTGCGCGAGCAGGCCGTCGGCGTCGTGGTGGAGATTGTGCCCGCCCGGCATCGCGATGATCGTCGCGCCGGGCACGCGCAGCTTCGGGCACAGACTGTCGTCCTCCTCGTCGCCATAGATGCAGGTCAGCGGCGCCCAGGTCAGCATATTGCCCGTCTCCACGCCGTAACTGTCGGGCGTGCCGCGATAGACCCAGCCGGTCGGATCGGCGCGGTAGAACACCGTCTCGCCCGGCAGGATCAGCACGATCCGGGCGACATGGCGGCGCAGGTCGGCGGGAAGATGCGCCAGCCCGGTCTGAACGACATCCGCGCCATAGGATTGCCCCATCACCACCAGACGCTGCTGCCCGGTGCGTTTCAGCGCGGTGCGCACCGCATCGGCGACGAACGCGTCGACCTCCTCGCGGGTACGGCGGAAGCGGAAGAAGACCGGCGACGAGACGCCGAGCACCGTGACACGATGCTCGGTCAACCCGCGCGAGGTCGATGCGCCGAGCAGGAAGCGCAGCCCCATGTCGCCCGAAATGTTGACGACGCCGATCGGCCGTGCGGGCGGCTGCGCCGGATAGAGGTGGTACGGATCGCGGTCGAAATAGCCGCCCGCCGCGACCATCGCGCACACGAAGGCGGAGCTGACCGCGGTCACGCGCACCCCGCGCCAGAAGGATTTGGCGTTCATGGGCGCCGCTCTGCCATCGCCGCTGCGCCTTGGCCAGCGCGCAGCGACGCGCTAGGCCGGCGGCATGATGACGCTGGATGACGAACAGGCCGCCGCGCGCGCCTGGTTCGAGGAGTTGCGCGACCGGATCTGCGCCGAGTTCGAGGCGATCGAGCGCGAGGCGGGATCGGATGCCGGGTTCGACTATACGCCCTGGGACCGCCACGATCCGGGCGGCCTGCCCGGCGGCGGCGGAGTACGCGGCGTGATGAAGGGCCGCGTGTTCGAGAAGGTCGGCGTCAACGTCTCGACGGTCGGCGGCACGTTCGAGGGCGAGTTCGGCAAGACCATCCACGGCGCGGGCGACGATCCGCGCTTCTTCGCCACCGGGATCAGCCTCGTCGCGCATATGGCCAACCCGCATGTGCCGGCGGTGCATATGAACACGCGCTTCCTCGTCACCACCAAGCGGTGGTTCGGGGGCGGCGCCGACCTCAACCCGCCGCTGCCGATCGCCGCGGATACCGAGGATTTCCACGCGACGCTGGCGCGCGCCTGCGATGCGCACGACCCGGATCATTACCCGCGCTTCAGGAAATGGGCCGACGACTATTTCTACATCCCGCACCGGCAGGTGCATCGCGGGGTCGGGGGGATCTTCTACGATCACCTCGAAGGCGATTTCGCGCGCAACTTCGCGTTCACGCAGGATGTCGGACGCGCGTTCCTCGACGCCTATCCGCGGATCGTGCGGCGGCGGATGGACATGCCGTTCAGCGAGGCCGACATCGCCGAGCAGCGCGCGTGGCGCGGGCGCTATGCCGAGTTCAACCTCGTCTATGACCGCGGCACGCTGTTCGGGCTGAAGACCGGCGGCAATATCGACGCGATCCTGATGAGCCTGCCGCCCGTCGCGACCTGGGCGTGACGATGTCCGGGCTGACCGACGTGCGCGACGACCAGGTCGCGACGATCGTGACCACGCTGGTGATGACCACGCGGCCGCGCCCGCGCGCGCTCCCCGACGCGTCGCTGCGGCTGGTGCGCTGGGAGCGGCCGTCGCGCGACAAATACCGCGCGTTGTTCCGGCGGGTCGGGGCGCGCTGGCTGTGGTTCTCGCGGCTGGTCATGGACGATGCGGCGCTCACCGCGATCATCCACGATCCCGCGGTCGAGGTCTATGCCGCGGTCGATCGCGCCGGGGTCGAGGTCGGATTGCTCGAACTGGACTTCCGCCACGCCGCCGCGTGCGAGATCGGCTATTTCGCGCTCATTCCCGAACTGGCCGGGCGCGGGCTCGGACGGTGGCTGATGGCGCAGGCGCTGGGACTCGCGTGGCGCGGCGGCGTCGAGCGGGTCTGGCTGCACACCTGTACGCTCGACCATCCGCGCGCGCTCGGCTTCTACCGTGCGCAGGGCTTCGTCGCGACCAAGCGGACGGTCGAGACGTTCACCGATCCGCGCGTGCTCGGCGTGCTCCCCGCCGACGCCGCGCCTCAGGTGCCCTTGCTGGCGCGTACCCGGTAGGCGACGACGCCGAGCAACAGCGTCGCGGTGGCATAGGCCGCGCCGACGCCCGCAATCAGCGCGTCGACCAGCGCCAGCGCCAGCGGATTGCCCGCGCCGCTGCGCAACGCCTCGTCGGCGAGCAGCAGCGGCGACACCGCCAGCCATTGCACGAGGAACAGCGTGACCAGCGCGCCAGTCAGCGCGCGATCCAGCCCCTTGGTCATCTTCCAGCTGAGCCGCAGCGAGGCGAGCGGCCGCAGCGCCGGGTGCCGCGCCATCGCCGGCACCGCGACGATCAGCCGCGCCTGCACGTACAGCCCGGGCAGCACCAGCATCCACAGTCCCATCGCCACCGGCACCGCGATCGCGGCGGTCGCGATCGTGAACGCCACCAGCCGCACGATCGCCTGCCCCAGCGCCTGCCCGACCGTCAGCCGGTCGGGCTCGAGCAGAAACAGCGCGATCGCCGCGATCCCGAACGTGCCGACCAGTTCGGCGAGCAGGAACCAGACGCCGTTGCCCTGCCCCCACAGCGCGACGGCGTTGAGCCACGCCTGCATCACCGCCTCGTCGCGCGGGCCGGCCGGGAGCGGCGGCACCGGGTCGCACAGCAGCAGCGCCGCGAACGACGGCAGGAAGACGAACGTGCCGACCACCGGCAGCAGCAGCACGGCGTCGCGCCGGAACAGCCGCCAGACGACCGACAACAAACCTGCGAACCCGATCGTCATGCGAGCGGCGCCATCCGCTGCTCACGCTCGACGGCCGCGACATAGAAGCGCGCGTAGAACACGCTCTGCACCATCGTCGCGCCCGCGGAGATCAAGGTGCGGACCACCGCCACCACGAAGGCGACGCCCGCCGGCGCGTCGCCGCCCAGCACCAGCCGCGCGATCACGCCGACCACCGAGGTGGCCGCGAGCATCACGACCGTGGTCACGAGGAAATAGAGGATCAGCACGCCGATCAGCTTCAGCGTCGATCCCCTTGTCAGCGTCAGGCTGCGGCGCAACGCACCGAACCCGCGGCGTTCGTTGACGACGATCCCGAACAGCGGCACGATCCGCGCGCTCAGCCACAGCCCGAACAGCCCCGCCAGCAGCACCAGCAGCCCGGCCCCCGCGGCATAGCCCGGCACGGCGTGCGACATGTCGGGCGTGCCGGCGCCGCTCAGCGTCGCGCCCGACAGCCTGAACAGCGCCGCCGCCGGGATGAACAGCGCGATCGCGGCGAGCACCAGCGCGGTCAACACGCCGAGCGCCGGCAGCAGCCGCCGCCCGGCGATCCGCAGCCCCTGCGCGCGATCCACCGCCGGGTCGCTCGCCACTGCGGTCATCGCCAGCACGCCGAGCACCAGCAGCACCAGCGCGCCGAGGCGGATCAGCGGCACCGCCACCACGAACGGGTCGGACAGCGGCACGATCGTACCGAGCGCGCCCGCGACGATTCCGGGCAGCACCAATGTCAGCACCACGATGCCCGTCAGGATCGCTGCCCGCCCGCGCAGGACGTCCACCGTCCGGTCCCACACGTCGCCGATCCTGACCATCGTCACCTCACGCCACCTGCGGTTGCCTCGTGCCAGCGGCCTAGGGACAGTTCCGCCGCTCGGCAATGGGCGTCGTCGGCGCGCGCGGCTTGCCAAGCGGCCGGACGGTCCGCATCTGTGCCGCGTGGACACGAACGCAGAAACGGCGGCCGCCGGCCCCGACGGAATCGAGTGGCGGGTGACGCCGGGCCTCACCGACTATGCCGCGGCGCTGGCCGAGATGGAGGCGCGCGCCGCTGCGGTCGCAGCGGGCACGGCGCGCGAACTGGTGTGGCTGCTCGAACATCCGCCCGTCTATACCGCGGGGACCAGCGCCGATCCGGTCGAGCTGGTCGATCCGCGTTTTCCGGTCGTGCCGGCGGGGCGCGGCGGCCGCTACACCTATCATGGCCCGGGGCAGCGCGTCGGCTACCTCATGCTCGACCTCAACCGGCGCGGGCGCGACGTCCGCTGCTTCGTCCATGCCGTCGAGGGCTGGGTGATCGACGCGCTGGCGCGGATCGGGATCGCCGCGTTCCGCGCGCCGGGCCGGATCGGGATCTGGACGCATGATGCCGGCGGAGCGGAAGCCAAGATCGGCGCGATCGGCATCCGTGTGCGGCGCTGGGTGACGCTGCATGGCTTTTCGGTCAATCTTTCGCCCGATTTGCAACACTTTGCCGGGATCGTGCCATGTGGTCTGGCCGACTATCCGGTGACCAGCGCGGCCGCTTTGGGGATGTCGGCGGACCTTGCAACCTTCGACGCCGCTCTGGCGTTCACCGCCGAGGCCTTTCTCAATAGCCTAATTTGTGCGGGTGAAAACGAGACTTGAGAGGCCGGTCATCTGTGATTAATGTCCATGGCGATTTGGGAACAGAAAAACGGCCGCTGGGTCGCCAAATCCATAGTCTAGGGAGCAATTTCATGCGTGCAGTCATCACCAAGTTCGTGGCCGGCTCGGCACTCGCGGCGGCCGCTCTCGCGGTTTCGGCGTGCGGTTCGAAGACCGAGGGCACCGAGAACACCATGGTCACCGACATGAACGCCACCGAGGGCATGGACACCATGACCGACAACATGACCGCCGTCGACGGCGCCATGAACGGCGGGATGATGGCCAACGATTCCATGATGAGCAACGACATGATGATGTCGAACATGGGTGGCATGTCGAACGCGATGTAATCTGCCGCATCGGCGATTGTATCCGAGGGGCCGTCCGGGCGACCGGGCGGCCTTTCTCTTTGCAGCCACGAACCGTTACGCGGCGTCAACAAGTTCCCGTTTCGCAAGCTATTTGCGGCGAACCGAATCCGATCCACGCTAGTTTGCGCTTGGGTCGCCACCCCAAATCATCGTAAAAGGCGCCATGCGGCATGGCCGTGTGCGAGGAGTATCGGGGAAATGCAAAAGGTGGGGATCGCCGGCGCGATCGCGACGCTGGCGGCCGGCTTGCTGGTCACGACGCCGGCGACGGCGCAGTTTTACATGAAGAGCAAGGATCTGCGCGGCGAGCGCGTCCGCGGCGACGAACCGGGGATCGGACAGATCCTGCCCGGCGCAACCGCCGACGAGCTGCGCGCGGCGATGGTGTGGAACCTGCGCGCGGCGCTCAACGTCGCGGCGCTGCAATGCCAGTTCGAACCGTCGCTGCTGACCGTGCAGAACTACAATGCCATCCTCGCCGATCACAAGCAGGAGCTGGCGCAATCCTATGCGGTGCTCGCCAAATATTTCGAGCGTTCCGCCAAGTCGAAGAAGGAAGGGCAGAATGCGCTCGACCAGTTCGGCACGCGCACCTATTCGGGCTTCGCGACGGTCGCGGCGCAATATGGCTTCTGCACCACCACGTCGAGCATCGGGCGCGAGGCGCTCTACGCACCGCGCGGCTCGTTCGGCGAGATCGCGCTCGGCCGGATGCGCGAGGTGCGCAACAGCCTGACGCCGTGGGGCGAGCAGCAGTTCCCGCGCATGGAAGTCTATCTGACCCCCGCCTTCCTGCCGCGCTTCGACAAGGCCTGCTGGAAGAAGGACGAGTTCGTCACCAAGAAGTGCGGGCAGCCGTTCGGCACCGTCAGCTACGCGGCGCGCTGATCTCGTGACCGGTGCGGCAGCCCCGCACCGGTCACCGGCATCAGCGCAGGCCGAGCAGCTTGTGCGTCTGGAGCGACAGCCGCCAGCGCGGGCGCTCCATCACCACCGCCATCGCCGCGGCGACATTCGCCGCGCCCGCGGCATCGTCGAGCGGTTGCAGCAGGAAATGCCGGAAGTCCCAGCCCTCGATCGCCTCGATCGCGGTGCCCGGCTGCGGCCAGACCAGCTTCAGTTCGTCGCCGTGGCGCTGCACGGTCTCGCTGCCCGCCTTGGGGCTGATGCACACCCAGTCGATGCCCGGATGCACCGCGAGCGTGCCGTTGCTTTCGATCGCGATCTCGAACCCGGCGTCATGCAGCGCGTCGACCAGCGCATCGTCGACCTGCAGCATCGGCTCGCCGCCGGTCAGCACGACGAAGCGCCGCGCGCTGCCCTCGCCCCAGAAGCCTTCGACCGCCGTGACCAGTGCCGCGGCGTCGGCGAACTTGCCACCGCCCAGCCCGTCGGTGCCGACAAAATCGGTGTCGCAGAAGCGGCAGACCGCGGTGGCGCGGTCCTGCTCGCGCCCGCTCCACAGGTTGCAGCCGGCGAAGCGCACGAACACCGCACGCCGCCCGGCCTGCACGCCCTCGCCCTGGAGCGTCAGGAACATTTCCTTGACGGCGTAGCTCATGATGTGGGACTCATGGTGCGGGCGGGGTGACCGCATATACGGTCGGATCGGCGATGCCGGCGTCCTCGAAGCCCTTGTGGCGCAACCGGCAGCTGTCGCACAGCCCGCAATGTTTCGCGTCGGGGGTCGGGTCGTAGCACGACCAGCTCATCCCCATGTCGAGCCCGAGCCGCGCGCCCTCGCGCACGATATCGGCCTTGGTCATGTGCTGGAGCGGCGCGCGGAAGCGGAACGGCACGCCCTCGACCCCGGTCTTGGTCGCGAGTTCGGCGAGATGCTCGAACGCGGCGATGAACTCCGGCCGGCAGTCGGGATAGCCCGAATAATCGAGCGCGTTGACGCCGAGATAGATGTCGCGCGCGCCCGCCGCCTCGGCCCAGCCGAGCGCGAGGCTGAGGAAGATCGTGTTGCGCGCCGGCACGTAGGTGACCGGGATCGCCGCGCCGACGCCGTCCTTGGGGACGTCGATCGCGGCATCGGTCAGCGCCGAGCCGCCGAACGCCGACAGGTCGATCGGCAGCACGACGTGCCGCACTGCGCCTAGCGCCGCCGCCACCCGGCGCGCGGCGTCGAGTTCGACGTGATGGCGCTGATTGTAATCGATCGACAGCGCATAGAGCGGATGCCCGGCCTCGCGGGCGAGCGCCGCAGACACCAAGGAGTCGAGCCCGCCCGAGACGAGCACGACCGCAGGAGTGGGTTGAGTCATGATCCGCGCGAGCTAGGCGCACTGCCCCGACAGTGCAACCACCGCCACCGCCGACGACCGCGCAAAAAAGAACGGGTCGCCGATGTGGCGACCCGCAGGATGCCCGTACGACCGGGCGGGGGAGAGAGCATGCCGCCGAAACAGCATGCGATCCTTATGACGGCCAAGGGTTAATGAAGCGTTAGGATGGGTTGATTGCGCTGCGCCCGCGCCCGCCTCCGTTGCCCCGGACTTGATCCGGGGCCCCGCTTCTTCTTGGTGCGCGAGCAAGTAGAAGCGGGATCCCGGATCAAGGCTCTCCTGAGCCTGTCGAAGGGTCCGGGACGAAGTTACGCCGCCAGATCCTCCGCGCGCAGCGGGAAGACCGTCGAGCAGAACGCGCAGTCGACCGCGATTAGCCCGCGCTCGTCGGCCATCTCCAGCCGCTGTTCGAGCGGAAACCGCTCCAGCACCGAGCGGATATGCTCGACCGTGCAGCGGCAGCCGCGCGACACCGGCTGCCCGTCGAGGACGCGCACCTCGCTCTCCTCGTTGAACAGCCGCCACAGCAACGTCTCCAGCGGCAGCTCCGCGTCGGCGAGTTCGTCGGCGGCGATCGTCTGCCCCAGCGCCGCGACATGCTCCCATTCGGGATGGTCGAGCTTGGTATGGAGCCGCTCGCGCCCCTCCTCGCCCTCGGGCAGATGCTGGAGCAGCAACCCGCCCGCCACGCACTGGCCCGCAGCGTCCTTCTGCATCCCGACCCGCACCAGCGTCGGGATCTGTTCGGACTGGTAGAAATAGCTCTGCGCCGCCTCGGCGAGCGTCGCGCCGTCCAGCGGCACGATCCCCTGATAGCGTTCGCCGGTGCTCGCCAGATCGAAGGTGATCGCCAGATAACCGGGGCCGAACAGCGCGAACAATGTCGGCTTGGCCGGCGCCGCCGCCAGCTTGTCGGCATCATACTGGACGTAGCCGCGCACCTCGCCGCCGCGCCAGTCGCAGACCAGCAAGGTGACGATCCCGTCTTCGGTCTGCGTCTGCATGGTCAGCTGCCCGGCCGGGTCCTTGAGCGTCGCGCCGATCAGCGCGGTCAGCGTCAGCGCCTCGGCGAGCAGCTTCTCGATCGCGGGCGGATAGGCGTGCGCGGACAGGATCGCATCGAGCGTCGTTCCCAGCCGCACCGCACGCCCGCGCGCGTGGCGGTCCGGGATGGTGAAGCCGAGCGCGCGGTCGAGATCGGGGGCAATGGTCTGGTCGGTCATCGTGTCTTTCGCCACCGAACCGTCACCCCGGGCTTGACCCGGGGTCCCGCTACCTCGTGGCGCAGGAAAAGCGGGACCCCGGGACAAGCCCGGGGTGACGAAGGATGTTCCGGTGAAGCGCCTAGATGGTGGCGCCTCCGCCCGCGATCAACCGATCTGGCCGAGGCACCAGCGCAGCACCGACTTCTGCGCGTGGAGCCGGTTCTCCGCCTCCGCCCAGATCAGCGATTGCGGGCCGTCGATCACCTCCGGCGTCACTTCCTCGCCGCGATGCGCGGGCAGGCAGTGGAGGAACTTCGCGTCCGGCTTGGCGGTGGCCATCAGCGCCGCATCGACCTGATAGGGCAGCATCGCCGCCAGCTTGGTCTCGGCATGCGCCTGCCCCATCGAGATCCAGGTGTCGGTGACGACCACGTCCGCGCCCGCCACCGCCTCGCGCGGATCGGCGACGACGCGTGCGCGGCCGCCCGCGCGCGCGATCGACGCTTCCTCGGGCTGGAAGCCCTGCGGGCAGGCGGCGACGACGTCGAAGTGCATCAGCCCCGCCGCCTCGACGATCGAGGCGAGCACGTTGTTGCCGTCGCCCAGCCACGCGACCTTGAGCCCGGGCAGTGCCTTGCCGCTTTCGATGATCGTCAGCAGGTCGGCCATGATCTGGCACGGGTGCGATTCGTCGGTCAGCCCGTTGATGACCGGGACGGAGGCGTGATGCGCCATTTCCTCGATCTTGGCATGATCGTCGGTGCGGATCATGATCGCGTCGACATAGTTCGACAGCACGCGCGCGGTGTCGGCGACCGTCTCGCCCCTGCCGAGCTGCATCTGCCCGGCTTCCATGACGATCGACTGTCCGCCGAGCTGGCGCACCGCCATGTCGAACGACACGCGGGTGCGCGTCGAATTCTTCTCGAAGATCATCGCCAGCACATGGCCGGCGAGCGGCGCATCGGCATCGACGCGCCCCTTGGTCCAGCCGGTGCGCGCCTGCTTGCGCGTCAGGGCATCGTCGAGCATCGCGGCGATCGCGTCCGGCCCGGCATCGGTCAGGTTCAGGAAATGGCGCATCGTCTCTCCCCCGCTCCGCCCCCGCGTTGAGGGAGCGGAGATCAGGCCATCAATCGTCGGCGACCGGCACGTAGACGCGCGCCGCTTCGCTCAGCTTCTCCACACACTCGGCGATGTGACTTTCGTCGATCACCAGCGGCGGCAGGATGCGGACGACATTCTCGCCCGCCGCGACCAGCAGCAGCCCGTGATGATCGCGGCAATGCGCGACGAAGCGGCGGCTGTCGCTCTTCAGCTTCAGCCCCTGCATCAGCCCGTGCCCGCGTACCGAGTCGAACAGCCCGTCGTGGTTGGGGATCAGCTGCTCCAGCGAGGAGCGCAGCCGCTCGCCCATTTGCGCGACATGGTCGAGGAAGCCGTCGGCGAGGATTACGTCGAGCACCGCCTCGCCCGCCGCCATCGCCAGCGGGTTGCCGCCATAGGTCGAGCCGTGCGTCCCGAAGACCATCCCCTTCGCCGCCTCGGCGGTGGCGAGGCACGCGCCGAGCGGGAAACCGCCGCCGATGCCCTTGGCTGCCGCCATGATGTCGGGGGTGACGCCGTACAGCTCGTGCGCGAAGAACTTGCCGGTGCGGCCATAGCCCGCCTGCACCTCGTCGAGCACCAGCAGCAGGCCATGCTCGTCGCACGCCTTGCGCAAGCCCTGCAGGAATTCCTGCGTCGCCGGGCGGATGCCGCCCTCGCCCTGGATCGGCTCCACCAGGAACCCGGCGGTGTTGCCGTCGATCAGCGCCAACGCGCCTTCGAGGTCGTTGAACTGCGCATATTTGAAGCCGGGGAGCAGCGGCTCGAACCCGTCGCGCATCTTCGCCTGGTTGGTCGCCGAGATCGTCCCCAGCGTCCGTCCGTGGAAGGCGGTGTCGAAGGTGATGAGATCGTGCCGTTCGGGGTTGCCGTTGGCGTAATGGAAGCGGCGCGCGGTCTTGATCGCGCATTCGACCGCCTCCGCCCCCGAATTGGTGAAGAAGACGGTGTCGGCGAAGGTGTTGTCGACCAGCCGCTGCGCGAAATGCTCGCCCTGCGGGCTGCCGTACAGGTTGCTGACGTGCATCAACGTCGCGGCCTGTTCCGCGATCGCCTTGGTCAGCGCCGGATGGCCGTGGCCGAGCGCGTTGACCGCGATCCCGCTCGCGAAGTCGAGATACCGGCTGCCGTCCTCGCCATAGAGGTACACGCCCTCGCCACGCACCGGTCGCACGCCGCACCGCGGGTAGACGGGCATCAGCGGCGGGATGGATGCGTCAGGCGACACGGGGCCTTCTCCTCGAACGAAAGCGGGCGGCCCGACATGGACCGCCCTCGCTTCACTAATAGAGCAAAAACGCGCACGAACAACACCGCGTCAGCGATGCGCAAGTCCCCGCCCCGCCGCCGCGATCGCCAGCGCGAACGCAAAGGCCGCGGCGCCCCACAAGGCGTCGGTGCCCAAAGCGTGATAGGTGAAGGTTCCGCCCAGCGCGCCGAGCACCAGCCCGCCCCACAGCAGCAGATACGGCACCCATCCGCTCGCCGAGGCGGTGCCGAGCAACGCGCCGGCCAGCGACTGGCCGAGCCGCACCAACGTGCCGGTGACATAGGTGATCGGGATGCTCACGCCGCCGCCGCGCTGGAACACGACGTTGAGCGCGCCCATCGCCGCCGCGAGCAGCACCGCGCCCGGCCCGTCGACCATCAGCAGCGCCGACCAGGCGAGCAACGCGGTGCTGAACAGGATCATCGCCATCGGCGACCAGCGCCCGAGCCGCTCGCCGAGGATCGCGGCGGTCATCACCCCGGACAGGAAGCCGAGGATCAGCGCCACGACCGTAATCGCCGCGCCGTCGCGTCGCACGATGTCGATCCCGAGCAAGGTCGAATTGCCGCTCATGAACGACACGAACAGGCCGCCGATCCGCAGGAACCCCACCGCATCGACGAACCCCGCCAGCACCGCCAGCGCGATCGCGAGCGGCCAGTCGGCGCGCGGCCGCTCCGTTATCGGCATGACGGCCGCTCCGTCAGACGATCGCCAACCATGTTCGACACCTTGACGTCATTGCGAGCGCAGCGAAGCAATCCAGGGCGTCCTGCTCCAACCCTGGATTGCTTCGCTACGCTCGCAATGACGAAAGCGCGGGCATCATCAATTTTAGAGGCAAGTGAATTTGCAAACGTCATCGCATTCAGGACCTCAATTCACGCAGGCACCCCACCTTCGTCGCCCCGGACTTGATCCGGGGCCCCGCTTCTTCTTGCCGGATGAAGGAAGAAGCGGGATCCCGGATCAAGTCCGGGATGACGAAAAGGCAAACAACCTCTGAGCAACAAGCCCCCTCACGCGTCGATCGCCTCCTCGTCGAGCCGCGCGGCATTTTCCTGGATGAACGCGAACCGGTGCGCCGGATTGGTGCCCATCAGCCGGTCGACCAGATCCTTCACTCCCGCGCGCTCCTCATACTCGCCGGGCAGCGTGATGCGGATCATGCTGCGCTTCGCCGGGTCCATCGTCGTCTCGCGCAGCTGCTGCGGGTTCATCTCGCCGAGCCCCTTGAAGCGCGCCACCTCGACCTTCTTGCCCTTGAACGCGGTCCGCTCCAGCTCGGCGCGGTGCGCATCGTCGCGCGCGTACAGGCTCTTGGTCCCCGCGGTCAGGCGGTAGAGCGGCGGCTGCGCCAGATAGAGATGCCCCTGTCGCACCAGATCGGGCATCTCCTGGAAGAAGAACGTCATCAGCAGCGTCGCGATATGCGCGCCGTCGACATCGGCGTCGGTCATGATGACGACGCGTTCGTAGCGCAGCTGCTCGGGGCGGCAATCCTTGCGCGTGCCGCAGCCGAGCGCCTGGATCAGATCGGCGATCTCCTGATTGGCGAGGATCTTGGCGCTGGTCGCCGAGGCGACGTTGAGGATCTTGCCGCGGATCGGCAGGATCGCCTGCGTCTTGCGGTCGCGCGCCTGTTTCGCCGAGCCGCCCGCCGAATCGCCCTCGACGATGAACAGCTCCGTGCCGTCCGAGGCATCGGCGGCGCAATCGGTCAGCTTTCCCGGCAGCCGCAGCTTGCGCGCCGAGGTCGCGGTCTTGCGCTTGACGTCGCGCTCGGCCTTGCGCCGCAGCCGCTCGTCCATCCGCTCCAGCACATAGCCGAGCAGCGCCTTGCCGCGGTCCATATTGTGCCCGAGCCAATGGTCGAAATGGTCGCGCATCGCTTTCTCGACCAGCCCCGCCGCTTCCGGCGAGGTCAGCCGGTCCTTGGTCTGCGACTGGAATTGCGGGTCGCGGATGAACACCGACAGCATCAGCTCGCTGCCGACCATCACGTCGTCGGCGGTCAGTTCCTTGGCGCGCTTGTTGCCGACCAGATCGCCGAACTGGCGCAGCCCGCGCACCAACGCCTGCCGCAGCCCCTGTTCGTGCGTGCCACCGTCCGGGGTCGGGATCGTGTTGCAATACCAGCTATAGCTGCCCTCGCTCCACAGCGGCCACGCCACCGCCCATTCGACCTTGCCCTGGCTGTCGGCGAAATCCTGCTGTCCCGCGAAGAAATCGGCGGTGGCGCATTCGCGCGCCGCGATCTGCTCCTTGAGGTGATCGGACAGACCGCCGGGGAACTGGAACACCGCTTCGGCGGGCGTGTCGTCGCTGATGAGCGACGCGGCGCACTTCCAGCGAATCTCGACCCCGGCGAACAGATACGCCTTCGAGCGCGCCAGCTTGTAGAGCCGCGCCGGCTTGAAATGCAGCTCGGGCCCGAAAATCTCGGTGTCGGGGACGAAGCCGACCGTCGTCCCGCGCCGGTTGGGCGCCGCGCCGACCGTCTCCAGCGGCCCCAGCGTCTGCCCGCGCGAGAAGCGCTGGCGATACAGCTGCCGGTCGCGCGCGACCTCGACCACCGTCTCGCTCGACAGCGCGTTGACCACCGACACGCCGACGCCGTGCAAACCGCCCGACGTCGCATAGGCCTTTCCCGCAAACTTGCCGCCCGAATGGAGCGTCGACAGGATCACCTCCAGCGCCGACTTGTCGGGAAACTTCGGGTGCGGATCGACCGGGATGCCGCGACCATTGTCGTGGATCGTCAGGCGGTTGCCCGGCTCCAGCGTGATGTCGATCCGCGTCGCATGCCCCGCGACCGCCTCGTCCATCGCATTGTCGAGCACCTCGGCGGCGAGATGGTGGAGCGCGCGTTCGTCGGTGCCGCCGACATACATGCCGGGGCGGCGGCGAACCGGCTCCAGCCCTTCCAGCACCTCGATCGACGACGCATCGTAACTGGCGGGGGCAGCGGTGGCGGACGCGAAGAGATCGGACATAGGGGGTATATACGGAACAGGCGCCGCCTGCGCCACCGCGCGCCGACCAGCAACCGTTCGTCACGCAACCTATCTTTATACCCTGCCGTTGCCCGGACGTGTTTTCAGGGAGTTGTTGAATGAAGGCGTATCTTCTGGCGGCGGTCGCCGCGCTGGTTTCGGTGCCCGCGTTCGCGCAGGACGGCACCGGTGGCGATCCGGCGGTGACCAGCGGCTTCTCGGGTATCTATGTCGGCGCGTCCGGTGGTTACGACGTCCAGCCCAACGACCGCGGGTCGACGATCCTGTTCGACCGCAACCTCGACGGCCGATTCGGCGACACCGTCCTGACCGGCACCGGCGCCAATGCCTTCGGTCCCGGCTTCTGCGGCGGCCGCGCCACGGCGGCGACCGGGCCGGTGAACGGCGGCAACGGGTGCCGCAAGGACAAGGACGACTGGGCGTACAATGCCCGCGTCGGCTTCGATCACCAGTCGGGCCCGCTCGTCTACGGTGTGGTCGGCGAGTTCGGGAAGTCGCACATCAGCGACAGCGTCACCGGCTTCTCGACGACCCCGGCCAATTACGTGATGACGCGCGAGATCGGCTGGGAAGCCGCGGTGCGTGCGCGCGCCGGCTTCACGCCGAACGATTCGACTTTGTTCTACGGCACTTTCGGCCCGTCGCTGGCGCGGATCGACCGCGATTTCTCGTCGAGCCAGAGCACCAACAGCTTCGAACAGCGCGGCAAGCGCAACCAGTTCGGCTTTCAGGGCGGCGGCGGCATCGAGCAACGCATCGGCGACCATTTCTCGGTCGGCATGGAATATGTCTACCACCAGTATCAGGACAACGACTTCCGCGTCCGCGCCGCGGGGCCGGCCGGCACGCCGTTCACCAACGCCAACAACGGCGGGACGGTGAACGGGACGGACTTCCGCCGGTCGGACGACAAGTTCAACTGGCACAGCCTGCGCGCCACCGCGGCGTTCCGGTTTTAAGGCGAAGGGTGGCCCCGGCCAGCATAGCTGGTCCGGGGACTCACCCAAGCCCGGCCAGCGTAGCGCCAGCTACGTCTGACGACGCGGGCTTTGCCCGCGGCGGGCTTGAAGAGAGAACGCCTCTCCCCACAGCCGTCATTGCGAGCGTAGCGAAGCAATCCAGGGCCGGATCAGGACGCCCTGGATTGCTTCGCTACGCTCGCAATGACGAAAGATGCACACGTAACCGGGAATGACCCCGCCGCGGGCAAAGCCCGCGTCGTCGGACGCGGCTGGAGCCGCGCCGGCCGCGCCGATCGCCGGTTGCGCGCTCCAGCCTTGCTGGAGCTTGCGCGATCGGCGGTCAGCGCATCCGCGGCCCACCAAAGGGCAGCGGCGCCGCACGCCGATCGCGCCGCGGCAGCTGCGCCTGATAGGCATGGCCGCAGTGCGTGACGCAATACGGAAATCCCGGGTTCACCTTCTCGCCGCAGAAATGGAAGTCCGGCTCGCCCGGATGCCCCAGCGGCCACTTGCAGATCTTGTCGTTCAGATCGAGCAGCGACGTCTTGTCGGCATATTCCGGCGCGGTGCGCGCGGGCACCAGCCGGCGCGGCGGCGCGGGGGCGATCGGCGGCTGCTGCTCGCCGGGCGCCTGCCGGACGAACCCGCCCGGACCGACCGAGCGCAGGATCGGCTGCGGCGCGCGCTCGGGCGCCGGCGCGGCGGGAGTCGCCTCCCCGGCGGCAAACGGCGCGTCGTCCTCGTCCTCCTCGTCGGCCTCGACCACCGGCGCGGGCGGCGGCGGCGCGACCGGCGCGGCGGCGACCGGCTTGGGGCGCGGCTCCGGCTTCGGCTCGGGCGGTGGCGGCGGCGCAGCGGCGGCGACCGGTGCCGGCGCGGCGGCGGCGCTGGCCTTTTCGGCCGCGGCGCGCGCTTCTTCCTTGCTGACCACCGGCGACGGGCGCGATTGCAGGCCGAGGCGATGCGCCTTGCCGATCACCGCGTTGCGGCTGACGCCGCCCAGTGCTTCGGCGATCTGGCTGGCGGTCTGGCCGCCCTCCCACATCGTCTTGAGCGTATCGATGCGCTCCTCGGTCCAGGACATGATCGTCTTCCTCGTTCGCGTTCCGGTTGCGGGCAGCGGCGGCAGCGGGTACCCGCGTTCGCGATGAGCAGCCAGCCCCCTATCGGACAAATTCCATCAGGCGTCAGGAACGCCCCCGGCGTCCCGGTCATCCGGAACGTCAACTGGGGCGGCCTGAAGACCCTCTATGTGAAGGAGGTGCGCCGTTTCTTCAAGGTGCAGCTCCAGACGATCTGGGCGCCCGCGATCACGACGCTGATGTTCCTCGTCATCTTCACCGTCGCCAATGGCGCGCGCAGCCCGGTGCGCGTCGGCGGCAGCGACGTGGCGTTCGCGGACTTCATCGCGCCCGGGCTGATCGTAATGGGGATGCTCAACAACGCCTTCGCCAATGCCAGCTTCTCGCTGCTGGTCGGCAAGATCCAGGGCACGATCGTCGACTATCTCCAGCCGCCGCTGTCGACCGCCGAGCTGCTCGCCGCGCTGACCGGCGGTGCGGTGACGCGCGCCTTCTGCGTCGGCGCGACGGTGTGGCTGGCGATGGCGCTGTGGCCCGGCGTCCATGTCACGCCGCAGCATCCGTGGGCGGTGCTGTGGTTCGGGCTGCTCGGCGCGGTGTTCCTGAGCCTGGCGGGCGTGCTGACCTCGATCTGGGCGGAGAAGTTCGACCATGCCGCCGCAGTCACCAATTTCGTGATCGCGCCGCTGACCCTGCTCAGCGGCACCTTCTATTCGGTCGACCATCTCGCGCCCGCGTTCCGCGCGTTCAGCCATGTGAATCCGTTCTTCTACGTCATCTCGGGCTTTCGCTACGGCTTCCTCGGCACCGCCGATTCGCCGGTCGCGACCGGCAGCGTGGTGATCCTCGCGATCGACGTGGCGCTGGGGCTGCTCTGCTACACGCTGCTGCGCCGCGGCTGGAAGCTCAAGAGCTGAACACGCCCCTCCCCGCCGCAGCGCTGCCCGACGCCGAGCCGCGCAGCACGCCGGCCGCTCCACGGCTGGCGTGGATCGCGCTGGCACTGGCCGGGCTGATCGCCGCGGTCCTGCTCGCGTTCGAGATCGGCGACGGCGCGCCGCTGGCGTGGGACCGCGCGATCATCCTCGCGCTGCGCACCCCCGGCGACACCGCGCAACCGGTCGGCCCGGCGTGGCTGCACGCGGCGATGGTCGACATCACCGCGCTCGGCAGCGGGACGATCCTCACCTGCGTGGTGGTCGCCGTGGCGGGCTTGCTGCTGGTCCAGCGGCTGTGGCTCACCGCCGCGCTGGTGCTTGTCGCGACACTCGGCGGCTCGGTCCTCGCGGGGCAGGCCAAATATTGGGTCGACCGTCCGCGTCCGGAACTGGTCGACCATCTCGTGCAGGTGACCGGGCTCAGCTTCCCGAGCGGCCATGCCACCAACAGCGCGATCATCTATCTGACGCTCGCCGGACTCGTCGCGCAGGTGACGCCGCACCGCGTGGTGCGCCGGTACGTGCTGGCGCTCGCGGTCATCCTTGTCGGCGCGATCGGGGCGAGCCGGGTGTACCTCGGCGTCCACTGGCCGTCCGACGTGGTCGCGGGCTGGTGCGCGGGCACCGGCTGGGCGGCGCTGTGGTGGTGGATCGCCGCGACGGTGCGCGGGCGGATGGCGGGAACCGTTCGGCGCTGACCTGTACCCCGGCCTTCGCCGGGGTACGCACGATCAGCCCTGCCGCTCGGCCAGCTTGCGCTCCCACGCCAGCGCGTCGCGGACGATGCCCTCCAGATCGTCGCGCTTTGGCGTCCAGTCGATCGTCTTGAGGATCGCGCTGTTGTCCGCCACCAGCTCGCCCGGGTCGCCCGGCCGCCGCCCCTGCAGCTTGCGCTCGATCGTCCGGTTGGTGACACGGTCGACCGCGTCGAGCACCTCGAGCACCGAGAAGCCGCGCCCATAGCCGCAATTGAGCACATGGCTCTCGCCCGGCTGGTCGATCAGCAGCTTGAGCGCCGCGACATGCGCCTCGGCCAGATCGCTGACGTGGATGTAGTCGCGCACCCCGGTGCCGTCGCGCGTCTCGAAATCGGTGCCGAACACCCCGACGCTGTCGCGCTTGCCGGTCGCGGCCTCGACGGCGATCTTGATGAGGTGCGTCGCGCCAATCGTCGACTGCCCGCTGCGCCCCTCGGGATCGGCGCCCGCGACGTTGAAATAGCGCAGGCAGCAATGGTTCATCGGGTGCGCTGCCGACACGTCGCGCAGCATGAACTCGGTCATCAGCTTCGACATGCCGTACGGGTTGATCGGCGCCTTCGGATCGCTCTCCGCGATCGGCACGCGCTCGGGCGTGCCATAGGTCGCCGCGGTCGACGAGAAGATGAAGTGCGGCACGCCCTCGGCCACCGCGCTCTCGATCAGCGTGCGCGTCGCCGCGGTGTTGTTGCGGTAATATTTGAGCGGGTCGCTGACCGATTCGGGCACCACCACCGATCCGGCGAAATGCATGATCGCCTTGACGTCATGCTCACGGATCACATCGCGGACTCCCGGATCCTCGACCGCGATCCGCACGAACGCCGCGCGCCCGTCGACCGCCCAATCGAACCCGGTGACGAGATTGTCGATCACCACGACCTCATAGCCGGCATCGAGCAGCGCCAGCACCGCGTGGCTGCCGATATAGCCCGCGCCGCCCGTCACCATCACCTTGCCGTTCAACGCCGTCATGTCAGTCTCCCGAAATGTTGCCGCCGCGTAGCGACTTCCTACATGGGACGCAAAGGAGACGAGTTTCATGACGGACTATGCGACGCTGGCGGGCGGCTGCTTCTGGTGCACCGAGGCCGTGTTCAAGGACGTGATCGGCGTCGAGAGCGTCGAGAGCGGCTATATCGGCGGGCACGTCCCCGACCCGACCTACAAGCAGGTCTGCGGCGGCGACACCGGCCATGCCGAGGCGATCCGCGTCGGCTTCGATCCGGAACAGGTCAGCTATGCCGATCTGCTCGACATCTTCTTCGCGACGCATGATCCGACGCAGCTCAACCGGCAGGGCAACGACGTCGGCACGCAATATCGCTCGGCGATCTTCCCCGAAACGGTGATGCAGGAAGAACAGGCCAACCAGGCGATCGCGCGCGCGCAGGAGACGGCGTCGGGGAAGATCGTCACGACGATCGAGCCGTTTTCGGACTGGTATCCGGCCGAGGGCTATCATCAGGACTATTGGGAGACGTCGGGCCGCTCCAACCCCTATTGCATGGCGGTGATCCCGCCCAAGCTGCAGAAGCTGCGCAAGAGCTTCGCGGCGCGCAGCAAGGCGGTCACGGCGTAAGTTTAAAAGCCGTCGCCCCTGCGCAGGCAGGGGCCCATGTCTATGTCGTGCGTCGGATCATCTGACACAGCCGCGACGTTCCTTTGTCGGACGTCTCGCGGAACGAAACAGCGATAGGCTCCTGCCTGCGCAGGAGCGACGGCGCTTCGTCATTCCTCCGCGACCGAGACCTCTGCGAAAGCCTTTCCCCCTGTACCCCGGCGGAGGCCGGGGCCCAGTCGGGAAGGCTTTTCCATTAGTCACAAACCTCCCCCAACTGGGCCCCGGCCTCCGCCGGTGTACAGGAAGGGAATAATTGCAGAGGTTTCGCCTCCGCGGGCATGACCGGCGGGCTTACCGATGCGCGGCGCGGCGCAGGCGATCGTTGATCGCCACACCGATCCCCGTATCCGGAACCGGAGCGACCGCGATCGCGTCGCGATCACTCGCAT
Source organism: uncultured Sphingomonas sp. (assembly GCA_913776255.1). Taxonomy (GTDB): domain Bacteria; phylum Pseudomonadota; class Alphaproteobacteria; order Sphingomonadales; family Sphingomonadaceae; genus Sphingomonas. The sequence goes on along the minus strand of CAJYLV010000004.1, from coordinate 11,763 downwards.
CCGCGCGGTGGAGCGCATCGAACAACCGCGCCGCCGCTTCCTCCAGATCGCCGGTCGCCGAGAGCGTATCATCCCCCTCGACCGCGCCGAAGCCGATCAGCCACTCCCCGGCCTCCCGCGTCACCGCCATCAACCGCAGCGGCTTGCGCGGCGCGTAATGCGTCGCAAGCTGCCCCGGCGCGCTGACATGCGCGGTCGTGCCCGCCGCGACCGGCAGCACCTCGCGCAACATCTCCGCGGTCACCGGCCCCGGTCGCAGGATCGTCCGCCCGGCGACGATCGTCGACTCGACCCCCGCTGCGGTCGCGCCATCGTCGAGGATCAACGGCACCGCACCGCCGAGGCTCGCCGCGACATGCGCCGCCCGCGTCGGGCTGATCGCGTTGCTCGCATTGGCCGAGGGCGCGGCCAGCGGTGCGCCGCTCGCCGCCAGCAACGCCTGCATCGCGCGATGCGCCGGCACCCGGATTGCGATCGTGTCGAGCCCCGCGGTCACCAGCGACGCGATCCCCGCGTCGGCGCGCACCGGCAGCACCAGCGTCAGCGGCCCCGGCCAGAACCGCGCCGCCAGCGCGCGCGCATCGGCGTCGAGCACCGCGATCCGCTCCGCTGCCGCCAGATCCGGCACATGGACGATCAAGGGATTGAAACTCGGCCGCCCCTTGGCAGCATAGATGCGTGCCACCGCCGCCGAATCGCGCGCATCGGCGGCGAGTCCATAGACGGTCTCGGTCGGCACCGCGACGATACCGCCGGCACGAATAAGGTCGGCGGCCTCCTCGACGGCCGCCATGCCGTAACGTCGAATGACAGGGTCTTGAGCACGCATCGCGCTCGGCTATAGCGGCTGGACAGGAGAGAGAGAAATGCCCTTCGCCGCCGCCACCGCCGATCAGCGCTTCGTGCTCGACCATGTCGTCCGGCTGGACGAGATCGCCGCCGCCGACCGCTTCGCCGCCGCCTCGCCCGACGTGATCGAGGCGGTGCTGGACGGTGTGGCGCAGTTCGCGGCCGGAGAATGGGCCCCTCTCCTGCGCGCGGGTGACACGATCGGCGCAAAATGGACCCCCGATGGCGTGAAGATGCCCGCCGGCTTCCCCGAAGCCTATCGCGCCTATGTCGAGGGCGGCTGGGGCACGATCGGCGTCGACGAGCAATGGGGCGGACAGGGGCTGCCGTTCGTCGTGCAGGCCGCGGTGCTGGAAACGCTCGGCACCGCCAACATGGCGTTCGCGCTCTGCCCGACGCTGACGGTCGGCGCGATCGAGGCGCTGGCGCATCACGGTTCGCCCGAGCAGCAGGCGACCTACCTCCCCAAACTCGCGACCGGCGAATGGACCGGCACGATGAACCTGACCGAGCCGCAGGCCGGGAGCGACGTCGGCGCGCTGCGCACCACCGCCACCCCGCAGGGCGACGGCACGTTCGCGATCAAGGGCACCAAGATCTTCATCAGCTTCGGCGACCACGATCTGGCGGAGAATATCGTCCACCTCGTGCTCGCGCGCACCCCCGACGCGCCGGCCGGCACGCGCGGTATCTCCTTGTTCCTCGTGCCGAAGGTGCGGCTCGACGGCACCCCCAACGACGTGCGCGTCGTGTCGATCGAGCACAAGATGGGGCTCCACGCCTCGCCGACCTGCGTGCTGTCGTTCGGCGATCACGACGACTGCCGCGGCGAGCTGATCGGCCCCGAGTTCGGCGGGATGCGCGCGATGTTCACGATGATGAACAACGCCCGGCTCAACGTCGGCCTGCAGGGCGTGCAGTCGGCGGAGGCGGCGACGCAGGCGGCGGTCGCCTATGCGCGCGACCGCGTGCAGGGCGCGCGCGACGGCAAGGCGGCGGCGATCGTCGAACATGCCGACGTGCGCCGGATGCTGCTGCGGATGAAGGCGCAGACGATGGCGGCGCGCGCGCTCGTCTATTACGCCTGCGGGCAGGTCGATCGCGCGACGCTCGGCGATGCGCGCGCCAGAGAGCGGCTGGAGGTGATGACCCCGCTCGCCAAGGCACACGCCACCGACATCGGCAACGAGGTCGCCAGCCTCGGCATCCAGATCCACGGCGGGATGGGGTACGTCGAGGAAACCGGCGCGGCGCAATTCTTCCGCGATGCGCGAATCACCCCGATCTACGAGGGCACCAACGGCATCCAGGCCGCCGATCTGGTCGGGCGCAAGCTGGCGCTGTCGAACGGCGGCGCCTTCGCGCACCTGATCGCCGACCTGCGCGGCGAGGCGCAGGCCCCGGCGCTGGTGCGGCTGATCGACGCCTGCGAGGCGGTCGGGCGGCGCTTGCAGGGCGCGACCGCCGACGACCGCCACGCGGCGAGCTATCCGTTCCTGACGATGCTGTCGGTGGCGTCGTGCGGCTGGCTGATGGAGCGGCAGGCGCGCGTCGAGGGCGCGGGTCAGGTCAAGAAGGTCGCGGCGGCCTTCTATCTGGCGCAGATCGTCCCCGAGGCGTTGGGGCTGGAGGCAGCAGCGAACGCCGATGCATCGGTGCTCTACGCGCTGCCGGCCGAGGCGTTCTGATTTGTCGTCATTGCGAGCGTAGCGACGCAATCCAGGGCGTCCTGGTCCAACCCTGGATTGCTTCGCTACGCTCGCAATAACGATCCGCGTCGTCCCGGGCTCGACCCGGGACCCCGCTTCTTCTTGGCCAGCGTTGATAATAAGCGGGGCCCCGGATCAAGTCCGGGGCGACGGTAAGCTAATCACTCCCCCGACGGACATCCGTTGACCGGCGCCGGCCCCGCCTTATCGGGGTACCAGCGCGCCACGCGCCAGTCCTGATCGTAGAGGCACACCGCCGCATCGGTCCCGTCCGGCCGGATCGCGACCGCCCAATTGTGCGGCCCGCAATTGTGCGGCTCGCACCCGAACGCCACCAGCTTGCCCTCGACCAACGCGATCGGCGTCGCGGTCACGTCGCTGCCGAGCACCAGCGCCCGCACGTCCTTGTCGGGCACCACCGCCGCCACCGCCTCGCGCACCTGCGGCTGGCGCAGGAAGCTCGGCGCGGCGCCCTTTGGCTCGGTCGGATATTCGCCGACATAGCCCGACAGATCGGCGACCGGCGACGCCGCCGCACTCGGCGTCGGGGACGGCGCGGCCACGCTGGGGGTCGGCGTCGGCGCAGCCGGCTCGCGCTGGCACCCGGCCAGCACGACGCCCAGCGCCAGCGGAAGAAGAAAAGCGCGCATCACCGGGCTCAAAGCGTCACGCCGGCGCGCGTTCCAGCAGGACCGCAACGTCGAGCCCGAGCAGCGCGATCCGCTCGCGGATGCGCGGCCATTGCTGCGCGACGAAATCCTCGCGCTCCGCGGTCCGCAACCGTTCCGCCGCACCCGGCAGCACGAACATGCCGACGCCGCGCCGCACCTCGACGTACCCGTCGTCCTGGAAGCTCTGATAGGCCTTCGCCACCGTCAGCGGGTTCGCGCCATGTTCGGCGGCGAGCGCCCGGACCGAGGGAAGCTGGTCGCCCGCACCGAACTCCCCGCGCAGGATCGCCGCCGCGATCGTGCCGCGCAGGCGGAGATAGACGGGCGAGTCGTCGTTGCTGAGCGCTGCCATGCTGCCTTAATACAGCATGGGGCTTTCGCTGTCGAGGCGCGCTCAGCCCTGCCAGTCGCTCCACAGCCGCGCCTCGTCGGGACGCGGGCGCTCGTCGAGCGGGCGGCCGGGCGTGCCGATGAAGATGAACCCCGCGATCCGCTCCGGGGCTTGCCCAAAGGCGTCGCGCACCCGATCCGAAAACGCCGGCCAGCCGGTCAGCCACCCGCCCGCAAAGCCATGCGCATGAACCGCATGGAGCAGGTTCATGCACGCCGCCCCCGCCGACAATTCCTGCTCCCACAACGGGATGTGGCTGTCCGGCCGCGGGCTCGACAAAGCGACCACCAACGCCGGCGCCTGCCGCGCGAATTGCTCCATCGTCTCGATCTCGGCACGTCCCGCCGCGGGACGTTCTTCGCGATAGGCCTCCACCAGCAGCGCGGCGAGCGCGTCGCGGCTATCGTCGCCGACGATCACGAACCGCCACGGCGCGAGCTTGCCATGATCCGGAGTCCGCCCGGCGATGCGGATCATCTCCACCAGTTGCGCATGATCCGGGCCCGGCGCGATCAGGTCGCGCGGCTTGCCCGAACGGCGGGTGGATAAGAGCGAAAGCGGCGAGGAAAGATCGTTGAACATCACGCGACGGTGGATAGGCGATGTGACAGGATATTTACAGCGCCCGCTTAACCGTTAGTCTCGGACGCAACCTTGTTCCCCGCGCGCGGCCGCGGGCGACGACCCGAATTCTGGAGAGCTTGCCCCTCATGGTGGACACCCCAACCGCGGACAGCCCGCGCGAGCCGGATATCAGTCACGTCAATCCGGCCGAGGAAGCGACCTGGTTCGGCCACCCCCGCCAGCTCGCGCGGCTGTTCACGACCGAAATGTGGGAGCGGTTCGGCTTCTACGGCATGCGCGCGCTGCTCACGCTCTATCTGACGCAGCATTTCCTGTTCGGCGACCGGCAGGCGACCGGGCTGTACGGCGGCTATACCGCGCTGGTGTACCTGACGCCGCTGATCGGCGGCTATCTCGCCGATCAATATCTGGGCTCGAAACGCGCGGTGAAGTTCGGCGCGGTGATGATGGCGATCGGCTATTTTACGCTCTGCTTCGGCGGCGAAACCGCCAAGCCGTTCGCGACCGTCGATGGTCAGCGCTACGAAGTCGCGATCGAGAAGAATGCCGAGGGGGTCGAGACCCGCTACGTGCTCGACGGCGCGAAGCGGCTGGCGATCAAGGGCAATGACGACGGCACCGTCGCGCTGCTCGGCGCCGACGGCCAGCCGGAGCGCACCGTCGCCAAGGGCGCGTTCCAGTCGGATGGTGAGCGCAGTCCGTTCTACGTCACCGTGATGCTGCTCGCTTTGTGTCTGGTGTCGGTCGGCAACGGCTTCTTCAAGCCGAACATCTCGACGATGGTCGGCGAGCTGTACCCCGTCGGCGATCGCCGCCGCGATACCGGGTTCACGATCTTCTACATGGGGATCAACATCGGCTCGACGCTGTCGCAATTGCTCTGCCCGTTGCTCGCGACGATGGTCGGCTGGTGGGCCGGCTTCGGGCTCGCGGCGATTGGGATGCTCGCCTCTTGGTCGCTGATTCAGTTCGATGGCGGACGGCTCAATGGCTATGGCGAATCGCCGGTGCGCCCCGGCCAGCGTGACCGCGCACTGGGCATCTATGCCGCCGCGCTGATCGGCGTGCCGCTCTTCTATCTGCTGTTCACCAATTTGATGAACGCGCCGGAGCCGGTCGCGGGCGCCGGGCTGATCGGCTACATCATCGCGCTGCCGCTGATGGGCAAATTGCTGTTCGGCACCTTCCTGGTCGCGGTGCCCGGCATCCTGATCTGGTCGTTCGCCAACGGCGCGCGCGCCGAATTCCAGATGATGCTGGCGGCGATGGTGCTGATCGTCTTCAACGTCGTGTTCTGGACCTTGTTTGAACAGGCCGGATCGAGCCTGACGCTCTATGCCGATCGCAACACCGATCTGTCGATCTTCGGGCTGTTCTCGCTATCGGCGGGGCAGACGCAGTTCTTCAACGCCTTCTTCATCGTCGTCTTCGCGCCGATCATGGCGGCGATGTGGACGAAGCTGGCGGCGGCGGGGCGCGAGCCCTCGATCCCGGTCAAGTTCGGGATCGCGCTGATGCTGGTCGGGTTCGGCTTCCTGTTCCTCGTCTTCGGCGGGCGCTTTGCCGGTCCGGACTTCAAGGTCGCGATCTGGTGGCTGGCCGGGCTGTACCTGATCCACTCGGTCGCGGAATTGTGCATCTCGCCGGTCGGGCTGTCGATGATCACCAAGCTGTCGATCGCGCGCGTCGTCGGGCTGATGATGGGCGTATGGTTCCTGTCGGTGTCGGTGGCGCAATATGTCGCCGGGATCGTCGCGCAGGTCGCCAGCGTCGACACGGTCGGCGGACAGGTCACCAACCTCAAGGTCAGCCTTGACACCTATAACGGCGTGTTCTGGACAATCGGCCTCGCCGCCACCGCGATCGGCCTGCTGCTGATCGCCCTGTCGCCGCTCATCCGGAAGTGGATGCACGGGGTGCAGTGATCGACATCAATCGACACGCGACAAGCGCGCGGCCTTCTGGCAGCAAGACGGCGGCGACCCGGCAGATCGGGCGCCGCCGTTCTCGTTCGTGCGTACCGGGGAGCATTGATGGCTGAGTTGTTCGGACTGATGCAGGACACCGCGCTCACGGTCGATCGCTTCCTCGATCACGGCGCGACCTGGCATGGCGACCGCGAGATCGTCTCGCGCGAAGCCGACGGCAGCATCACCCGCACCGACTATCGCGGGCTCCACCATATGGCGAAGCAGGTGTCCGACGCCTTGCTCGCCGCCGGGATCGCGCGCGGCGACCGGGTCGCGACGCTCGGCTGGAACGGCGCGCGCCACATGGCGGCGTGGTACGGCACCACCAACATCGGCGCGGTGCTTCACACGCTCAACCCGCGGCTGTTCCCGGAGCAGATCGCGTGGATTGCCGCACACGCCGGCGACCGGCTGCTGCTCGCCGATCCCGCCTGCGCCGCGCTCGCCGCGCGGCTGGTGCGCGACGTGCCGTCGATCGAACGCGTCGTGTTCCTGTGCGACCGCGCCGCGCTGCCCGCGACCGACTATCCGGCAGTTGCCTTCGACGACTGGATCGCGCCGCACGCCGGCAGCGCGGCCTGGGGCGGGTTCGACGAGCGGCTGGCCTGCGGGCTCTGCTACACCTCGGGCACCACCGGCGATCCCAAGGGCGTGCTCTACTCGCACCGCTCCAATACCCTGCACACGATGATGGCGTTGCAGGCCGATGCGCTGGCGCTGACCCAGCGCGACACGGTGCTGCTGGTCGTGCCGATGTACCACGCCAACGCCTGGGGCGTCGTCTATGCCGCCCCCGCCGCGGGGGCGAAGCTGGTGCTGCCCGGCGCGCGAATGGACGGCGAATCGCTCTATGAGCTGATCGAGCAGGAAGGCGTCACCTTCTCCGCTGCGGTCCCGACCGTCTGGCAGGGGCTGCTGCACTATCTGCGCGGCACCGGGCGCGCTTTCTCGACGCTGCACCGCGTCGTGATCGGCGGCGCCGCGCCGCCACCGGCGCTGATCCGTGCCTTCCAGGACGATTACGGCGTCGAGGTGGTGCAGGGCTGGGGGATGACCGAGACCTCGCCGCTCGCCACCCTCTCCTCGCCGACCGCCGAGGTGCTGGCGCAACCCTATGACGAGCAGGTGCGGCGCAAGGCGATGCAGGGCCGCCTGCAGGTCGGGCTCGATTTCCGGCTGGTCGACGACGCGGGCGCGCCGCTGCCGCACGACGGCCAGACCGCCGGGCGCTTGCTGATCCGCGGCGCGACGATCACCAGCGGCTATTTCCGCGACGATACGCCGGTGCTCGACGCCGATGGCTTCTTCGACACCGGCGACGTCGCGACGATCGACCCGGCCGGCTACATGCACATCACCGACCGCGCCAAGGACATCGTCAAGTCGGGCGGCGAGTGGATCAGCTCGATCGAGATCGAGAATATCGCCAGCGGCCACCCCGCGGTGGCGATCGCCGCGGTGATCGGGGTCGCGCATCCGAAATGGGACGAGCGCCCGATCCTGCTGGTCCAGCCCGCGCCGGGGCACACCCCCGACAAGGCGGCGCTGCTCGCGTACCTCGACGGCAAGATCGCACGCTGGTGGATGCCCGACGACGTGCTGGTGGTCGACACGATCCCGCTCGGCGCGACCGGCAAGATCGACAAGAAGCTGCTGCGGCGCCAGTTCGCGGATTATCGTCTGCCGGAATAATCGCTCAATTTCGTCATTGCGAGCGCAGCGAAGCAATCCAGGGCCGGATCAGGACGCCCTGGATTGCTTCGCTACGCTCGCAATGACGGTGTCGACAAGGAACACCGCCCCACGCCGCCTCGTTACGCCCCCGACCACCGATAACGTGAGGGAGACGATGGCGGACGCGATCAGGACCGCGCGCGGCTGGCTGCACGATCTGCCCGGCTGGCTGTCCGACATCTTCTACGTGGCGGCAGTGCTGGCGCTGGCGCTGGTGCTCCACCGCATCGTCATCTGGGTCGCGCGCCGCGCCACCGCCGCACGCCCCGACAGCGCCAGCGCGCTATTCGTCGAACGCATCCGCAAGCTGCTGCGCTGGCTGATGCTGGCGATCGCGCTGGCGGCGGTGCAGCCCGCGCTCGATCTCACCCGCGGTCAGGCGGCGCTGTGGGGACGGATCGCCGCCCTGTTGGTGCCCGGGCTGATGGGCTGGTGCGCGATCGTCGCGGTCGGGACCGTCACCGACGTGATGATCCGCCATGCCGACATCAGCGTCGCGGACAACCTGCGCGCGCGCCGCCGCCGCACCCGGCTCGGCATCTTCCAGCGGATTTTCGTGTCGGTCATCATGCTGGTGACGATCTGCACGATGCTGATGACGATCCCCAGCGTCCGCAGCCTCGGCGTGACGCTCGCCGCCTCGGCGGGCCTCGCCGGCCTCGCGGTCGGCGCCGCCGCGCAGCCCGCGCTCAAGAACCTGATCGCCGGGTTCCAGATGATCTTCACCGAGCCGATCCGCATCGACGACGTCGTCATCATCGACGGCGAATGGGGCCGCATCGAGGAAATCCGCCTGACCTATGTCGTCGTCAAGATCTGGGACGAGCGGCGGCTGGTCGTCCCCGTCTCCAAATTCCTCGAACAGAGTTTCCAGAACTGGACGCGCCAGTCGAGCGCGTTGCTGGGCAGCGTCTTCTGGTACGTCGACGCCAACACGGATGTCGACGCGCTGCGCACGAAGCTGGGCGAGATCGTCACCGCCAACCCGCGCTGGGACGGCCGCTTCTGGAACCTGCAGGTCACCGACGTGAAGCCCGACGGCTCGGTCGAGCTGCGCGGGCTGATGACCGCCAAGGACGCCTCGACCGCGTTCGACCTGCGCTGCGACGTGCGCGAGGCGTTGCTGGCGCACATCCGCGCCGAACAGCCCGGGGCGCTGCTGCGCCGCCGCGCCTATGTCGCGCTGGAAAGCGCCGGATAGATGCGGTCGCGCCCGGCCTGCTTGGCCTCATAGGCCGCGCGATCGGCGCGATCGAGCAGCGTCCCCAGCGTGTCGTGCGGGCGCAGCTCGGCGATCCCGGCGCTGAACGTCACCGCGGGCAGCCGCGGCCCGAGCCGCGCGATCGCGCGACGGATCGTCTCGGCGACCAATGCCGCGCGGCGCTGGTCGGTCGCGCCGAGCAGCGCCACGAACTCCTCGCCGCCCAGCCGCGCGACCAGCGCGCCCGGCGGCACCGCACCGCTCAGCGCCTGTGCGACCGCGTGCAGCACCGCATCGCCGGTCGCATGGCCGAAGGCGTCGTTGATCTGTTTGAAATGATCGAGGTCGAGCATGATCGCGGTCACCGGCTGCCCGTCGCGCCGCGCGGCGTCGATCAGCGCGGCGGCCCGCCGTTCGAAGCCGCGCCGGTTGGCGACGCCGGTCAGCATGTCGGTCTCGGCCTCGATCCGCGTCGAGCGTAGCACCGCGCGGACGACCATCAGCAGCACCGCCAGCGCGGCGGCGATCGTCAACAGGCCGCCGACCGCCTGCGAGAACAGCGCATAGGAACTCGCCGCATAGTCGCGCATCGTCGCGCCCGATCCGAACGCGGCGGCGAAGAACGGCTTGACCAGGAAATAGCTCATCGTGATCGCGAACACGACGCCCAGCGCCGCCCACCACGGATCGCGCCGCGCGCGGACCGCAGCGACCGCCATCGCGGTGCACAGCAACAGCATGGAATAGAAGGGAAACTGATAGACCAAGCCATAGCCGATCGTGTTGCGCGCGGCGTCGTCGAGCATCACGCGCCCGCCCAGCGCGAGCGCCACGATCGTCGGCGCGGCGCGCCGCGGCGGTGCGCGGCCCGACAGCGCGGCCACGCCGTGCGTGAAGCACAGCATCGACACGACCAGCGCCAGATAGCTGGTGGCATTGAACAGGGCCGGCGTCGGCGCGAACCGCACCCCCAGCTCGCTGAGCGGCGACAGCAGCCCGACCGCATAGGTGGCGCAGAACCAGCCGATCGCGCGATGTTGCGGATAGGAAGCGCGCAGGACCGCGAACGTGGTCGCGAACATCAGCGCGACACAGGCATTCACGATCAGGGCATAAACCGCACCACTCACACGCACGCACCACTATGATTCCCGGTTAGCAGCCCGTGCGACGAAGATGCTGCGGCAGCAACCGGTACGCCAACCTTGATGCAGGTTTATTTTCGATCAGCCGCCTGCGTCGACAGGAATCTTGCTCGTTTCGAGCGCGGTGAGAAAAGTCTGTGCCCACCACGTCACGTCCTGCGCCTGCACCCCGGCCATCAGCGACTCCCAGCGCCGCACGCGCTCCTCGCGCGGCATCCGCAGCGCCTGATAGATCGCGTCGGACACTTCCTCGGCGCTGTACGGGTTGACCAGCAGCGCGTCGCCCATCTGCTCGGCGGCGCCCGCGAAGCGCGACAGCACCAGCACGCCGGGATCTTCCGGGTCCTGCGCCGCGACATATTCCTTGGCGACGAGGTTCATCCCGTCGCGCAGCGGCGTCACCAGCCCGATCTTGGCGGCGCGGTAGATGCCGGCGAGATGGTCGCGCGGATAGCCCTGGTTGACGTAACGGATCGGCACCCAGTCGACATCGGCATAGGCGCCGTTGATCCGCCCCGACAGCCCTTCGAGCGATTGCCGGATACGCTGGTAACTCTCCACCGACACGCGGCTCGGCGGCGCGATCTGGAGCAGGAACACTTCCTTGCGCTCCTCGGGATGCTCGTTGAGGAAGCGTTCGTAGCCGAGGAACCGCTCCTCCAGCCCCTTTGAATAATCGAGCCGGTCGACGCCGACGATCATGTCGCGCCCGTCGGCGCTGTCGCGCATCCGGCGATAGGCGAGCCGCGCCGGCACGCTCTTCGACATTTCCGCGAACTCGACCGCGTCGATCCCGATCGGGCAGGCGATCAGCTCGACCTGCCGGTCGCCGAGCCGCGCGATATTGTTCTCGATCGTCGCGCCCATGTCGTGCCGCGCGAAGTCGCAGAACGATTCGAGCCATTCCTCGGTGTGGAAGCCGATCAGGTCATAGGCGAACAGCGACTCCCCCAGCTCGCGCGCATTGGGCAGCGTGCCCAGCAGCCGCCGCGGCGGCCACGGGATGTGCAGGAAGAAGCCGATCCGGTTGGTGCAGCCGCGCGCGCGCAGCTCGGCGCCGAGCGGGACCATGTGATAATCCTGGATCCAGATGACGTCGTCGGGCTCGATCAGCGGGCGGACGGTGTCGGCGAACCGCTGGTTCGTGCGCTTGTACCCGCCCGCGAAGTCGCGCTCATATTCCGCCAGGTCGATCCGGTAGTGGAACAGCGGCCACAACGTCCGGTTGGCGTAGCCGTCATAATATTCCTGAACGTCCTGCTCCTCCAGATCGACGGTGGCGGTGGTGACGCCGTGGTTGCGCTGGAAGTTGATATGCCCGGTGAACTGGTCGGTCTGCTCCCCCGACCAGCCGAACCACATGCCGCCGCGATCGCGCAGCGCGGCGGCCAGCGCAACCGCCAATCCGCCCTGTGCGCCCGCCGTCGACCCCTGCGGCGCGGCTCGACGATGCTGCGCTACGATACCGAGGACGATTTCGGGCTGCCCGAAACCGCGTTCAACGTCTG
>CAJYLV010000003.1 GCA_913776255.1 uncultured Sphingomonas sp. | reverse complement strand
CGCGATCGTCCGCCAAGCGAGCGCGCCGTCGATCGGCAGAGTCAGGCCCAGCGCGACGGCGGCGATCGCGCCGTAGCGACGACGCGGCCAGGTGCCGGTCAGGAAACCGGTGCGCAGGCCCGCCATCCCGAGCAGCATATAGCCGAGCGTCTCGGGGCCGTTCGCGAGAAAGGCGGTGAGCGGCCCTGCCTCCTCATGCCAGCGCCACGCGACATTGGCGCGCCACGGCCCGCGCAGCGCCGCGATCTCGCGGGCGAGCGCCGCTGGCGTGGAGCGACCGAACACGCGCTCCAGCACATCCCCCAGTCCGAGGAGCGCGACGCCGTTGAGCAATGTCAGCACGAACGCGGCGGTGGCGGCGAACAGCAGCAATCTCGTCCCGGCGCCGGTGAAGAGCAGCGCGACGCACCCGACCATCGCGTACAGGCTGAGGATGTCGCCGCTCCACACGCCGTATGCATGGGCGCAGCCGATGGCGAACAGCGTGCCCATGCGGCGGAGATGCAGTGCGGCGCCATTCTCCCCGCGGGCATCGGCGCGCTGGATGACGAGCAGCATCGACGCGCCGAACAGCATCGCGAACAGCCCGCGCATCTTGCCCTCGACCAGCACGAAGGTGAGGGCCCAGGCGGCGATGTCGGCGCGCGACGTGCCGCCCCAAGCGGCGGGCGAGAAGTAGGCCGCGCCCGGCAACGCGAAGCCGGGCAGATTGGCGACGAGAATCCCCAGCACCGCCGCGCCGCGCAGGAAGTCCAGCGCGACGATGCGGGGCGGGGCGGGGGCCGTGGTGCCGCTTATAGGGCGGCCTCGGCACCCATCAGCGTCGGGAAGAAGCCTTCGTGCGCGGCGCGTAGCGCGTCCAACGGCACGCAGAAATCGCCGCCCGCCAGCTCGAAGATCACGCGCGTGCCGATCGTGCGCCCCAGCGGCTCCGCCTCGACATTGGCATCGAGCGCGGCCTGCAGGAAGTCGAGCAGCGCATGGTCGTGGACGGTGACGACGTACACGCCCTGATCCTCCGCGAAGAGCGAGGCGGCGGTATCGTATGGGAGCGCGCGGTCGATCATCGCGCCGATGTTGCCCGCCAGCGCCATCTCGGCGATCGTCACCGCGATGCCACCGTCCGAGACGTCGTGGACCGCACCCAGATGCCCGGCGGCGATCTGCGCACGGATGAAGTCGCCGGTGCGGCGCTCCAGTTCGAGGTCGACGCGCGGCGGCGGGCCTTCCTCGCGGCCATGCAACTCGCGCAGCCACAGCGACTGGCCGAGGTGTCCCTGTCGCGTGCCGACGACGACGATGATGTCGCCGGTCTGCTTGAAGGCGATGGTGGCGTTCTTCTGCCAGTCCTTCAGCAGCCCCAGGCCGCCGATCGCCGGGGTCGGCAGGATCGCCGAGCCGCCGCCGGTCGCCTTCGACTCGTTATACAGGCTGACGTTGCCCGACACGATCGGGAAGTCGAGCGCGCGGCACGCCTGCGCCATGCCGTCGAGGCAGCCGACGATCTGGCCCATGATCTCCGGGCGTTGCGGATTGGCGAAGTTGAGGCAGTTGGTGATCGCCAGCGGGGTCGCGCCGACCGCGGTCAGGTTCCGCCATGCCTCGGCCACCGCCTGCTTGCCGCCCTCGACGGGATCGGCGAAGCAATAGCGCGGGGTGCAGTCGGTGGTGATCGCCAGCGCCTTGTCGGTGCCGTGGACGCGCACGACCGCGCTGTCGCCGCCGGGGCGCTGTACGGTGTCGGCGCCGACCATGTGGTCGTATTGCTCCCAGATCCAGCGGCGGCTGGCGATGTCGGGCGAACCCATCAGCGCGAGCAGGTCGGCGGCGGGATCCTTGCTCTCCGGTACGTCGACCAGCGCCTTGACCGGCGGAGTCGGCACGTGGGGGCGATCGTAGAGCGGCGCGTCGTCGGCCAGCGGCCCGAGCGGAATGTCGCACACCGTCTCGCCCTGCCATTTCAGCACCATCCGGCCGGTGTCGGTGACATGGCCGATGACCGCGAAGTCCAGCTCCCACTTCTCGAAGATCGCGCGCGCGAAATCCTCGCGGCCCGGCTTCAGGACCATGAGCATCCGCTCCTGGCTCTCCGACAGCATCATTTCATAGGGCGTCATGCCGGTTTCGCGCTGCGGCACGTCATCCATGACCAGTTCGATCCCGACGCCGCCCTTCGACGCCATCTCGACTGAGGAGGAGGTGAGCCCCGCCGCGCCCATGTCCTGGATCGCGACGATCGCGTCGGAGGCCATGAGTTCGAGGCACGCCTCGATCAGCAGTTTTTCGGTGAAGGGGTCGCCGACCTGCACGGTCGGGCGCTTCGCGTCGGCATCCTCGCCGAAATCGGCCGAGGCCATCGTCGCGCCGTGGATGCCGTCGCGCCCGGTCTTCGAGCCCACATAGACGATCGGGTTGCCGATGCCGGAAGCGGCCGAATAGAAGATCTTGTCGGTCTCGGCGACGCCGACCGTCATCGCGTTGACGAGGATGTTGCCGTCATACGCCGGGTGGAAATTGACCTCGCCGCCGACCGTCGGCACGCCGACGCAATTGCCATAGCCGCCGATCCCGTGGACGACGCCCGAGATCAGGTGGCGCATCTTCGGATGATCGGGGCGCCCGAAGCGCAAGGCATTGAGATTTGCCACCGGGCGCGCGCCCATCGTGAACACGTCGCGCAGGATTCCGCCGACTCCGGTCGCCGCGCCCTGATAGGGTTCGATGTACGACGGGTGGTTATGGCTCTCCATCTTGAAGATCGCCGCCTGCCCGTCGCCGATGTCGACCACGCCGGCGTTCTCGCCCGGACCGCAGATCACCTGCGGCCCCTCGGTCGGGAGCTTTTTCAGGTGGATGCGGCTCGACTTGTAGCTGCAATGCTCCGACCACATCACCGAGAAGATGCCGAGCTCGACCAGATTGGGTTCGCGGCCGAGCGCGCCCAGGACGCGTTCATATTCCTCGGGGGACAGGCCGTGGTCGGCGACGATCTGGGGCGTGATGACGGTCATGCCCGCGCGCATAGCGGGACGGGGGCCGCGATGCCAGATGCGGCGTGGCGGCGGGCGGATGTTGGCGATGTTTGCGCAGGATGGGGGTGTGAGCGAGCGTGGGGGAGGCGCTGCGGGGTGACGGCGTGGCGTGAGGGTAGCAGATGTTGGAGCGTGTAGGACAGCGGCTGTTCCGCGCTCACCGTCGCCCCTGCGCAGGCAGGGGCCTATGGCTGTCGAGTTCGTGTGGGCGGGTCGTCACAGTCGCGCCGTGTTTGTGTCTGGCCATCTCGACGGACGAGGCAGACATGGGCCCCTGCCTGCGCAGGGGCGACGGATTGCTCTGATCCCGGACTTGATCCGGAATGCCGCTTTTTGGCCGGGTCGCCAAGAAGAAGCGTGGCCCCGGATCAAGTCCGGGGCGACGCAAACTACCGCCGCCGCCGCAACCGCCGGAGCAGGCCGCGTTTCTCGAAGCGCTCGAACATCTCCCCCGGTCCCTCGGGGTCGAGCACCTCGTTGTCCGCGAGCCATTTCTCGACGCCGTTCAGGTCGTCGATCTCATAGGGCACCAACGTCCGCCCCGACCCGCGCAGCGCCTCGATCGTCGCGATCAGCCCGTCGCGTTCGATCCGCGCGGCAACGTCGTCGATATTGGCGCCGAGATGCTCGGCGAGCAGGTCGGCGCGGATTGCAGCGATCGTCTCCGGTTCTTCGGTGATCGTCACGTCGCATTCGGTGTCGAGCCGCAGCGAGCGGTTGTTGAAGTTCGACGAGCCGATGCGGATCGCCACCTCGTCGATCACCGTCACCTTGGCATGGCAGTAGATCGCCTCGCCCCCCTCGGTGACCGGATGATAGAGGCGGAACCGCCCGTGACGGTCGCGCTTGCGCAGCTCGGCGACCAGCCGCGCGCGCGCGGTGTCCATCGCGATCGGCTCCAGCCACCCTTGCGCGGTCACGGGATTGATGATGACGATCTCGGGCGGATCGTCCTCGACCAGCCGCTTCGCGATCGCCTCGGCGATCCGGCGCGAGGCGAAATACTGGCTCTCGGCATAGATGCGCTTCTTCGCGCCCGCGATCAGCGCCAGATACAGGCGCTCGATCTCGAGCACTTCCTCCTGCCCGTCATGCTCGGGCTGGCTGCGCGAGATCGCGACCTCGACGTCGGTGAATTGCGCCGGCAGGCTCTCGGGCCAGCAATCGCTGCCGGCGGCGGGCGAGGGCGGGGCGATCGGCGCGCCGCCGGCGATCTCCCAGCGCGTCCGGCACAGCTCGCCGAGCGCCTTGGCGACCGGCCCTTGCAAGGCGGTGGTGACGTCGTGCCACGGCTTGTAGCGGACGCCGTTGGGGGAGCGGCGGTGCGGATCGTCGTCGCGGTGTTCGCGCGTGTCCCAGCGCTCGTCGGTCATGTCGATCCCGCCGCAGAAGGCGAGGCAGTCGTCGATGACGACGATCTTCTGGTGCTGCGAGGCGGCGACCGGATGATGGCCGTCGAGCTTGAGATGAATGCGCGGCTGCCGCCACCGCCAGTTGAGCAAGGTCCACAGCGTCTTGCCGCGCCCCAGCGTCTTCATCGCGCCGGTGTCCCAGCGCAGGATATGGACCTGCAGGCCGGGGGTGCGCTTCACCAGCCAGGTGATGAACGCGCCGACGTCGGCGGGCGCCTCGGGATGATCGTCGTCCCACGCCAGCCGGATGCGCGCATCGAAGTCCCAGCCGACCAGCAGGATCTGGTGCTTCGCCTTGAGCATCGCCTGTCGCGCGGCGCGGAAGTAATTGTCGGCATCGACGACGGCGGCGGCGCGGGTCGCGCGGGCGACGCGCCAGCGGGTATCGTGCGGCAGCTTCACAGCAGGTCGCGCACGCGCTCGGGCGGGCGGGCGATCAGCGCGCCCTTTTCGGTTTCCACGAACGGCCGCTCGATCGTGGCGGGGTCGCGCGCCATCAGGTCGAGCGCGGCCTCGTCGTCGGCGACCGCCGGCGCATCGGGGCGCAGCGCGGCGCGCGGGGCGATCCCGGCGCGCGCACACAGCCGCGCCAGTTCGTCGCGTGACGGCGGGGTCTTGAGATAGTCGACGACCGTCACCTCGGCCCCGGCCTCGGTCAGGAGCGCCAGCGCCGCGCGCGATTTGGAGCAGCGCGGATTGTGGAGGATCGTCGCGTTCATCCGCCTGCGTTTGGCAGGGTGCGGCGCTGCGGTCCAGCGATCAGCACGCCGCGGAACGGCCGGTCGCTGCCGTCGAGCCCCTGACCGGCGGGCAGCCCGAGCAGATCGCGCAGCAATGGCGCGACATCGACATTGTCGAAGGTCGGGAGCCGCTTGCCGGCGCGGAACGCCGGGCCGTTGGCGATGAACAGCGCGCGCATGTCGGGCGAATCATTGTCGAAACCGTGCGCGCCGTCCGACGCCTGCTTGGTCGGCGCGGTCTTCGCGATCTCCCACGCGCCGCCGGGGCCGTCCTCGCCGAGGCACAGGAACGCCGGGATGCGCGGGTTGCGACCGTAGCGGAAACGCGCCGGAAGTTGCCCCTTGCGCCAGCATTGCATGTGCGGATGCGGGCGCAACAGCGCGGCGGCGACCGCGGCGTCGCGCCCCGGGAGCGGCGCGAGCGTCGCATAGGGGCCGGTCTCGACGATCCGCGCGTCGGTGGCGGGGACGAGCGTGTCGAGCGCGATGGTGCGCCGCGTGTCGGTCGGGGCCATGCCATGGTCGGAGACGATGACGAGATTGGCGGGCTGCCCCAGCGTCGCCAGCTCGGCGACCAGCCGGCCGATCGCGGCATCGGCCTTCGCCACCGCCTCCAACGTGCGCGGATCGGCGGGGCCGAACTGATGCCCGGCGGTATCGACCTCGTCGAAATAGAGCGTCAGGAACTGCGGGCGCGTGGCGGGCGGACGGCGCAGCCAGTCGATGAGCGCGTCGACACGCTGGCGATCCTCGACCGCCTCGCCATATTGCTGCCAGTCGTGCGGGCGGGTGCCGCCGGTCGTGACGTGCGGCCATTCCCGCGCCATCGTCCCGCCCCATGCGACGTTCGAGCCCGGCCAGAACATCGTCGCGCTGCGGATGCCGGCGCGCTCGGCGGTGACCCACAACGGCTCGGCGGCGTTCCACCAGAACGGATCGTCGGTGGCCATCGTGAACTTCTCGCCGGGGCGCGCGGCATCCTCCATGCTGTTGGCGGTGATGCCGTGGCGGTCGGGGACGAGGCCGGTGACGAGCGTCCAGTGGTTGGGAAAGGTCTTGGACGGAAACGACGGCCGCATCGCCGCGCTGACGCCGGTCGCGGCGAGGTGCGAGAGCTGCGGCGTCACTCCGCGATCGAGATAGTCGGGCCGGAAGCCGTCGATCGAGATCAGGATCGTGACCGGGGCACGCTGCGCGGTGGTGGCATCGCCGAGCGGCGCGGCGGCGGCCGTGGTCGGCGGGGCGGAGCGGGTGACCGGCGTCAGCGCGGGCGGATCGGAGCGATAGGCGCAGGCGGACACGGCGGCCAGCGCGGCGAGCAGGGGAACGCGGGACAACATTATCAGTCCCTTACGCTGGCGATCCTGCAGAACAAAGACCCGCGGAACGCGCGCGCCGGTTCGCGCTTTCTGATCGCATGATCCGCGTGCTGCTGCCCCTGTTGTGCCTCCCGGTCGCGGCCTGCGGTAAAAGCGACGACGCGAAGGCACCGCCGCCCGCGCCGGTCCCGACCGCCACCGCACCGGCGCCGCGTACCCCGGTGATGCAGATCACGCCCGCGCCCGGCACGACCCCGGCATGGCTCAAGCCGCGCCCGCACGAGGGCGCGGCGGTGCGGGCGCCGTATGACGGGACGCTCGACCGCCCGGTGGTCGAGCGCGGGACGCAACGCTAGGTTGAACTGACGTCCGCTCGGTCCGTCATTGCGAGCGTAGCGAAGCAATCCAGAGCCGGATCAGGACGCCATGGATTGCTTCGCTACGCTCGCAATGACGACTTACCTGCCGCGTTCGGTCGGACGGATCACACGTTGAAGCGGAACAGCAGCACGTCGCCGTCGTGGACGACGTACTCCTTGCCTTCCTGCCGCAGCTTGCCCGCCTCGCGCGCGCCGGCCTCGCCGTTGAAGGCGACATAATCGTCGAACGCGATCGTCTCGGCGCGGATGAAGCCGCGCTCGAAATCGGAGTGGATCGCGCCCGCCGCCTGTGGTGCCTTCGACCCGGCCTCGACCGTCCACGCGCGCGCTTCCTTGGGGCCGACCGTGAAGAAGGTCAGCAGGTGGAGCAGTTCGTAGCCGGCGCGGATCACGCGCGCGAGCCCGGTTTCCTCCAGCCCCAGCTCGGCGAGGAACTCGCCGCGATCCTCGTGCGGCATCGTCGCGATCTCGGCCTCGATCGCGGCGGAGACGACGACCGCCTGCGCGCCCTCGGCGGCGGCCTTGTCGAACACCTTCTGCGACAGCGCATTGCCGTTCGCGGCATCCTCCTCGTTGACGTTGCAGACGTAGAGCACCGGCTTGGCGGTGAGCAATTGCGCCTGGTCGAGCACGCGCTGTTCCTCGGCGTCGCTCGTCGCGGTCAGCCGCGCAGGCTTGCCGTCGCGCAGCAGGTCGAGCGCGCGGCCCAGCACCAATGCGCCGAGCTTGGCCTCCTTGTCGCCCTGCTGGCCCTTCTTGGCGAGATTGGGGACGCGCTTCTCGAGGCTTTCGAGGTCGGAGAGCATCAGCTCGGTCTCGACCGTCTCGGCATCGGCGATCGGATCGACGCGGTTGTCGACGTGCTGGATGTCGTCGTTCTCGAAGCAGCGCAGCACGTGGACGATCGCGTCGACCTCGCGGATGTTGCCGAGGAACTGGTTGCCGAGCCCTTCGCCCTTGCTCGCGCCGCGCACCAGCCCGGCGATGTCGACGAAGCCGAGCTGCGTCTCGATGATCTTGGCCGAGCCGGCGATCGCCGCCAGCTTCGCCAGCCGCGGGTCGGGGACGCCGACGTTGCCGACGTTCGGCTCGATCGTGCAGAACGGATAATTGGCCGCCTGCGCTGCGGCCGTCTCGGTCAGCGCGTTGAAGAGGGTGGACTTGCCGACGTTGGGCAGGCCCACGATGCCGCAGCGGAAACCCATGGGGAAAACCTGTGTGATGAGGAAAGCGCGCCAGATAGGCCAAGGCCGCGTGCGTGGCTAGGGGGAGGCTGGCTGGCGTGCCGGTCGAACCCGCCGGCGGTAAATTGTCATCGTCATTGCGAGCGCAGCGAAGCAATCCAGTGCCGGACCAAGACGCCCTGGATTGCTTCGCTACGCTCGCAATGACGGCCGCTTACCCCGCCGCCATGCCCCACAGCAGATAGCCGTTGAGCACCACGATCACCGCCGCGATCACCCACGCCAGCGCCGCCAGCCAGCGCGGCGCGGCGAACGTGCCCATCAACCGGCGGTTCGTGGTGTAGAGCACCAGCGGGATCACCGCGAAAGGCAGTTGCAGGCTCAGCACCACCTGGCTGAGCACCAGCAGGTCGGTCGCGCCGCGGTCGCCCGCCGAGGCGACCACCGCCACTGCCGGCACGATCGCGATCGCGCGCGTGATCAGCCGCCGCAGCCACGGCGCGAGCCGGATGTCGAGGAACCCCTCCATCACGATCTGCCCGGCGAGCGTGCCGGTGACGGTGGAGTTCTGGCCGCTGGCGAGCAAGGCGACCGCGAACAGCACGCTCGCCGCGCCGACCCCCAGCATCGGCGCGAGCAGCCGGTGCGCGTCCTCGATCTCGGCGACGTCGAACCGCCCGGCACTATGGAACGCTGCCGCCGCGAGCATCAGGATCGCGGCGTTGATGAAGAAGGCGAGCCCGAGCGCGACGGTCGAATCGATCGTCGCCAGCTTCAGCGCCTCGTGCCGGTCGCGCTCGTCGCTGCCATAGGCGCGGGTCTGGACGATCGACGAGTGCAGGTAGAGGTTGTGCGGCATCACCGTCGCGCCGAGGATGCCGATCGCGATATAGAGCATCGCCGGATTGCGGACGATCTCGGGCGAGGGGACCAGCCCCGCCGCCGCGGCGCCCCAGTCCGGGCGCGCCCAGAACAGCTCGAACGCGAAGCAGGCGGCGATGACGATCAGCAACGCGGCGATGAACGCCTCCAGCCGCCGGAAGCCGTAGCGCTGGAGCGCGAGGATCAGGAACACGTCGAGCGCGGTGACGAGCACGCCGTAGATCAGGGGCATGCCGAAAAGCAATTTGAGCGCGATCGCGGTGCCGAGCACCTCGGCGAGGTCGCAGGCGATGATCGCGATCTCGGCGAGCGCCCACAGCAGCCACGATACGGGCCGCGACGATTGCCGCCGGCACGCCTGCGCCAGATCGAGCCCCGCGCCGACCCCGAGCCGCGCCGACAGGGATTGCAGCACGATCGCCATCAGGTTCGACAGCAGCACGACGCTGAGCAGGGTGTAGCCGAACGCCGAGCCGCCCGCGATGTCGGTCGCCCAATTGCCCGGGTCCATATAGCCGACCGCGACCAGCCAGCCCGGGCCGACGAACGCCAGCAGCTTGCGCCAGAAGCCCGCGCCTTTGGGTACGGGCACGGAGGCGAAGCTGTCGCCGAGCGAGCGGGTGGTGAACGTCATGCGCGGGGAGGAATGCGGGAGAAGCGTGACGGTTTCAACCGTTGGGGATGGTTTGGACATCTTCCCTCGTCGCCCCGGACCCTGCGGCAAGCTCAGGAGAGCCTTGATCCGGGGCCCCGCTGCTTGCCGACGATCGCGGGAGAAGAAGCGGGATCCCGGATCAAGTCCGGGATGACGAGGCATGACGCCTGTTCGTCATTGCGAGCGTAGCGAAGCAATCCAGGGCGTCCTGGTTCGGCACTGAATTGCTTCGCTACGCTCGCAATGACGATCGGCATGCATCATCCGTTCGCATCCGACGCCAAGCCCAGCACCCGCGCCACGATCGCCTCGTTGCGGGCGATCAGCCCCGCGTCGCGCTGCGCCGGGGCGGTCATGATCGCGCCGTCCAGCGCGGCGTCGATCGGCGACGGCGTGCGCTCGGCGGGCAAGTGCTGCAGCAGGTGCGCCACCGCCGCGCGCGCGACGCGGCCGTTCGCGGCCATCTGCGAGACGATCTCGGCGACGTCGACCGCGGCTCGGTCGTCGCGCCAGCAGTCATAATCGGTGACCATCCCGACCAGCGCATAGGGCAGCTCCGCCTCGCGCGCGAGCCGCGCCTCGGGCATCGCGGTCATCCCGATCACGTCGCAATCCCAGTCGCGATAGAGGCGGCTTTCGGCGCGCGTCGAGAATTGCGGCCCCTCCATCGCCAGATAGGTCGCGCCCTCGGCGACGCGTCCGCCCGCCGCGGTGATCGCCGCTGCCGCGAACGCGCCCAGCCGCTCGCAGGTCGGGTCGGCGAGCGAGACATGCGCGACCAGTCCGCTGCCGAAGAACGACGCCGCGCGTGCGACGGTGCGGTCCACGAACTGGTCGACGAGCGCGAAGGTGCCCGGCGGCAGCTCCTCGCGCAGCGACCCGACCGAGGAGATCGCGAGCAGATCGGTACAGCCCGCACGCTTGAGCGCGTCGATATTGGCGCGCACCGGAATGTCGCCGGGCAGATGGACGTGCCCGCGGCCGTGGCGCGGCAGGAAGCGGATCGCGACATCCCCGACATGCCCGAACAGGATCTCGTCGCTGGGCGTGCCCCACGGCGTGTCGACGCTGCGCCACTCGGCGTCCTCCAGCCCGTCGATCGCATACAGGCCGGAGCCGCCGATGATCCCGATGGTCCATTGCGTGTTCATCACTGATCTCCGATAGTTTGGCCCATGCGTATCATGCTCCCCGCCGCGCTTGCGCTGCTCGCCGCCGCCGTCCCCGCGACCGCCTCTGCCGCTACTCCGATCGCCGGACGCTACGTCACCGAGGACGGCGCGGGCATCATCACGGTCGGCCCGTGCGGCAGCCTGACCTGCGGCAAGCTGACGACGATCCTCAAGAAGCGCCCCGGCGCCGCCGATACCGACGTCAACAACAGCGACGCGAGCCTGCGCACCCGTCCCGTTCTGGGAATGCCGATCCTGTCGGAGTTCAAGGATGCGGGCAAGGACTGGCGCGGCAAGATCTACGATCCGCGCAACGGCAAGACCTACAAGTCGATCGTCGCGAAGAACGCCGACGGCACGCTGGCAGTGAAGGGCTGCATCGCCTTCTTCTGCCAGACGCAGACGTGGCGGCCGGCGAAGTAACGGCGCGGCGGCGTTGCGCCGGTGTGGACGACGCTCTATCTTCGTCAACACCGGTCAGCGAGGATGTCGCGATGAGCCACGCCAGAAAGCCAGAGCCGCGCGAGCCCCGGCCGCTCGAGCCACAGCCGCGGCCCGAGACCGATCGGGCCGCGCTGCTGGAGCGTGTCAACGCACGTTACGAGAACAGCCTGCGCTATCTTGGCCGGTGAGCCGATCTGGTTGACGGCCGCGGACATTCTGGTCGTCCACAATGACCAGATTGCGCGGTACGGCGGTCTTGCCGGGCTAAAGGATCAAGGGCTTATCGAGAGCGCGGTGGCGGCGCCGCGCCATGTCGCGCATTATGAAGGTGAGAGCGACGTGCTGATGCTGGGGCTGATCCTCTGCCGCGCGCTCGCCCGCAATCATCCATTCATGGACGGGAACAAGCGGACCGCTGCGGTGGCGTTGCTCATGTTCCTCGAGCTGAACGGCTATGAGCTGATCATGCCCGATCATGACGTCGATGCGCCGATGCTGGGCCAGCTTATCGAACTGCTGACGATCGGCAGCCTTTCGCTTCCGAACGTTTACGCCAGCATCGTCGGCTATCTACACCCGCTGGACTGAAGCGCGCTACTCCTCGATCTGGTTACCGCCGCGGCTCGCCGCCAGCGCGGCGTTGGCGCGGGCGGCGATCAGCGAGCTTTCCTGCCCGCCCGCCGCGCCGGTCGCGAGCCCGGCCGAGGCGGTGACGGTGCCGATCGGCTCGCCCGAACCGCGCAGCCGCAGCCGCCGCGCCGCGAACGCGGACAATGCCTGATCGGTCAGCACCCGCGCGGTCGCGACCGGCATGCCGCGGGTGATGAAGACGAATTCGTTGCCGCTCCAGCGGATCAGCTCCTCCTCGGCGAAGGTCTGTTGCAGCGTCGCGGCAAAAGCGTTGAGCACGTTGTCGCCGACCGCGCGGCCGAAGCGGTCGTTGATCGCCTCCAGCGCATCGACGGCGAACGCCAGCACCAGATGCGCCTCGCCGCCGGCATCCGCACGCGCCATCACGTCGCGCGCGCCGCTGCGGTTGAGCGCCTGCGTCAGGTCGTCGCGGCCGCTGTCCGCGGGCGGCGGGGCGGGGACGATATTGTCGCGCAGCTGGATCACCTCGCTGCGCAGCGCCGCCAGCTCGCGCTCGGCATCGGACAGCCGGTCGATGAACGCGGTGGCGTCCGGCGCGGTGCCGCCCGCACCGACCAGCGCGCCCATGTCGCGACCGAGCGCCTCGGTCAGGTCGTGCGCGTCGCTGGTCAGCGTGCCGAGTTCCTGCGCCTGCCGCATCACCGTGCGTTCGCGGCGGTCGAGCGTCTGCTCGCGCGGCGGCGAAAGATAGTGTTCGACGAGCGACTGAACGGTGGCGGCGGTGAGCCGCAGCCCGCCGTCGGTCTGCGCGGCGACCGCCTCCGACAAATGCGACCCCGGCGCGCCGATTACCGCCAGCGCGAATTCGAAATGCGACGGCGACGGGTCGAGCTGATGCAGTTCGAGGAAGTTGAGCGCGCGGCGCGCGCGATCGAACGCTGTCCTCATCGCCCCTTCTTCCGCTGCTCCGTTCGGTCCCTCTATTCGGCAGCATCGTTAAAGTGGCGTAAATGCCGGAGAATCAGACCGGCGCGGCGTCCGCTCCGGCGCCATAATGGTGCCAGGTGAAGATCGCCGCCGCGCCGCGATACGGCCGCCACGGCTCAGCGAGGTCGCGGGTCAGCTTCTCGCTCGGGCGCTCGGGGTGGCCGAGGATGCGCCCGGTCTCGATCTGTACCGCCAGATCGCCGGCCGGCCAGATGTCCGGCCGGCCCTCGGCGAACAGCAGGTAAACCTCGGCGGACCAGCGCCCGATCCCCTTGACGCTGACGAGCTGCGCGACCGCTTCCTCGTCGTCGGCGGGCAGGTTGTCGAGATCGAGCCGCCCGCTCAGCACCTCGTCGGCGAGGCTGCGCGCATAACCGGTCTTCTGGCGCGAGAAACCGCACGCGCGCAGCATGTCGTCGTCGAGCCCGGTGATCACCGCCGGATTGGTCGGGTCGCCGAGCGCCTCCAGCTTGCGCCACACCGCGTCGGCGGCCTTCACGCTCACCTGCTGCCCGACGATCGTGCGCAGCAGGGTGGCATAGCCGCGCGCGCGGATGCGCGGCGCCGGATAGCCGACCCGCGCCAGCGCGGCGGCGAAGGCGGGTTCGCGCGCGGCGAGCGCGTCGAGCCCGGCGTTGAGGTCGGCGGCGCTCAGCCCCATTGCGTGCGCCCTGGCTTGCCGTCATGGGCGGGGCGAAAATCGGTGGAGTTCATATGGCCAAGCTTATCGTCGAGACCCGCAACGGGGAAGAACGCGAACTCGAGGGGCAGGCGGGTTTCTCGGTCATGGAAGTGATCCGCGATGGCGGGATCGACGAGGTGCTGGCGCTGTGCGGCGGCTGTTGCAGCTGCGCGACCTGCCACGTCCATGTCGATCCGGCGTTCGCCGACAAGCTGCCGCCGATGAGCGAGGACGAGAACGACCTGCTCGACGCGGCGGCGGACCGCGACGCGACCTCGCGCCTGTCGTGCCAGATCGAGTTCGGCCCGGCGCTGGACGGCCTGCGCGTGCGGATCGCCGCCGAGGACTGATCGCACCACCGTCGTCCGCGCCCGCGCGGGGACGACGGCTGACGGGCACGTCAGCGCGCCGTCACCGCGTAGAGCGCGATCGCGGCGGCGTTCGAGACGTTGAGGCTCTCGACCTTGCCCGAGATCGGCAGCTTCGCCAGCTCGTCGCAATGCGTCTCGGTGTTCTGGCGCATCCCTTCGCCCTCCGCGCCGAGCACGATCGCGATGCGGCGGCTCGGGCCGATGTCGGCGAGCGATTGCGGCAGGGTCTGCGGCGCATGGCCGGTCAGCCCGATCCGCCAGCTGCCCGCCTCGGCCATCTCCTCCAGCGCGCGCGCCAGATTGACGACGCGCACCCACGGCACCGTCTCCAGCGCGCCGCTCGCCGCGCGCGCCAGTGCGCCTGATTCTGGCGGCGCGTGCCGGTCCTGCGTGACGATGCCGAGCGCGTCGAATGCCGCCGCCGAGCGCAGGATCGCGCCGACATTGTGCGGGTCGGTGACCTGATCGAGCACCACCAGCGGGCGCGGGCGTTCCGGATCGTCGGTGCTGCCCTGTTCGAGCAGATCGCCCAGCCACACGTCCTCCAGCGGATCGACCTCCGCCACCAGCCCTTGATGCGGCGCGTCGGACGGGACCAGCCGGCCGAGATCGGCGGCGTCGGCATAGACGACCGGCAGCACCGGCGGCAGGTTGAGCGACGACAGCGCCTCGCGCGTGCCCCAGATCTTGCGCACCGTCCGCTCGGGGTTGGCGAGCGCGGCGGTGACCGCGTGGCGGCCCCACAGCCGGGGACGGTTGCCCTGCGTCTGGCTCGGGCGGTGGCCGCGGCGCGCCATCAGTGGCGTCCCCGGAGCGGCGTGGCGGTGGCGGTCGGGAAAGCACGCATTCGGGTCGGGTCCGTGATTGTCGTTCGGGAAGAAGCGGTGGCGACCGCTATGCGCCACGCGCCCCCGGCACGCAAATTGTTGCGGCATCGCGACACAGGCGTTGACAGCCCGGCGATGCGCGGGCATTGGGCGCCCTCGCTTTGACAGCGCCGCTCGTGGAAGGGTGGCCGAGTGGTTAAAGGCAGCAGACTGTAAATCTGCCCACGCAAGTGTACACTGGTTCGAATCCAGTCCCTTCCACCAACCCTTCGATCCGAACGGTTCCCCAACACCCCTCCGGTGCCCCCTTTTCCCTCGTGGATGGGCTTGTCCGTTGTGCCTCATGGATCCAGATGGAACCCGTTGAGCGGGTCGATTCTGGGGGCACTTTGGGGGCACGATCTAGCAGACGTGGGGGCACCGGGTGCTGACCGACGTCGCCTGTCGAAAAGCGCCGGCGAAGGACAAGCCGTACAAGCTCGGCGATGCCCACGGCCTCTACCTCTACGTGCTGCCCAGCGGGTTCAAGTCGTGGCGGTGGAAGTACCGGTTCGGCGGCAAGGAGAAGCGGCTGGTCTTCGGCGGCTACCCGGAGATCACGCTGGCAAAGGCGCGTCAGCTTCGCGAGGAGGCGGCGCGGGTGCTGCGCGATGGCGGAGATCCGGCGGTCAGCAAGCGCCAGCGCGCGGCCGAGCAGACGGCGATGGCGGACAGCACCTTCGAGAAGGTGGCCCGCGGGTGGCATGCCAGCCAGGAGCCGGGCTGGTCGGCGCGCTATGCGGCGATCGTGCTCAACAGCTTCGTCAACGACGTCTTTCCGAAGATCGGCAAGCTCCCGATCACAGCGGTGACGACGCCGCTGGTGCTGGAGGTGTCGAAACCGATCGAGGCGCGCGGGGCCGTGGAGACCGCGCACCGGGTGCGTCAGCGGATCTCGGAGGTGTTCGCCGCCGCGATCGGCGCGGGGATCGCCTCGTCCGACCCGGCGGCGGTCACCAAACGCGCGCTCGGCCGCAAGCCGAAGGGAAAGTTTCCGGCGGTGCGAACGATCAAGCAGGCGCAGGCGGTGCTGACCGAGTCGGAACGCCAGCCGGGTCATCCGCTCACCAAGCTCGCCTCCCGGCTGCTGGCGCTGACGGCGGTGCGCTCGGCGACGTTGCGCCATGCCGAGGTACGCGAATTCGAGGACCTCGACGGGGAGGCGCCGATCTGGCGCATCCCGGCGCAGAAGATGAAGCTGGGCGTCGAGCGCAAGCAGGACGACGCCTTCGAATTCATCGTCCCGCTGTCCCGCCAGTCCGTCGAGACCGTCAAGGTGGCGATCGCGTTCTCGGGGCGGAACGCGACGGGGCTGATCTTCCGCAGCGTCCGCAATGCCCGCAAGCCAATCAGCGACAGCACGCTGAGCAAGGCGTATCGCGAGGCCGGCTTCTCGGGCGTGCATGTGCCGCATGGCTGGCGCGCCTCGTTCTCGACGATCATGAACGAGCGCGTGAAGGAGGAGGGCAGGGACGGCGACCGCGCCGTCATCGACCTCATGCTCGCCCACGTCCCGTCCGGGGTGGAGGCCGACTACAATCGCGCCGCGTACATGCCGCGCCGGCGCGAGATCGCGCAGCAATGGGCGGACATGCTGACCGATGGCCTTCCGCCGCCGGCGACGCTCCTCGAGGGCAAGCGACAGCACGCCTGAGCGTCGGGGGCCGCGCGTGACGGCGGCCTCGATGGGGCGCCAGGCCCGCCAGCTCACGAAAGGCTTCACCGCCCGCCTGACAGGCAGGCAGGAGCGTGGCGCCGATCGCAAGGTCCGCCGTCACAGCATTGACATCGACGATCGCCGTGCCCGCGTGTCGCGGCCGATTGGCGACGGCACGACCGCCGGCGCGTTGGGCTGGATCGACTGCCTGTTGAAGGCCGTCTCGGAATGGGACGACGAGGAACGGGCGAGGGGCGGGGCGCGCCCCTTGGGTCTGCACGGCCTTCGCGTGCTCGAGGCGATCCTCGGCCGGCGCGGCAAGGTTGCGATCGATTTCAGATCCGGTCGGCTCGACCCGCAGCTGGTGACGATCGCGCGCGCGGCCAAGGTGACGAAGACGACGGTCGTTCGGGCGCTCGCCCGGCTGAAGACGATGAAGGTCCTCGACTGGATCCGCCGCACCGAGCGGACGGGCAACGACGGCTCGTTCGGCCCGCAACGCCGTCAGGTGTCGAATTCCTACTTTTTCACCCCGGAAGCCCTTCCGCCGCGTGTGGCGCAGCGCCTGCGCGATCTGCTCGCCCGCCGCCGGCTGCGACGATCAGGCACGATGCCGCCGGACAGTCCGAAAGCGTCCGCGCGACCGGCGACCCCCGAGCTGCGCGACCTCCTCGACCGGATGGAGGCCGGGATCGCGCGCGCGTCCGAAGGGGTGAACGCGAGTCCACCATATGGTCAGTATCTCCTCTCAGGGGCTGAAGGATAAGGAATGGGATCGCCGAGGCGATCCCATGCAACCGATTTGCTGATCCCCCCCGCGCCGAAAGGCCTCGCCCCATCGACCCGATCGCCAAGACCCGGCGGTCGAGCGTGGCGGCTTGCGCCGCCCCGGGGCTGCCTGGGGGGATGGAGCACGAAGCGTGCCACGCTCCCGCCGCCGCCGCGCACGCGGCGCGGTCAACCGGTCAGGATCGCCGCCCATTCCTCGAACACGCGGCGGCGCGGCGCGAGGTGCTGCGCTCGGTTGTACGCGCCCTCGACCTTCGCGATCGTCCCGTCGTGGTGCTTCAGCACGTGCCCGAGCGCGCGATCGATCACCGTGCGATCCGCCGGCCGTCGCTCGTTCATCACCGTCGAGAAGGTCGCCCGCCAGCCGTGCACGACGTGGTGGCCGGCGAACGGCGTGCGCGCGTAGAGCGCGTTGATCGTGCCCTCGCCGATCGGCGAGCGTCCGTCGCGGCCCGGGAAGATCAGCCCGCCGGCGGCCGCCGCGCCGCTGGGATCAAGCGTCCGCGCCGCGCGCAGCACCGCGGCCGCCGCCGGCGCGAGCGGCACCAGATGGTCGTTCGCCGCGTCGCGCTTCTTCGCCGCCGCCAGCTTCATCCGCGCCGCCGGCACGCGCCACACCGGCGCGCCGTCCAACTCCTCGATCTCGTCCCAGCGCGCGCCGCGCACCGCAGCGAGCCGCACCGCGGTCAGCGCGACGAAGCGCGAAGCGAGCTTCACCGCCGGCCGCGCGTCGACCTGCTCGGCCGCGGCGAGCAGTGCGCGCGCGTCGTCGATCGACGTCAGCGCTGGATGGTGCCGCGCCGCCGGCGCGCGGGTCAGCGCGCGGCCGACGATCGCCGCCGGGTCGCTGCTCGCCCAGCCCTCGCTGACCGCGAGCGCGAACACGTCGGAGATCCGCTGGCGGACGCGCCGCGCGGTCTGGATCGCCTTGCGCTGCTCGATCGCGCGGACGATCCGCAGCACCGCCGGCGCGTCGATCGCGTCCAGCGCATCGGTGCCGATCGCGGGGAACACGTCGGCCTCAAGGCTGGCGAGCACGTCGGCCGCGTGGACTGCGGTCCAGCCGGGCTGCTGTCGCTCGTGCCACGCGCGCGCGGCGCGCTCGAACGTCATCGCCTGCGGCGCGGTGCGCGGATCGATGCCGCGGGCGAGCTGCGCGCGCGCCACCTCGGCGCGGGTGCGCGCGGCGTCGAGCGAAACCTCCGGCCACTGGCCGATCGTCAGCAGCTGCTCCT
Source organism: uncultured Sphingomonas sp. (assembly GCA_913776255.1). GTDB lineage: Bacteria > Pseudomonadota > Alphaproteobacteria > Sphingomonadales > Sphingomonadaceae > Sphingomonas. The sequence continues at coordinate 15,440 of CAJYLV010000003.1, read as the reverse complement.
GCCCCGTGAAGCGGAAGCGCAGGCGGAACGACTTGCGGCCGGTCGGCGCGACGAACAGGTGCAGCCCGCGTTCGTCGGCGATCTTGTAGGCGCGTGCTTTCGGGCGCGCCTTCTTGACGGCGTCGCTGGTGAGCATGAGGCTGTTTTCCGGACGGTTTTGGGGATCAGGGAGGCCGCGCGATGTGCAATCGGTACCGGATGTCGAAAGCGCAGGCGGCGCTGGCGGCGCGCTACGGCGTCACCGCGGAATATCCGCCGGACCTGACGATCCCGCCGCCCGAGCTATTCCCCAAGCGGCCGGCGTGGACGGTGCGCCACGCGGCCGGCGAACGGATCCTCGACGTGATGTCCTGGGGCTGGCCACGCACGGTGCCCGGCGCGCGCGGGCCGCGCGAGACGCAGGTGACGAACGTCCGCAATCTCGACAGCCCGATGTGGCGCAACGCGTTGGCGAAGCCGCCGCAGCGGTGCCTCGTCCCGGTCACCTCGTTCAGCGAGTACGGTCCGGGTGAGAAGGGCAACCTTCCGCTGTACTGGTTCGACGTGCCGTCACGTCCGATCTTTTCGTTCGCCGGCATCTGGCGACCGGCGGCCGACGGTGCGGTGTTCGCGTTCCTGACGTGCGAACCCAACAGCGTGGTGGCGCCGATCCATCCCAAGGCGATGCCGCTGATCCTCCACCAAGAGGATGGAGAGCGCTGGCTGGCGGGAGATTTGGACGATCTCGTCGCGCCGTTTCCGGCTCAACTGATGACGGTCAGCGCGCCGGAATTTGCGAAAGGCGCCCCGGCGGTGTTGCTCTAGCCGCAACGGCTTCGCCAGATCGTGCTTTCGGGCGGGAAACGTTTCAGGGATCGAGCGTCCGCTTGCGCGCCATACCCGGTGTCAGGCCGCTGCTGGCACGAGAGCCGATCAGGTCGCCTTCGTCTTCATCCGGGCCTGCAACTCGAAACCGAGGCCGTGCAGCACCGCGAGGGTCGCCGCGATCGTCGGGTCGGAGCCGTCGGCGACCACTTCTGAAAGCGCCGCCGAATCAATGTCCAACTTGGTCGTCGCCTCCGCGATGCTGCGGGCGCGCAAGATGACGCGGATCGCATGAACGACGAAGCGCGCTGATTTGGTGTCCAGCGCCTCGTTGAGCAGCTCGAGCTGCGACTCTGCGTCGGTCAGGTACTTCGCCGCATCGAACGGCGTCGTCGGTATCGCCATGTTCCCGTCCTCGCCACTACCGCGCCCGGTTCACCCCTGGCCGGTCACCGCCGCGCGCAGCGCCGCGTTCATGCGCGACTGCCAGCCCGGCCCGTCGGCCTTGAACCGCTCGATGATGTCGGTGTCGAGCCGGAGCGTGACCTGCGACTTCCCCGATGTCGTCGATCCCTTTGGTCGGCCACGCGGCTTGCTACCATTAGGAAACGCCTTCGCCAGCGCGGGGAACTCCGCGATCGGCCGCGCGCGGGCGAAGTCCGCATCCGTCCACTCCGGATTGTCATCGTCGAACACGACGGGGGGCTTTTCAGAAGCCATAACGGCGCATCTCCTTCGCATGGGCACGGCGCAGATTGATGACGCGCACGACCTCGCCGCGCATCGTCACGGCCGCGCAATAGGACAGGCCGTCGATCTCGCCGTACAGGCGGAAGCGCGGTTCGGCGAACCGGTCATCCTTCACAACGACGACACCGGCCAGCTCGGCCGCACGGGACAGCGAGATGCCATGCTTGGCGATATTCGCTTCATCCTTGGCGGGGTCGAACTCGATGTCCATGCTTCTTTGTAGCTACGAATAAATGCGCGCGCAAGGATAAATTGTAGCTACCGATTAATGCGGCACATTCATTGCGTCAGAGCGCCGCTTGGCCGGCCGCTACGATCGAGATCGCCACTTCTGCAGCGATTTGGCGCAGTCGAGATAGCCAATCCAGCGTCACTTAGCACCCTGCTTGTCCAAGAGGTGCAGGAACGATTGCACGACGCTCAGCTGCGCCTCGTTCAAGGTCCGGTAGAAGCGCAACCATTCTATTTCGTCCGGGGGCCGCGTCGGAATTTGGGTGACCGGTTCGGTTTGCGCGATGGCTATTCTGGTGTGAAGCCATGCTTCCACGAGCGAGTGACCTCGCGGAGCAAGCGCTACGAAGTTGCGGCGCCTGTCGGCCGGATCGGCGAAGCGCCTGACCAATTCCCTGCGCTTCAACTGATCAAGCCACCGAAGCGCGGTGGTGCCGGGAACGCCGCTGGCGATGCAGGCACTAGATACTGACACCGGTCGTGTGGCGGGCTGCACGTAAAGGTCGAGCAAAATGTCCCACGCCGGCTCGCCGAAAAGACAAGCGTCCTCACCGAAAATCCTCGCTCGGCTTCGTCGTGCTCGCAAAACGTCAGAGGCAAGATCGGAGAGAGCCTTCGGCCGATTGGCTTCGGCGACGGAGGGGCGTCCGCCTATTCGATCTCGATCGAATAACTCAGCCGAAGATGCTGTTTCTACCATCGGGATTGCCTCCTCTGGAAGGTCCAGCCAAATTCATTGCAACCGGATGTAAGTCTTTGGCGGTGCCTCTGCGTTCCGATGAATAAAACGGCAAGCATGGGATAAGCTATTTTGCCGGCAAACATCCAATAAACGTAGCTCATGATCGCTGGGTCGTAGGCGCGTACACCGTGATTGGCGACGGCGAGAATTTGAAGTGAACCCAGCCACATCGGCCAGAAGCGATCGGCGAGCGCGACAAGGATCATGATCACCAGAAGCAGCGCAACGTCGACGGAGAAGAGGGCCCACGCCAATTCGTTGAAATCCATTCCAAGAATGACCTGTGCTGCTGACGACACGACGGCGGCAACAAATAGAGAGCCCCCCGCCGTCCGCTCCGGTCCGCCTCCCCGGATTAGAGCGTGCGCTGACACGATGGACTGCACCACGTAGAAGACCGCGATGTTGAGGTAGGCGGCGTGCGGCGGAACCACAGTCGTCAACCGCCGAGCGCTTCCTCGTCCGATCGCATTGTGGCCGACGGCGGCTTCAAGCCATCGCCGTAGGCAGTGGGATCTAACCCGAGCCGTCTGCTGAGAACCTCGAGCTGACGATGCCCCTGTGCCGTTCGCGCCAGTGCCTCACCGATTGCCAGGTTGGCGGCGCCGATCGCGGCCAAAAATTGATGACCCACGGTCGGATTAAGGCGCTCGCTTGTTTGCGCCGAAACCGCCGCCTGCGCGAGTTCCCCTCCGGCGGCGAAAGTGTCCCTCAGCAAACGCTCGTACTGATGAAGGGCGGCCGCCAACCGTTCGGAGGGCGGTAGAATGGTGCTGTCAGCGCAGAACGGCGCGAAGGACGTCGGAGACGATCCGGATGCCGACGGCAAGCATGCCGAAGGCGATGGCGCAGAGGATGGCGATTGCGAGTGGCCAGAAAAGTCGAACGAAGATGCTGAGGTCATTACCCGATGCCCCTGGTTGGCGAACTGGCAGCAGCCGCCGGTACTGGCTGCTGCTGTCAACCGGGCTGTCGGCTGAAGATGGCGGCTCGGATACCCCGATAATGTGTAGTTGCACTTTATCCGGGTGGGTTGGCTTGCTCTCGAAATCGTGAAGTAATTCAGCTGCATGTCGGCGATTGCGTGCGCCAAGCGTTGTAATGGCCTCGGAAATGTAGGTGTTTACGGTGCCGACGCTCAGCCCCAACGCTGACGCAATTTCCTTCGACGTTTTGCGATCGAAGATCAGGCGCAGGCACTGCCTTTGACGCTCGGAAAGTCGACGAAGGTTTTCAGCTGGCAGATCGGAAAGGGGGGGTGTCGTTGAGTCGAGTGATGCCGAGCTATGCAAGCCGCATCATCCTCGCGGCACTTGCATCGTGCCGCCCTGCGCCTGGCATCCGAATCTCGTAAGCCACCACGCCCCCCGTCCATCGCTGCCCCATACCCACAGGTTCAGGGTAACGAGCCGATCGATTTGCATCAATGTGTGTAAAGGCTCGGGCGCCGATTAGGCCGTCGATCAGCTCGCGAAGGCGTGGATCACGGCAAGGATCGCAGCCCGCTGGTCTCCGGAAAGAGGTGCAATTGCATCGACAACGACGCTCAGGTCCTCGTCGAGAGCACCTTGGCTGCGCCGACCTGTCAGCAACCAGTGCACGTCGACTCCAGACGCAGCAAGGCCAGCTAGGTAATCCGCTTTGGGTTCAGATGCCCCTTTCTCATAGCTGCTCTGCGAATTGAGATGGACACCTCCGAGAGCCGCAAAAGCCTCTTGGGACAGCTTTCTCCGCTTACGCTCCTCCCTTAGTCGCGCAGCAAAGTTCACAGTCTCGCTGAATCTGCCTTGATCGATCACGGATACCTGTGCATTCTAGCCCTGCTTTTCACAAACTGGCACATTTCCTATGTCTGCCCGAGTCTCAACTGCTGATGAGATGGTTCGCCTACGGGCTGTCGCTCGCCGAAACGAGCTCGTCGCAGCGGGCGTAAATATCTCAGAATGGGCGAGAGAACGAGGCTTCCACGTCAGCGCCGTCCATAATGTCCTCGGAGGTCACCGCAGCTGCCGCCGCGGCAATTCGCACCGAATCGCCGTCGCACTGGGGATCAAGGAAGAACCTCATACCGCGACGCGCGGCTCCGGCGACGATAGCGCCGTCGAAGTGGATCTGGTGCCCGCCCGATGAGCCCCCGCGATCGCACCCCTGCACCCAGCGCCCCAGTTTACCCCATCGACCGCTGGCAGGCCGGTCGGTCGCCGCGCGCCATCTCATTCCTCCGGCGCGGTGAAGCAGTCTGCCCATCCCTGTTGACTGCGACCTCGGGCGCCGGACGTCGCCTGCGTTCGGTGCCGCTTTTCGCGGCCGAGCTGGCATGACCAAGGCACACGCCGCGCTGAGCTACGAGCAGGCGCAGGCGCGCATCGCCGAGCGGCTCGGTTCGAAGCGCGCCGCCGCCATCGCCGGCGTCGCGCTGCGCACCTTCTACGATTGGGGCGATCCCGACGTGGACCGCACGATCCCGATCGCCGCGGCCGAGAAGCTCGATCGCGCCTACGTCGCCGCTGGCGGCGACAGCATGCCGTTCCTCGACACGCTTTCCCTGCGGCTGAGCGGCGCGCGCGAGGAGCGCTTCGGCAACCCGCTCGCGCTGGTCGACATCGCCGCCCGCTTCGCCAAGGAAGCCGGCGAATTCAGCGCGGCGACGTTTCACGCCAGCCGGCCCGGTGCGACCCCCGCGGACATGGCGGCGGTTGGCAAGGAAGGGCTCGAGGCGATCGGCGCCGCGCAGTCCGTGGTCAGCGCGGTCGGCGGCATCGTCGCCGCCGCGCGCGCCCCGCCCGACGCCGGCTGACGCGCCGCCGCGCACCCGTTCCGACCTGCCCGCCGGACCCGATCGCCTCGTGCCTTCGGGGACGGCTTTCTGCTGCCCGAAAGGCGCGCCTGTGCTCCCCGACGAACTCGACTCGATCCGGTCAGCGATCAACATGCTGCGCGGCGAACTCGCCGAGGCGAACGATGGCGACGACTTCGCGCTCCCGCTTCGCGACCTGACCGAAGCAGTCCGCGTGCTGGCCGGCACCGGCACCGAGTGCCTGTCGTTCCCGCCGGGCGGCACGCCGCGCGATCTCGACACGATCTGGTGCCTGCTGGTCGATCAGGAGCACCTGCTGCGCCGCCGCCTGCTCGACGCGCCGGAGTCGCACCGCGCCTTGCCGGTGGCGCTCGCGCACGTCAGCCGCGCGGTCAACGCGATGCTCGGCGCCTTCTACCGCCGTCGCCGGAGCGCGCGCCCGTGACGCCGCCGCCCGATCGCCGCTACGCAGTGGGCGCGCACTTCGCCTTGCCGCTGTCGATCGCCGCGGTGGTGCTCGGCCTCGCGCCGCTCGCGATCCTCTACCTCGATGCCATGCGGCTCGCGCTGGCCGCGCTGATCCTCGTCCTCGTCGTCGTGCTCGCGATCCTGCGCGCGATGCTCTTTCCGGGAGACCGCTGATGCGTCACGTCACCGCCCCTGCGCCGCGTCGCCACGAGCGCGCCCGCGCCGCCGCCCCGTTGATCCGCCCGCGTCCGGCACGCCGGCCGTCGCGGCTGACGCCGCTCGACGTCGTGTCGTTGCAGGCGATCGCCGGCTTCCTCGGGCCGCTCCCCGTCATCCAGCTCGGCCACCTGCTGTTTGGCTGGCCGGGCGTCACCGTGATGTTCGGCGGGCAGGGATGATGTCGGGACACAGCCCCTATTTCTGGTCGGACGCCGTCGTCGACCAGCTATGCCGGTTGAAGGCCACCGGGCTGACGAGCGGCGCGATCGCCGCCGAGCTGGGCACCAGCCGCAACGCGGTGATGGGGCGAATCCATCGCCTCCGCGCCGCCGGTGACAAGCGCGTTCCGCCGGCGGGTGCCGGCGCCGCCGTGCCGAAGCGCCCGGCCAAGCGCGCGCTGGTCGAGCGGCTCGCCGAACTGATGGCGCTGCGCGATCCGACGCTCGCGTCCGCGGCCTTCCAGCTGGGCGTCAGCCGCAAGCTGATCGATGCCGCCTGGGCGCAGATCGTCGCCGATCTCGGCTGGCAGGCGTCGTGACCCGCCGCCGCCTGAGCCTTTTCGGGCGTCTTCAGACGACCGCTTCTCCGGCTGGTTCGGGGAGCCGGCCGGTCGCGACTCCCCTCCCCGAAACCAGCAAGCCGGCGGCCGTCACCGCCGGTGCGCCTTCACGCAAGCCGGAGACCCGCGGTGACTAGCACAACGCTGACGATCGACCAGATTCGCCTTTCGCCTTTCAATGTCCGCAACCGGATCCCCTCGGTCGAGGACACCGCGACGCTCGAGGCGTCGATCCTCGTCGAGGGGCTGCGCGTGCCGATCGACATCCACCGGATGCGCGATTCCAAGCTGTACGGCGCGTTCGCAGGCCGGCGGCGCTATTACGCGATCAAGCGGCTGGTCGAGCGCGGCGACCTCGCGCGCGACTGGCCGGTCCCGCACAAGGTCCACACGGCGAGCGACGCCGAGCTGACCGAGATGTCGATCAGCGAAAACCTGATCCGCAAGGACATGGAGGAGCACGAGCTGTACGCCGGTGTCGCCAAGGCGGCGGCGCTGGGGCACAGCGCGGCGCAGATCGCGCGCAATCTGGGTCAGTCAGACGTCCGCAAGGTCGAGCGGTGGATGCGGCTCGGCCAGCTCGCGCCGCCGGTGTTCAGCGCGCTGGTGGCGGGCACGATCAAGGGTGAGCAGGCGATGGCCTACGCGGCCACCGCCGACCGCGAGCTGCAGGCGGCCACCTTCGCGCAGCTTCCATCGTTCGCGCCGCCGGTTCAGATCCGCGCGGCGCTGAAGATCGGCGACGCGCTGCTGCGCCGCCAGCTGACCTTCGTCGGCGAGGCGATCTACCGCGCGGCCGGCGGCCGCTATGAGCTGGACCTGTTTGCGGAGGACGCTATCGAGCGCGGCCGCATCGTTGACGAGGGACTGCTCCAGCGGCTCGTCGAGGAAAAGATGGCGACGATCCGCGAGCAGGTCCGCGAGACCACCGGCCGTCCCGAGCTGCGCTTCATCCCCGCGCCACCGTTGTTCGCCGGGCAGATCGACAACCAGCTCGTGATCACCCCGACCCGCAAGGGCGACCGGCTCGTGCTGCCTGACAATCCGGGCGTCGTCGCCTGCATCCAGATCGATGCCGGCGGCGAGCCCGCGATCAATTACTGGTGGGAAACCCGCAAGGCGAAATTCGGCGGCGAGAAGCCCGCGACCGTCGTCCCGATGTCGTCGGGGCCGATCGGTCACGCCGCCGTCGACGCCAGCGCCCGGGGCAAGGCCGACGCCGCGATCCGGCGCGAGGAGGGGCTCGGCCCCGACGCGACCTTCACGCTGAGCGCGCAGCGCAAGGCGATCCTGCGCGCGGCGCTCATCGATGACGCCGAGGCCGGGGGCACCGCCGCGCTCGACTATCTCGTGTTCGCGCAGGCGCGCGCGCTGCTTGCCGCCCCCGGCGGCGCGGCGGAGCGGATCGGGATGCGCACGATCGGCGGCGATGCGATGGCGGGCGTGTCGCACGACGCGCACGCGCTCGCGCACCGGCACCTCGGCGCGATGCCGGCGACGCAGACGACCGCCGCCGCGATCGAGCGGATCCGGGCGCGGCCGTTCTTCGTCGAGCCGAGCGTCGACGCCGCCTTCCTGCTTTACCGCGACGAGGATCCGCAGGTGAAGAACGTCACCGCCGCGCTGGTCGCGGGCTTCGCGCTCGATCGCAGCCTTGCGAGCGACGACTATCGGGTGCCGATCCACGATGTCGTCGCGCACCTGGTCGGCGCCGATCGCGACGACGCGGTCCGCCTCCGCTACTGGACGCCGACCGCCGAGCTGCTCGAGCTCTTCCCGCGCGCAAAGCGCGACGCGATCGGCGAGCCGTTCGTCGACCGCGCGACGCACCGCGCGTGGAGCAAGCTCACGTCACGCGATCTCACCGCCGCGGTCCACACCGCGGTGGCGCGCGCGGGCGGCAAGGGGGCAGGGTGGGTCCACCCGCTGCTGCGCTTCACCAGCCCGTTCCTCGCCCATCAGGCGATCGCGCAGGAGGCGCGCGCGTCATGACTGCTCGATCATCCCGCACGCTCGCACAAGCCAAGCGCGACGGTTGCCCGGCCGACCGCGGCCGCTTCCTCCGCATCACGGACGTGATCGCCACGACCGGGCTCAGCCGCACCTCGATTTACCGGCTGATCGGAAGGGGCGACTTCCCGAAGCCGGTGCAGCTCACCGCCCGCTCCGTCGGCTGGTGGGAGGCGGACGTCACGACGTGGCTTGAGCAGCGCCTTTCCGCAGCTTGAGCGCTGCCAATCCGGGGGCACTGGTCAGGGCAAAAACATCAAGTTTGGCGAGCACCAGAGGGCTTAATGAGCAATAATCGGCAGCAGTCCCTTCCACCATTTCCCGCCGCCCGGCCGTACCCGGCCCCGCCGCGATGACAAGCAACCTCGCCGTATCCCCGGTCCGCCGCGACGTTTCTATCGTCTGATGCGGGGGCAGCGCGATACTGACCTGAATTCTTGATCTTCCACACCGGTCCTTAATCACATCTGCTGCAAAGTCGCCGCCAGCAAGGGGGCGGGGACGGCGGTGCTGGTAACGATCAAGACGGAGGATGCGCGGCTCGGCATGTTCGTTCACGCCGTTGCGGGCGGCTGGATGACCAGCCCGTTCTGGCGACGCCATTTCGTGCTCGATAAAGCGAGCGATCTCAAGAAGCTGCGTGAGTCCGGGATTGCCGAGATCGAGATCGATCTGTCGAAGGGGGTCGGTCCGTCGGCCGCGGCGGCGCGACCCGGTCCGTCCGCGATCATGGACGCGGCTCACGCCCCCGCCCCCGACTCGATCGACGTCGCAGTGCCCTTACCGCCCGCGCGCCGCCGCCGCACCGCCGTCTCTCCCGAGCAGCGCGCGCAGGCCGTGGTCGATGCCTCCAAGGTCATCGTGCAGGCGATGTTCGACGAGGTGCGACTGGGCCGCGCGGTCGACGTGCAGGCGCTGACGCCGGTCGCCGAGCAGATCGCCGAATCGGTGACGCGCGACGCGGCGGCGATGCTCAACGTCACGCGGCTCAAGACGAAGGACGAATATACCTATGTCCATTCGATCGCGGTCGCCGCGCTGCTGATCCATTTCGCGCAGACGCTGAAATTGCCCGAGGAAGAGGTGAGCGCGCTCGGCCTCGCCGGGCTGCTCCACGATATCGGCAAGATGGCGGTGCCCAAGGCGCTGCTCGACAAGCCCGGCAAGCTGGAGCCGCCCGAGATGGCGGTGCTGCGGCACCATCCGGAGAAGGGCCACGCGCTGTTGCAGGTCGACAGCCAGCTGCCCGAGGTCGTGCTCGACGTCTGTCTGCACCATCACGAGCGCTACGACGGGCGCGGCTATCCCAAGGGGCTGCGTGGCGACCAATTGTCGCTGGCGGCGCGGATGAGTTCGATCTGCGACGTCTACGACGCGGTCACCTCGCAGCGGCCGTACAAGCGGCCGTGGTCGCCCAGCGAGGCGCTGTCGCGGATGCGGTCGTGGACCGGCCATTTCGACGTCGAACTGCTCGACCGCTTCATCGAGAGCATCGGCATCCATCCGGTCGGCGGGCTGGTGCGGCTGCAATCGAGCCGGCTGGCGATCGTCGTCGAGGGCAACGACCGCGAGCCGACCCAGCCGCGCGTGCGCGTCTTCTACGATATCCCAGCGCAGCGCTTCATCGCGCCGCACGATCTAGCCGCGACGATCGCGGTCGATCCGATCCACCGCGCCGAATGCGGGCAGCGCTGGTTCGGCGAGCGCTGGGCGGCGATCGAGGCGGAGATCCTGGGGGCGAGCCCGTCGTCGCGTACCCCGGCCATGACGAAGGGAGTGCTGTCGTGAGCGCGTCGTCCTCAATCCCCGGCGCGGCGCGGCGTCGTCGTCGCGTGCTGGGCTGGTTCGCTGCCGAAGAAGCCAGTGCCGCGGCGCCGACCCCGGCACCGGCCACCGGCGCGATCGCGCAGCAGCGCGCGACGATGTTCCGGCGGCTGTTCGACGATATCGGCACGTTGCTCTTCTCGCACGCGCTGACTCCGTCGCCGTGCGCGTACGGCGTGCTGCATGCCTATGTCTCGGGCGACGATCCGGGGACGGGGGCGGCGGTCGCCGAGCAATTGCGCAGCGGACAGGGGCTGACCGATGCGAGCATCGCGCGCATCGCCGCGCGCAACGACGAGGCGCAGGCCGGCGCGCTGAGCCGCATCGCCGATGCACTGGAGGAGCGGATCGGCGACTGTCTGGCGGCGGTCGGCGAGTCGCGCGGCACCGCAGAGACGTTCGGCAATGCGCTGCATGTCGAGGCGGGCCGGCTGAGCAGCGACCCCAAGGGCACGATCGCGCGCATTATCGGCCTGACCGAGGCCGCGGTGACGGCGGCGCGGCTGGTCGAGGGGCAGCTCCACCACGCCCGCGAGGAAGCCGATGCGCTGCGCAACGAGCTGCATCGCGCCCGGCAGGCGGCCGAGCACGATCATCTGACCGGGCTGCCCAACCGGCGCAGCTTCGAGCAGCGGCTGCGCGAGGCGGGCGGCGACGCGGTAGTGGCGCTGATCGACATCGACGATTTCAAGCAGGTCAACGACCGGTTCGGGCATCCGGCGGGCGACCGCGTCCTGCGCTTTTTCGCGGCTTTCGTCCGCGCCGGGCTGCCGCGCGACGTCGTGCTGGCACGTTATGGCGGCGAGGAGTTCGCGCTGCTGTTCAAGGGCATGTCGCTCGACCAGGCGGTGGCGGCGCTGGATATGGTGCGCGAGCGGCTCGCGCAGCGCTCGCTGGTGCATCAGGACAGTGGCGAACTGATCGGGCACATCACCTTCTCGGCGGGGATGGCCAAGACCGACGGCGCGGACGCGCTGACCGCCGCCGACACCGCGCTGTACGCGGCCAAGAATCGCGGGAAGAACCAGATCGCGCGCGCTGACCGCTGAGGGAAGGGACTGCCTTCCCCTCACCGTCGACCCGGACGTCCTGTGGCGATTCGCGGAACGCCCTCCACTCATCGTCGACCCGGACTTGATCCGGGTCCCCGCTTTTTTCTCGGCCCGTCGAAGAGAAGAGCGGGATCCCGGATCAAGTCCGGGATGACGGCGCAGGTGATCGGCTGGCGGGTTATCGAGAAGGCATGTCTCACGCGGAGGCGCGGAGCACGCGGAGGAGCTTCGCTTGCTGCATCCGGTGCTCGCTCCCGCACGGCCTGAGAAGCAAGCGCCGGGCTTCGCCCGGTCGTGACACCTCCGCGCGCTCCGCGCCTCCGCGTGATTCCGTCCTCTTTTTCCATGATTGGCGTCGGATCGACATCGATCGTCCGAACCTCCGACAACGCCAATCAGCGCGCCGCGTCGGCGACGCGCGCCCAGGCGGCGATCTCCGCGTCATAGTGACGCAGCACGCGCAGGTCGCCCGCGCGTGCCTGCACCAGATCGACCGTGACCACCCCGTCCCACTCCCAGGTCGCATTGCCGTGCAGCGTCACCATCGCCGCCTCGGTCGCGCGCGCGCGGACCAGCCCGCCGCGGTTGAGCACCGTCACGTCATGATCGAACGCGATCCGCCCGGTCAGGCACGCGGCATAGGTCGAGGCGGCCATCGCGCTGCCGCAGCTGTCGGTCAGCCCGACGCCGCGTTCGAAGGTGCGCACGAACAGCGTGTCGGCGTCGCGGACCTCCACGAACGAGACGTTGGCGCGGTTGGGCAGCCAGGCCGGCGCCGCCTCGCAGATCGCGCCGATCGCGACCAGTTCCGCCTCGTCGACCGCGTCGACGAACGTCACGAGATGCGGGTTGGGCATCGCCACCGCGGTGAAGCGCCGGTCCCCCGGCAAGGTCGCCAGCGGTGCGTCGACCAGCCGCTCGCCCGCGCCGGTCAGCGGCCATTGCGTGAGGTCGAGCGTCGCGGGGCCGGCGGTCTCCTCGACGGTATAGACCGATTCGGCGAGCGGCGCGGCGTGCGCGACCGTCGCATGGCTGGTCTTGAGCCGCGCGGTGGCGCGGTCGATCGCCAGCGCCTCGAACCCGGCGCGCGCGACGCAGCGCAGGCCGTTGAGGCAGGTCTCCGCCTCCGAGCCGTCGCTGTTGAACATCCGCATCCCGAACGGCGCCTGCGCATCGCCCGCGGTCAGGACCAGCAGCCCGTCGCCGCCGACCGGCCCGGTGCGATCGGCGAGCGCGCGCGCGAGTTGCGCCCAGTCCGCTTCCGACAGCGTCAGCGTGCGCCCGTCGACCAGCGGAAAGTCGTTGCCCGAGCCGTGGCATTTGATGAAGCGTATCTCCATCCGCCCTATCTGCTGACGCGCGCGCCGCGCGGCAAGTGGTCAGGGCAGGCGATAGTGATCGGCGAGCCGGTCGAGCGCGAGCGTCAGCACCAGCCGGCCGCTGCGCGTCGGCCAGCCGAGCGCGCGCTCGCTGTCGGGCAGCGACTCGCCCGCGCAGACCACGCGCCACAGCACGTCCGACAGGCCGGGACCGACCGCGGCGATCGCGGCGTCGAATCGCCGCTTGGCGGCGAGCTGCGCGGTGGCCGGGTCCGCCCGCTCCCCCGCGCCGCCATCGACGCGTTGCGTCCAGCGCATCGTCACCGCCGGGCCGAGTGCAGCGCGTTCGAAATCCTGCTGGAGCCGTTCGCCGGCCTCGTTCTGGCGCCGGCTGACCAGCTGGCGCGCCGCGAGCCACGCCAGCGGCGATTCGCGGCGGTTGACGGTCACGCGCCGCATCCCGCCGGTGCCGCGCCGCCCGTGCGCGTCGATCGTCTGCTCCACCAGTTCCTGCATCATGCGCTCCGTGCCTGCCGATGCGTGCGGGCTCGCAGATGTTGGAGGATGTAGGACAGCGGATTTCAGACGCGCCGCGCGCCCGCCGCGCGCACCGCGGCCAACGTCGGCCAGCCGTTCACCGCCATCAACAGATCGGCCTCGGCGAGCACGCATTTGAGCACATGTGCGCACCCGGCGGCGCCGCCGACGGCCAATCCGTAGCAATAGGGGCGCCCGAGCCCGACGAAATCGGCCCCGAGCGCGATCGCCTTGACCAGATCGGTGCCCGATCGCACCCCGCTGTCGAACAGCAACGGCACCCGACCGCGCACGGCGTCGGCGATTTCCGGCAGGAGATCGATCGCGGCGATGCCGCCATTGGCCTGTCGGCCGCCGTGATTGGACACGTAGATGCCGTCGGCGCCGCAATCCAGCGCCCGCCGCGCGTCATCGGGGTGGCAGATGCCCTTCAGCACGATCGGCATCGTGGTCAGCGAGCGCAGCCACGCCATGTCGTCCCACGTCAGAACGCGTCCGAACGTCGCCGCCCAGGTCGCGACCGCGGCCTGCGGGTCCTCTTCGGGCGGGCGGGGGAGCAGCGCGCGAAACGCCGGGTCGCTGAAGTAGTTGGCGAGCACCTGTCCGCGCAATTGCGGGAAATTGCCGGTGTTGAGGTCGCGCGGCCGCCATCCGGTCACCCAGGTGTCGAGCGTTACCACCAGCGCGGCATAGCCCGCGGCCTCGGCACGCGCGACGATGCTCGCGGCGACATCGGGGTTGCGCGACGTATAGAGCTGGAACAGCGCCGGAACCTCTCCGCACGCCGCGCGCACCGCCTCCAGCGGATCGTTGGCGAGCGTCGAGGCGCAGAACGGCACGCCGGTGGCCGCCGATGCCTGCGCCGCGGCGAGATCGCCGTGGCCGTCGTCGGTGCAGATGCCGTTGACCCCGATCGGCGCCATGAACAGCGGCGAGGGGAGCGCGCGCCCGAACAAGGTCGTGGACAAATCGCGGGTCGCGGTATCGACCATCATCCGCGGCACCATCCCCCAATGCGCGAAGGCGGTGGCGTTGACGTCCTGCGTCCGCTCATCCCCGCAGCCGCCCTGCACGTAATCGCGCACCGAGGGCGGCCAACGCGCCTCGGCGTGCGCGCGCAGCCCGGCGTGATCGACCGGCCAGTCGGGCACAATCCCCGACAGGCCCGCGAAATAGATCGCGTTCTGATAGTCGCCGTACTGCGGCATGATCCTCTCCGTATGGCGGCGGAGAGTGCCGGGCGGCGGCAGGCTTGTCGATGGGGATGCGGCGGGTGGAGCGTTGTAATGGCGGGGTTTTTGTCTGTCTGGACCCATGCATGTCAGGGGTGAGGCGGCGTTGCGCGGGACGAGAGAGACATGGGCCCCTGCCTGCGCAGGGGCGACGTTTCATGTGGCCACCGCCGCCCCTGCGCAGGCAGGGGCCCATGACTGCCGCCTTCGTCGGTGCGGTCGCCACGTCACCCGACACGCCTGTGTCCACAGCAGACACGAAAAAGCCGGCGCACTCTCGCGAGCACGCCGGCTTTTCTCACCACGTCGGTCGCGCCGGGCTTACGCCCCCGCGACTTCCGCAGTGTCGACCTTGATGCCCGGGCCCATCGTCGAGCTGACGGCGACCTTGCGGACATACTTGCCCTTCGCGCCCGACGGCTTGGCCTTCACCACCGCGTCGACCAGTGCGTCGAAGTTTTCGCGCAGATCGGCGGCCGAGAACGACGCCTTGCCGATGCCCGAATGGATGATGCCCGCCTTTTCGACGCGGTATTCGACCTGGCCGCCCTTGGCCGCTTCGACCGCAGCCGCGACGTTCATCGTGACCGTGCCCAGCTTCGGGTTCGGCATCAGGCCCTTCGGACCCAGGATCTTGCCGAGACGACCGACCAGGCCCATCATGTCCGGGGTCGCGATGCAGCGATCGAAATCGATCTTGCCGCCCTGGATCGCGTCCATTAGGTCTTCGGCACCGACGACATCGGCACCCGCCGCAGTGGCTTCCTCGGCCTTCGCGCCGCGGGCGAACACGCCGACGCGCACGGTCTTGCCGGTGCCCTTGGGCAGGGTCACGACGCCACGGACCATCTGGTCGGCGTGACGCGGATCGACGCCCAGGTTCAGCGCGACTTCGA
>CAJYLV010000002.1 GCA_913776255.1 uncultured Sphingomonas sp. | reverse complement strand
AGCATTTCTCCACCATCGTGCCGCCGGTGTTGCGCGCGAAGCGGTTCCAGTCGCCGACCTTCTCGAGGAAGGGGAAGCGGTGCTCGCGGATCGACAGCATGCGCAGCGCGCCGACGCGCCCGGCATGCACCTGTTCGATGAAGGCGGCGGCGGGCGGCATGAAGCGATATTCCATGCCGGTCCAGAACGGCGCGGCGCGCCTCGCCGCGCGCTCGACGATCCAGCGCGCGTCGTCGAGCGTGGTGGCCAGCGGCTTCTCGCACAGGATCGCGGCGTCGGTGGCGAACAGCGGCTCCAGCACGGCGCGGTGGGTATGGTTCGGGGAGGCGACCACGATCGCGTCGACCTGGGCGTCGCGCGCCAGTGCCTCGGCCGAGTCATAGGCGGTAGCGCCCGCGGCCGCCTCGCCGAGCGCGTCGCGCGCCCAGCCGAGCGAGGTCGGAACGGGATCCGCGATAGCGACGACGCGCGCGCCGGGCACCAGCGCGATGTTGCGGAGATGCTCGATCCCCATCATCCCCGTGCCGACCAATCCGTACCTGATCTCGGCTACCATCACGTCCAACCCTGTGCCATGCCGCCGCGGATGACGACGCTACGCCTATCGAACCAACCGCGTCCGCTCGGCAAGAGCGGGCTGACCGTCTCACCGCTCGCCTGGGGCATGTGGCGCCTCGCCGGCGACGACACCGCGCCCGTGCGCGCGCTGATCGACGCCGCGCTCGAGGCGGGGATCACGCTGTTCGACACCGCCGACATCTATGGCGCCGACGTGCCCGCGGGCTTCGGTTCGGCCGAGGAACTGTTCGGCCGCGCGCTCGCCGAGGAGCGCGCGCTGCGCGACCGCATGGTGATCGCGACCAAGGGCGGCATCTTGCCCGGCATCCCGTACAACTCGAGCGCCGCCTATCTCGCCGGCGCGCTGGACGACTCGCTGCGCCGCCTCGGCGTCGACGTGATCGACCTCTACCAGGTCCACCGCCGCGACTTCCTCACGCACCCGCAGGAGGTCGCCGCGGCGCTGACCCGGATGGTGGAGAGCGGCAAGGTGCGCGCGCTCGGCGTCTCCAACCACTCGGTGCACGAGCTCGAGGCGCTCCAGTCCTTTCTCGATCAGCCGCTGGCGAGCACCCAGCCCGAGTTCTCGCCGCTGCGCGCCGCGCCATTGTTCGACGGCGTGCTCGACCAGGCGATGCGGCTCGACCTCGCGGTGCTCGCCTGGTCGCCGCTCGGCGGCGGGCGGCTGGCCGATCCGTCGCACCCGGCGGCGCGGCTGCTGGCCGAGCAGGGCGGCGCCTTCGGCGTCGACTCGGCCAGCGCGGCGCTGTCCTGGGTGATGGCGCATCCCGCGCGCGTGATCCCGATCGTCGGCTCGCAGAACCCGGCGCGCGTGCGTGCCGCCGCGGACGCGTACAAGGTCGAGTGGGACCGCGCGCGCTGGTACGCCGTGCTCGAGGCCGGCATGGGGGAGAAACTGCCATGACGCGCGCGCCCTGCGAGGTGAGCTGGTTCTCGGCCCTATGCGACGACGACTATGAGTTTCTCGGCGTTCCCGACGAGCGGCTGCGCTCGTCGTGGGAACATTGCCGCGACATCGCGCTCCAGGCGGAGAGCGGCGGGTTCGACAATATCCTGCTGCCCTCGGGCTACACGCTCGGGATCGACACCACCGCCTTCGCCGCGGGCATCGCACCGCTGCTGCGCCGGCTGTGGCTGCTGATGGCGGTGCGTGTCGGTGAGAGCTGGCCGCCGCAGCTCGCGCGCCAGATCGCGACGATCGATCGCATGTTGGGCGGCCGGCTCACCGTGAACATCATCTCGAGCGACCTGCCCGGCGAGACGCTGGCGAGCGCGCCGCGCTACCGCCGTACCGTCGAGGCGATGCACATCCTGCGCACGCTGCTGGACGGCAAGTCGCTCGACCACCAGGGCGAGTTCTGGCAGCTGAAGCTCGACCCGCCCGACATCACCACCACGCTGGGGCGCTGCCCCTTGCTCTATTTCGGCGGGCTGTCGGAGGCGGCGCGCGACGCCGCGGCCGAGCAGGCCGACGTCTATCTGATGTGGCCCGACACGATCGAGGGCGTGCGCGGCATCGTCGCCGACCTGCGCGCGCGCGCCGCGGCGAAGGGACGGACGCTGCGCTTCGGCTACCGCGTCCATGTCGTGGTGCGCGAGAGCGAGGCCGAGGCGCGCGACGCCGCGGACCGGCTGCTGTCGCGACTCGACGACGCCACGGGCGCGGCAATCCGCGCGCGCTCGCTCGACTCGCAATCCGCCGGCGTGCGCCGTCAGGCCGAGCTGCGCGAGGGTAGCGACGACGGCTACGCCGAGGCTAACCTCTGGACCGGGATCGGGCGCGCGCGCTCGGGCTGCGGCGCCGCGATCGTCGGCGACCCCGACCAGGTGCTCGCCAAGCTGGAAGCCTATCGCGCCGAGGGGATCGACGCCTTCATCCTCTCGGGCTACCCGCACGCCGCCGAGGCCGATTTGTTCGCGCGCCACGTGCTGCCGCGGCTCGACCACGCGCCACTGGCTCGGTGAGGACGGTGCGGCAAGGAGCGCGGGCGCGGGGAGTGGCGGAATGGGCGCCTTGGCCCCGTCCTCCCCTCCCGCTCCGGTCTCCGAGGCTTCTCCGTCATCCCGGACTTGTTCCGGGATCCACCCTGCCTCGAGCTCAGCGATCGTGGAGCGCATGGGCGGGTAGATGCCAGAACAAGTCCGGGGTGACGAGGAGGGCGGCGATCGTACCGGCCCGGGCCAAGTGAGCCGCAGCCTCGCCGATCTCGGCCCCGCCCGCCGCGCTTTGCTCTTCGCGCTCGTGATCACTGCGGGCGTGCTCAACCTCGTCGACCGCCAGATCATCGCGGTGCTCAAGCCGCAGATCGCCGCCGACCTCCATTGGAGCGACGACGATTACGGCACGCTCGCGGCCTGGTTCCAGGCCGGCGCCGCGGGCGGCTTCCTCGTCACCGGCTGGATCGCGGACAAGCTCGGGGTGAAATGGGCCAATCCTGTCGGCGTCGCGGCGTGGAGCGTCGCCGCCCTGCTGCACGGCTGGGCGCGGACCACGATCGAGTTCGTGCTGGTCCGCGTCACGCTCGGCGCCACCGAGGCGATGGGCACTCCTACCGCCACAAAGACGGTCGCCGCGGTGCTGCCGCCGGCGTGGCGCTCGGCCGGCTTCGGCGTCAGCAACGCGGCGAGCAGCCTCGGCGCGATCCTGGCGCCGCTCGCGATCCCGGCCGCGGCGCTGCTGCTCGGCTGGCGCGGCACCTTCGCCGCGGCGGGCGTGATCGGGCTCGGCTGGTCGCTGGCCTGGCTCGCCGCCACGCGCGGGCTGCGGCTCGACTCGCCCGCCGCGGCGCCGGTCGCGTCCGCGCCGGTCGACTATGGCCCGATCCTGCGCGAGCGACGCACCTGGGCGGTCGCTGGCGCCAAGCTGCTGTCCGACGCGACTTGGTGGCTGCTGCTGTTCTGGTTGCCCGATTTCTTCCACCGCCGCTTCGGGCTGAGCGGAGTCGAGCTCGGCGTGCCGCTGGCGCTGGCCTATGGCGGCGCCGCGCTCGGCTCGCTCCTCGGCGGCGGCGTGGCGACCCGGCTGCTCGCGCTCGGGCATCGCGCCTGGACGGTGCGGCGCGGCGTGATGCTGGCGGCGGCGCTCTGCGTGCTGCCGGTGCCGCTCGCGCTGGCGACCGCGCGCTACCCCGCCGCGGTGGCGCTGATGGCACTCGCGCTGGCGGGGCACCAGGCCTTCTCGACCAACCTCTTCGCGCTGATCGCCGACATCGTGCCGCAGCAGAAGGTCGGGCAGGTCACCGCCTTCGGATCGTTCAGCGGCAATGTCGGCGGCGTGGTGATCTCCAAGGTGGCGGGTGTGGTGCTCGCGGCGGGGCTCGGCTACCTCCCGCTGCTGCTGTTTGCCGCGGTGTCGTACCTGCTCGCGCTCAGCTGGATCGTGCTGCTGCTCGGTGCCACGGCGCGCGCCGCGCGGGCGGCGCCCGGCGCCTGATCGAACGTCGCGCGGTCGCACGATCAAAGCTGTTGCGCACGTCGCATGGTAGCGCTAACTCTACCGCAGATGCGGGCGAAGATCCGCTGCGAACCGAGAGGAGTACGCCCGAATGCGCCCGTCCCGATCCACCGCCCGCCGGCTCCTGCTCGCCGCGTTCGCGCCGCTGCCGCTGATCGCCTGCTCTTCGCAGGAGAGCAGCTCCGCCGCCGCGGGCAACAACGCGACCGCGCAGACCGCCGGCTGGGACCAGGAGCACGCGCCGGACGGCCGCTCGTACCTGTCGCAGCCGCTGGTGCGCGACATCTACACCGCCGATCCCTCGGCGCACGTCTGGGGCGACGGCAAGCTCTACGTCTATCCGAGCCACGACATCCCGACTGAGACCAAGGACGACGATCTCGGCAACCAATATGCCATGCGCGACTATCGCGTGCTCCGGCTCGACGAGCCCGGCGGCAAGGTCACGGTCGGGCCGGTCGCGCTCGACGTGAAGGACGTGCCCTGGGCGTCGCAGCAGATGTGGGCGCCCGACGCGGCCTTCAAGAACGGGACCTATTACCTCTACTTCCCGGCGCGCGACCGCACCAAGGACCGCAACGGCCTCGGCGCTTTCCGCATCGGCGTCGCGACCTCGAACAACCCGATGGGCCCGTTCAAGGCCGAGCCCGAGGCGATCAAGGGCAGCTACTCGATGGACCCGGCGGTGTTCACCGACGCCGACGGCACCTCGTACATGTTTTTCGGCGGCATCTGGGGCGGCCAGCTCCAGCGCTGGAAGGACGGCAAATACGATCCCAACGGCAGCGACACCGACCTCAAGCAGGACGACCAGCCGGCGCTCTCGGGCAAGGTCGCCAAGCTCAACGCCGACATGAAGAGCTTCGCCGAGACTCCTCGCGACGCGGTGATCCTCGACGAGAAGGGCAAGCCCGTGCTCGGCGGCGACCATGATAAGCGCTTCTTCGAGGCCTCGTGGGTCTTCAAACGCGGCGGGCAGTATTACTATACTTACTCGACCGGCGACACGCACTTCCTGAACTACGCGATCGGCAAGACGCCATACGGGCCGTTCACTTACAAGGGCCATATCCTCAAGCCGGTGCAGGGCTGGACGTCGCACCACTCGATCGTCGAGTGGAAGGGCAAGTGGTGGCTGTTCTACGCCGACACCCAGCTGTCGGGGAAGAACCACCTCCGCAACGTCAAGATGACCGAGCTGAAGTTCAACCCGGACGGCACGATCCCGACGATCGACCCGTTCGTGAAGTGAGGCGCGGCGGCGCGTATCACCCCTGCCGTCGCCCCGGCGCAGGCGGGGGCCCAGGTGCGGGCCGTTGCCGCATCTCATTTTCGACCCGCCTCTGGATCCCGGCCTTCGCCGGGATGACGAAGAAGTAGAGATCCTGACCATGTTCCTCGGCATCGACATCGGCACCTCGGGCGTGAAGGCGGTCGTCATCGACCCCGCGGGCGCGATCGTCGCGCAGGGCACCGCCGCGCTCACCGTGCAGCGCCCGCATCCGCTCTGGTCCGAGCAGGACCCGGAAGCGTGGTGGCAGGCGACCGAGGCGGCGGTGCGTGCGCTGCCCGCCGAGGTGCGCCGCTCGGTGCGCGGCATCGGTCTCGCCGGCCAGATGCACGGCGCGACCCTGCTCGGCGCCGACGACCGCCCGCTGCGTCCCGCGATCCTGTGGAATGACGGCCGCTCCTTCGCCGAGTGCGCCGAGCTGGAAGCCAGGGCGCCCGAGCTGCACCGGGTCGCCGCCAATCTCGCCATGCCCGGCTTCACCGCGCCCAAGCTGCTCTGGGTCGCGCACCACGAGCCCGAGGTGTTCGCCGCGATCCGCACCGTGCTGCTGCCCAAGGACCATGTCCGGCTGCGCATGACCGGCGAGAAGGCGAGCGACGTGTCCGAC
Organism: uncultured Sphingomonas sp.; assembly: GCA_913776255.1. GTDB lineage: Bacteria > Pseudomonadota > Alphaproteobacteria > Sphingomonadales > Sphingomonadaceae > Sphingomonas. Next base: position 34,642 of record CAJYLV010000002.1, on the reverse strand, counting down.
GCCGCCGGTACTTTGTGGCTCGACGTGGCGAAGCGCGACTGGAGCGACGATCTGCTCGCCGCGACCGGGCTCAGCCGCGAGCAGATGCCACGCGCCGTCGAGGGCAGCGACGTCGCGGGCACGCTGCGCGCCGAGATCGCCGAGCGCTGGGGCATGGACCAGGTGCCGGTCGCGGGCGGCGGCGGCGACAATGCCGCGGGTGCGGCGGGCGTCGGCGTGGTCAAGGACGGCGACGCCCTGCTGTCGCTCGAGACCTCGGGCGTGATCTTCGTCGCCACCGCCGAGCTGCGCGCCAACCCGGCCGCGGCGGTCCACGCCTTCTGCCACTGCCTGCCGAACCTCTGGCACCAGATGGCGGTGCATCTCTCCGCCGCGGTGTGTGTCGACTGGGCGGCGCGGCTGATCGGCGCGGCGGGCGCGGCCGAGCTGTTCGCGCGCGCGGAAGCGGCAGGCGTCGGCAACGGCCCCGAGCTGTTCCTCCCCTATCTCTCGGGCGAGCGCACCCCGCACAATGACGCGCAGGTGCGCGGCGGCTTCCTGCGGCTCGACCATGACACCACGCCCGAGCGGCTCGCCCAGGCGGTGCTCGAGGGCGTCGCCTTCGCGCTGGCCGACGGCGTGCGCGTGCTGCGTGAGTCGGGCACCGCGGTCGAGCGGCTGTCGGTGATCGGCGGCGGCGCGCGCTCGCGCTACTGGGGCGAGACGCTCGCCGCCGCGCTCGAGGTCGAGCTCGCCTATCTCAAGGGCGGCGAGGTCGGCCCGGCCATGGGCGCGGCGCGGCTGGCACAGCTCGCGGTCGACGGCGGCACGCCGGCCGAGGTCTGCGTCGCCCCGCCCGTCAGCCACGTCGTCGCGCCCGACCCCGCGCTGGTCGACCGGCTCGCCCCCAAGCGCGCCGCCTTCCGCGACGCCTATCCCCGCATCGCGCCGCACGCGGCCTGATCCTTCCCACGTACCACCACGCCAAGGAGCGCCTGCATGGCCACCGACTTCTTCGCCGACATCCCTCAGATCAAGTACGAGGGCCCCGACAGCGACAACGAGCTCGCCTATCGCTTCTACGACAAGGACCGGGTCGTGCTCGGCAAGCGCATGGAGGACCACCTCCGCTTCGCCGCCTGCTTCTGGCACACCTTCTGCTGGCCCGGCTCGGACGTGTTCGGCGGCGGCACCTTCAATCGCCCGTGGCACGCGGGCGCCAACGACAGCGCCGCCGCGGCGCAGAAGCGCGAGGTGGCGTTCGATTTCTTCAGCAAGCTCGACGTGCCCTATTACTGCTTCCACGACGTCGACGTGATGGCGGACGCGCACGGCGTCGCCGAGCATCGCCGCTACTTTGCCGAGGCGGTCGACCATCTCGAGAAGCTGCAGGCGTCGTCGGGCCGCAAGCTGCTGTGGGGCACCGCCAACCTGTTCAGCCACCCGCGCTTCGCCGCCGGCGGCGCGAGCAACCCCGATCCGGAGGTGTTCGCCTTCGGCGCGGTGCAGGTGCGCGACGCGCTCGAGGCGACGCATCGGCTCGGCGGCCAGAACTACGTGCTGTGGGGCGGTCGCGAAGGCTATGAGTCGCTCCACAACACCGATCTCAAGCGCGAGCTCGACAATCTCGGGCGGTTCCTGAGCCTCGTCGTCGAGCACAAGCACAAGATCGGCTTCGACGGCACGATTCTGATCGAGCCGAAGCCGCACGAGCCGACCAAGCACCAGTATGACTTCGACACCGCCACGGTGTACGGCTTCCTCAAGCGCTACGGGCTGGAGAACGAGGTCAAGGTCAACATCGAGGCGAACCACGCCACGCTCGCCGGCCACACCTTCGAGCACGAGATCGCCACCGCCGCGGCGCTCGGCATCTTCGGTTCGATCGACGCCAATCGCGGCGACCCGCAGAACGGCTGGGACACCGACCAATTCCCCAACTCGGTCGAGGAACTGACGCTGGCGATGCTCGAGATCATCCGTGCGGGCGGCTTCACCACCGGCGGGTTCAACTTCGACGCCAAGGTGCGGCGCCAGTCGATCGACGCGGCCGACCTGTTCTACGGCCACGTCGGCGGCATCGACACGGTCGCGCGCGGGCTGCTCAACGCGGCCAAGCTGATCGAGGACGGCCGGCTCGATACGATCAAGCGCGACCGCTACGCCGGCTGGGACAATGCGTTCGGGCAGCAGGTGTCGAGCCTCGACCTCGCCGGGATCGCCGACCTCGCCGAGCGCGAGAACGTCGACCCGCGCCCGCGCTCGGGTCAGCAGGAGCGGATCGAGAATCTGCTCAACCGCTTCATCTGAGGGAACGGTGGGGCGGCGTGAGTCGCGCCGCCTCACCGTGGTGACGGGACGTCCGACGAAACCTACCTGTTCCCCGGCGAAAGCCGGGGTCCAGTCGGGAAAGCCGTGGTGGGTCCCACCTACCTCCCCCAACTGGGCCCCGGCGTTCGCCGGGGTACAAGCGTATGCGGGAACGGTCGTGGCGCCCCTCCCAGGGTTGCGCCCCCTCCCCCCGCCGCCTAAATATGTCCGACTAATTCCCCATACCCGAGGATTTGCATGATCGACGGAGCGATGCTGATCGGTGCCGAGCTGCGCCAGGCCGAGGCGCGGTTCACCGCGGTCGACCCGGCCAAGGGCGCGCCCCTCACCCCGACCTTCTCCTCCGCCGGCTCCGACGCGGTCGCCGACGCGTGCGAGCTCGCCGCCGCGGCGTTCCCGGCCTATGCCGCGACCGCGCCCGAGGACCGCGCTGCCTTCCTCGAGGCGATCGCCGACGAGATCGTCGCGCTCGGCGACCAGCTGATCGAGCGCGCGCAGCAGGAGAGCGGGCTGCCGCGCGCGCGGCTCGAGGGCGAGCGCGGCCGCACCGTCGGCCAGCTCAAGCTGTTCGCGCAGGTGGTGCGCCAGGGCGACTGGCTCGACGCCACGATCGATCCCGCGCTGCCCGATCGCCAGCCGCTGCCGCGCCCCGACCTGCGCCGCATGAACGTCGCGGTCGGCCCGGTGGCGGTGTTCGGCGCCTCCAACTTCCCGCTCGCTTTCTCGGTCGCCGGCGGCGACACCGCCTCCGCGCTCGCCGCAGGCTGCCCGGTGGTGGTCAAGGGCCATCCGGCGCACCCGGGCACGGGCGAGCTGGTCGCGCGCGCGATCCGTGCCGCGGTCGACAAGGCCGGACTGCCGGCCGGCGTCTTCTCCTATCTGCCCGGCGAGACCAACCGCCTCGGCGAGGCGCTGGTCGCCGATCGCCGCATCAAGGCGGTCGGCTTCACCGGCTCGCGCGGCGGCGGGCTCGCGCTGGTGAAGATCGCGGCCAACCGCGCCGAGCCGATCCCGGTCTTTGCCGAGATGTCGAGCATCAACCCGGTGGTCATCATGCCGCACGCGCTGGAGGCGCGCGGCGAGGCGCTGGCGCCGGCCTATGTCCAGTCGCTGACGATGGGCGCGGGGCAGTTCTGCACCAACCCCGGCCTGGTGCTCGCGATCGCGGGCGAGGCGCTCGACGCCTTCGTCGCCGCGGCCGGTCGCGCGCTGGCCGAGAGCGCGCCGGCGACGATGCTGTCGCCCGGCATCCACGCCAGCTTCGAGCAGGGCGTCGAGGCGCTGGCACGGCACAGCGCGGTGACGACGGTGGCGCGCGGCAAGGTCGGCGAGGGCGTCAACCAGGCGGTCGGCGCGCTGTTCCGCGCCGAGGCGGCGAGCTTCCTCGCCGATCGCGCGCTGGGGCACGAGGTATTCGGCTCGTCCTCGATCGTGGTGGCCTGCCGCGACATGGACGAGGTGCGCCAGGTCGTCGCCAGCCTCGAGGGCCAGCTCACCGCGACGCTGCACCTGGACGCCGAGGACGAGGCTGAGGCCAAGACGCTGATCCCGGTGCTCGCCGACCGCGTCGGCCGCATCCTGGTCAACGGCTGGCCGACGGGGGTCGAGGTGAGCCACGCGATGGTGCACGGCGGCCCCTTCCCGGCGACGAGCGACGGCCGCACCACCTCGGTCGGGACCGCGGCGATCTACCGCTTCCTTCGCCCGGTGAGCCTGCAGAACCTGCCGGCGTCGCTGCTCCCCGAGGCGCTGGCGGATGCAAACCCCTGGGGCGTGGCGCGTCGGCTCGACGGCAAGCGCGAGGCGTCGCCGCGGTAAGTCGCGCCTGATCAGCTCAAGGGAAGGAAGGCGGCCTCGCGGGGCCGCCTTTCTCGTCGGTGGCGGTAGCGAGCGCACGAACACCCATGCCGCAGCCACCGTCAGCTCGACGTCGTGATCGCCGACGTGCCGTAAGTCACCAGGCGTAAGCGAGGCGGCGGGCGCTTGTTCGAGGGTCGATCGTGCCGCGTCTTCGATCGTGGCGTTGGCTGCCCGCGCGTCGCGCCAAGCCGCTCCGGCGGACGCCGCTGGCGGGGCGGTGGCAGCACCTCGCCGGACATGCGCCATCGGCTTGTCCCTCCACCCCTTATCCGCTATAGGAGGGAAGTCCGGTGGGCTGGGGCTCGCGGAGGCATGGCGCGACAGGCAGGTCCTCTCGCGCCTTTTCGCTTATGGGCGGCGTCTCCTCGCACTCGTGCCGACACGGATGTCGCGCGCGGCATGCGGCCGCCGCGACGGTGATGGCCAAGACCAGCGGACCCAACCGCTTGGCCGGAAACACGACTAGGACGAAGCATTTATGGCCTCTACGGCAACTCCCTCGCGCGACGAATTCGCGGCGCTGCTCGATGACATGTTCGGCGGTGCCGACAGCTTCGAGGGCCGCGTGGTGCTCGGCACCGTGACCGGCATCGAGAACGACCTGGCGGTGATCGACGTCGGTCTGAAGAGCGAGGGCCGCGTGCCGCTGCGCGAGTTCGCGCCGGCGCCGGGACAGAAGGCCGAGCTCAAGGTCGGCGACGAGGTCGAGGTCTATGTCGACCGCGTCGAGAACATGCACGGCGAGGCGATGCTCAGCCGCGACCGCGCGCGCCGCGAGGCCGCCTGGGACAAGCTCGAGCTCGAGTTCAGCAAGACCGCCCGCGTCGAGGGCGTGATCTTCGGCCGCGTCAAGGGCGGCTTCACCGTCGATCTCAACGGCGCGGTGGCGTTCCTCCCCGGCTCGCAGGTCGACATTCGCCCGGTGCGTGACGTCACCCCTCTGATGGACATCCCGCAGCCGTTCCAGATCCTCAAGATGGACCGCAAGCGCGGCAACATCGTGGTGTCGCGTCGTGCGGTGCTGGAAGAGACCCGCGCCGAGCAGCGCTCGGGCCTGATCCAGTCGCTCCACGAGGGCCAGATCATCGACGGCGTGGTGAAGAACATCACCGACTACGGCGCCTTCGTCGACCTGGGCGGGATCGACGGCCTGCTGCACGTCACCGACCTCAGCTACAAGCGCGTCGGCCACCCGAGCGAGATGATCAACATCGGCGACACCGTGAAGGTGCAGATCATCCGCATCAACAAGGACACGCAGCGCATCTCGCTGGGCATGAAGCAGCTCGAGAGCGATCCGTGGGACGGCGCCGCCGCCAAGTATCCGGTCGGCGCGAAGCTGTCGGGCCGCGTCACGAACATCACCGAATATGGTGCGTTCGTCGAGCTGGAAGCCGGCATCGAGGGCCTGGTCCACGTCAGCGAAATGTCCTGGACCAAGAAGAACGTGCATCCGGGCAAGATCGTCTCGACCTCGCAGGAAGTCGAAGTGGTGGTGCTCGAGGTCGACGAGGACAAGCGTCGCATCTCGCTGGGCCTGAAGCAGGCGCAGAACAACCCGTGGGAGGCGTTCGCCGCTGCGCACCCGATCGGCTCGACCGTCGAGGGCGAAGTCAAGAACGCCACCGAGTTCGGCCTGTTCATCGGTCTGGACAACGATGTCGACGGCATGGTCCATATGTCCGACATCGCCTGGGGCGTGTCGGGTGAGGACGCGCTGAATCTGCACCGCAAGGGCGAAGTGGTTCAGGCCGTGGTGCTCGACATCGACTCGGAGAAGGAGCGCATCTCGCTCGGCATGAAGCAGCTCGAGCGCGGCGGTCCGGTCGCGGCGGGCGCGGGCGATCGCCTGGGCAAGAACCAGGTCGTCACCGTCACCGTCCTCGAAGTCCGCGACGCTGGCCTTGAAGTGCAGGCGGGCGACGATGGCGCGACCGGCTTCATCAAGCGCACCGACCTCGGCCGCGACCGCGACGAGCAGCGTCCGGAGCGTTTCCAGGTCGGCCAGAAGTTCGACGCGATGGTGACCGGCTTCGACCGCTCCAAGAAGCCGACCTTCTCGGTCAAGGCGATGCAGATCGCCGAGGAGAAGCAGGCCGTGGCGCAGTACGGCTCCTCCGACTCGGGTGCGTCGCTGGGCGACATCCTGGGCGAGGCGCTCAAGGCGCGCGACACCAAGAAGTAAGCAGACTGGCCTCGCGCCATCGGGGGGATCGGCCATCGGCCGGTCCCCTTTTTATTTGCCGGACAAGAGGTGACCCACTTTGCGCAATCGATGCCATATCGGAGGTACCGACGTCTCAAACTTACATGTATCAGGTCGCGGTGACGCTAATTCAAGCACTAAGGAACCGCAGACAATGATACGGTCGGAGTTGGTCCAGGCATTGTTGAAAGACAATCCCAGCCTGTCCCAGCGCGATGTCGAGGCGATTGTCTCGACCTTCTTCGATGAGATCACCGAGCGGCTGGCCGCGAACGGTCGCGTCGAATTGCGCGGTTTCGGTGCATTCTCGACGCGCGCACGCGATGCGCGGATCGGTCGCAACCCCCGCACCGGCGAGACGGTCGAGGTGGATGCCAAGCGCGTCCCCTTCTTCAAGCCCGGCAAGGAAATGCGCCTCCGGCTCAACGTCGCGTAACGCGACGGCCCGCGATGGGTTGACGCGGCGCGCCGCAACCGCTTCGTGGCCGCTGATGCGCGGGCGTGGCGGAATCGGTAGACGCTGGGGACTTAAAATCCTCTGCCATTGGCGTGCGGGTTCGAGTCCCGCCGCCCGCACCAGTATCCTTCGGCTCACGATCGGCACGTTCCTCGCGCTGTCCGCCGCCGCCTGCGGCCGGCGTGCCGATGTCGGGCCGGTGGTGGTGAGCGTGATCGGCACCGAGCCGCACGTCGCCGGGCGCGACCGGAGCGATCTCTCGTCGGGCGATCGCCTCCTCACCGACTCGGTGGCCGAAGGTCTGGTCCGCTTCGACGCGGTCGGGCAGATCGAGGCCGGCATTGCCGAGCGCTGGATCGTCATCGACGACGGGCGCAGCTACATCTTCCGGCTGCGCAATGCGGTGTGGAGCGACGGCACGCCGGTCCGCGCGCGCGACATCGTCCCGCTGCTCAAGCGACAGATCGCGCGCGCCACGAACAATCGCATCGCCCCTTATTTGACGGCGGTCTCCTCGGTGGTCGAGATGACCCCCGAGGTCATCGAAATCGAACTCGCGCGTCCGCGTCCCGATCTGCTCAAGCTCTTCGCGCAGCCGGAAATGGCGCTGGTCCGCACCGGCACGCCGGGCGGCGCCGGCCCGTTTCGCCGGCGCGAGGCGACCCGCGACGGCATTCTGCTGACTCCGGCCCCCGATCCGGACCGCGATCCCGACGAGGAGCGGCCCGCGCCGGAGCAAAACGTCCTGCTGCACGGCGAGCGGGCGGCGAAGGCGATCCTGCGCTTCATCGAACGCCACTCCGACCTCGTCACCGGCGGCACGCTCGACGACTGGCCGGTGCTGCAGGCCGCCAACCCTGCCCCGGCGAACGTGCGCGTCGATCCGGCCGCCGGGCTGTTCGGGCTGGCGATCGTCCGCCGCGACGGCTTCCTCGCCGAGGCCGTCAATCGCGGCGCGATCGCACAGGCGATCGACCGCGCCGACTTGACCGGCAGCATCTCGGCCGAATGGCCGGCGCGCGAGACGATCCTGCCCGAACAGCTCGACGCGGCCGCGCCGCCGATGGTGCCGGATTGGGCGACGCTCGCGCCCGAGCAGCGTCCGGCCGCGGCGCGCGCGCGCGTTGCGGCGTGGCGCGCGGCGCATGGTGCGGCGCCGGTGGTGCGGCTGGCGCTGCCGGACGGCGCCGGGGGCACGATCCTGTGGGGCCATCTCGCGCGCGACCTCTACGCGATCGGCGTGCGGCCGGTCCGCGTGCGCCATGACGATCCGGACGCCGATCTGCGGCTGCTCGACCTCGTCGCCCCCTATGACAATGCGCGCTGGTATCTCGCCGAGGCGTGTGTCGCCTGCGCGCCGGAAGCGAAAGCGGCGATCGAAGCCGCACGCCTCGCCGACACGCTGCCGCAGCGCGCCGCGGCGACGGCGCTCGCCGATCGGTTGCTGACGCAGGATGTCGCCTTCGTACCCCTGTCGCGGCCGTTGCGATGGTCGCTGGTCGCGCTGCGGCTACGCCAATGGCAGCCGAACCCGCGCGCATGGCACCCATTGAACCGGCTGCGTACCGACCCCAATTGATCGTCCATGAACGCCCGCCCCACGCCGTTGAATGCCGGCCTCTTCGACCGCTTGCCGGTCGGCACCGACCCCGCCGCCGTGCGCCGCCGCGTCGAGGCGGTCGAGCGATTGCTGGAAGGCCTGTACGTCATCCCCGGCATCAACCGCCGCGTCGGCCTGGACGCGATCGTCGGGCTGGTGCCGGTGGTCGGGGATCTCGTCGCCGGTGCGATGGGCATGTGGCTGGTCTGGGAAGCGCGCAACCTCGGCATGGGGCGGCTGGCGCTGTTCGGGATGACCGCACGGGTCGGGTTCGACACTGCCTTGGGAATGATCCCGTTCGTCGGCGATGCCGCGGATTTCTTCTACCGGTCGAACACGCGCAACCTGAAGCGGATCAAGAAGCACCTTGATCGGCATCACCCCGCGACGGTGACGCTCGACCGCTGACCGCGATGCGTCACCGGTCGCGCGGAACGAAGACGGTGCCGCCGGGCATCGCGTGCGGCACGCCGGTCGTGCCGGGGAAGCTGATCGGCAACCCGGCCAGCGTACGCACCGCCATATAGGCGAAGCCTTCGGCCTCCAGCCCGTCACCGTGCCAGCCGAGTGCATCGACCGGCTCGGCGGTCAGTCCGGTCCGCACGGCGATCATCCGCAGCATCGCGGGATTGTGGCGACCGCCGCCGGCGACCAGCAGACGCCGCGGCTGAACCGGCAGCAGCGTCAGCGCCTGCGCGACGGTCGCGGCGGTGAAGGCGGTCAGCGTCGCGGCACCGTCCACCGCGGAGAGCCCACGCGCGGGCTGAATGGTGAAATCGTTGCGGTCGAGCGACTTGGGGTAAGGCGCGTCGAAGAACGGATGATCGAGCATCGCGGTGAGCACCGTCTCGTCGACCCGGCCGGACGCGGCGAGCGCACCGTCCTTGTCGAAGCGGGCGCCGCTTTCCTGCTCGACCCAGCTGTCGATCAAGCCGTTGGCGGGGCCGGTATCGAACGCCGCGATCGCCTCCCCCGCGTCGATCAGCGTGATATTTGCCACCCCGCCGAGATTGAGGATCGCCACCGGTCCGGCCAGCCCGGCGGCGAGCGCGGCGTGATAGATCGGGAGCAACGGCGCGCCCTGCCCGCCGGCCGCGACATCGGCGCTGCGGAAGTCGGCGACGGTGCGGATACCGGTCACGTCGGCGAGCACCTGCCCGTCGCCGATCTGCCACGTCCATCTCCGGTCGGGGCGATGCGCGACCGTCTGGCCGTGGAAGCCGATCACGCCGATGTCCGCGGGCGCCGCGCCGGCATCGCGGAGCAGCTTCTGCACCGCCAGCGCATGGGTGCGGGTGATGAGCGCGGTCGCCGCCACGAGCGGGGGGCTGGCGCGCGGGCGGGGATAGGTGAGCGCGAGCGCGGTCGCCTCCGCGAGTTGCGCGCGCGCGGCGTCCGAATAGGGCTCGCCCCGAAACGCGACGTGGCGGACCGACTGCTGCCCGTCGGTCTCGATCAGCGCCGCGTCGATCCCGTCCAGCGACGTGCCCGACATCAATCCGATCGCCAGCATCCGCCCGCCCTTTCCGTCCGTTACCCGCCGGCCGCTATCGCGCGCGTCGCCGCCACTGGCAAATCGCATCGTCCCGCATTATGTGCGGACGATCCCATGGCAACGCAAATCCCCTCACCGCCCCGCGTGGGCATGGTCTCGCTCGGCTGTCCCAAGAACCTGGTCGACAGCGAACGGATCCTGACCCAGCTGCGCGCCGACGGCTATCAGATGTCCGCCGATTATGCCGGCGCCGACGTCGTGCTGGTCAATACCTGCGGGTTTCTCGATTCGGCGAAGGAAGAGTCGCTGGAGGCGATCGGCGAGGCGATCGCCGAGAACGGCCGGGTCATCGTCACCGGCTGCATGGGCAAGGAGGCCGAGGCGATCCGCACGCGCTTCCCCGACGTGCTCGCGATCACCGGCGCGCATGAATATGAGCAGGTGGTCGAGGCGGTCCATGCCGCCGCGCCCGCGTCGCTGAGCCCGTTCGTCGATCTGATCCCCGACGCGGGACTCAAGCTGACGCCGCGTCACTACAGCTATCTGAAGATCTCGGAGGGCTGCAATCACCGCTGCTCCTTCTGCATCATTCCGTCGTTGCGCGGCGATCTGGTCAGCCGCCGTCCCGACGCGATCCTGCGCGAGGCGGAGAAGCTGGTCGCGGCGGGGACGAAGGAACTGCTGGTCATCAGCCAGGATACGTCGGCCTATGGTATCGACATCCGCGACCAGTCGCGGATGTGGAAGGGCGCGGAAGTCCGCCCGCACATGACTGATCTCGCGCGCGAGCTGGGCAGGATCGCGCCATGGGTGCGGCTGCACTACGTCTACCCCTATCCGCATGTCGATCAGGTGATCCCGTTGATGGCGGAGGGGCTGGTGCTCCCCTATCTGGACATCCCGTTCCAGCACGCCGCGCCCGCGGTGCTGCGGCGGATGAAGCGCCCCGCGAACGATGCCAAGGTGCTCGGCCGGATCAAGGCGTGGCGCGACATCTGCCCCGATATCGCGATCCGCTCGACGTTCGTGGTGGGCTTCCCCGGCGAAACCGAAGACGACTTCCAGTATCTGCTCGACTGGCTGGAGGAGGCGCAACTCGATCGCGTCGGTGCGTTCCGGTTCGAGCCCGTCGAAGGCGCGTCGGCGAATGCGCTTCCCGATCCGGTGCCTGAGGCGGTCAAGGAAGAGCGGTACGCGCGAATCATGGAGAAGACCGCCGCCATTTCCGCGGCGAAGCTCGCCGCCAAGGTCGGGCGCACGCTGGACGTGATCGTGGATGCGGTCGACGTCGAGAGCGGCGGCGCGTCCGGACGATCGATGGCCGATGCGCCCGAGATTGACGGTGAGGTGCATCTCCGCGACGCCGGGCATCTCGCGCCCGGCGACATTCTTCCGGTGGTGATCGAGGAAGCGGACGAGCACGACCTGTTCGGCGTCCCCGCCTGATCGGGCAAGTCGCGGTTTTATCCTGAAAAGCAGCTTCCAAACTGTTGGTTAACCCGGCGCTTCTAAACCGGCCCGACCATCGAGGGAGATGTCATGCCGCGCCGGATCCGGTCCTTGTTGTCACTGCTCAGCGCCGAGGTGGCCGCGCATGCCGATCGTTCCGAGGCGATCGCGGGGCAGACGCGGCTGCTGGCGCTGAACGCCGCGATCGAGGCCGCGCGATCGGGTGAGGCGGGACGCGGCTTCGGGGTGGTCGCACAGGAAGTGAAAACGCTGGCGGCGCAGGCGAGCAGCTCGTCGCGCGCGTTCCGCGAGGACCTGCTCGGACGGTTGCATCAGGGCAGCGAGATCGCCGCCGATCTGGTCCGCGAACTGGAAGGCGGGCGTCTGGGCGAGCTGGCGCAGTCGATCGCCGATGCGCTGTCGCGCACGCTGTTCGACCGGACGATCGACGTGCGGGTGCTGGCGAGCGATCATGCGGTGCGCGAGAGCCTGATGCTGCCCGGCGATCTCCGTGCCGAGGCGCGCGCTCTCGAGCGGATGCGCTCGCTGCTCGGCTTCTCCCCCTACTTCCTCAACGCCTTCGTCGTCGCCGCCGATGGGCAGGTCGGGGTGTGCGCGCACGACAATGCCGCAGTGCGGACGATCCGCTTCGATGGCTACGACCAGTTCCGCGCGGTGATGAACGGTCCGCTGCCGAACGGCTGGGCGACCGACGAGGTGTGGCCGAACCCCTGGTCGCACGATCGCAAGGTTCTGATCTTCGTCGCTCCGGTCGTGGTCGAGGGCATGACGGTCGGGGTGTGCTACCTCGAATATGACTTCGAGGGGCAGGTCGCGCAGCTGATCGACGTGATGAACCGGTCGTCGCAGCGGGCGACGATCTCGATCGTCGATCCGCAAGGCCGGATCGTTGCGACCACCGGCTCGCGACGCTTCCACGAACGTCACCCCTATGCCGTCGATTCGCCAGGCGGGCGGGTACAGTCGCTGGACCGGCTGGTGGTCGCACAAGCGACCGTGCCGAGCGACCACGGGATTGCCGGGCTGAACTTCCGCTGCGTCATTGAGGATCACCTCGCCTCGGACAGCGACATCATGGCTGCCATGGCCGCCTGATCGCCGCAGCGGCCCGGAAAACACCGCTATCGCGCTTTGAGGGGGGGATCGAGCACCTGCGCCGCGAGCGATTTCAACTCACTTGCTTCCGCCTCGCTCAGCGGGGCGCGTGGGTTCCTGCTCGAGACGCACAGCACGCCCAGTGCGTGCCCGTCGGGATCAACAATCGGCGCGGCGACGAAAAATCGGATCAGTCCGACGCGAACGAAGGGGTTCGAGCGGAACAGACCTTCGGCAAGCGTATCGGGCACGCAAAAGACCCGATCCGTCGCGACGATCGCGTGCGCGGACATGGAGCGCGCGCGCTCGTAGCGACCGAGCTGGCCTCCGGACGACGCGATGACGATCTGGAGGTCATCGACGATAACGGCGACACCGGCCCAGTCGCCACCGACCGCCTTCTTTGCCGCCTTTGCCAGCGCGGTAAGCGCCGGCTCCTCGGCACGCTCCAGCAAGCCCGAGGAGCGCACTGCCAGATTTCGCGCATGTTCGTTGGAAGGAATGGGTGCCGGAGAATAGAACGTTACCGACACCTACAACGCCCCCCTCTTCGCCACTGAATTTCTTCCTTCATCCCGCCACCATCGACGCCGGAACCCCGCACGGACAGGTCCCGAATAATCTAATAACTCAAATGACCTGAGTCGTAGTTCGATCCTGCACCGTTTCGGACGATTGTGTCAGATCGGGACGGCGGGTAATCATGCCGGTTGCACCGCTTCGCAGGCGCGTCGCCTTCCCGCAGGAGCCGCCAAATGCATGAAGGGAGAAACACGAACGCTTGGTAGCGGAGGAGGGACTTGAACCCCCGACACGCGGATTATGATTCCCAAGTCAGCCGTTGTGTGACGCGCGGATTTTTCCCAATGCAGGGAAGAACTGGCTGTGACATTTCAACGGCTTAGCAGCACTTATCCAAACGGATCGCGAACGTGAGCGCCGTGTCGTTCGGCGACATCATGCGCCAGCGGCGGCTGCTGGGCGGCACCGCCAAACCCGATGACAAGGCTCGTCCGCAGAGCCACCACGAGGATAGCCGCAAGGCCAAACCGTGGCGCATCCATGGTGATCGAAACCGCCAGCGCTGGAACACCTTCAAGGCCGCGGCGCTCCGCAGCTTCGATTCGATGCGAAAAAGACATTTGCTCGCGCTCCGCGCCGCCCGCGCCGCCCGTCGCGCCGGCGAATCGATCGAGCTGCCCGATCCGAACGAACGACTGCACGGCGACGATCGCGCGGTGCTGACCTACATGCTCGATCGCTACAACCACATGACCGGTGAATTGTACCCGACCTATGCCACGGTCGCGCAGGAAACCGGGCTCAGCCATGGCTTCGTCAAGGCGGCGATGGCGCGGCTGCGCGCCTTCGGGCTGATTGACTGGGTGCGTCGTTCAAAGACGAAGGAAGGCGCCCAAGGGCAGGCCGGCCCCCAGCTCGAGCAGACCTCCAACGCCTATTTCTTCGCCTGGGCCGAGCAGCTCACCGGTGCGGCGCGCGAGTCGTTCCTCCATTTTCTGACCATCGGCCTGAAAAAGCTCGCGGCCGCGCGCGCGGCATCGGCCCCTGCCCTGATCACGAACCCGGAGATGAGCGCGGCGTTGGCGCGAATCCGATCCGGACTCGAGCGAGGCCCGGCTGCTGTGCCCAGCGCGAGTTCATAGAATGCCCGCGACCCGGAGGAAGATTGAAGAATAGGTGGAATGCTCTCGCCTCGGCGAGAGCATGCGACAGATTTGCTGCTCCCCCTCCCTGAACCCCGCAACTCACGCCCTCGACCGCCAAGCACCGGCCGTCGAGCGTGGCGGCTTGCGCCGCCCCGAGGCTGCCTGGGGGGAGTGAGCAGAAACCGTGCCACTCAACCTCACTGTCGCGCGGTCGGAAGCGTGCCCGGCTGCATCAATGTGCATCACGCCGAAACGGCATTTCGGCCCCTGCTCGCCCCTCGTCACGACGGCGTTAGCCTCTCGCATCAAAACAGAGTTGGAAAGAGGGCGGGCGCGGCGGGGAGGAAAGCGCGGAATTCGGGGCAGTGGTGTCGCCCAGCCAGAATTTTGCCATCGAGGCCGCCGACCATCCGCGCAGCGGATCAAAAAGGTCCGGTTCCGTAGCGAAATCAAGAGGTCCCGTTTACCAATCGCGTTTATCACAAACGCTGTGAAACCATCCGCCCGCGCCCTCCCCCGCGACGTGCCCAGCGGCACGTACATCGAGCTGGTCGCGAGCCTGTGCGACACGCGGATGCCCGCGGTCATTATGACGCTGATGTTCGTCGCGATCGGCACCTTCACGATGCGCGCCGCGCACGACAGCACGCTGACCGCCCTCGTCGCGCTCGGCACACTGGCGAGCGCAGCGCGCCTGTTCGTCCTTATCCGCGGCTACCGGCTGTGCGCCCAGCCCGACCTGTCGCTGGAGGAAGCCCGCCGGTTTGAGAAGCACTTCGCGCTCACCTATTGCACCTTCGCGTTCATCTTCGGCCTGTTCGCCGCGCGGGTGCTCGCGCTCCCGCTGATCGCGTGGCAGATGCCGGTCAGCATCGCGGTCGTCGGTTACGCCGCCGGCGCCGCAGCGACGGTCGCGCCCCGCCCCCGGATCGTCGTCACGAGCCTGATGCTCGCGGTCCTACCGTCCGCGGGCGTGCTGCTGCTCCGCGCCGAAACCAGCGCGCTCGTCTCGGCCGTCACGCTAATGGCGCTGCTCGCCGGCGGGCTGCGCAGCACCAGCAAACGCTATGTCGCGCAATCGACCAAGGCCACCAAGCGCCGCGCCTTCGCGCACCAGGCGCAGACCGATCACCTGACCGGCGTCGGCAACCGTCTCGCGCTCGCCAACGCCTTCGATCCCGGCGCGAACGCCGCGCCCGGGACCGGCATCGCCGTCCACTATATCGACCTCGACGACTTCAAGGCGATCAACGACCAGCTCGGCCACCAGGTCGGCGACCGGATCCTGCGGCTCGTCGCGCAGAAGCTGCAGCACTGCGGCCGCCCCGACGACGACGTCGTGCGACTCGGCGGCGACGAGTTCGTCGTCGTACAGCGCGACGCGGCCGGCGACGGGGACGTCGATCGTTATGCGGCGCGCCTCTCCGCCGCGCTGAACACGTCGTACCAGGTCGACGCGCTGACCGTCGCCGTCGGCGCCAGCATCGGGTCACGCCGCTACGCCGGGCCGCTGCGCAGCATGGAGGCGCTGCTGGCCAGCGCCGACGCCGCGCTCCGCCAGCAGAAGGCGGAGCGCAAGAAGCCGCGGTCCGCGCCGGCGCACCCGCCCCGCAATGGCGCCGATCGCGGGGACGACCCCGCCGACGCGTCGCACTACCGCCCGCGCAGCGAAGACGAGGCGCGCGCCCAGCTCCTGCTGCTCGGCATCGCCAAAATGACGTGGGAAGCCGCGCCGGACGGCGTGGTCGAGATCGATAGCCCGAGCTGGCGCGCCTACACCGGGCAAAGCTACGATGACTGGAAGGGGTACGGCTGGCTCACCGCGCTCCATCCTGACGATCGCATCATGACGATGGACAAGTGGCGCAGCGCGGTCCGCGACCAGCGCGCGGTGCACGTCGAGTACCGTCTCAAGGGAAGTGACGACCGCTACCGCTGGATGAGCGTCCATGCGGTCCCGCTGCACAATGAGGACGGCACCGTCGCCAAATGGCTGGGCGTCAACATCGACATCGAGGAGCCCCGCCGCGCCGAGCAAGCCGATCCCGCACGACCGGCGCTGTCGATGGCAGCTGAAGAGCCCCGATTAGAACGGCGTTAAAGGTCGTTTCGCTAGAGACTTGCGCCATGGACAAGCCGACCCCAAACGCCCGACTTCACCCATGGACCTTATCCCATGCGCCGGAACCGGCCGATGCCGAATGCTCGCACTGCGGCGCCCCGTTTATGGCGCGCGACGGCATGGTGACCGAAGACTTCAGCCTCTGCCCGGCTTGCGACGCGCGTGACTGAACCGCGCTGAAGACGACCCTCGCACCCGCCTTCGGGCAGGCGCGAGGTTTGTCGCTCAGGCTGGCAGCGCGTCTCCGCTGATCAGCAGCTCGGCCGCCCTGGTGCTACCGATCGCCCCCACCGTGTAGGTGGTGGTCACCTCGGCCATGTGGAAGCCGGCGAACGTCGCCCGCACCCCTGGCATATCGTTGATCGACAGCAGGAACCGGCCCTTAAGCCCGCGCAGCGCCTCTGCCAGCCGCTCGAAGTCCGCGCGGCCGAACACGTCCTGCCCATAGTCGGTCTCGCACCCCCAATAAGGCGGATCAAGATAGAACAGCATGCCCGCGCGATCGTAGCGGCGGATGAACGCGCCGAAGTCCAGCTGCTCGATCACGACGCCGGCGAGTCGGTCGTGGATCTCGGCCAGCATCGGCTCCAGCTTGCTGATGTTGAACCGCGCGCCCTGCGTCCGGTCGACGCCGAACGCACGTCCGTCGACCCGCCCCCCGAACGCCAATCGCTGAAGGTACAGGAAGCGCGCCGCGCGCTGGAGATCGGTCAGCCGCTCGGCCGGGATCGCGCGCAGCCGCTCGAACTCGGCGCGACTGGCGACGCGGAAGCGCAGCATGTCGAGCAGATAGGCGTAATGCTCCTGAAGCACGCGGAAGAAGGTGGCAACATCGCCCGAGGCGTCGTTGATCACCTCGACGCGCGGCCGGGTACGCCGGCGCAGGAAAATTCCGCCCATGCCAACGAAGGGCTCGGCATAGCCGTCGTGCGGGATCTGCTCGATGAGCCTGATGATGCGGGCGGCAAGGTTGCGCTTGCCGCCGATATACCCCGCCGCGGGCGCGACGGGCTGAACGGGAACAGGTTTGTTCGACATTAAGAAGCTCGCGGTAAAGGGACGCGCCCGGAGCGATCCGGGTGCGGGCGACCGACTGGTCATCAGGTTGTGGCGAGCTTCCCCTCGTCGGCGATCCGGGCTGCAACCCGGCTCCCCCGCGCGACCGTCCGGCCGCGCGCGAAACTAGGCGGCCGGTGCCGACGCCCGCGCCCGGAACCGCACCACCTCGCGCCCCACGCGATCGTTCACCTCGAGGAACGCCGCCTGCAGCGGCTCGATCTCCAGCTCGTAAAACATCGCGGTCGCATCCTTGGGGTTGCCGAATGCCGAGCCCTGCGCGGGCACGATCCCGAGCAGCTGCGGCGGCACGCGGTGCGCCGCCATCACGTCCGCCTGCGTCGCATTCTTGATCCCGAGGAACTCGTCCTTCGCCCCCGCCTCGGCGATCGGGATGATCTTGATCGACCCGTCCTTGCCGTTCGGCGCGTGGACGAACATGTTGCGGAAATTGCCCGGCCCCTTCGCCGCGCGCATCGCGTCCTTGATCGCCTGCGTGTCGTTCACGTCGATCTCGCCGGTCGCGTAGAGGATGTAGCCGGCATGGCTGCCGTTCAGATAATAGCGTCGCCGGAACAGCGTCGCGGCCTCGTTCAGCAGCGCGGCCTGCAGCGCCGAGAGATATTCAGGGACGCCGTACAGCTCCTGATTGACGTCGGGCGTCGCGATCTGGATCACACCGGGCGCGAGTAACGTCGGCTCTTGCACCCCCGGCACCCACCAATAATCGCCGTCGACCACTCCGCGCCGCGTGTAGCGCGCCATCGCGTGCCGTAGGGTCAGCGTGGTGCGCAGCCGCGAGCGCACCGGCTCGAGATAGCAATTCCCGAACACGAGATAGTCCTGCACCGCCTTGCGGAACGTCGCACGGTCGATCAGCGAGGTCGGATCAAGCGCTGCGGCGACCAGATTAACCTTGAGCAGGATCGCCGAACTGTGATGCGGCGACACCCGGAACGCGCGCGCCAGCCCGTCGAGCGGCAACGGCGGCTCGTACCAGCGATCGTTGTGCCAGCATTCGAGCAGGTCGATCCACTGGCGGCGCTCCAGCACCGGCTCGGGATCGCCGAACGCGAAGCTCTCGACATGCCCACCCGCCGCGACGGTCGCCGGCACATTCGCGCCAGCGTCGATCGCCGAAGACGATGCCACCACCGTCTCCGCCCGCGACATCCGCCGCGTCTTCCGCTTCGCCACCGATAATCTCCATGGTCATGCCCGGCCGGCGCTGCCCGTCCAGCGGCTCGTTGATGAAAATGTGCATCGCCGCCCAGGCGAGATCGGCGTGGCCGACGTCCTCGCTGCGCCGCGCCTTGAACGTCACCGCGCGCCCCGACCCGGTCAGCGCCTTCTTGATCGACAGGAAGCTCGATTGCAGATCGATCCACCCCGCATCATATTCGACGCGCTGGCGGGCGAAGGTGTGCTGCGCCTTCATCACCATCTGCGTCTTCGATTCGAGCGAATATTCGAGCGCGACGACGCCGCGCATCTTGTCGCGCACGAGCTGGTAGACCGCGGCGCCGACGCCCTTTTTGTCGATCCCGAGATAGGTGCAATTGTAGCGCGCGAGCCGTGCCAGGACGAAATCCGCCTGCGTCTGAAAGTCGCCCTTGATCTGGTGCCGCTCCAGCAGCCGGAACTTGCCGCCCGGCCCGCCCGGTGGAAGCGCGATCACCAGCGCGGCATTGTCGCCGTCCTCGCTCTCCTGCGGATCGTACCCCGCCCACACCTCGCGGTTGCCGACTGGCCGGCTGGCGAGCAGGTCGACGTCGATCCAGTCGACCACCGTATCGACGGTGGCGCGTTGCAGCTCGTTGAACTTGAACGCCGACAGGCTGTCGTCGACGAACTGGCACATCAAAAGGTTGGCGAACTCGTCGGGCGCATATTCGACGCGCAGCTCGTCGACGTCGAACAGATCGCAGCCGCGTGCCGCGGCATCCTCGATCGTGACGATCTGGCGCCACACCTTGTCCTCGCACAGCACGCCGGCGGCAAGCCGCGCGTGGCCGACGTCGATCTCGACCCGGTCGGCCTTCTTCACCCGGCGATTGCGCCGCTCGCCGGTCCAATAGCCATGCGCCTGATGCGCGACGCTCGACGGCGTCGAGAAATAGGTCCGCCGCCAGCGCTTGTGCATCGCCATCGCGCTGGCGACCTTGTTCAGCTCCTCGAAGCCATAGGTCCAGAAGAACTCGTCGAAGTAGAAATTGCCGTGATAGCCCTGCGCGGTGCGCGCGTTGGTGCCGAGGAAGATCAGCTCGGCCGCGGGCTCGCCGGCCGGGATCGTGTCGGCCGACAGGACGATCGGATCACCCTGCAGTTTGACCCCGACGCGCGCCGCGAACTGGATGATATAGCCACGGAAGATATGCGCCTGCGCCTTGGAGGCGGACAGGAAGATCTGGTTGCCGCCGCCGCGCAGCGCATCGAGCAGCGCCTCGCGCGCGAAATACCATGTCGCGCCGATCTGGCGCGACTTCAGGATCATGCGCGTGCGCTGATCCTTGGCCGCCCACCAATCCTCCTGATAGCCGAACAGCTCGTCCGCGAAGATCGCCTCGAGCTGCTCGACCTGCGCGGTCGTGAAATGGTTCTTCGCGCCCGGCTTCTTCTTCTCGCCGGCGTTGCGGTTGGCGACCTTGTCGTTGAGATCGCCGCTGTGCCCGCCCGGCGCCTCGTAGCGGCGGATCCGCGCGGTCATCGCCAGCGCGCGCATCAGCGCGTCGAGTTCCTTGAAGTCGCCGCCGGTCTTCTGCGCCTTGGCGACCAGCGTGTTGATGCGGCATTCCAGCGCATCCTCGACCCGGGTCAGCGACGGCGCGCCGTCCCATTTTTCGCGCTGCTTCCACGCCTCGACGGTCGGGCGCTTGAGCCCCAGCTCGCCGGCGATCTGCGTGACGCCCCAGCCGCGCCAGTAGAGGCTGCGCGCCTGGCGCCGCGCATCGACCGGGATCGGGAACGTCGACGCGGGCAGCGGCATGCCGGTGTCGGGGGGCAGCGGGTCCATAGGTCTGCGACCGTAGCCACGCCGCGCCGTGCGACCCGATGCCGCAGCGCGGTGGAATAGCCTTTCCACCGGCGCGCGCGCTGGCAATCACCGCCGCCTTCCCGCTTCCTCGCCGCCATCGCACGCGCCGGCCCGGCGCCGGATCGCGAACCGAGGAACCGCGCCGTCATGAAGAGCCGCTTTTTTCGTTGTTTCGTCGCTGGCAGCACGATCAGCGATGGCCGGACGATCACCCCGGAGATGATCGATCAGATCGTCGAAACCTTCAACGCCGAGACCTACACGCCGCGCATCAACGTCGAGCACATGAAGGGCTACAGCCCGGAGCCTCCGTTCAACGGCTATGGCAGCGTGATCGCGGTCCGGGCACAGGACGACGAGATCACCGTCGCCGGCAAGACCGAGAAGCGCCGCGCGCTCTACGCGCAGGTCGACGGCAACCCGCAGCTCGTCAAGCTCGCCAGGACCGACCAGAAGCCGTTCCCCTCGGTCGAGCTGACCCCCAGCTACGCCGGCGTCGACAAGGTCGGGATGATCGGGCTCGCCTTCACTGACAGCCCGGCGTCGATCGCCACGCAGCGGCTGCAGTTCGCGCGCCACGCCCCCGGCTCGTTCCACGCGCACGGCGCCGACGCGGTCACGCTCGAGTTCGAGGGTGCGCCCGCCGACACCATCGGGATCACCGATGCGATCCGCCACAATTTCGCGACTGTCGCGGCGATGTTCGCGCGCAGCGAGCCGGAGAAAAAGGACGCGTCGCGATCGGTGCCCGAGCCCGCGAACGACAATCTGGCGACCTTCGCGACCGCGATCGGCGACCAGCTGGCGACGCAGCTCGCCGCCGCGATCCAGCCGATCGCCGAGGCGCAGGCGCAGTTCCGCACCGATCTCGATGCGCTCACCACCACGCTGGCGGACACGCCCGACGACCGCTTCCGGCGTGCGCCCGCGACCGGCGGCACCGGCGCACTGCTCACCGACTTCTGACCGCCCGCGCCGCTCACCCCGATCCGCCCGCCGCCCCGACAGGAACACCGACGATCATGGCCATGCGCAACGAAACCCGCGTCGTCTTCAACCAAATGCTGGCGCGGATCGCGCAGCTCAACGGCGTTGACGTCTCGGTCCTCACCGGGCAGCACGAATTCGCGGTCGCGCCGGTCGTCCAGCAGAAGCTCGAGGAGGTGATCCAGCAGTCGAGCGAGTTCTTGACCAAGATCAACGTCATCTCGGTCAAGGAACAGGAAGGCGCCAAGGTCGGGCTCGGCGTCACGCGGCCGCTCGCCAGCCGCACGCTGACCAACAGCGCCACCGGCGTGCGCCGCCGCCCGACCGATCCGACCGACACGCTCGACCGCGGCCGCTACCGGTGCGAACAGACCAACAGCGACACCGCGATCAAATATGCCAAGCTCGACCTGTGGGCGCACCGCCCCGAGTTCCAGAAGCTCTACGGCGAGGTGATCGTCAAGCAGCGCGGGCGCGACCGGATCATGATCGCGTGGAACGGTGCCGCGCGCGCCGACACCACCGATATCGTGGCGTTCCCGCTGCTGCAGGACGTCAATTTCGGCTGGCTCTACAAGATCCGCAATTTCGCCCCGGCGCGCCACCTCGCCGGCGGCGCGTTCGCCAAGGAGACGCGCAACCCGCAGGGCGTGGTGACCGCACCCGGCAAGATCTACGTCGCCGCCGGCACGCCGGGTACCGACGTCGATTTCGTCAACCTCGACGCGCTCGTCTACGACGCGACCGAGCTGCTCGACGAATGGCACCGCGACGACACCGACCTGGTCGTGATCGTCGGCCGCGATCTCGTGCAGGATCGGTTCCTCAACGTCATCAACGCCGCCGGCGACAAGCCGCTGGAGATGGAGGCGCGCAACCGCATCCTGACGCTGCCCAAGCAGATCGGCGGCAAGACCGCGATCATGGTGCCGTTCTTCCCGGCCAATGCGCTGCTCATCACCAGCCTCGATAACCTGTCGATCTACGTCCAGGAGGGCACGCAGCGCCGCCAGCTTAAGGAAGAGCCGGAATACGACCAGCTCGCCGACTATCAGTCGGTCAACGAAGCCTATGTCGTCGAGGATTACGGCCGCTGCGCGCTGGTCGAGAACATCGTCCAGACGAAGAAGCCGTAACCGGCGCCGCCCCGAACCGCCCGCCTTCCACAGGACACGCGCATGAGCCTTGCTCGCCGACACCGGGACTATATTCACTCCCTGACCGCCGCGTCCGCTCCTGCTCCGGAAGGCGGGCCGGCCCCCGCCGCGGCGTCCGACGGCGCGGCGGGTCATGCCGCCGCGCCCGCGCTCTCGACCGCGGCGCACACGATCAACCTGCGGCTGCAGCACGATCTGCGCCGGCTGAAGGACATCAAGTCGGTCGCGGGAAAGATCGCGGTCAAGGTGGCGGCGATCGGCGACTATCGCGCGTGGGTCGACGGGCTGCTCGAGGCCGGCCGCACCGCCGCGCCCGGCACGCTCGCGCCGACCGGCGCCGACGAGGTGCTGCCCACGATCATGGTCTGGGCGATCGACACCGGCGACTGGCCATATGCGCTCGCGCTCGCCGACCACGTCCTGCGCCATGCCATCGCGCTGCCCGCGCGCTACCAGCGCGACGCCGCGACGCTGATCGTCGAGGAGATCGCCGAGGCGGCGCTCCGCGCACAGGCGGCCAACACCGCCTTCCCGCTCGACGTGCTCGAACAGGTCGAGGCGCTGGTCGACGGAGTCGACATGCACGACGAGGTGCGCGCCAAATTGCTCAAAGCGATCGGCACCGAACTCGCGCGCCACGCCGATGCCGCCGGCACCGACGACGCGCACCGGTTCGCCAGTGCCGCGATCGAGCGGCTCGCCGCCGCGCAGACGCTCCACGACCGCGTCGGCGTGAAGACCCAGATCCGGGGGCTGGAAAAAGCGCTCGCCGCGCTGCCCGCCCCAGCCCCAGCCCCAGCCCCATCCGATCCGATCACCGCCGCGCCACCGCCGCAGCCGTAACCCGCTCGCCTCCCGGCGCTCGGGGGCGGATCGCGTGAGGCGGGAGACCTTCGGGTCGCAGGGCCGCGCTCAACCCGGTCCTCACCCCCGAAAATCTGAGGAACCCGCCATGCGTGAAGCCCTGCACCCGTGACCGAGCCGCTGATCATCCCGGCGTTCGCGACCAACGTCTGCGACCCGCCCGTCAGCCCGCCCGCTCCGCTCACCGCGCCGGTCGAGCACGACGGCTGGTTCCCCGGCGTCGACCTCACCGCCTTGCGCGCGCAGGCGCGGATTCGCGACACCGTCACCCCCGAGCGGCTGCGCGAGGCGGCGCTGGCGGCGCTGATCTGGGTCGGCGACCAGCTCGCCGACTGGCAGGCTGCACAGATCGCCGCCGGCTACGCGACGCTCGCCGCGGTGCCAGCGCCGACGATCGAGGGCGAGCGCCGCACGCTGATCCTCTACCGCCAGGCGGTCACCGCCTGGACCAAGGCGCTGGTCGTCGAACGCTATCGCGACACCGACCTGACCGGCGCCGGCGAGCGCCGCGCCGACGATCTCGATCCCGCGGTCGGCGAGCTGCGCCGCGACGCGATCCACGCGGTGCGTGCGATCCTCGGCCGCACCCGCACCGACGTCGAGCTGATCTGATGACCGGCCGCACCGACGCCGCCGTCACCGCGCGCGCCGGCGACACGCTCGATGAGCTGCTCTGGCGCAGCTGCGCGCTCGGCCCCGCCGACTGGCCCGCGGTGCTCGCGCTCAACCCCGGCATCGCCGACGCCGGCCCGGTGCTCGCCGCCGGCACGATCGTCGCGGTGCCGCCGGCGCCGGCCACCCCGGCGACCCCGACCCGCGACCTCATCCAGCTCTGGGACTGACCATGAAGCCTTTCCTCCACGAGGCCGCGCTCGCCACCGGCGCCTTCATCGCCGGACTGATCCCGTCCGCGCTCGGCGCCGCGGTTAGCCTCGCCTACGAACCCGGGCTGACGTGGCGCCAGCGCTTCGTCCAGCTGTCGGTCGGCGTCTGCGTCTCCTACTTCGTCGGCGGCGCGATCCACAGCATCACCGACTGGAGCGCGTTCGTCCTTCAGGCGATCCAGTTCGTCACCGGGATGATCGCCTACAAGGCGACGCCGCGCGTCACGCACGCGCTGGTCGACCGCCTCGCCGACGTGCCGGGCGTGCTGCTCGACCGCTTTCTGCCCTCGCGAAAGGACCGCTGATGCCCAGCCCTCCCGTGCCGCGCACGCGGCGTCGCCTCGTTGCCGTGATCGGCGTCAGCGCCGCCGCGCTGCTCACCCCGTTCGTGTCGCAGTGGGAATCGGGCGGAAAACCCCGGCTCACCGCCTATCGCGACCTCGTCGGCGTGTGGACGATCTGCAACGGCGTCACCGACGGCGTCCGCCCCGGCACCGTCGAGACCGCCGCCGGCTGTGCGGCGCGCGAGGAAGCGGCGCTGGTCCGCCACGCAGATCCGGTGCTCGCGTGCACGCCGGTGCTGCGCGACCACCCGGCGCAGCTCGCCGCCGCGGTCAGCCTCGCCTACAACATCGGCACCAACGGCTATTGCGCGTCGACGGTCGCGCGGCGCTTCACCGCGCGCGACTGGCGGGGCGCGTGCGACGCGTTCCTGCTCTGGAACCGCGCCGGCGGCCGCGTCGTGCCCGGCCTCGATCGCCGCCGCCACGCCGAGCGCGACCTCTGCCTGAAGGATCTGGCGCGGTGATCCGGCTGCTGGTCGCGCGGCTGCGCGCCGAGGCGTCGTTCGTCGTGCTGCTCGCGGTCGCCGCCGCGGGCGCGTGGCTCTATGTCGAGCTGCGCCGCACCGCCGCCGATCGCGACGACCTGCTGCACCGCGCCGCGCTGATCTGCGCCAGCGCCAGCGGCGACTTCGCCGCGGGCAAGCTCAAGCGCGGCGAGGCGTGCCGGCTGAAGGTCGCCGCGCTCGCCGACTTCAAGGCGCGCACCGACCAGATCACCGCCGCGACGCTCGCGCAGACGCTCGCCGACCACGACGCGCGCCAGCTCACCGACAACAATGCCGCGCGCCGCGCGGCCGAGGCGGCGCGCGACGCCGCGCAGCGCATGGAGAGCGCCGATGCCCAAGCCGACCGCCGCAACCTTGTTGATCGTGAGTGGACTGCTGCTGTCAATCACGTTGCCGGGCTGCACGCCCCACGCTGAGCTAGTCGAGAAGCCGGTGCCCGTCGCGGTGCCGGTGAAGGACACGCCCCCGGCCGAGCTACTTACCTGTGCCGAGCGCCCGGATGGGTTGCCCGAGGATCCGCAGCTCGTCGCGCAGATGCCGACCCGCCTGCGCGCCGGCGTGATCCGGCTCGCCCAAGCCTATGCCGCGATCGCCGCCCGGCTCGACCGGCTAATCGACTGGATCGCGCCGGGCAGCTGCGCCGCCGCGGGAAAGGACTGACCATGGCCGTCTCCACCATCGAGCAGCGCCGGAACGCGTGGTTGGCGTCGCTCGGCCGCGGCGACGGGCTCGACGCGCTGCTCCTCAATTTGAAGGCGTCGAACACGCAGCGCTTCCGCGCCGCCGCCGCGCGCACCGACCGCAACGCGATCGTCGCCGCGATCGGCCCGTCGACCACCTGCGGCCAGAGCACCGGCGGCGGAACGACGCAGGCGACCGGGTCGTGGCCGATGCAGCTCGCCGCGATGCTCGCGCGCCAGGGCGTGGCGGCGGGCGCGTCGAACCTGTTCGGCGACCACGCCTGCTGGGCGCTGGCGCAGACCGCGCCCAATTACATGACCGGCGATTCGCGCGTCGTGCTGACCGGCTCCGCCGCGCCGGGCCCGTTCGGCACGGCCGGCGGCAACGGCTTCGCGATGAGCGGTGCGGCGGGCAGCCTCACCTTCACCCCCGTCACCAGCGTGAGCGCCTATGATATCTGGTACCGCGATGGCGTCGGCCGCAACTGGTCGTGGTCGATCGATGGTGGCGCGGCGACGACCGTCACCGGTGCCGCGGCGATCGCGCCGCGCCGGCTGGTGGTGCGCGCCGCCGCGGCCGGGCTGCGCCCGCTCACCTTGTCGTGGGTGGCGGGCAACGTGCATTTGATCGGCGTCAGCGGCTATGACGACACCGCCGGCCGGCGCGAGATCAGCGTCTACAATTGGGGGATCAGCGGCGCGAAGTCCGAGCAGTTCATCCAGAACAACGATCCGACCGCCAGCCGCATCGCGACGTGGAGCGCGGTCGCCCCCGATCTGTCGATCCTCGACGACTGGGCGATCAACGACTGGCGCCAGGCGATCCCGATCGCCACCTTCCGCGCCAATCTCGCCACCGGGATCGCGCAGGGGAAATTGTCCGGCGATGTGCTCGTCACCACGCCGCTGTGGGACAGTGGCGCCTATGGCAATGCCGCGGTGCAGGGCGATTACGCAGCGGCGACGATCGCCGCCGCGCTGGAGGCCGACGTGCCCGTGGTCGACGTCCGCGCCGCGTGGCGGTCGTTCGCGATCGCCAACGGGCTCGGCTGGTACAGCGACACCGTGCACCCGACCTTCCTCGGCTATGCCACCAAGGCGTCGCTGCTCAGCGAGGTGCTCCGCCGCGTGCTCAACCTCTGGGCGCGGTGACGCGGTGACCAAGCTCGACGCGCTCCGCGACCTGCTGCTGCGCGCGGTGCCGGCGCTGCGCGCCAGCCCGGAGACGCTGTCGCTGTTCGTCGACCGCGGGCGCGTCGCGGCGCGCGCCGGTGCGACGCTGTCGTTCGAATATCGCTACACCGCCAATCTCGTCGTACAGGATTTCGCGGGCAGCCCCGACGCGATCATCGTGCCGGTGCTGGCGTGGCTGGCGCGCCACCAGCCCGAGCTGCTCGCGAAGCCGAACGGCGAGCCGATCACGTTCGAGGCCGAGCTGCTCGACGCCGACACGCTCGACCTGTCGCTGACGATCGAGCTGAGCGAGCGCGTGCTGGTCGAGCCGCTCGCCGACGGGACGCGCCGCATCACCCACCTGACCGACGACGCCGACACCGTCGACCGCTTCGACGGGCTGTGCGGCGTCGACCTCTGGCAGCTCTATCTCGACGACACGCTGGCGGCCGCGTCGGCGCACCAGCCGCCGCGATGAGCGACGACCTCGACGCAATCGAGCGGCTCGCGCGCGCCGCGCTGCGCCGCGTCGCCGCGCCCGAGCGCCGCCAGCTGCTGCGCGGGATCGCGCGCGACCTCCGCCAATCGCAATCCGACCGCATCGCCGCGCAGCGCCAGCCCGACGGCACGACGTTCGTTCCCCGCAAGCCGCGCAAGCCCGAGCAGGGTGGCAGCTACACCGTCAAATTCCTCTACCCCAAGGGCGTCGCCGAGCCGCGGCTGGTGATCATGAAGAGCTGGGTCCGCCAAGGCCCGCTGCTCACCGGCTTCGACAGCGAGGCCGGCGCGATCCGCAGCTTCTTCTGGGACCGGATCGCGAAATGGCTCCCCGTCGACGGCCACGAGCGCGTGCGGACCGGCAAGCTCCGCCGCCGCGGCGCGATCAAGGCGAAAGCGATGTTCCGCAAGCTGCGCACCGCCCGCTACCTGAAGAGCGGCGCGACCGCAGAGGAGGCGTGGGTAGGCTGGAGCGGCGCCGCGGCGACGATCGCGCGGGTCCATCAGGAAGGTGGCAGCGACCGGCCGGCGAAGAAAGGCAAGCCGGTGCGTTATGCGCGCCGGGTGCTGCTGGGGCTGACCGGCGCGGAGCGTAAAATCCTTCTGGAACGACTATGCCGCACATTGCTAACCCCGTCTAACTAGCCGCGCGGGTTGTTCGACATAGCATTGAAAAGAGTACGGCTCGGACACTTGCCGGCACTTACGCAAAACGTCAATGACAACAGGCACTTGCCAAATGGCAAGCCGCATTGCAACGATAATGAAATACATTCCGCGGTGGGCGGGAAAAGGGTGGGGCATGTACGAGGCATTTTCGAAAATCTTTTCGGATCTAAGTTTTTATCCCGTACTGGCGTTAGGCAGCGCAGCGGCCATTTCCTGGATTAGAATAGGACAACGTAAAAAATTATATCTCAGCTGGTGGTGGTACGTAATTTTTTTCGCCATCGTCGCGTTAAGCTATTATCTCTGCTACATTTTTGAAAAAAACTCCCGCGATAGTACTGACTTAAATGTAAGCTTGCGCCTTCTCTCTAATTCTAGTGGAGTCACCGATATAGCAGTAAATTATAAAAATAAATCTTCTACCACTATATTGGTTTACAGTATCTTGTACAGGATCGATGGCGCAGATAGTTTTTCGAACAATCGACCACCAGTCAAAATAGGACCGGGATCCGAGCGATCCCTTGTGTTGGGAGAACTAACCAATCCGCTAGTACAACGCGCCGCTATAGTAAACGTAAACTTCAAATTCGATGATGGATACCTTAGCACAGACAACGAGAGAATTTTAAAATGTGATTTTTCGCTCTCATCAGGCTTGGCCGGCGGCGCTGATATCTCCCCTGAGGACTGCCAAGAAGTCTCTGAAAACACGATTTCCCCTCGGGGTGAAGATCAGTATTTAAAGCTACTTAGTCAAAGATCGGGAAGGTTTGTCGTATCATTACCCGATAACGAAGGCGGCCTCTACTTCAAGGTAGGAATTCCTCCAGGTTGGGTTTTCACGTACACACCCGCGAATAGGAAGGCGAGTTTAGTACGCGGTCACCAATCCTATCAGATAGGCGCAGTGATCGACGTCGGCGACACTCCCGACCACAAACATCGCTTTGAGGGCGTGTGGGACGACGCTTCTAGGCAGGTTTACTTGACAGCCGACGGAGAGGGAAAGTGGTTCAATATACCAAAAAGTGTCTGGGATACGTATGCTGCGGAGAAATTCAGTAGCAGTATAGACTGATTTAAGGAGGTCGCTGGGGAGAATGACTGACGATCCCTGTCGATGAGACCGCCCGGCCGCGGTGGAATGACCATTCCACCGCCCTCGCCGCTTCCATCCCCGCGCCCGCGCGCCACCAGATCGCGGCATGGCCGACACCGCCACCTACACCGCCGTCGATCTCTCACGCCTTCCTGCGCCCGATGTCGTGGAGGCGCTCAGCTATGAGCGGATCTACGCGGAGATGCGCGCGCAGCTGATCGCGCTGGTGCCCAGCTTCGACGCGGCCGTCGAAAGCGACCCGGCGGTCAAGCTGCTGCAGGTCTGCGCGTACCGCGAGTTCCTGCTGCGCGCGCGGGTCAACGACGCCGCGCGCGCGGTGATGCCGGCGTTCGCGACCGGCGCCGATCTCGACCAGCTCGCCGCGCTGGTCGGCATCGCGCGCCTCGTCATCGATGCCGGCGACGCCACGCGCGGCGTCGCCCCGACCTACGAGAGCGATGACGAGTTTCGCCGCCGGCTGGTGCTCGCGCCCGAGGGCTATTCGGTCGCCGGCCCGGCCGGGGCGTACATCTTCCACGCGCTGTCGGCGCACCCCGACGTGCTCGACGCCAGCGCCACCAGCCCGACGCCCGGGCAGGTGGTCGTCACGATCCTGTCGCGCACCGGCGACGGCACCGCCCCGCCCGCGCAGCTCGCCGCAGTCGCCGCGTACCTCTCCGCCGACACCCGCCGCCCGCTCACCGATCTGGTGCAGGTCCGCGCGGCGACGATCGTCCCGTTCACGGTCGTCGCGACGATCACCACCTACGGCGGCCCCGATCCGGCGATCGTGCTCGCCGAGGCGCGCACCCGGCTCGACGGCTATCTCGCGCGCTGCCACCGGATCGGGCTCGACGTCACCCGCTCGGGCGTGTTCGGCGCGCTCCACGTCGAGGGCGTCCAGAACGTCGCGCTCGCGCAGCCCGCCGCCGACATCGTCGTCGACCGCACCGCGGCGACCTGGTGCACCGCCGTCACGCTCACGTTCGGCGGGGTCGGCGAATGACGCTGCTGCCCGCCAACGCCACCGCGTTCGAGCGCGCGATCGAGGCGAGCGTCGCGCGCGTCTCCGACGTGCCGGTGCCGCTGCGCCAGCTCGTCGATCCCGACACCTGCCCGGCGGCGCAGCTCCCGTTCCTCGCATGGGCCTTGTCGATCGACACATGGGACAGCGACTGGCCCGACGCGATCAAGCGCGCGCGCGTCCGCTCGGCGATCAGCATCCAGCGCCGCAAGGGCACCGTCGCGTCGTTGCGCGACGTGATCGCCAGCTTCGGCGGCGCGGTCGCGGTCCGCGAATGGTGGCAGCTCACCCCGCCCGGCCCGCCGCACACCTTCGCGCTGATCGTCAGCCTCGACGGCATCGTCCGCCCGGAGGCGACCGCCGGCTATGCCGAGGCGGTGATCGCCGAGGTCGCGCGCACCAAGCCCGCCCGCGCGCACTTCACCTTTAGCCAGGCGCTGTCGACGGCCGGCGCGCTCGGCGTCGTCGCCGCGGCGCGCCCGGCCGTGCAAGCGCGGCTGGCGCTCGCCGCCTGAGGAGCGATCATGGCCCTGCAACTCGTCATCACCAATGCCGGCCGCGCCGCGGTCATCGATCAGGCGAAGGGCGGGTTCCGTGCGGTGCGGATCGCCGCGGTCGGGGTCTCGCCGACCGCGATCACCGCCGCGCCCGCCGCGACCGCGCTCGCCGACGAGGTGAAGCGCATCACCACGATCGCCGGCGAGGCGACCGCGACCGACGTCACCCATTTGACCGTCACCGACGAGAGCGGCGACAGCTACACCGTCCGCTCGTTCGCGCTCTACCTGTCGGACGGGACGCTGTTCGCGCTCTACGGGCAGGCCGACGCGATCGTGCAGAAGTCGGCACAAGCGCTGCTGCTGCTCGCGATCGACGTCACGCTGTCGAGCACCCCCGCCGCCCAGCTCACCTTCGGCAACGCCAATTTCACCAACCCCGCCGCGACGACCGAGCGCGCCGGCGTGGTCGAGCTGGCGACCAGCGCGGAAACCGAGGATCTCGCCGATCAGCGCCGCGCGGTGACGCCCGGCGGTCTCGCCTCGACGCTCGCCCGCTATGCCAAGCTGGCCGGCGCGCGCTTCACCGGGCTGGTGCGGATGGTCGCCGGGGCGGAGATCACGTCCGACAAGGACGCGCTGCTGACGATCTCCACGCCAAAGGCCAGTTACGCGATCGGCGCGGTGGCCGGCACCGATGCGCTGATCGTGCGGGACATGCAGTCCGGTGCCGACTGCCTGTCGCTGACGGCCACCGCCGCCGCTTTCGCCGGCAAGGTCGCGGCCCGCGCGGGCTTCTACGCCGACGATTATTGCTACCTCACCGTGCCCGTCGCCACGCTCGCCGACGTCAGCTTCGATACGGGCGACGTGCTGCGCTACACGCGCAACATCAACCAGTATGACTTCCTGATCGGGAGCAGTTCGGCGCTGTCGATCAGCGCCAATCAACTCTACCGCGCCGGCAACCGCATCTGGGACGCCGCAAACGACGGCGCCGGTTCGGGGCTCGACGCCGACCTGCTCGATGGCCGGCACGCCGCGGAATTCGCGCTGCTGGCCGGCGCGGATTTCACCGGCAAGGTAACGGTCGCGGGCTCGCTGGGCCTCGGGGTCGCCAACCCCTATTCGCCCCTCCATCTCCGCCGCGCCGATCAGGGCGAGGCCCGCATCACGCTGGAAAACGCCGCCACGGGCGGACGGGCGTGGCAGCTCGTCGCCGGGGTACACAACGTTTCGCAGGGCGATTTCTCGATCTTCGACGCGTCGGCCGGGGTGACGCGCCTGACCATCGACCCGGCCGGTGTCGTGCGCTTCTCCGGCGCGCTGGCGTGGACCGGCGCCAACGACGGTGCCGGGTCGGGCCTCGATGCCGATTTGCTCGACGGACGCGAGGCCAGCGACTTCGCGCTGCTCAGCGGGGCGACGTTCACCGGCGCGGTGACCGGCAAGTCCGGCCTGTTCGCCGACACCTTCTGCTATCTGGCGATCCCCGCCGCCGGGCTGGCGGACGTGTCGTTCGACACCGGCGACGTGCTGCGCTTCACGCGCAGCATCAACCAGTATGACTTCCTGATCGGGAGCAATTCGGCGCTGTCGATCACCGCCGGCCAACTCAGCCGCGCCGGCAACCGCGTCTGGGATGCGGCCAATGACGGCGCGGGTTCGGGGCTCGACGCCGACCTGCTCGACGGCTGGGAACGCGACGCGGTGCGCGACTGGGGCAATTTGCTCAACCGCCCCGCCGCCTTCCCGCCCGCCGCGCACACCCACGGCGCCGCCGACCTCACCGGCGCCTTCACCGGCACGCTGTCCGACAACGGCTACACCGTGCTGCCCAACGGGCTGATCGTGCAATGGGTCACCGGCGCGCAGCAGCTGGCGGGCAGCGAGACCACCCAAACCGTCACCTTCCCAATCGCGTTCAACGCCTGCTTTCAGGTGATCGCCGCGACACAGGTCGCCAACGCCGACAGCGAGTCGCACGCCGTCTACCAGCTCGTCAGCTTCACCACGGAGAGCGCGACCGTGATGCGCCAGCTCGTCAACACCGCCGGCGCCGACCGCCAGCCGAGCTGGCCGCGGCTCGTCGCGATCGGCCGCTAGGAGGGCCGCTGCCATGTCGCTCCACTACAGCCCGGCACGCAACGCCTTCTTCGACGAACGCGTCCACGCCACGCTCCCCGACGATGCGCGTCCGGTCAGCGCCGACGAACACGCCCGGCTGCTCGCCGCGCAAAGCGCCGGCAAGGTGATCACGCCCGGCGACGACGGCGCGCCGACCGCGCGCCGGCCGGCCGAGAGCGGCGAGCAGCTCCGCGCCCGGCTGATCACCGCCACCAAGCGCGAGGCCGCGCGCCGCATCGAGGCAGTCGCGCCACTCTGGCGCCAGCTCAATGACTGGCGCGACTTGCCCTTCGCCCAAGGCGACCGGCGGGCCGCGATCGAGCGGCGCGTGGCGGCGATCGACGCGATCCGCGCGGCCTCCAACCAGCTGGAGCAGCGCCTCGCCGGCATGACCGCGCGCCAGCTCGCCAAGGCCGACATCGCCGACGACACCCACTGGACGCAGGGAACAGCTGCATGAAGATCACGATCGGCACCTATGACGCCACCAGTCGCGCCGTCGCCGTCACCTTCGAGCAGGGCGCGATCCGCCACCATCGCACGGTGAACGCCTGCCACGACAGCGACGGCGGCTATGACGCGACCACCACCAAGGCACGCATCGACGACGTCGCCCGCGGCGTGGCGCAGAAGATCCTCGTCGGCGCAATCACCGCGACGGAGCCGGTCGCAGACCTGGAGACGATCACCGCTCGCGTCTAAGACGCAGCGCCCGGCCGCAATGGGGCGGCCCGACACGAAACCGCCACCTTACAAGGTCATGGGCGCGGCATGCGTATCCTCATCGCCGCCTGTGCCGCCGCCCTCGCCCTGTCACCGGCCCCCGCGCTCGCCTGGGGCAAGACCGGCCACCGCGTCGTCGGCCAGATCGCCGACGCGCATCTGAGCGGCAAGGCGCGCGCCGCGGTAAAGCGGATCCTCGGCACCGAGACGATGGCTGAGGCGTCGAACTGGCCCGACTTCATGAAGTCCGATCCCGCGCCGTTCTGGCAGAACACCGCGAGCGCGTGGCATTACGTGACGATCCCGGCCGGCAAGACCTATGCCGAGGTCGGCGCGCCGCCGGAAGGCGATGCGGTCACCGCGCTCGCTCGTTTCAGCGCCACGCTGCACGACCGCAATGCATCGCCCGAGGACAGGCGCATGGCGCTGCGCTTCATCATCCACATTTGCGGCGATCTCGCGCAACCGCTCCACAGCGGCAACGGCACCGATCGCGGTGGCAACGACCTCAAGGTGACGTGGTTCGGCAAGCCGACCAACCTGCACAGCGTCTGGGATTCGCTGCTGGTCGACGACGAGCAGCTGTCGTTCTCCGAGCTGGCGACGTGGCTGAACGCGCGAATTACGCGCGCCGACGTGAAGGCGTGGTCGTCGGCCGACCCGGCGGTGTGGCTGGCCGACAACGTCGCGGTCCGCGAGCGCCTGTATCCGCCGGCCGGCGAGACGGCGCTAAGCTACCGCTACGTCTATGACAACACGCCGCGGCTGGAGCTGCAGCTGGAGAAAGGCGGCGTGCGGCTCGCGACGTACCTGAACGAACTGTTCCGTTGATCCGGGGCCGACATTCGCCCAATTGCGAATAAAAGGGGGAGCACGCCATGCGGACGATCGGATTGATGGCGGGGGTAGCGATCGTCGGAGCCGCGACGCCGGCGTTGAGCAAGGAGGTCCCGCAAACGGCCAAGCCAGTCGCGCCTCTGGATATCGGCGACTGGCTCGGGCCGGACGATTATCCGCCCGGAGCGATCTTCGCCG
>CAJYLV010000001.1 GCA_913776255.1 uncultured Sphingomonas sp. | reverse complement strand
CGACCCGCGCCGCACCAGCTCGCGCCGCAGCCGCATCGCGTTGGAGATGTTGCCGTTGTGCGCGATCGCGAACCCGCCGGACTGCAAGTCGGCATAGAGCGGCTGGACGTTGCGCAGTGCGGTCTCGCCGGTCGTCGAGTAACGGACGTGCCCGCAGGCGACGTCGCCGGCCAGCGCGCGGATCACGTCGTCGCGGTCGAAATTGCCCGCGACATGGCCCATCGCGCGGTGCGTGTGGAAGACATGGCCGTCGAAGCTGGTGATGCCCGCGGCCTCCTGGCCGCGGTGCTGGAGCGCATGAAGGCCGAGCGCGACGAGCGCGGCCGCGCCCTCCGAGCCGGAAGCACCGAAGATGCCGCATTCCTCATGCAGATGGTCGTCGTCGAACGGATGTGTGGTCAGCATAAGCGGTGGGAGGCTCGCGTTGTGCGGGGCCGCATATAGCGACCGTCGCGCGAATGTCATCAACCGGCGCGGACCGTATGGCGATATCGCGCGTTGTGACGCGCCCCGCGCTGTTCTACGCCAGAGCCGCGATGAGCGATCCACGAGAAATTGGCAGCGATTTCCTGCCCAAATTCGATGCTGCGGGGCTGGTGACCGCGGTGGTGACCGACCGCGCGACCGGCGCGGTGCTGATGGTCGCGCATATGGATGCCGCGGCGATCGCGGCAACGCGCAGCAGCGGGGAAGCAACATTCTTCTCGCGCAGCCGCGGTCGGCTCTGGAAGAAGGGCGAGACCTCCGGCAACGTGCTGCGCGTGGTCGAGATGCGCGTCGATTGCGATCAGGACGCGCTGTGGATCGTCGCCGACCCGGCCGGCCCGGCCTGCCATACGGGCGCGCCGAGCTGCTTCTACCGTCGCGTGACCGATACGGGGCTGGAGCGCGTCGACGGATGATCCGCGGCGCGGTGCTGCTCGTCGCGCTGCTGGCCGCCTGTTCGCCCGCCCGTGATCCCGGTGAGGACGATGCCGCCGGGCGCGCGCTGGAGGCGGCGGCGCGCGACGCAGGGATCGTCCGCGACCTGGCCGACGCGACCGGCGTCTACGCCGCGGGCGAGGACCGGCTGTGTGTGACCGGCGCGGCACCGCGCTATCGCATCGGGGTGAGCGTCGACTTCGGCGAGGGCCAGCGGTGTATCGCGCGCGGCACGGCGCAGGGCCGCGGCGACCTGCTGGTCGATCTGGGGCAGGGCTGTACCTTCACCGCGAAGCGCAACGGCGAGCAGTTGCTGTTCCCGGTCCGCACGCCCGCCGCCTGCGCGCGTTCGTGTCAGGGGCGCGCCACGCTCGACACGCTCGCGCTCGACCGGCTCAGCGAGGCGAGCGGCGAAGCGACGCGGCTACGCGGCGCCGACGGAAAGCTGCTTTGCGCCGATTGACGTTCACGTAAAGGGAAGGTATGTCCAGCTCCATGAGCGCTTCTGCTGCCTATGCCGTTGTTTCCCCGCGGCCTGACCGCGAGAGCTTCACGATCACCGATCTCTCGGCGGAGTTCGGCGTCACCCCGCGTGCGCTGCGCTTCTACGAGGACGAAGGGCTGATCGCGCCCGAGCGGCGTGGGCTGGTCCGCATCTACTCGCATCGCGACCGGGCGCGGCTGGCATGGATCCTGCGCGGCAAGCGCGTCGGGTTCAGCCTCGCCGATATCCGCGAGATGATCGACCTCTACGATCTTGGTGACGGTCGCCAGACGCAGCGCGCGGTGGCGATCCAGCGCTGTCGCGACCGGATCGCGGCGCTGGAGCAGCAGAAGCACGATCTCGACGCCGCCATTGCCGAGCTGACCGAATTCGTCGGCGTGCTCGACGGTGGCGCAACCAGGAAAGAGTGAGACGATGCCGCAGTACACGCCGCCGATCCGCGACACCCGCTTCGTGCTCGAACATGTCGTCGGCCTTGACCGCTACGCCAACGTCGCCGGCTTCGCCGCCGCCACCCCCGACACGGTCGAGGCGGTGCTGGAGGAGGGCGGGCGGTTCGTCGCCGAGGTGCTGTTCCCGCTCAACCAGTCGGGCGATCAGGAAGGCTGCACGCGCCACGAGGACGGCAGCGTGACGACGCCGAAGGGCTTCAGGGAAGCCTATGCCAAATTCGTCGAATCGGGCTGGGGCACGCTCAGCGCGCCGGAGGCGTTCGGCGGGCAGGGGATGCCGCACGTCGTCTCGACCGCGTTCCAGGAATATATGGTTTCCGCCAACATGGCGTTCGCCATGTACCCCGGCCTGGCGCATGGCGCGATCGCGGCGCTGGTCGTGAAGGGCAGCCCCGAGCAGCAGCAGAAATATCTGCCGCGGATGGTGTCGGGCGAATGGGGCGGGACGATGAACCTGACCGAGCCGCAATGCGGCACCGATCTCGGCCTGATCCGCACCCGCGCCGAGCCGCAGGCGGACGGCAGCTACAGGATCACCGGCACCAAGATCTTCATTTCGGCCGGCGAGCACGACCTGACCGACAACATCATCCACCTCGTCCTCGCCAAGACGCCGGGCGCGCCGGACAGTTCGAAGGGCATCTCGCTGTTCGTGGTGCCCAAGGTGCTGGTCAACGACGACGGATCGCTCGGCGCGCGCAACGCGGTGTCGTGCGGCTCGATCGAGCACAAGATGGGCATCCACGGCAATTCGACCTGCGTCATGAACTATGACGGGGCGACCGGCTGGCTGGTCGGCGAGGAGATGAAGGGCCTCGCGGCGATGTTCATCATGATGAACGCGGCGCGGCTCGGCGTCGGTCTGCAGGGGCTCGGGGTCGCCGAAACCGCCTATCAGAATGCAGTGCACTATGCGCGGGATCGTCGGCAGGGGCGCGCGCTGACCGGCCCCGCCGAGCCGGGCGAGAAGGCCGACACCCTGTTCGTCCATCCCGACGTCCGCCGGATGCTGATGGACGCCAAGGCGTGGACCGAGGGGCTGCGCGCATTGTGCCTGTGGGGCGCGCTCCAGGCCGATATCGAGCATAATGCCGAGGCCGAAGAGGATCGTCAGCTCGCGGGCGACCTGCTCGGGCTGCTCACCCCGGTCATCAAGGGTGTCGGCACCGATCGCGGCTATCAGATCGCGACCAATGCGCAGCAGGTCTATGGCGGGCACGGCTACATCCGCGAATGGGGCATGGAGCAGTACGTCCGCGATGCGCGGATCGCGATGATCTACGAAGGCACCAACGGCGTGCAGGCGATGGATCTCGTCGGCCGCAAGCTGGCGCAGAACGGCGGCCGCGCGGTGCAGGCGTTCGGGCGGCTGGTGATGGAGGAGATCGCGGCGGGCAAGGCCAACCCCGCGGTCGCCGACTTCGCGCAGCGGCTGGAGAAAGCCGCGGGCGAGTTGCAGGCGGCGACGATGTGGTTTCTCGCCAACGGCATGAAGGACCCGAACAACGTCGGTGCGGGCGCGGTGCCGTACATGCATCTCGTCGGCGCGGTCGCAACCGGGCTGATGTGGCTGCGCATGGCAACCGCGGCGGCGAAGCTGAAGGACGAGGGGCAGGGCGATGCCGCGTTCCTCGACGCCAAGCTGGTCACCGCCCGCTATTTCGCCGAGCGCGTGCTGCCGGAGGCGGGGTCGCTGCGTCGTCAGATCGAGGGGGGTGCCGAGGCGATCATGGCGCTGTCGCCGGAGATGTTCGCGGCGGCGTGATGGGTCGATCGGACGCGTATGATTAGCCGCGTCCGGAGACTATCCCTCGTCGTTGCGAGTGCAGCGAAGCAATCCAGGGCGTCGTGATCCGGCCCTTGATTGCTTTGCTGCGCTCGCAATGACGTAAAGCTGGTCGTGTCCGGGGGCGCCTGTATCGAGCTGGATCGACTTCCCCGCGACCACCGCGCAATCCGCCGTCCCGGAGCTTGGCTCGGGAGCCCGCTTCTTCTTCCCCGCCACTCGCCAGCTCGCGGACCACGACCGCGACGATAGGCGTCCGCAAATCCACTGAAGAGCGGACAAAAAAATAGCGGCCCGAAGGCCGCTATTCTCTCCTCCCGAGGGAGCAGATCAGCTTAGTTGCTGTCCGAGCTGTCGTCTTCGTCAGCGACGACGATGATGCCGGCCACGACGGCGGCAGCAGCCAGAACCGCAACGATCACGCCACCACCGGCGAGCTCGTTCTTCTTGGCCGACGGGGCCGAAGCGCGAACCGACTTGGCGACCGAGAGGCTCGCTGCCGAATTGGCAGGCGCAGCCATCGCCGGAGCGACCGCCATCGTGGCGGCGGCAGCAGCGAGCATGTACTTCGCAATACGCATGTTGAACTCCCTTTGCGTGCAGGGCATCTCATAGCTGCGCGATTGGAAATTGCAAGCGCGGATCACCGCGATGCATCATGTGTTCAGGATCCAGGTCAGACGGTCCTCGATACCCAATGCGGTCAGCTTTCCCGAGGCATAAGCGCCTGTATCCACGCCGATCCGATTGGCCCGCCGGTCGACGTCCGGGGTGATCGTATGGCCATGGACGATCATCTTCGGAAAGGCACCGCGATGATCGAGGAAGCTGTCGCGAATCCAGCGCAGGTCGCTCGGCTTCTGCGCGTCGAGCGGCACGTCGGGCCGAATGCCGGCATGGACGAAGGCATAGTCGCCCGAGATGATCATGTCTTCGAAGCCGTCGAGGAAGGCGCGATGCTCAGCGGGAACCAAGGCCTCCATGCGCGCCGCCAGTTCCGGATAATCGAGCGCGTCATATTCCGCACGCCCGACGCCGTAGCTCAGCACCGTCTCCTTGCCGCCGACCCGGCAGAACATCCGCAGCGCATCCTTCGCGCCGGACAGCGCGTGGAGGAACAGCTCTTCATGATTGCCCTTGAGGAAGCGGACCCGCGGCCGCTCCTGCGCGAGCGTCATCAGCCGCGCGATCACGCCAGCGGAATCAGGACCGCGATCGACGAGATCGCCGAGAAAGATCAACGTCGTGTCCGCGTGTCCCCGTGCCGCGTCGTCGGCATCGATCATCGCCAGCAGCCGATCGAGCTCGGCGCGACAGCCATGAATGTCGCCGATCGCGTAGATCCTGCTGCCCGGCGCGGGCGCGAAGGCGGTGTCGGGCGCGACACGGGACGAACGAAGCAGCTTCTTGAGCATGGAAAACGCAAAGACCAGCGATGTCGGGATGGAGGCGGTGCTTAGGCGCATCGTCCGGTCATCGCAAGCAGCGTCCCGCCGGTCGTGCGGGACGCCGACCGTTACGCTAACGAATTGCGATCCCTGCCGCCCCCCGGTAGAGAGCCGGCGCCAACAGGAGGACCGAATGACCATCAAGCCGGTACGCAAGGCAATTTTCCCCGTGGCGGGGCTCGGCACCCGTTTCCTGCCCGCCACCAAGGCGATGCCCAAGGAAATGCTGACGGTCGTCGATAAGC
Source organism: uncultured Sphingomonas sp. (assembly GCA_913776255.1). Lineage (GTDB taxonomy): Bacteria > Pseudomonadota > Alphaproteobacteria > Sphingomonadales > Sphingomonadaceae > Sphingomonas. The sequence continues at coordinate 5,820 of CAJYLV010000001.1, read as the reverse complement.
CGCTGATCCAATATGCGGTTGAGGAAGCGCTGGAGGCGGGGATCGAGCAGATCATCTTCGTCACGGGCCGCGGCAAGGGCGCGCTGGAGGATCATTTCGACATCTCGTTCGAGCTCGAGACGACGATGCGGGCGCGCGGCAAGAGCCTGTCGGTGATCGAGAACATCCGGCAGCAGCCCGGTTCGCCGGTCTATGTCCGCCAGCAGGAGCCGCTCGGGCTGGGCCATGCCGTCTGGTGCGCGCGCGACATCGTCGGTGACGAGCCGTTCGCGGTGCTGCTCCCCGACGAGCTGATGGTCGGCACGCCCAATTTCATGGCGCAGATGGTGCAGGCCTATGACAAGGTGGGCGGCAACGTCATCGGCGCACTCGAAGTCGCGCCGGAAGAGACCGACAAATACGGCATCATCTCGCCGGGCGCGCGCGACGGCGCGCTGACCGAGGTGACCGCGCTGGTCGAGAAGCCCGCCAAGGGCAGCGCGCCGTCGAACCTGATGATCCCGGGCCGCTACATCCTTCAGCCCGAGGTGATGAAGATCCTCGACGCCAAGGAGAAGGGCGCCGGTGGCGAGATCCAGCTGACCGACGCGATGGCCAAGCTGATCGGGCAGCAGCCGTTCCACGGCTTCACCTTCAACGGCGAGCGGTTCGACTGCGGCGACAAGACCGGCTTCGTCACCGCCAATCTCGCGCTGGCGATGGCGCGCGGCGACATCGGTCCGGCGGTGCGCGCCTTTGCGGAAGCGCGGCTCGGCTGATCCCTACCCGCGTGTCGCGCCGCACGCGCGGCACGCGGGATCGGGCGGCAGCGCCAGCGTGCGGAAGCGCAGCGACAGGAAGTCGAGCAGCATCAGCCGCCCGGCGCTGTCGTCGCCGAACGGCGCGATCTGGCGGATCACCTCCAGCGCGGCCATGCTCCCGACGATCCCGGTCACCGGGCCGAGCACGCCTTCCTCGGCACAGGTCAGCGCGTCGCGCGCCGGCGCATCGCCGACGAAGCAGCGATAGCAGGGCTTGTCCGCCTCCCAGCCGCGATAGACCCCGAGCTGTCCTTCGAACCGCCCGACCGCTGCCGAGACGAGCGGGATGCGACGTGTCAATGCGGCATCGGCGACGAGCAGCCGCGTGTCGAAATTGTCGCAGCCGTCGACGATCACCGTCGGGGCGTCGTCCAGCAATGGCGCGATGTTCCCGGTGTCGACGCGTGCGACCACCGCCCGCGCGTCGACATGCGGATTGAGCCGCGCCACCGCCTCGACCGCGAGTTCGGCTTTCGGTCGCCCGACATCGCCGGTCGCGAACAGGGTCTGGCGCTGGAGGTTGCTGAGGTCCACGCGATCGTCGTCGACGATCGTCAGCCGGCCGACCCCGGCCGCGGCCAGATACAGGATCACCGGTGAGCCGATCCCGCCCGCACCGATCACCAGCACCTGCGCGCGCGACAGGCGCAGCTGGCCGCTGCCGCCGATCTCCTGCAACACGATATGCCGCGCGTAGCGGGCGAGTTCGTCGGCGCCGAGCGTCACGGCTGGGTCAGCGCCACCGTGGTGACGTACCAGGTATCGGCGGCGATCGGCCGCGTCTTGTCGCGCGCCGCGCGCAGCACGATTCCGGCGGCGAACTGCTCGACCGAGGGGCAGCCGATCGCGCGCGGCACGATCCGCCGCACCTGCCCGGACTGGGTGACGAGCACGACCAGATCGAGCATCCGTTCGTCGACCGAGAGCACGCAATGTTCCGCCGCCACCTCGCGACGGACGAACTCGGTCAGCTGCGCGGGCGGCGCGGCGGCGAGGCCGAGCTGGAGCCGCGGCAAGGGCGCCCAGTCGACCGGCGGGTTGAGCGACGGCGCCTGTCCGAGCAGCAGGAGCGTGGCGAGGATCATCGGCCCGTCGACCCGAACCCACCGGCCCCGCGGATGGTGTCGTCGAGCGCATCGACCTCGACGAGCGCGGCCGCGGTGACCGCCGCCGGGACGAGCTGCGCGATCCGCTCGCCGCGGCGTACCTCGAACGGTTCGCTGCCGAGATTGGCGAGGATCACCTTGATTTCGCCGCGATAGTCGGCGTCGATCGTGCCGGGCGTGTTGAGGCAGGTGATGCCGTGCTTCAGCGCCAGCCCGGATCGTGGCCGCACCTGCACCTCGAAGCCATCCGGGATTGCGATCGCGAATCCGGTCGCCACCGCCGCCCGCGCCCCCGGAGCGAGGGTGACATCCTCGGCGGCGACCACGTCCATCCCCGCGGCGCCGGTGGTGGCGTAAACTGGCAGCGGCAGCCCCTCACCATGCGGCAAGCGGCGCAGCGCGATCCTGATCGGTTCAGAGCGCATCGGCAATCCTGTCGGCAAGTCGTTCAGCTACGGTGATTTTCGGGAGGCGCTCCCAGCTTTCGATGCCGTCGGCGGTCACGAGGTGGACGCTGTTGGCATCGCCACCCATCACGTCGCCGGATACGTCATTGGCGACGATCCAGTCGGCACCCTTGCGCCGCCGCTTGGCCTGCGCATGGTCGAGCACCTGCTCGGTCTCGGCCGCGAACCCGATCAGCAATCGCGGCCGACGCGGATCATGCGCCAGCGTGGCGAGAATGTCCACGTTGCGCGCAAGCCGTAGCGGGGCAGGGGCATCATCGCCCTTCTTGAGCTTCTGCGGCGCGACACCTTCGGCGCGCCAGTCGGCGACGGCGGCCACCATCACCGCCGCGTCGGCGGGGAGCGCCGCTTCGACCGCGCGGGCCATTTCCTCAGCAGTCTCAACGTCATGGCGAACGACGTTCGCTGGCGTCGGCAGGTTGACCGGACCGGCGATCAGCGTCACGCGCGCACCGCGCCGTGCCAGCGCCGCCGCGATCGCAAAGCCCTGCTTTCCCGACGAGCGGTTCGCGATATAGCGGACCGGATCGATCGGCTCGTGCGTCGGCCCGGCGGTGACCATCACATGCCGCCCTTCGAGCGAGCGGCGCGCCGGAGAAAGCGCCGACGTGATTCTCGCGACGATCGCAGGGATCTCCGGCAGGCGACCGGGGCCGAACTCGCCGCACGCCATTGCGCCCTCGTCCGGGTCCAGTACCGTCACGCCGTCGCTGCGCAGTTGCGCGATATTGCGCTGCGTCGCCGGATGCAGCCACATGCGGACGTTCATCGCCGGGGCGACCAGCACCGGCTTGTCGGTGGCGAGCAGCAGGGTGGTCGCCAGATCGTCGGCCAGCCCGCCGGCCATCCGCGCGATCAGATCGGCGGTCGCCGGGCAGACGACCACCAGATCGGCCTCGCGGCTCAGCCGGATATGGCCCATCTCGGCCTCGTCCTTGAGGTCCCACAGGGTCGTGTGGACCTTGTTCTCGCTGAGCGCCGCCAGCGTCATCGCGGTCACGAAATGCGCGCCGCCTTCGGTCAGCACGCAGCGCACCGCATGCCCCGCGCCGCGCAGCGCCCGGATCAGCTCGCACGCCTTGTAGGCGGCGATTCCGCCGCCGACGATCAACAGGATCCGGCTCATCGCGTTACCCTCGTCACGGTGATGCGTCTGCGGTCGAGCGCCGCGCGCGCCAGGGTCGCCAGCGCTGCGGGGGTGAGCGCCAGCCCCGGCGCGACCAGCGGCACCGCCAGCGTCGCTGACCGCCACCCCAGCACGCCATCGAGCGCGACCCCCGCGATCAGCACGGCGAGCACGCGCGGCCCGAGCGGATCGGCGACGGTCGCCCAGCCGAACCCGGCGAGCAGCAGCAAGGGCGCGGCGATCGCCGCCGGCACGTCGGGGAAGGCCGCGCCGAGCAACCGCGCGAGCGCGCCGTCCGGGATCAGCGGCGCCGCCGGCGTATGTGTCGCGCCCAGCGCATGAAGATGTAGCGCGAAGGCGAGCGCCGCGACCCCGAGCCCGACCAGCCAGAGCAAAGGCTCGCGCCGGTCGCCGTCGAGCACCGCCAGCGCCCCCATTGCCGCAAGCGTCACCAGCGCGGCGGGATCGATCAGCGCCGCCGCGCAGGCGACCGACACCGCGGCGGTGACCCGCCCGCGCGCCCGCGCCACCAGCGCGATGGCGGAGAGCAGCGCCGCCGCTGCGGCATGCGGCGCCACCAGCCACAAAGCGGCCGTCGCGACGATCCCGAACCCGAGCAGGCTGACGACCAGCAGCGCCCCCGCACTCCGCGCCAGCAACGCGCCGAGCCGCAGGCCACCGATCCACAGCAGCAACGTCAGCGCCGCCGCGACCAGCGCGGTCAGCCCCCAGGCGGGCAGCACCGCGGCGACCACCGCCAGCGTCGATGGCAGCGCCCGCGCGGCGCGCGCGTCGGGCTCGGTGCGCAGCAGCTCGCGCGCCGCGTCATAATAATCGCCGCCGTGGCGAAGCGTCGCGACGATCGCGTCGTGCAGGAACTCGGGCGGCGTGCCCGCGCTGGGCACGAACACCGCCGCGGCGAGCACCGCGCCCAGCAGCCCGGCCAGCACCGCGCGCGCCGGCGTGCGCCCGATTCCGACCAGCCGGTCGGGGGTCACCAGCCAGCGCGCGGCCGGTCCGGGTCGCCCCGGCGCGGCTACCATCCGCCCGCCAGCATCATGCCCGCGACGCCTGCGAGCACGCCGAGCGCACCGACCAGGGCATAGCGCCATCCGCCACCGACGCGGACGCGCTCGATCTCGCGCAAGGGCGGGCGCGGTGGCGCGCCGCCGGGGGCGGGGAAGCGCGCCTCGATCCGCCGCACCAGCTCCGGCAGCCGCGCCAGCGTCCGCACGTCCGCGACCAGCCGGTCGGCGATCGCCGCCTCCGGCCCCAGCTCGGTGCGAATCCAGTCCTCGACCAGCGGCGCGGCGGTCACCCACAGGTTGATGTCGGGGTCGAGCCCGGTGGCGACCCCCTCGACCATCACCATCGTCTTTTGCAGCAGCAGCAGATGCGGCTGCGTCACCATGTCGAAATCGCGCGTGATCCCGAACAGCCCGTCGAGCATCATCCCGATCGACATGTCCTTGACCGGCAGCCCGCGCATCGGCTCGCCGACCGCCCGCAGCGCGGTCGCGAATTCCTCGACGCTGTGGTGCGAGGGGACATATTGCGCCTCGAAATGGATCTCGGCGACGCGGCGATAATCGCCGGTGATCAGGCCGTAGAGGATCTCGGCGAGCCAGACGCGCGCGCGCCGGTCGATCCGCCCCATGATCCCGAAATCGATCGCGGCGACACAATTGCCGGGCAGCGCGAAGAGGTTGCCCTGGTGCATGTCGGCGTGGAAGAAGCCGTCGGCGATCGCCTGCCGCAGAAAGGCATGGACCAGCACGCGCGCCAGCTCGGGCAGGTCGTAGCCCGCCGCGACCAGCGCCTTGCGGTCCGACAATTTGATGCCGTCGATCCACTCGATCGTCAGCACCTTGCCGGTGGTGCGCGCCCAGTCGACAGCGGGGACGAAGAAGTTCGGCTCCGAGGTCATCGTCTCGGCCAGCTCGGACGCCGACGCCGCCTCGCGCGTGAAGTTCAGCTCGCGCGCGGTCCAGCGCTTGAACGTCTCGATGACGAGGCGCGGCTGGAGTCGCGCGATCTCGCCGCCCATCGGCTCGATCTGCGCCGCCGCCCATTCATAGGTCTCGATCGCGCGCGCGAAATCTTCCTCGACGCCGGGGCGCAGCACCTTGACCGCAACCCGCCGGCCGTCGGTGGTGACCGCGCGGTGGACCTGCGCGATTGACGCCGCGCCGACCGGCACCTCCTCGATCTCGCTGAACAACGTGTCCAGCGGCCGCCCGAAGCTGCCGCGCATCGTCTGCGCGATCGTCGCGAACGGCACCGGCGGCACCGCATCCTGCAACCGCAGCAGATCGGCCGCG